>NZ_JBFTSM010000001.1:0-784277 GCF_056400025.1 Rhizobium sp. 01L419
ACAGCAACGCGTTGCGCGACTTTCTCACTGCACGCGGCACCGAGCCTGTCATTCCCAACAATCCAACCCGAAAGCAGATCAAACCGTTCGACCCCGTCGCCTACCGCCGGAGAAATATCATCGAACGTGCTTTCTGTCGCCTCAAGGACTGGAGGCGTGTCGCAACTCGATATGACAAGCTCATGCTCAACTTCGCGGCAACTTGCTACATCGCCGCCATCGTCATTTGGTGGGCCTGATTGAGTCTGGAGCCTAAAGCGCGTCGCGATCTTTCAGATTCACTCGCCACGCTTCAAGCTCTTGTTTTCGCATGTCGTTATCGCAAAACCGCGGCATACTTTTGCGCGGCATGCTTTAGCGCTACATAGCGGTCTGCGAGCGTTTGAGCGCATCGAGTACGATGCGGGTCAGCCGGCGCGACGGGGAACTGCGTGGCCAAAGCATCCCGACCTCTCGCGGTGGGAAGGGGACGGGCAGTTCGAGGACGGCGATGTTGAGGCCTTCGGGCCAGGGTCTTGCCCAATCCGGCACCAGCGAGATGCCAAGCCCATTGGCGACCATGACCGAGATCGCTTCGAGGGAATCGAGTTCCAGGCGCTCGGCAGGTTTCAAGCCTTGTTTCTGAAGATATTCGTCGGCAAGACGTCCGCCCCAGTTGTTTCGGTCGTAGCGGATGAAGGGCCGTGTCTTCAGGAGTTGGTGCGGGTTCTCGCCCCGGCAATCGGCGGGGGCCACAAGAACCAGACGTTCGGCCCGCAGAACCTCCCATTCCAACGTTTTCGGTATCGAAAAAGGTGGCTTTACGAGGAGCGCCGCGTCGATATCCCTGTCCATCAGCCGCTGATAGAGATCAGTGGAGGGGCCGGGTAGCAGAAAGACCTCGACATGCGGCATGCTGGCGAAAACCTCATGGAGAGCCGCTGGCAGCAGCCCGGTCAGCGCAGTGGTGATGGCGCCAAGGCGAAGCTCCCCGGAGGGCAGGTCGGCATTGGCGAGGCTGCGCAGATCGCGGACCTCGGTAAGGATCGTGCGGCTTTTTTCGATGATGGCGTGGCCGGTGTCGGTCGGGCGGACGCGGCGTCCGACACGGGTCAACAACGGCACACCGACATCGTCTTCCAACGCCTGCATGCGCTGGGCGACCGCGGCGGGCGTAATGCCGAGGCGGCGGGAGGCTTCGGCCAGTGATCCAAGCTCGGCAACGAGCAGGAATGTGTCGAGAAAGCGCGTTTCCATAAGAATAGATTTTCTATCTTCTGAAACCAGGAAAAGCGAGATTTTTCTTCTTTTCGCGATCGCCATAATGCCGGCGAAACCGGAGTATCTGCCTTGGATATGCGATTGGACGGAAAGACCGCGCTGGTGTTCGGCGCGGGTGGTGGACTGGGTGGTGCAATTGCCCGCTCACTGGCTTCGGAGGGCGTTCGCGTCGCCGTAGCCGATATCGATGAAGCCGCCGCTGCAAAGACGGCGGAGGGTATTGTGTCTACGGGAGGAAAGGCGCTGGCGATCAGCTGGAACATCGCCGATCTCTCCATCATCGAGGCGAGGTTGGCCGTGATTGCCGAGGCCTTCGGACCCGTCGATATTCTCGTCAACAATACGGGTGGGCCACCGCCGACACCGGCCTCCGGTCAACCGGCGGAGACCTGGTCGAAATATTTCGACATGATGGTGCGTTCGGTGATTGCCGTGACGGACGCCGTGTTGCCCGGCATGAAAGAACGCGGCTGGGGTCGGATCATCACCTCCACGTCGTCAGGCGTCGTGGCGCCGATCGCCAATCTCGGCATTTCCAACAGCCTTCGCCTGGCGCTGGTCGGCTGGTCGAAGACACTTGCACGCGAGATCGGCCGCGACGGTATCACCGCCAATATCGTGCTGCCGGGCCGCATTGCGACCGGTCGTATCACTTTCCTCGACGAGCAGAAGGCTAAGCGCGAAAACCGGCCGGTGGAAGACGTGACGGCGGAGAGCACGGCCTCCATTCCTGTCGGGCGTTACGGCCGACCGGAGGAATACGGAGACACGGTTGCTTTTCTGGCGAGCCCGCGCGCATCCTATATTACCGGCTCCGTCATCCGCATCGACGGTGGCCTCATCCAGAGCATATGAGGTGCTATTGATGTCTCTCGATCCCTCGATCATCGAAACCCTGAAAGGCGTCTCAACGGCGACGCTGACGACTGTCCTGCTGAAGAAGGGGCTCAGGAATGTCTGGATGCGCGGCACCAAGCCGTTGAGGCCGGGTCAGGAGCGGGTGGTCGGCCCAGCCTTCACGCTGCGTTTCGTACCGGCGCGTGAGGATCTGGCGACGCCCGAAAGCTGGGCTTCACCGATCTCCACGCGAGCAGCGATCGAGGATATGCCGGAGGGATGCATCGCCGTGGTCGATGCCATGGGCGTGCAGGATGCCGGCATCTTCGGCGATATCCTCTGCGCCCGGATGATGAAGCGCAAGGTCGCGGCCCTGGTCAGCGATGGTGTGGTGCGCGATCTGGAAGGCGTGCTCGGAAGCGGCCTGCCTGTGTGGTGCGACGGCATGGCGGCTCCGCCTTCCGTCGCCGGGCTGACATTCGTCGGCTGGCAGCAGCCGATCGCCTGCGGCGGCGTTGCGGTTTTCCCCGGCGATATCGTCGTTGCCGACAAGGATGGCGCAGTTCTCATCCCGGCCGCGCTGCTGGATGCGGTGCTTGCCGAAGCGCCGGAGCAGGAGCGCCTGGAAGGCTGGATCATGACCGAAATCGACCGGGGCGTGCCGCTTCCCGGTCTCTATCCCATGAATGCGGAAACGAAGGCACGCTATCAGGCGTGGAAGGATGCACAATGAGCTTCGGAATTGACGCGAAGGGCGTCTATGCGATCGCAACCACGCCGTTCCTGCCGGACGGCACAATCGATGCGCCGTCGATCGATCGGCTGACCGACTTCTATCAGGATAGTGGCGTCACCGGCATGACGATCCTCGGCATCATGGGCGAGGCACCCAAGCTGGAACCTGCGGAATCGCGGGCAATCATTCGCCAGGTGGTCGGCCGTTCCAGAGTGCCGGTCATTGTCGGTGTCTCCGCACCCGGCCTTGCGGCGATGCGTTCGCTTGCTCGCGATGCGATGGATATGGGGGCTGCCGGCGTGATGATTGCGCCGACGCCGGCGCTTCGCACCGACGAGCAGATCGTCCAGTATTTCGCGCAGGCCGTCGAAGCCGTCGGCACAGACGTTCCTTGGGTGCTGCAGGATTATCCGCTGACGCTGACGGTCGTCATGTCGGCCAGCGTCATTGCCAAGATCATCGCCGATCACCCTTCCTGTCTCATGCTCAAGCACGAGGACTGGCCAGGATTGGAGAAGATCTCGAAGCTGCGCGCCATGCAGAAGGCCGGCGAGCTTCGTCCCTTCTCGATCCTCTGTGGCAATGGCGGTATGTTCCTTGATTTCGAGCCGGAGCGCGGCGCAGACGGCGCCATGACCGGCTATGGTTTCCCGGACATGCTGGTCGAACTGGTTGGCCTCTTTGCCGCCGGCAAGCGTGACCAGGCACATGATCTCTTCGACGCGCATCTGCCGCTGATCCGTTATGAGCAGCAGCTCGGCATCGGTCTGGCCGTCCGCAAGCATGTTCTTATGCGTAGAGGCGTCATCACCTCGGATGCGCAGCGCAAGCCCGGAGGCGCGCTCAGCGCCACGGCGCGCGCCGAGGTCGATTATCTGCTGCGGCGTCTTGCGCGGCATGATCCGCGTGCACCCGTCTGACCAACATGGCTCCCCGCCGCATAGCGGGGGCCTTTCTCAACTTTGCGAATTGAGGACGCGTACCGGCTTTCCGTCGATCCAGGCAGCGATACCCTCCACGGCATCGCGGTAGAAAATGCGATAAGTTTCCTCCGTCACATAACCGAGATGTGGGGTCGCCACGACATTGGCGAGCCGCCGGAACGCATGGTCTGCGGGCAGAGGTTCCTCCTCGAAGACGTCGAGGCCGACGCCGCCGAGATGGCTGTTTTCCAATGCTGCGATCATTGCCTGCTCGTCGACGAGTGGACCACGGGACGTGTTGAGAAGGATGGCGCCCGGTTTCATGCGGTCGAGTTCGCGCTTGCCGATGATGCTCTTTGTTTCAGCATTCAGGGTGAGATGCAGCGTGACGATATCGGCGGCGGACAGGAGTTCATCGAGGGAGGCGGCGAAGCCGATGCCGAGATCGGCACTTTTCTGTGGTGTGTTGGAGCGTGACCAGCCGATGACGTTCATACCGAAGGCGCGGCCGTAAGTGGCGACCTGCTGGCCGAGCTTGCCGAGACCGACAACGCCGAGTGTCAGCCCCCTGAGGTCGCGCCCAACGGAGAGCTGCCACGGATTTTTCGCTGCGCGGAAATTGGCGACTTCCGAGGGGATATGGCGAACCAGCGCCATCAGCAGCGCCCAGGTGAGTTCGGCGGCCGAGCCGACGAAACCGCGCGTGCCCGCAACCGTAATGCCAAGGCGGGCAGCTGCGGCCATGTCGATCGAGGCATTGGCCATGCCTGTTGTGATCAGCAGTTTCAGCTTCGGCAGCCGGCCGAGGCGTTCGGCGTCAAAGGCGGTGCGTTCACGCATGGCGATGATGATGTCGTAATCCGCCAGCCGGGCGATGAGCGCATCCGTGTCGGCGATATGGTCGTCGAAACGATCGATGGCGATTTTCGCCTCGATGCCACTCCAGTCGGCCATGGACAGCGCGACGTGCTGGTAATCATCGAGAATGGCGCAGCGTAAAGGCATTGGAGAACTCCATGGAAGTATCGATGTTTGCCGCCCCCGGCGAAAGAACCATTATCGCATATTCCGAGGCGATGGTGGCTGCTCGCGCAATCGTGAGACAGAACGGCTAGTTCAGTCCTGCCGAATGTTCCCGCAGCAAACCCAGAAATTCCGCCTGAAGGGCGGTCGGCAGCCAGTGGCGGCGCAGGGTGATGCCGACGGGGCGGCGGGAACCCGGCAGCGGATAATCCATCGCTGCGAGGAAACCTGCTTCCAGCTCATAGCGGATCTGATGACGGGAGAGCAGGGCAAGGTGATCGGACTTCAGGAGCACGCCCCTGATCGCGTTGAGCGAGCCGGTCTCCACGCTTTGGCGGGCTGGTTTGTCCGCCGGAAAGGTCGCGGCCATGGTGTTGAAAGTTTCGCGCGACGGCGTATCGCGGCGGGCAACGACCCAGGGATAGTCCGAGAGATCGTCCGGGGTGATTTCTCGACGTTGCTTCAGCGGATGGTCGGCGCGTCCGACGATGCTGAGTTCGAAATCGAACAGCGGTTCCTGATGCAAGGTTTTCGAAACAAGGCTCCTGCGCAGGGCGCCGACGAGAATATCGATGCGCCCGCGCTCGAGATCGTCGATCAGTACCTCATAGCTGCCCTCCACGATTTCGAAGCGTGCGAGCGGATGGCGATTGGCGAGAAGGGCGATCACATCGGGCACAAGGAAGGTGCGGGTCAGCGGCAGAGTGCCGATGGAAATTCGGCCGGCATAGTGGTTGCGGGCCTCCAGGAGTTCGTCGCGCAGACTGTCGAATTCTGCGAGCGTCAGACTAAACCAACGGGCCGCGGAGAGTCCTGCGGCCGTCAGCCGGACATTGCGGCCGGAGTTTTCAAAGAGGGGAATGCCCATAACGGCTTCGGCCTCGCGCGCGGCGCGCTGCACGGCTGGTTCGGATTGATCCAGCATGCGGGCCACTGCACTGAAGCTGCCATGTTCGGCAAAACCCGTGATGGCGCGCAGGTGGGGCCATCCCAGACGGGTTTCGACGATGCCGATCGCTGCTTTTGCGACCTGAGTACAGGCCTGACGGATGAGATCGCAGAGGCGGCGGAACCGCTGCAAGGCGATCTTGCCTTCCACTGTCAATGCCATGCCGTCGCGTTCGACGAGGGCGACGTCCAGAAGCTGTTCCAATCGCCGCAAGGCCTGGGATGCGGCGGGTTGGGTGATGCCGAGCATGGCTGCGGCCGCTGTCAGCGAGCCGGTCTCGGCACAGGCGACGAATAGCCTGATATGTCTGATATTCGGATGAGTGGGCGTCGGCATGGTACTTCCTGAAGGCCCGCGGAGGGGCCGTCTCAGGGTAGCGCGACAGGTGTTTCAACGGAACGGTGTTTGTTCATCCAATCGGTGGCCACCTGGATGCCGCCGAGCGGGAAGATGTGCAACTGACTGATGAGGCTTTCCGGCTTTCTTGCCTTGTAGTCGGCAAAGGCCGCGACGAGGTCGGTTGGCTCATAGGGCAAGAGCAGCTTGCTCATGTCCATGGCGCGTTTCTGCAGTACCTTCATCGAGGGGCCGATGCCGCAGGAAATGGCGTATTTGATCAGCGTCTGCAATTTGGCAGGGCCGGCAATGCCGACATGGATGGGCATGGTGACGCCGGCTGCCTGGATGCGCTCCGCCCAGTCGATGATGGGCTGCGGGTCGAAGGCGAACTGGGTGGCAATGGCAAGCTTCGCATCGGTTCGCGAGGCGAGATCCTGCTTCCAGCGCAGTGCCCGATCGGCCAGGGCAGTTGATCCGTCCGGATCGACATCACGGCTGCCTTCCGGATGACCGGCAAAATGCAGATGCGTGTAGCCGTGGTGGTCGAAAAGCCCGGTCTCGATCAACTGCATGGAACTGTGAAAATCGCCTGCAGGCGTGACCCTGCCGCCCCCGAGCAGGAGAGCCTGACGGACATCGGCTTCGCCGCGATATCGTTCCAGCCAGTCCGCCAATGTGCTGCTATCCGGAATGCTGCGGGCCGGGAGATGCGGCATGACCGGAAATCCCTGTCCGTTTAGCCGCCTTGCCGTAGCTATCATATCCTCGATCGGGGTGCCGTCGAGGTGAGCGATATAGACGCGGGTCCCGGTCGGCAGGAGGGCGCGAAAGTCATCGATCTTGGCGGCCGTGCGCGGCATCACCTCGATCGACCAAGCCTCGATCATGTCTGCGAATTCCGGCTCCGGAGTGCGTTCCCTCGACTTGCCGGTGAAATTCAACAAAGCCATTCCAGCGCTCCCTTCGGTACTCCGTCATGCCTTCGAAATGTATACATAGATAAATCCATTTCAATCAAGATGAGTCAATTTCGTGCGAAAAAATGCAAAAATCCGCAAATGTTCCGATTTTATCGTATGCATTTTTATCGAGAAGAATGACTGAACTGTTCGAAAGCTGCTTGCGCGCTAAAGTCTCCTCTGGCACTCTGCTTTCCCGGAGGAGGTGCAGGTTTCGTGGAGGGAACCGGCACTGTGGCAATGACATGACATCGGCCGGGTTTTGCCCGGCATCCGGTGCCGAGGCCCCGGAAATTGCCGGATCTGTTGAGCCTAGCAAACCGTCACCCTATCTGAGGAGGAGCAGCAATGAATGTCATGACCGCGCCAAAGTCTGTGTTGCGTGCGCCGGAGAAATTCTTCATCGGCGGCGAATGGGTGAGCCCGCTTTCGGACCGGATGCTCGATGTAATTTCGCCGGTCACCGAAGAGCTGATCATGCAATATCCGGAGGCCTCGATCGAGGATATGGATGCGGCCGTGGCCGCTGCCCGTGACGCCTTTGACAACGGCCCGTGGCCGCGGCTTTCACCGCGGGAGCGCGCCGAGTATCTGCGCAAGATTGCCGCAAATATCAGTGAGCGGTTTGATGAAATCGCCGAAGCCTGGACGCTGCAGGTCGGCGCGCCGATCATGCTGACGAAGAAGCTGGTGCCGCAGAATGCGACGCTCTTCAATTATTATGCCGATCTGATCGATGGCAATTCCTACAGTTTCGTCGACGAGCGTACGCGCGCAGATGGCGGCAAGGTGCGGGTCGTCAGGGAGCCTGTGGGCGTTTGCGCAGCGGTCACTCCCTGGAATGCACCGATGGTGCTCCTGAGCTACAAGATCGCAGCCGGTCTTGCGGCAGGCTGCACCTTCGTTTCCAAGCCTTCGCCGGAAACGCCGCTGGAAGCCTATATCCTTGCCGAATGCATCGAGGCGGCGGGCCTGCCGAAAGGTGTCTTCAATCTCGTTCCGGCAGGGCGCGAAGCGGGTGATTATCTGATCCGCCACAAGGGCATCGACAAGGTCGCCTTCACCGGCTCGACCGCAGCGGGCAAACACATCGCTGCGGCCTGCGCCAAGCGTCTCGCTCGCGTCAGCCTGGAACTTGGCGGCAAGTCCGCAGCGCTTCTTCTCGATGATGCGGATTTCAAACAGGCGCTGCCGAGCCTGATGGTCTACACCATGCCGATCACCGGCCAGGTCTGCTTTTCGCTGACGCGCATCCTCGTGCCGGAGACCCGCAAGCAGGAATTCCTCGATCTTTTCCTCGGCGCCGTGTCCAATATCAAGGTCGGTGACCCTTCTGACCCCACTGTGCATATGGGACCGCTTGCCATGGGCCGTCAGCTCGAGCGTGTGAAAACCTATATCGATGCCGTATCAAGGGCGGCGCGACGCTAGCTTGTGGTGGTGGGCGGCCGGCGGGTTTAGAGAAAGGCTTTTACGTCGAGCCGACCGTCTTTACGGATGTGACGCCAGACATGAAGATCGCGCAGGAGGAAATCTTCGGACCGGTCGTTTCCGTCATCACCTATAGCGATGAGGAGGATGCGATCCGCAAGGCAAATGATAGTGCCTATGGTCTCAACGGCGCGATCTACAGCGCCGATCCGGAACGCGCCTATCGCGTCGCGCGGCGTGTCCGCTCCGGGGGCCTGACGATCAACGGCAACATCGTCGATCCGGCCATGCCTTTCGGTGGTGTCAAGGAATCCGGGCAGGGCCGCGAAGGCGGCATCGAAGGTCTCGACAATTATATCGAGCTGAAGACCATCCACTTCGCCTAGTTATTGGCGGCGTGACGGCCGCCGGACAGGGGCTCTGGAGGCCGTGTGTTCAGCTTGGTTCCGAGCCGGTCTGTAACCTCAGCTTATGACACGTCAGCAGAACGAAATTGCCTGCTGCTGCCAACCTTCCTAGTATGTTCAATGGCAGGCGGACGTGGAGGCGTCCGCCTGCCAGGAGGATCATCATGAGATTTTCGAAAGCCGGTGAGGCTATCGCCCGGGATGTTGCAGCATGACCGAGCCCTGCTTTGACGTCGCCCATCTCGGGCATGTGGAACTTTACAGCGACCGTTTCGATGAGAGTCTGGACTTCTTCACGCGGGTCTATGGGCTCACACCCAGCCTGATCGAAGATGGCGTCGCCTATCTGCGCGCCTTCGACGATTATGAATTCCATACGCTGAAGCTGGTTCGCCATCACACGACCGGCGTCGGCCATGTCGGCTACCGCACTTCGTCTCCAGAAGCCTTGGAGCGGCGGGTGAAGGTGATCGAGGAGATGGGCTGTGGCCTTGGCTGGGTGGACGGCGATGCGGGACATGGCCGCTCCTATCGCTTCACCGATCCGGACGGTCATATTTTCGAGCTCTATTACGACACGCATCTCTATGAGGCGCCCGAAGGTGAGCGTCCAGCGCTGAAGAATATCGCCCAGCGCTATCACGGGCGCGGCGCCAGTCCGCGCCGGCTCGACCACCTGAACCTGCTTGCAAGCGATATCAGGGCAATCCGCGACTTCATGACGAAAGCGCTCGGCAGCCGGGTGACGGAGCAGATCCAGCTCGACAATGGCCGGCTTGGAGGCTGCTGGTTCACGGTCAACAACAAGACCTATGACATCGCCTATTCCGAGGATCATACCGATGCGAAGGGCCGCTTCCATCACGTGACCTATGCCGTTGATCAACGCGAGGACATTCTGCGCGCGGCCGATATCTTTCTGGAGAACGGCGTCCATATCGAAACCGGACCGCACAAGCATGCGATCCAGGGGACTTTTTTCCTCTACGTCTGGGAGCCGGCGGGCAACCGTGTCGAGCTCGCCAATGCCGGTGCTCGGCTGATCCTCAGGCCCGATTGGTCGACAGTTACCTGGACAGAGACGGAGCGCAAGAAAGGCCAGGCCTGGGGTCTGAAAACGATCGAAACATTTCACACGCATGGCACGCCCCCGGTGGCAAGGAAGGACTAGTTCATGGCAAAAACGGCCTTGGTCATCAGCGCGCATTCGGCGGACTTCGTCTGGCGCTGCGGCGGTGCGATCGCGCTGCATCGGGAAAAGGGCTACGAGGTGACGGTCGTGTGCCTCTCCTACGGCGAGCGTGGCGAGAGCGCCAAGCTCTGGAAGAATGCCGGGATGACCCTGGAAAAGGTAAAGGCAGGGCGGCGTATCGAAGCGGAAAATGCGGCCAAGGCGCTTGGCGTACACGACATCCAGTTTTTCGATCTCGGCGACTATCCGCTGGTCGTCGATCAGGAGGCAAAGTTCCGGCTGGTCGATGTGATCCGCGCGGTACGGCCGGAATTCATGCTCAGCCACTCCAAGTGGGATCCCTACAATACCGACCATATGTATGCGACGCAGGTGGCGCTCGAAGCGCGGATGATCGCGCAGGCCTGGGGACATAATCCCGGCGAGAAGGTCCTTGGCGCGCCACAGCTCTATCTCTTCGAGCCGCACCAGACCGAGCAGATGGAATGGAAGCCCGACGTCTTCCTCGATATTTCACCGGTCTGGGAGAGGAAATGGGCGGCGATCCAGTGCATGGAGGGGCAGGAGCATCTCTGGCACTATTACAAGAATGTCGCCGAGAACCGCGGCAATCACTTCATGCGGAATTCCGGCGGGCAGTCGGGTGGGCGCAAGGCAACGCATGCCGAGGGCTTCCAGTCGGTGTTTCCGCGAACGGTGGATGAACTCTGATGGGCGTCGTCGTTCAGAACATCGAGAGGGCGGAGCAGGCTGTCATCGATCGCCTCGCTGCCTGCGGGGTCGCAACGGTGCATGAGGCGCAGGGCCGCAAGGGCCTGCTGGCAAGCTACATGCGACCGATCTATCCGGGCGCGAGGATCGCGGCGAGTGCGGTGACCATTTCCGCGCCTCCGGGTGACAATTGGATGCTTCATGTAGCGATTGAGCAGATCAGGGCAGGTGACATCCTGCTGCTTGCGCCGACCAGTCCCTGTGAGGACGGTTATTTCGGCGATCTGCTGGCGACGTCTGCCATGGCACGTGGCTGCCGCGGGCTGGTGATCGATGCCGGCGTACGCGATGTTGCCGATCTCAAGACGATGAACTTTCCCGTTTGGTCGAAGGCGATCTCTGCACAGGGGACGGTCAAGGAGACGCTAGGCTCGGTCAATATTCCCGTCGTCTGCGCCGGTGCACTGGTCAATCCAGGTGACGTGATCGTTGCCGACGATGATGGCGTCTGCGTCGTGCGGCAGGAGGAGGCTGCTGAAGTTGCCGGCAAGGCCGAGCAGCGGGTCGCGGCGGAAGAGGAGAAGCGCCGGCGGCTTGCCGCAGGTGAGCTCGGGCTTGATATCTACAAGATGCGCGAACGGCTGGCGGAGAAGGGGCTGAAATATGTCTAGGGCCGCCGCGCAAGACGGCGTTCGCTGCATGTGGATGCGCGGCGGCACCTCCAAGGGCGGTTATTTCCTGGCTGAGGATCTGCCCGAGGATTGCGACGGATTTCTGCTGCGCGTGATGGGCTCGCCCGATCCGCGACAGATCGACGGCATGGGCGGCGGCGATCCGCTGACCTCGAAGATCGCCGTCGTCAAGCGGTCCGAGCGGCCCAGCGTCGATATCGACTATCTCTTCCTGCAGGTCTTTGTTGATGAGCCCATTGTCACCGATGCGCAGAACTGCGGAAACATCCTTGCCGGTGTCGGGCCCTTCGCCATCGAGCGCGGCCTGATCGAGGCCGAGGACGGGCAGACGGAAGTGCGTATCTTCATGGAAAATACCGGGCAGGTCGCCACCGCGAAGATTGCCACGCCGGATCGGCGGGTGACCTACGCGGGGGAGGCCCGCATCGACGGTGTGCCGGGCACAGCGGCGGCGGTGCCGATCACCTTTGCCGATACGGCAGGTTCAAGCTGTGGAGCCCTGCTGCCGACCGGCCATGCCGTCGATATCATCGAGGGTATCGAATGCACGCTTATCGACAATGGCATGCCCTGCGTCGTCATGCTGGCGAGCGATCTCGGCATCGAGGGAACGGAGACGCCTGACGCGCTCGAATCCAATGGAGAACTCAAAGCGAAACTGGAGGCGATCCGGCTGAAGGCCGGGCCGATGATGAATCTCGGTGATGTCGCGAAGAAATCCGTGCCGAAGATGACCATGGTTTCGCCTGCCAGAGCTGGTGGCGCGATCTCGACGCGGACCTTCATTCCGCATCGCTGCCATGATGCGATCGGCGTGCTCGGCGCCGTCAGCGTGGCGACGGCTTGTTTGCTGCCGGAAGGGCCGGCGGCAAAATTGGCTGTCGTGCCCGATGGCAACGAGAAACTGATCTCGGTGGAGCATCCGACCGGGGAGATGAGTGTGGTCGCGACCGTCAGGGACGGTGTCGTGACCGATGCGGCGGTGCTGCGGACCGCCCGTAAGCTTTTTGACGGATATGTCTTTGCGTGAATGCTGCTGCACTTTGTTGCTGATCAACAAGGACGGGCCATCATATCCGCAAAACAGGAGGCTGAGATGAGGATCGGGTTTCTAGGCTACGGCGAAGCGGCGCGAGCTTTTCACGAGGGCTTGCGCCGGCCGGGCCTGAGCTTCATCGCCTATGATATCCTGCTTGCCTCTGATGGAGAGGCCGTGCGCGAAGCGATGCGGACCCGCGGCGCCGATATTTCCGAGACCATTGCGGGGCTCTCGGAAGCGGACTGGGTGTTCAGCGCCGTGACTGCCGACCAGAGCCTGCTTGCGGTCGAACCATTGCTTCCGCATCTGCGTCAGGGGCAAGTGGTGATCGATATCAATTCCGTGTCTCCCGGCCGAAAGCGGGAGACAGCTCTCGCTGTAGAGGCGGCGGGCGGCGATTATCTCGACATGGCGGTCATGGCGCCGGTTCACCCGCGCAAGCACCAGACGCCCGTACTGCTCGCCGGTGCTCCGGCTGAGCGGCTGTTGCCTGAGCTTCTGGGTTTCGGCTTTTCGGCAGAGATTGCGGGGCCGGCAGCCGGTGCTGCGACAGCGATCAAGATGGTGCGTTCGCTATTTGTGAAAGGGCTGGAGGCGATTACCGTCGAGGCCTTGCTCGCAGCAAAGGCATCCGGTTGCTACGAAGAGATCCTTTCGTCGCTTTCAGGGTCTTTTCCTGGTCTCAGCTGGCCGCAATTTGCCGAATACCAGATGGAGCGCACGACGCGGCACGGGCGGCGGCGAGCGGCGGAGATGCGCGAAAGTGCTGCGACGCTCTATGCGCTTGGGCTTCGCGGCGGATTGGCGATGGAGATTGCCGAGGTGCAGGAGCGCACGGGTGCTTGCGGCCTCGGCCCGACTGACGGGCTGGAAGAAACTGTCGGACGTGTGCTGGAATTGCGGTTGAGGCCTCAGAAAGGATGAGCACCCGAGGTCGGGACTGTAGGGCCGGATGAGGGGGCCATAGCTCACAAGCGACCGTCCCTCTCGGTCCGATCGTTCCCTCTCTTGTTTTGCCAGCCCCCTCATCTGCCCCTCTCCGGGGCACCCCTCCCGCTCGTGGCGGAACTAAAACTCTATGTCCTCGGTGTCATCGGATCACTGATGCGTCCGGCCTGGAATGTCGCAGGCAATGGCGTGAGTTCGATCTTTGCCACAATGCCTGCCCTGTTGAAAGGGTCGCCCTGTGCAAAGGCTGTTGCTTCGGCGATACCAGCCGTTTCCAATATGCCGAAATTGCCGATCGAGGTCCCGCCATCATCGAGCAGGGCAGAGCCGATCAGCACCTTAGCAAGGCCTTCACCACCAGATTGCACCCAGGCGCGATGGGCCGGGCGGTGCAGGTCGCGGGCGCTATCCTGCCCGGAATGGTGCAAGCAGCGCATGAGGAAGAAGGCGGGCATCAGGCGGCGTTTTCCAGAACGACCATGCCGGCACCAGTCATGGAGGCCGGGGCATGATAGTGCTTGTGGATGAGGTTTACCTGCTCATTCATGGCGGCACGCATGACCAGCCACATGATGAGCTCTGCGCCTTCAGAACCGAACTGCTCGACATAATCCTCGCGGCTCATGGCGCGATAAGGTTCCGGATTGGCAGCAATGCCGTCCAGCCAGGCGCGATCGGCCGTCTGGTTGATGAAGCCGGCGCGGGCGCCTTGAAGCTGATGCGACAGGCCGCCGGTGCCGAGGATGACGACGCGTTCGTCGCCCGGCCAGCTTTCGATCGCCTCGCGCAGCACCTTGCCCATCTCCCAGCAGCGCTGCGGTGTGGGTATTGGATACTGGATCGTGTTGACCCAGATCGGCAGAACCTTGACCGGCCAGCGCTCCGGCCGGCCGAAGAAGAGTTCCATCGGCACCTGCAGTCCGTGATCGACCTCGATCTCGCGGCAGACCAGCGGATCGAAGTGGCGCTCGACCAGCTTGTCTACGAAGTGCCAGGAGAAATCGACGGCACCTTCGAAGGCTGGAATAGGCCGCGGTCCCCAGCCTTCATCGACTGGGTGATAGGTTTCTGCGACACCGACGGCGAAGGTCGGCACGCGGTCGAGGAAGAAGGTATTGCCGTGATCGTTGAAGATGACGACGGCGATATCGGGCCGCGCCTCGCGCATCCACTGCTTACCGACTTCGTAGCCGTCGAAGAAAGGCTTCCAGTCCGGCGTGTCACGCAGGCCCTTGTCGAGTGCTGCGCCGATCGAGGGGACGTGGCTCGTTCCTAAGCCGCCGATGATTTTAGCCATGTCTTTTCTTCCCCAGTCTTTCGTAGAGAAAATCCTCATGCGACATGCCGGCCTGTGCCGCGCCAATCTGAGTGATCGGCGTCGGGTCGACAGCGGCAATCTTCAGGATGAAGAACAGGTTGCCGCCGAGGCGCACCATCTCGTGCCAGTCGCGGCTTTTGACGGCGGCCTTCTCCTCATCGTTCAGGCCGAAGCGGGCGAGGTAGACATCCTCGTCGGCCTTGAAGGCGTCGCGGTTGACCGCCTGGCCTAGTGCCATTGCCATCTTGTTGAGCCGGTAGCCGCGGATCGAGCCGGCTCGGTCGAAGAGTGGTGTGTCAGGAATGGTCGCTGTCTTCTCAGGCATCAAATCCTCCAAATCGACGTGTCAGCCAGCCGATGATTACATCAGTGACTTCGGCAGGCCGCTCCACGGGGGCGAAGTGGCCGGCGTCTTCGATGATGACGAGTTCAGTATCGGGTGCGGCATCGGCGATTTCCTGATGCTGGACGATCGGGCTCCAGCTATCGTGGCGCGCGGCAACGAGCAGGATGGGGCAGCCGAGTTCGGCCATATAGGCGGTAGCGTTCGGCCTGTTGATCAGCGCGCGGATCTGCCGCTCATGCATATCGGGGCCGGCCCGCAAAGCCATAGCGCGCAGGCTGGCGATCACTTCCGCATCTGTCAGCCGGGCAGGGTCGACCATGGGCGGCAGCCATACGTCTGCCAGCTCCTGCATGCTGCGATGGCCGAGATCGATCATCTGCTGGCGCCTGATTTCCTCGCCTTCACGTTTCGGGTGATGGCCGGTATTGGCGAGCACCAGCCCGCGGACACGATCCGGTGCGATGCGGGCCATTTCCATGGCGACGCGGCCGCCCATGGAATGGCCGACCGCGATCAAATCGCCTTCTGTGGCGGCGAGAATGCTTTCCGCCATGTCAGGTATCGAGGAGGTGCGGGACACGTCGGCCACGTGCACGGGCATGCGGTGCCCAACAGCATCGGCCAGCGGTGCCCAAACAATGCTGTCGGACACCAGCCCTGGAATGAGCGCGAGCGTTGCCATCAGTTTTCCTCCCGCAAACCAGACATCACAAATGTATACATTATGTCAAGTGATCGGTGCATATACCTGCATCAATGGCCAATTCCACCGGAAGGGAATTTTCTCGTGCATACAAAACTGTGATAGAGAGATGGTTCGGGGTGGGGTTTTGTATGCGTTCGCGCTGTTATATACATTTAGCCGGGATTGGAGGCGCCGATGAAGCAAAGTGAAGCCGCGACGCATGGCCGTCGCGCCGTTATCGAATTGCGGGAAAAGATTCTGAGCGGCGAGCTACAGGGCGGTACGCGGCTGTTCGAAGTGCCGTTGGCCGAGGCGCTGGATATTTCCCGCACACCGGTGCGTGAGGCGATGTCGCGGCTGACGGAGGAGGGGCTTCTGGATCGCCTTCCGAACGGCGGCTTCGTGGTTCGTCGTTTCGGCTTTGCCGACGTGGTCGATTCCATCGAGGTGCGCGGCGTCATGGAAGGCATGGCGGCCCGGCTTGCTGCAGAGCGCGGTGCGGCACCCGAAGCGCTCGATGAGATCAAGCAGACGGTGATCAAGCTTGATGCCTGTTTCGGAGAGCGCCTCGACGATGTCGATTTCGACGCTTACTCTGACCTGAACGAGAAGTTCCACCACCAGCTTGCAGCACTTGCCGGCAGCGAGATCATTCGGCGTGAGGTAGAGCGGGCGAGTTCGCTGCCCTTTGCTTCACCGTCCGCCTTCCTGCCCGACAAGGCGGATATTGCCGCCTTCCGTCGTTCGCTCCGCTCCGCGCAGGAGCAGCACAGGGAACTCGTGAGCGCGATCGAAGCGCGCGAAGGCAGCCGCGCGGACGCGATCGCCAGGGAGCATGCCCGCACGGCGCGGCGCAATCTTGAATACATTCTGGCGGAAGACCCTGATCTGATCGAGCAGATCAGGGGACTTGCACTGATTCACCGGTAATTTCCGGCAAATCGGCATTTGGGAGGGCGGCTTTTGAGTCGCCCTTTTGCGTTTCCGGCTTCTGGAATACAGTGAGGCGGGTAGAAAATAGGCTTGCAATCTGATCGCTTTGGGCATTTCATGTATACATTATCGCATACCAATGGGAGGACATCAGGTGGCGAGATCAAGCTTATCGGAAGTTTTGAAGTCGGCCGGCAATACGGTGGAGCTGCTGCGCAATTCCAAAGTCGGCATGTATGTATACCCGGTCGTGGCAGCCGAGTTTTCCAACTGGCGCTCGGAGCAGGCCGCGTGGCGTAACTCCGCTGTCCTCTTCGACCAGTCACACCATATGGACGAGTTGACCGTCGAAGGACCGGATGCGGAGAAGTTCCTCGCCTATCACGGTGTCAACTCCTTCTCGAATTTCGATACGAACCGCGCCAAGCATTTCGTGCCGGTCACGCCTGCCGGTCATGTCATCGGCGACCAGATCATCTTCCGCGAGCGCGAAGACAAATTCATCCTCGTCGGTCGTTCGCCGACCTCCAACTGGCTGATGTTCTGCGCCGCCTACGGCAAGTGGAATGTGCGCCTGAAATATGATCCGCGTTCGCCCTCACGCCCGGAAGGCGAACGCGTGCTGCGCACCCATTACCGCTACCAGATCCAGGGGCCGGATGCCCCAAAGATCTTCGAGAAGATGAACGGAGGCCCTATCCCCGAGGTCAAGTTCTTCCATGTAGACAAGATCAAGGTCGGCTCGAAGACGGTGAATGCGCTGCGCCACGGAATGTCCGGTGCGCCGGGTCTGGAAATCTGGGGGCCCTATGAGGACAAGGCCTATATCCACTCTGTCATCCTGGAATCGGCGAAGGCGGCGGGCGTCGATCTCGTTCGTTGCGGCAGCCGCGCTTATTCCACCAACACGCTGGAATCCGGCTGGATCCCGTCGCCGCTGCCGGGCATCTATACGGGTGACGGCATGCTGGCGGCCTATCGCGACTGGCTGGGCGCCGACAGTTATGAGGCGACGGGTGCGATTGGCGGCAGCTTCGTTTCCAGCAATATCGAGGACTACTACGTCACGCCGTTCGAACTCGGCTACGATTTCTACATTGGCTGGAAGAAGGATGACTTCGTCGGTAAGTCCGCGCTCGAGAAGATGAAGGGCCAGACGAGCCGCAAGAAGGTAACCTTCGAGTGGAATGCCGAAGACGTGGTCAACGTCATCGCCTCGGCCTTCCGTCCGGGTGAGGATCACTTCAAGTGGATCGACTTCCCGCAGCCGAACTATGCCTCGACCAGCGCCGACAAGATCATGCGCGACGGCAAGATGGTCGGCATGTCGATGTTCAATGGTTATAGCTACAACGAACGCTGCATGCTTTCGCTCGGCATCGTCGATGCGGATGTCGAGATCGGCGACGTGCTGACCCTCGTCTGGGGCGAGCCTGACGGCGGCTCCGGCAAGACCTCGGTCGAGCCGCACAAGCAGGCCGAAATCCGCGTGCGCGTCTCGCCCACGCCCTATGCCAGCGAAGCCCGCGAGAATTACGCTGACAGCTGGCGTAGCAAGAAGGGCTGAAATCCGACACCCATCCACGGTGTTAACGACGGCGCCCGGGAGGGCGCCGTTTTTTATGGATTCTTCCTGTCATCTTGCACCTAGCCCTCGATGCAAGGCAGCGTTAAGAACAGCCGCAGCTTGGAACGGGCGATCACTTCGATGTCACAATGACAACGCAGATAATGTCCGTGAAAAATCGAATCGAACAAGGATGACAGCAGTGGCACAGGCCCAGCCGCATGAGCGAATTCAATACATCGTCGAGGGCGGGCACCGCCTTGCCGGCGAGATCCAGCCGAGCGGCAACAAGAATGCCGCGCTACCGATCATTGCCGCCTCGCTGCTGACCGACAAGCTTGTGCATCTGACCAACGTGCCGCGTATCCGCGATGTCGAAGCGCTCGTCGAGCTGATCCAGTCGGTTGGCGCCAAAGCGCGCTGGTTGGGACGCAATGAGCTCGAGATCGAGGCGAGCGACCTCAAGCCGGCCGATCTCGATCCTGGCCTCTGCGCCCGCATTCGGGCATCCATCCTGCTTGCCGGGCCGATGCTGGCCCGCTGCGGCGAGATCACGCTACCGCCACCCGGC
This sequence comes from Rhizobium sp. 01L419, assembly GCF_056400025.1. Classification (NCBI taxonomy): domain Bacteria; kingdom Pseudomonadati; phylum Pseudomonadota; class Alphaproteobacteria; order Hyphomicrobiales; family Rhizobiaceae; genus Rhizobium; species Rhizobium sp. 01L419. The sequence goes on from NZ_JBFTSM010000001.1 coordinate 18,867, forward strand.
GGCGATGTCATTGGCCGCCGCCGCGTCGACACACACTTCCTGGCGCTTGAGCAGCTCGGCGCCAAGATCAGCGTCAACGGCTCCTATAGTTTCCGTGCAGAGCATCTGCGCGGCGCTGACGTGTTCCTCGACGAACCCTCCGTCACTGCGACCGAGAATGCGCTCTGCGCAGCAGTTTCTGCCGAAGGCAAGACAATCCTGCGCAATTGCGCATCAGAGCCGCATGTCCAGGATCTCGCCCATTTCCTCATCGCCATGGGCGCGAAGATCGAGGGCATCGGCACCAATACGATGACCATTCACGGTGGCCAGCCGCTTGGCAGCGCGTCGCACCGTATCGGCCCCGATCACAACGAGATCGGTTCGCTGATCGGCCTCGCTGCCGTCACCGGTTCGGAAATCACCATCCGTCGGGCGGGCGTTGAGCATTTACGTTCGACATTGATGACTTTTGAGCGTCTCGGCATCCGATGCCGCATCGAGGGCGACGATCTCGTGGTGCCGGCGGGGCAGGAGATGAAGATCCAGCCGGATTTCGGTGGGCACATTCCGAAGATTGAGGACCAGCCATGGCCGGCCTTCCCGGCTGATACGATGTCGATTGCCATCGTCACCGCCTCGCAATGCGATGGTGTGGTGCTGATGTTCGAGAAGATGTTCGAAAGCCGAATGTTCTTCGTCGACAAGCTGATTACCATGGGCGCACGCATCGTGCTCTGCGATCCGCATCGCGCGATCGTGGCCGGCCCCTCCAAGCTGCGTGCAGCGCAGGTCGAGAGCCCGGATATCCGTGCCGGCATGGCGATGCTGATTGCTGCCATGTGCGCTGAGGGAACCAGCGTCATCAATAATGCCCAGCAGATTGAACGCGGCTATGAGCGGATCGAGGAGCGGCTGAACGCACTCGGCGCGCGCATCACCCGTGTACCGCCTCGGGAAACCTGAAATCTCAGACGCTTAAGTGTGCGTCGAGAGTTTCGGGTGAGGCAAGAAGCGCTTCCGATGTATCGCGATAGATCACCGCGCCGCGTTCGAGCACGATGACCTCATCCGTCAGCGGCAGCACCTTGCGTGCCTTCTGCTCGACGATGATTGCCGACATGCCTTCGTCGGTGACGATACGGCGAAGCGCAGCCAGCAGCTCGTCGACGACGATAGGGGCGAGGCCTTCCAGAGGCTCGTCGAGCAGCAGGATCTTCGGATTGAGCATCAGCGCGCGGGCGATGGCGAGCATCTGCTGCTCGCCGCCGGACAGTTGATTGCCGAGGTTGCGGCGGCGTTCCTGCAGGCGCGGGAACATCTGGTAAACGCGGCCGATATTCCAGGAACCGGGGCGGGCGCTTGCCGTCAGGTTTTCCTCCACCGTCAGCGAACGGAAGATGTTCCGCTCCTGCGGCACCCAGCCGATGCCGAGCGGTGCGCGTTTTTCCGCCCGCAGCCGGGTGATGTCGCGCTGTCGCAGATGGATGGAGCCGGCGTGGTGGGTGGTGACGCCGATGATGGTGTTGAGCAGGGTCGTCTTGCCGGCGCCGTTGCGGCCAAGCAGCGCCAGCGAGCGGCCTTCCTCCAGCGAGACATCGACCTTGGCAAGCACATGTGCTTCGCCATAACCAGCGATGAGGCGTTCGATCCGCAGTAATTCGGCCATCAGGCATCCTCCCCGAGATAGATGGCTTTCACCTGCGGGTCTTTCGAGATCTCGGCGACGGTTCCTTCAGCGAAGAGTGCGCCGGCGGCGAGCACCGAGATACGGTCTGCGAAGGAGAAGACGAGGTCCATATCATGTTCGATCAGCACGACGGTGACGTTGGCCGGCAGCTCGCGGACGATGCCGAGAACCTCGTGCCGCTCCTCTTCGGGAACGCCGGCGGCGGGCTCGTCGAGCAATAGCACCTTCGGCTGCATGGCAATTGCAAGGGCGATCTCCAGCAGGCGTTGCTTGCCATAGGGCAGGAGCGTCGTCGGCATGCCCATGACATCGATGAGACGGAAACGTTCCAGCAGCGCGGCTGCTTCATCAGCCACCTCGCGGTCCGCCGAAAGTGGCCGCCAAGCGAAACGGCCATGCCCCCGGCGTTCGCTGATCGCCAGCATGACGGAATCCAGCGGCGTGAAATCGCCGAAGAGCTGGTTGATCTGGAAAGTGCGCGCAAGACCCTTGCCGACGCGGCGATAGGAGGAGACGCTGGTGATATCTTCGCCAGCGAGCAGGATCTCGCCGCTGTTCGGTGTCAGTACGCCGGTTAGCAGGTTGATGATCGTGGTCTTGCCGGCGCCGTTCGGGCCGATCAGCGCATGGCGCGCGCCCTGGCGGATCTGCAGCGAGACGTCATTGGTGGCGATGAAGCCGCCGAAGCGCTTGACGAGGTGGCGTGTCTCGAGGGCGAGCGTCATTTACTTTCCTCCGCGACGGCTTGCTGCATGCTGGCTTCGCGCTTGCGCGTCGAGCCTGGTAGCAGGGTCTGCCAGCGCGTCAGGCGCTCGCGGCCGACTAGGACGATGATGATAAGCACGAGGCCGATCCAGAACATCCAGTATTGCGGCGTGATGACCGACAGCCAGTTGCGCAGGATCGAGAAGATGACAGCGCCGAACACGCCTCCATAGAGATAGCCGACGCCGCCGATAACCAGCACCAGCAGCACTTCGGCTGACCTGTGGAAGGCGAGAACGTCAGGCGAGACGAAGCTGGTTGTCTGGGTCAGTAGCGCGCCCGCTATGCCGGCATAGGCGGCGGATATCGTGTAGATTGCGACGATGCGGCGGGTGGGCGAGATGCCGAGCATGGAGGCGCGGCGCTCGTTGCGCTTGATCGCCTTCAGCGACAGGCCGAAAGGCGAATTGACGATGCGCCGGGCGCCATAGGTCAGGACCATCAGCACAATCAGGCAGTAGATGTAGCCGGTGCGGCCCCAAAGATCGAATTCGAAATAACCGAGGATTGGATTGATGATGACGCCGCTGAGGCCATCGGCGCCGCCGGTAAGCCAAGCGGCCTGATTGATGAGTTCGGCCAGCAGCATGGCGACACCGAAGGTGGTCATCAGGCGGGTGAGATCAGAACCGCGCAGCACGAGGAAGCTCGTCAGAAAGCCGAAGATGCCGCTGACGAGGCCAGCGACCAGCAGACCGATAATCGGCTCGCCGGAGACATGGACGGCAAAGAGACCAGCTGCGTAAGCGCCAAGGCCGAAGAAGGCGGTATGGCCGAGCGAGACGATGCCGGCGTAGCCGAGGATGAGATCCAGCGAGACAGCAAAGAGCGCCAGGATGACGATCTCGGTCAGGATCAGCATCTGCGACGGCAGAAGGAAGATTGCGGCAATGGCGACCAGCCAGAGAGCAAATTCCCAGATCTGCCAGCGGCCGGCGCGCTTCAAGAGCCCCATGGCCTCCATAGAGGCGTTGTTGCGTTCGCCGCTCATCGGCTGCCCTCCCGGGAGAAGAGGCCATGGGGCCGCAGGATCAGCACAAGGATCATGACGGCATAGATGATGAAGGCGCCGAGCTGCGGCACGTAATATTTGCCGGCGACATCGGCGATGCCGAGCAGAAGTGCTGCGATGAAGGGACCGGTGATGGACGAGGTGCCGCCGACGGTGACGACGATCATGAAATAGATGAGATATTTCAGCGGAAAGTTCGGATCGAGGCCGAGCAGTTCGGTACCGAGCGCGCCACCAAGACCGGCAAGGCCGGAGCCGAGCGCGAACGTCAGTGCGAAGATGACCGACACGTTGATGCCCAAGCCGCGCGCCACGCGTCCGTCATCGACGGCGGCGCGAAGCTGGCTGCCGAAGCGGGTGCGGGTGAGAGCTAACTGAAGTGCTACCGTCAAGGCTGCGCAGATGACGATGATGAAGAGGCGGTAACGGCCGATATCCATGCCGAGGAAGCTGAAGCGGCCGCTGAGTTCGGGCGGCAGATTGATGAGCTGCTGCTGGCCACCCATGAAATAATCGATCGCGGCGATCGCCATGAAGACGAGGCCGATCGAAAACAGCACCTGATCGAGATGCGAGGCGGAATACAGGCGGCGGTAGAGCAAGCGCTCCAGCACTACGCCGGCAAGCGCCGTGACGATGAAGGCCGCCGGCAGGCACCAGTAGAAGGATATGCCGTAGCGGTTCATCATGATGACTGTGACATAGCCACCGGCCATGGCAAAGGCGCCGTGCGCCAGATTGACGAAATTCATCAGGCCCAACGTGACCGACAATCCGCAGGCGAGAACGAAGAGAAGCATGCCATAGGCAATGCCGTCGAACAGGATTGTCAGCATGAGACCTCACTGCATGCAGGCGGCGGAATTGCTTCCGCCGCCTGTTCCTCGGGGCTTACTTGGCAGCCGTATTCGGATCGTGGATCTTTGGATAAGTCGCGAACTCGACATTGTAGAGCTCGCCGTTCTTCTCCTTGACCTCGCGCATGTAGATGTCCTGCACGATGTCGCGGGTATCAGGATCGATGGTGATCGGGCCACGGGGGCTGACGAATTCCATGCCTTTCATGGCTTCGACGAGCTTGGTGCCATCGGTATCGCCGCCAGTCTTTTCGAGCGCGGCATAAGCGACGTGCATGGCATCATAACCGCCGACCGACATGAAATTCGGGCGCATGTTCTTGTTGGCCTTGCGGACTTCGGCGACGAAGGCCTTGTTCTCAGGGCTGTCGTGATCGGTCGAGTAGAAATGGCCGGTGATGACGCCCTTGGCAGCCGGTCCCATTCCGTTCAAGAGGTCGTCATCGGTCACGTCGCCGGTGGCGATCAACTTGATACCGGCATCCGCAAGACCCCGGTCGATGAACTGTTTCATGAAGATCGCGCCGACGCCCGACGGCACGAAGACGAACAGGGCGTCAGGTTTGGCATCGCGCACGCGCTGAAGGAAGGGTGCAAAATCGGGGTTCTGCAGGGGAACACGAAGCGCTTCTACAACCGTGCCGCCCTCCTTCTTGAACTGGTCGGTAAAGCCCTTCTCGATGTCGATACCCGGGCCGTAGTCAGTCACCAGCGTGACGACCCGTTTCAGGTTGTTCTGGACGGCCCAGGTGGCGACCGGAACGGCCGATTGCGGACCGCCCATCGAGGTACGTACGAAATAGGGCGACTGCTTCATGATCGCCGACGTCGTGGCCGAGGTGATGATCGCCGGGACCTTTGCCTGATTGAGAACTGGGGCGACACCCATGGCAAGTGGCGTCAGACCGAAGCCGACCAGCATCTTGACGCCGTCATTGACGACGAGTTCCTGGGCGATGCGGCGGGTCTGGTCGGCCGTGCCGGCGTCGTCACGCAGGACAAGCTCGATCTTCTTGCCTGCAACCGTATCGCCATTGATTGCCATGTATGCGCGAGCGCCCGCCTCGACCTGGCGTCCGGTTGAGGCGAAAGGGCCTGTCATAGGCAGGATCACGCCGATCTTCACCGTTTCCTGTGCAAATGCAGGTGCTCCGGCAAGCGTCGCGAGCGCAGCGCCGGCAACGAATAGTCTTCTCGAAAACGAAACCATGTATACTCCTCCCAATGTTGCGCACCATATCTCTCTCCCGGAGATATGCCCGCGACCTGCGCGTTTTCCTTCGCTCCTCCGAAGAAAACGCCGCCGTCGCGAAAATTGCTCAGCAAGTCCAATGTATACATAAAACTTGACATGGCACAAGCCGCGGCCATCTGTAGAACCAGTCGATTGCCGCCGCCGAAACGGCCATGAAAGGCTGTACAAGCCGGGGTTCCCGGTCTGTAATTTTGCGTTTTGCCAAAGCAAATTTTCGATCGTCGCAACTCTGTCATATAGCTATGGCGAGAACGTGCTTTATCGAGCAAATTGAACAGGGAGCGTGCCATGATCGAAAACACTGAGCTCGACCGTATCAAGAACGAAATTGCGGACAGCTTCGACGAGGAGCTGGAACTGCAGTTGGAGGAGGACCGGCTCGACGAGCTGGTCGCCGAGGGCATGTCCGGCCCGGCGGAACAGACGCTTGAACGCAAGCTCTATTTCCGCGAGCTTTTCCGCCTGCAGCATGAACTGGTCCGCCTTCAGGACTGGGTTCAGTACAAGAAGCTCAAGGTCGTCGTACTTTTCGAAGGCCGCGACTCCGCCGGCAAGGGCGGTGCGATCAAGCGCGTGACCCAGCGCCTCAACCCGCGCGTCTGCCGCGTCGTGGCGCTTCCGGCGCCGACCGAGCGCGAGCGGAACCAGTGGTATTTCCAGCGCTACACTCCACACCTGCCATCGTCAGGCGAAATGGTGCTCTTCGACCGCAGCTGGTACAACCGGGCCGGCGTCGAGCGCGTCATGGGCTTCTGCACCAAGGACGAGCTGGAAGAGTTCTTCCGCTCGGTCCCCGAGTTCGAGCGCATGCTGGTGCGTTCGGGGATCATTCTCATCAAGTACTGGTTCTCGATCACCGACGAGGAGCAGGAATTCCGCTTCAACATGCGCATCCACGATCCGCTGAAGCAGTGGAAGCTTTCGCCGATGGACCTGCAGAGCCGCGTCCACTGGGAGGAATATACCAAGGCCAAGGAAGAGATGCTCGATCGCACCCATATCGACGAAGCGCCGTGGTGGGTCGTCCAGGCGGTGGACAAGAAGCGGGCGCGCCTGAACTGCATCGCGCATCTGCTGGGCCAGATTCCTTACGAGGAGGTGCCGAAGCAGGAGATCGTGCTTCCCGAGCGTGTGCGCCACGATGATTATCAGCGCAGCGCGGTTCCTCAGGAAATGTACGTTCCCGAAGTCTACTGACGATTGGAAAAGCTGCTGCCGGTTTCCGGCAGCGGCATGCTCAATGCGCTGATTGCTGCTTGGCGCGCGCGACGATCTGCGTCGGATTGACGAACTGCAGCGCGATGATGAGCCAGAAGAGCGTCGTCACCATATAGATCACCGCCATTGCATCGATCGACTGGCCGGCGCGCACGCCGGATGCAAAGACCGCGTAATAAAGCGAGACGACAAGCGTCTGCGTCTGCGGCCCCGCGATCAGGAAAGTCAGCTCGAACATGGCAAGCGTGCGCACCAGAACCAGCAGCAGTGCCGCCAGCATTCCAGGCAGCAGCAACGGCAGCAGAATGCGGATGAAGAGGCTGGTCGTGCCGGCGCCGAAAACGCGTGCTGCTGCCTCGATGCGCGGATCGATCTGCTCGATGAAAGGGATCATGACGAGCACGACGAAGGGGAAGGACGGGACGAGGTTGATCAGCACCACGCCCCAGAACGTGCCGCCGAGGCCGAGCTGATAGAGCACGGTCGCCAGCGGAATGCCGTAGGTCAGCGGCGGGATCAGCAGCGGCAGAAGGAAGAGCAGGATGATGGCGCGCTTGCCCGGAAAGTCGCGCCGCGCCAGCGCATAGGCTGTCATCACGCCGAGAATGCCCGAGATGAGGACGACGACGAAGGCCATCTCGAAGGTGACGATGACGACGCTGGAAAGCTGGAACTCGCTCCAGGCGCTGAAATACCAGCGATCCGTCCAACCGCGCGGCAGCCATGTGCCGAGCCATCGCGTGGCGAAGGAGTTGACGATCACGGCCGCGATGACGGCTAGCAGGTTGAGGACGAAGAGGGTCGCGAGCGCCCAGACGGCGATGCGCCAGATCTTTGAAGTAAGGCCCTGGTCACGGATCATGGCTCAGCCTTTCGTGCCGCCGGCCGGGCCGCGGTAGAAGAACGAACGTGCGCCGAGAATGGCGACAACGACGAAGAGCTCGACGCCGCCCATGATAAGGGCGATGGCCGTGCCGTAGGAATGGTCATATTGTTCGAAGGCGGCCTGATAGGCGGCAATCGAGATGACGCGCGTCGGACCGGCCGGCGCGCCGAGCAGGACAGCTGATGGAAAGACGGCGAAGGCCTGCACGAAGGAGAGGCAGAAGGTCACGGCAAGACCGGGCACAAGCAGTGGCAGGAAAACGCGCATGAAGCGCTGCCGTGCATTGGCGCCGAGCGTGGCTGCTGCCTGCTCGATCGCCGGATCGATGCCGGTGATATAGGACAGCGTCAGCAGGAAGGCGAAGGGAAAGCCGGTGATCAGCAACGAGGCGAAGACGCCCCAGTAGTTGTTGGTCAGCTTGACCGGTGAATCCAGGACGCCGAAAAGAATGAGTGTCTCGTTGAACCAGCCGCGCGGCCCGAGAAAAGTCAGAAGACCATCGGCGACGAAGACCGTGCCGAGCGTGATCGGTAGCACGAGAATGGTTGTCAGCAGCCGCTGCCGGCGCATCAGCCGGACGCGGAAGGCCACGGGGACTGCGAAGGCCAGGTTGACGATGGTGACAGGCAAGGCGAGCCACATGGTGTTGGCGATCGTGCCGTACTGGAACTGGTCGGAGAAGAACTTCGCGTAATTTTCGTACCAGAACCCTCCATCCTTCGGCATCAGCGAATCCGCGACGCCGTAGATGAAGGGATAGATGAAGAGCGCGATCATGAAGAGCAGGCCCGGCAGCACAAGCAGCGTCGTGCCATCAAGGCCTTGGGCGGCGAGCCTGGTTTTCAGTGACGGCCCGCTCATCCGGCTGCCCCCTTGAAGACGAGCGAGCGACCTGCGACCGGCTGCAGCGCCGCCGCGGCGCCACGCGGCAATGCGTTATCGGCGCGGAAATAGAGGTCCGATCCGTCGGCCGAGCGAGCCATGCCGAAGAAGGCGCGGCCGCGATATTCGGTGCTGGCGACGGTGACGGGAATGCCGATGCCGTCATTGGTTGCGACGAGATCTTCCGGGCGCACGGAAAGCACGGCGGCATCGCCTACTTTAAGCGTATCACGCATGGTACCGGTCAGCCGGGCGCCGGTGGTTTCGATCTCGGCCTCGTTGCCGGAGACGGAGACGACGCGGCCGGGGATGCGGGTGCGGAAGCCCATGAAATCGGCAACATTAAGATTGACCGGTCGCTGGTAGAGGTCCTGAGGCGTGCCGATCTGCTGGATGTGGCCCTGGCTCATGACGACGATACGGTCGGCAAGCGACAGTGCCTCATCCTGGTCATGGGTCACGTAAACGGTGGTGGAGCCGATCTGATCATGGATGCCGCGGATTTCGGCGCGCATTTCCAGGCGCAGCTTGGCGTCCAGGTTGGAGAGCGGCTCGTCCATCAGCACGATCGGTGGGCGGATCACGATGGCGCGAGCGATGGCGACGCGTTGCTGCTGACCGCCGGAGAGTTGGCCGGGCAGCTTGTCGGCCTGACTTTCGAGGCGCACGAGGGCCAGGGCATCGATGATGCGCTTGTCGGCCTCTGCGCCGCGGATGCCCTGCATCGCAAGGCCGAAGCCGACATTCTTGCGCACGCTCATGTGCGGGAAGAGTGCGTAGCTTTGGAAAACCATGCCGAAGCCGCGCTTTTCCGGCTCCAACTGATCGATGCGATTGCCGCCGAGGCGGATTTCGCCGCCGGTAAGGCCAAGCAGACCGGCAATGCAGTTCAGCGCCGTAGACTTGCCACAGCCAGAGGGGCCGAGAAGTGCGATGAATTCGCCGGGCTCAATGGCAAGATCGATGCCATCAAGGGCGTTATAGGCGCCGAAGGATCGCCTGATGCCATCAAGCTCAAGTCGCGCATTCTTCCGCGAAGACAGCGTTGCTGCGTTTTGAACCGACAAAGTCAATGCAATCTCCATTTATCGGCATCATGGCCGTTAGCGCATCTCCGGTTTTCCACGGAGACGTTCTATCTCGTTGTTTCCAAACAGTTCCGGACGCAAAACCGTTGCGCTTTTTGCTTGGAATTGCAGTAGAAATCCGGCGCCGGGAAACCGGCGCCGGGTTCTCGTGATCACCAGGGATCAGCCCTTCTTGGCGCCGATCTTTTCGTCCCAGATGCGGAAGGCCTGGACGAGTTGCTTGGGCTCGAGCGGCACTTCCAGCGGGCTGCCGGCAATCCAGTCGGCATATTCCGGCCGGCCGAATTCCTTGATGGTTTCCTGGCTTTCTGCCGGCGCCATTTCGAGGGTGACGTCCTTCACTGCCGGGCCGGGATAGAAGTAGCCGGCGTCATAGGCGATTGCCTGCTGCTGCGGCTGGTAGATGTAGTTGAGTACATCGAGCAGAACGCCGACCTTTTCGTCGGAAACGCCCTTCGGGATCGCCGCATAGTGGGCGTCGGTGACCCAGTGGAAGCCTTCGAGCTTGCCGACCTTGGCTTCCTCGGGAACGATGCCGAGCGCGCGCGGATTGATATCCCAGCCGGTGGTCGTGGCGACGATGTCACGGGTTCCTTCGCCGAGTTCCTTGAAGACCACTGCGGTGCCGGTCGGGTAGTATTCGATGTTTTCGCCGAGAGCGGCCAGATATTCCCAGGTCTTGGCCCAGCCGTTGACCGGGTCGCGGGGATTGCTGTCACCGAGCAGGTAGGGCAGGCCCATCAGCAGCGTGCGGCCCGGGCCGGAGTTTGCCGGGCGGGCATAGAGGAACTTGTTCTTGTTCTGCTTCGTCCAGTCGAGCAGCTCCTGCGCCGTCTTCGGCGGGGTTGCCACCTTGTCCGGCATGTATTCGATCAGCGGGCCGGACGGATAATAGGTGATGACGACGCCCTGGTCCTTGGCAAGCGCCTGCATCTTGAATGCCTGTGGCTGCAGGATGCTTTCAAGATTGGGCAGTGCCGACTTGTGGCTGGTTAGGTCGACCCAGAGACCCTGGTCGACGCCGGCCGAAAGCGCGTCCGTGCCGGTCAGGACGAGATCGATATCGACCTTGCCGGCAGCCTGCTGGGCCTGGATCTTGGCAGGCAGTTCCGGAGCAGGAGCCTTGGTGAAGGAAAAGCTGGAAACGAATTCCGGCTTAGCCTTGGCGTAGTTTTGGAACATACCCTGCGTCAGCGCCAGGTTGCCGGCGACATCGACGACGGTGATGGTAACAGGGCTTGCCGGCGCCTTTGCCTGCGCGAAAGCGCGCAGCGGCAGCAATCCGGCCGCGGCGACGCCGGCAGCTCCGCCGACGAATGTTCTGCGAGTGATCTTCATTCTGTCCTCCTCCTTTGCGGCGGTGTCGGCCTTAACCCCGAGCGCCGCCCGTTTGCATCGCAATGCACGTCTCAATGCCTCGATGCGCCGGTTTTCCGGCAGCATCAAATGCCCGCAGCTCGAAGCTTTTCCTCCGGGTGCAATGCCACGCCGCTGTTCTCCTCCGCAGCATGTCTTGGCAACAGAATTCAATTGATATACTAGTATGCACGAGAGTGTCAACGTCCCGAGATCATGCATGCGGCAGGCTTCCGATCCTGAAATCCTCGCCTTCCCGACGTCACGCGACGCCGGCGGAAAGATCCGCCGCGTGACGACGGCGGCGGCGATCCATGAGCGCCTGCATGCCGACATCGTTTCGCTGAGGATTCCACCGGGAACGGCGCTGCAGGAAAAGCGGATCGCCGAGGATTTCGGCGTCAGCCGCACGCCGGTGCGCGAAGCGCTGTTGCGGCTCTCCGAGGGTGGGCTCGTCGATATCTATCCGCAGTCCGGCACGGTGGTTTCGCGCGTGCCGGTTTCGGCCATTCCGGAAGCGGTCGTCGTGCGCAAGGCGCTTGAGGGAACGACGGTAGAAACGGCGGCAAGCATTGCGACAGGAGACGACATTGCGCGGCTGGATGCAATCATAGCGCGGCAGAAGACACATGCAGCACTCGGCAATGCTTCGAGCTTCCATGAAGAGGACGAGGCCTTTCACGAGGCGATCGCGCAGATTGCCGGCTATCCCGGCATCTGGACTATTTTAAAGACCGTGAAGGTACAGATCGACAGGGCGCGGCGACTGACGCTGCCGGTGCTCGGCCGCATGGACAATGTCGTGCACGAGCATATTGGCATCCGCGACGCCATCGCCGCGCACGATGTCGCGGCGGCGCGCGAAGCTATGATTCATCACTTGAGCGCCGTTATACCCGACGTGGCGGAGCTGCGGTCGCAGTTCCCCGACTATTTCTGCTGACGGCGGAACGACAGAACACAGGATATCAAGGAGAGAGTAAATGCGGCAAGGTTGGAGATGGTTTGGGCCAGAGGCGCCGGTCACGCTGGACGAGGTGCGCCAGACGGGTGCGACAAACATCGTTTCGTCGTTGCACCAGGTGCCGATCGGCCGCGCCTGGACCGAAGCGGAAGTGCGCGAGCGCCAGTCGCTGATTGAAACGACGCCGGCCGGCCGCTCGAAGCTGACCTGGAGCGTTGTCGAGAGCATCCCGATCCCCGATGCCGTCAAGCGCAAGGGCGGGCAGGCCAAGGCCGAGATCGAAGCATGGATCGCCAGCCTCGAAGCCGTCGCCGCCTGCAATATTCCGATCGTCTGCTACAATTTCATGCCTGTGGTGGACTGGACGCGCACCGATCTCGACTATGTAACGCCGACCGGCGCAACCGCCATGCGCTTTGACCATGAGCGATTTGCGGCCTTCGAGTTATTCGTGCTGGAGCGGCCGGGTGCAGCCCAAGAATATTCTGAAGAGGATAAAGCGCGGGCCAGGGCCGTCTACGAGAGCATGACGGAAGCGGAGATTGCCGAAATTACTCGCATCATCACCTCGGCTCTGCCAGGCTCGACGACCGAGCCGCTGACCATTCCGGCTTTTCGCGAAAAGCTTATCGCCTATCAGGGGATCGACGCGAAGAAGCTTCGCCAGCACCTCATCGAATTCCTCGAAGCCGTCGTGCCGGCCGCAGAAGCGCGAGGCGTGAAGCTGACCCTGCATCCGGACGATCCGCCGCGATCGCTCTTCGGCCTGCCGCGTATCGCCTCGACGGCTGAGGACTACGCAGCACTGTTCGACGCCGTGCCGGCGGCCGCCAACGGCATGTGCTATTGCACCGGCAGCCTCGGCGTGCGCGCCGGCAACGACCTGCCGGCGATTGCGCGGCGTTTTGCCTCGCGCATCTATTTCGCCCATCTTCGCGCTACGACCCGCGAGGGCGACGGCCGTACCTTCCATGAAAGCGCACATCTCGAAGGTGACGTGAACATGGTTGCCGTGCTGAAGGAGCTGGTTACTGAGGATCGCCGCCGCAGCGCCGACCAGTCGATCGTCTTCCGCTCGGATCACGGCCACCGCATGCTCGACGATCTGCAGAAGAATGTCACGCCCGGCTATCCGGCAATCGGCCGTCTTCGCGGCCTTGCCGAGCTACGCGGCATTCTGCACGCGCTCGACGCGCCACCGACCTGATTTCAGTTCTGGCTTGCAGCCGAAAACTGCCGCAGCGCTTCGACGGCCCGTTCGGCATCAATGGCAGGCACGAAAATGTGGTCGTGGTGATAGGCCGCGACCACATTGGCGCTGATGCCGACTTCCGTTAACGCGCGGGAGAAGGCGGCGGTCAGGCCCACCGCTTCAAGCGAGGAATGCACCTTCAGCGTGATCTGCCGCATGGGCGGGCTAGCCTGCAGGCCGGACTTGCGGGCCGCCTCCAGCGACAGGATGAGCGTCAGCCCTTCCGTTTCGTGAAAGAGGCCGAGCGGGCGAAGATGCAGGTAGTCTTCCGGCTGGAAGGCCGGCACGGTGCAATAGACAAATTCGCCGTCTGCCAATTCCGGCTCCATGGTCGAAAGAAGAACGGAAAGGTCCGTGATGCCTGTCATGTCGTCTTTTCCCTGAAGCCGAGAGATGCCGGCGTTATCTCACTGACCGGCCGGGAGGAGTAAACCGGTCAGTACCAGGTATTGGGGGGATCAGAAATGCGTCCGGCTGATTTCATCCGGGCGGCGATGCGCGGCAATGCGGACCGGTTGGTATTCGTAGATCGGATTTTCCGGTTCCAGGCGCAGAAGCGCGCAGTGGAACTTGTAATTGGCACCGGTTACGATGTTGGAGAAGATTACATCCATCAGAATGTTCTTCCCCACGCTGATAAATATCGGACGTTTGAACTTCATCATGGCGTCACCTCGTTTTTCTATCCAGTGTACTGGATGTAACGAAGCAATTCTATTCTTTAATGCTTTCGTCCAAAATTATACATAGGTGTATAAAATTGATCTGATGGCGGAAGCAATACTTCGGAATTCGGCGCAGTGGAGCCTTACGGCTTCAGAGCCATTTCCAGATACTTGATGAGGGAATCAAATTCGACCGGCTTGCCCAGAAAGGCCAGCGCGCCGCCTTCAATGGCGGCCGTCCTAGTCCGCTCGTCGCGATAGGAGGTCATAAAGATCATCGGCGGTTTTTCGGGCTCGCCGTTGAGGATTTCCTGCAGTTCGATGCCGCTGAGGCCCGGCATCTTGACGTCGACGAGCATGCAGTCGATCGCCGCCCTGTCATTAAAGGCCAGAAACTCTTCCGCAGAAGCAAAAAGCTTGCTGCGGTAGCCGCACGACTGGATCAGATCGTCAAGAGCCTCCCGGATGGCCTGGTCGTCATCGACGACCGCGATTGTGGATGTATGTGACACGAGATTGGTAGCCTTGCTTATTCCTGCATTACGTTAGGTTATATTATGAGGCTCATGACCGTGTCGCGGTACCATACAAGGGTCTAGGTTACACTACCTGCCTTCCAGCATTTCGGTCTTGCGCACCAGATCGGCCACCGAGCGCACCTGCATCTTGCGCATGACATTGCCGCGATGCAGCTTCACGGTGATTTCGCTGATGCCGAGGTCATAGGCAATCTGCTTGTTCATCAGTCCCTTGACGACAGCGGCCATCACCTCCCGCTCGCGGGGCGTGAGCGTATCCACCAGCGAGGCGACAGCATCGCTTGCTGCCATTTCCCGGCGCCGCGCCATGTCCTTCTCGATCGCGATGCCGACGGCATCGAGAATGTCCTGGTCGCGGAAAGGTTTTGTGAGGAAGTCGACGGCGCCGGCCTTCATGGCGCGCACGCTCATCGGAATATCGCCGAAGCCGGTCATGAAGACGATCGGCATCCTGCTGCCGATCCGTTCGAGATGAAGCTGGAAATCCAGTCCGCTCAGGCCCGGCAAGCGCACGTCGAGGAGAATGCAGCCCGGCCGGCGCAGGTCGGCGGTATCGAGAAAGGCAGTGGTCGTGGCAAAGGAGGCGGCGTCCATCTGGACCGACCGGAAGAGGTCGACAAGCGACTCGCGGATGGATTCGTCATCATCGACGACATAGACGATTGGCAATACGGACTGCGAGGCTGCCTTCGATGCGGCGCTAGTGTCGGTCATGGTCGTCCTCAATCGGTATGATCATTTCGAAGATGGCGCCGCCTTCAGGATGATTGCCGGCAATCAGCTGGCCGCCTCCGGCTTCCAGCGTGCTGCGGCAGATAGAGAGTCCCATACCCATTCCGGAGGGCTTGGTCGTGAAAAAGGGCGTGAAAAGCTTCGTCATTGCCTCCTCGCTGATACCAGGGCCGAAATCTCTCACGGAGAGGCTGACAAACATATCATCCTTCCTTTCGAGCGAGATCAGAATCTTACGCTGCTCGATCGCCGTCGCCTGCATGGCCTGCACGGCATTGGTAACGAGGTTGATCAGCACCTGCTGCAGTTCGATGCGGATCGCCTTTACCGAAGGCGCTTTTTCGCCTCGTTCAACCTCGAAGCTCACCATGTCGCGCTGGAAGTCGTGATCCATCAAGGCGCGCGTTTCCTCGATCAGGGTTTCAAGATCGACATATTCGGGCGTACGGTCGGTATGGGACAGCATCGAGCGGGTGTTGTGGATGATTTCGCTCGCGCGCTGGCTGTCGCGGATGATGCGCTCGGCCGAACGGTGCACGGCGGCAAGATCCGGCGGTTCGCGGTTCAGCCAGCGAAGCAGCGTCTGAGCATTGACGACAATGGCGCCGAGCGGCTGGTTGAGTTCGTGGGCGAGCGAGGCTGAAAGCGTGCCGACGGTCGCCGCGCGGGAGGCACGGGCAAGCTCGTCCTGCGCTTCGCGCAAAGCCTTCTGCGTCATTTCGCGCTGGGTGATATCCACCATGCCGACCACCACGCGGTTGAAGGCGGCAGGGTCCTCGGGAAAACTCATGCTCATGATGACGAGCCTGGTCTCGCCGTTTTCAGCAATCAGATTGCCCTTGCCTTCAAAATGACGTTCCCCGCGGAAGATGGCATTCATCAGGTCCAGGAAGGTATCATCGTCAGGGGCGATGTAGCGGCGCATCGTGCGCGACTGCAGGCCGTCGGCGACATGACCGAGCAGTTCCAGCGCCGCGTCATTGAAGGCGATGGTACGGATGAGGCCTGTGCAGGTGGCGATGATGCTGGGGTTCGTTCGGTAGTAATCTTTGAGGTCGCTGACACCTTCGGCCTTCAAAGACATCAGGAAGGCTCGCACTGCGGAATAATCGCGCTCCCAGAGTGCGATGCGGCTGTGCTCGAAAATATAGCGGAAGCGGGTCTCACTGTCGCGAAGGTGCAGGTTGGCCTCGATGAGCCCGGTGCGCGCGGTTTCGTTCCGGAGAATAAGGGCGCAGGTGATGGTGATCGCGGCTAGAGAAACCGCAAAGCGCAACTGCGCCGGAACATCTTCCCCCAGGCCGTGCGAGTAGAAATAAGCAAAAAGTGTAAAAGCGGTGCAGATGACCGCAAGCAGCGTTGTTCCGATCCTCGTCAGTATTTCGGCAGCTAGCAGCAGCACGATAACATAGAGGACTGCGATGGCGCTTTGGATCTCGGTGAAGGCATCGACGTAGAATACAGTGGCGCCGAGAACCAAGGCGATCAGGCCAAGCGTGATTTCATGCGAGGGTGTTCCTCGCCGGTTGATCAGCTTCAATAATACAGATGATCCCATGCCCCCTCGCTGTGGCCCCGGTCCTATTCGAACCGGTTAATTCTCGCGTAGCTTAATGCGGTGTTTAGCCGCGCAAAGCTATACAAAAGTGTTGGAAGTAAAGGGCGAATAGTTCCTCCGGCCAAAAAGAAAGACCGCCCCGAGCGGCGGGACGGTCTATGGCGGATGGGAGGATCCGCAGGGCTTCGGCGGAGGGGGACGCCTGCCCTAGAGGTGGCAAGGGGCGGTGCCACCAGCTTGGAACCGTGAATGGTCAGGTCGGTTCCGAGCTACGAGTAGAAGGTAAATCGAAGAGCCCTGTGGCGTAACTATACTTAGGTTTTGGTCCGGCCATACGAAGCGGCAGGTCCGTTTCCTGGGCGAATGGCTTTGAAACTTGGGTTGATGACTTCCGCAAGGATGACGCCGCAGGTGGCACGAAGAACCGATGAAAATCCATCGGACACGGTCACGACTTTTACGGCGTGCAAGGCGTCGCAGCACGGTTGTCATATTGCCAGAGGCATAATCCTGAGACACAGTCAGCCGGACTACTCCATCTGAAAGAGGGCACCGATGAGGGCAGCAGGAATGGTACGGGCAGTCGTGGGGATCGTGGCCCTCGTCGTTCTTGGTGTTCTGCTTTGGTTTGCGACGCGCCCGCCGCCGCTGGTAGTGCAGGGCGAGGTTTCCGCCAATCGCGTCGATATCAGCCCGCGTGTCGCTGGCCGTATTCTCAAACTCAACGCCGATGTCGGTGACAATGTCGAGAAGGGCACTGTTATCGCCGAGCTGGAAAGCCCGCAATTGACGGCGGCATTGCATCTGGCCGAAGCGGCAGTCGGCGTATCCGAAGCCGATCTGACCCGGGTCAACAGCACGCGTCCGGAAACCATCGATGCGGCCAATGCCGAGCTTGCGGCAGCGAGCGCCGACGTCACGCTCTATCAGGAAGAGTCCGCCCGTCAGGCGCGGTTGATCACGACAGGGGCCTCGACGCAGGCGCAGGTCGATCAGACGGCCCGCAATCTGGAAGCGGCGATCCGCAAGCAGGAATCGGCTGCAGCCAATGCGCGGCTTGCGACGGCCGGGTCCAGCAAGGAAGAAAAAGCGCTTGCCGCCGCCCAGGTGGAGCAGGCGCGCGCCTCCCTCAATCAACGGCAAGTCGATGTCTCGGAACTCACCATCCATGCGCCGATTTCCGGTCAGGTGACGACGCGCGTTGCCGAGCTCGGCGAAAACTTCAGCGCCGGTTCGCCGCTGTTTTCGATCATCGACCTGCAGAGCCCCTGGTTCACCTTCAATCTTCGTGAGGACCTGCTGAAGGGACTCAACGTCGGGGACGGCTTCAATGTCACTGTTCCGGCGCTTGGTGGCGGTCCGTCGATCCCGGTCAAGGTAACGATGATCAACGCGCAGGGCCAATATGCGACCTGGCGTGCGACGCGCGCTACCGGCGATTTCGACCTGCGCACCTTCGAGGTGCGCGCCGTGCCCGCCAATCCCGTCGAAGGGTTGCGGCCGGGCATGAGTGTCATCGCCTCCTGGCCGCCGGCGGGGCATTGAGATGAAGCCGCCCGGCGGGCTCCGCCCCGGCTTTCTTCTGGTGTTCCGGCGGGAGTTCGACTGGTTCTATCGCCGGCCTTTCCTGCTTTTCCTGACGACTCTGCTGCCGCTGCTGTTGATGGGCGTGCTCGCCATCGTCTTCAGCGCGGGACTGGCAACACGGCTGCCGATCGCCGTGCTTGATCTCGATGGCAGCGACCTTTCGCGAACGATCATCCGTGCGGTCGATGCGACGCCGGATACCGCGGTTGCCGTCAATGTCAGCGATCTCACAGAAGGCCGCGCGCTGATCCTGTCCGGAAAGGTTCACGGGCTACTGATGCTGCCGCACAATCTCGAGCGCGACGTCTTCGCCGGCCGGCGTCCCGAGGTGGTGTTCTTTTACAATACGCAGACACTGACAACAGGTAATCTTACGCTCAGGGGCGTCAGTGCTGCCGTGCCGACTGTGGCTGCCGGCATCCGCCTGTCGCTGCGCACGGCGCAAGGGCAGCCGGTCGATATTGCGCAGGCCGATCTTTCGCCGATCCCCGTTCAGGTCAATCCACTCTTCAATCCGACGCTCAACTATGCGCATTTCCTGCTGGCAGCGCTGATGCCCGCCTTGCTGCAGGTGGTGATCGTCACGACCATGGCCTACACGGTGGGCATGGATGCTGAAACCATGCACCGTCTTGTCATTCTGCGGCGGCTCGGCGGTGGTCTCTGGCCGGCGATGGCCGGCAAGATGTTGCCCTACACGCTGATCTTCCTTGTGGTTCTTGGCCTGTCGGACGCCGTTCTCTTCGGCGTGCTCGATATGCCGCTCAGGGGCGAGCGCTGGATACTCGTCGTTGCCGGATTGCTCTTCATCCTCGCGAACCAGTTTATCGGCGTGCTGCTGGCGCTTTTCCTGCGGCCGGTCGCAAGCGCCATTAGCGTTGGCACGCTGATCTTCGCCCCATCCTTCGGCTATATGGGTATCGGCTTTCCGCGTCTGGCGATGAACGGGTTTTCCTATTGGTGGGGTGAGCTCATTCCGGGCACTTGGTATCTGACGGCGAGGATCGATCAGACGATCCGCGGCACGCCGGTTGATCTGTCCCTGAAGCCACTGATGGTGCTTGGTATATTCGTCCTGGTGCTGGCGATCGTGACGGCGCTGCGGCTGGAAGTGTTCCGCATTCGCCGGCAGCGACAGGCAGCGCAGAGGCTGAGGGAGGTCACGCCATGAGGGCCTTCCTTGCGATCTTTCGCATCGAGCTGATCCGCATCCTGACGCTGCGCCCGGCGCTCGCGGTACTGGTCTTCGGGCCGCTTATCTATGCCCTCTATTATCCGCAGCCTTATGCCAACGAGGCGCTGCGCGACGTGCCGATTGCTGTCGTCGATCTCGATGATACGACGAGCAGCCGTGAGCTGGTGCGCCGTATCGATGCGTCGAGTGATGTCGCGGTGGCTGCGACGCTGCCGGATCAGGTGAGCGCCGAGCGGGCGGTGCAGGGACGCCAGCTTCACGGCATTCTGGTCATTCCGCAATATTTCGAACGTGACCTGTTGCATGGGCGGCAATCGCCGGTCGCGCTTTATGGGGATGCGAGTTATTTCCTGATCTATCAGCGCATTTCCGGCGCGGTCGTTGCCGTTGCCAGAACCATGGGTGCGGAAATCGAGACGGCGCGGCTGATTGCGGCCAATATCGATCCGGTGCTGGCGGCAGCTGCCCCTGATCCGATGCCGTTGACGACGGTCGCATTGTTCAATCCGCAAGGCGGCTATGCGACCTATATCCTGCCCGCAGCCTTCGTCCTGATCCTGCAGCAGACGCTGTTGATCGGCGTCGGCCTTCTGGGTACGATCGGCAATGATGCGGCGGCGCGAAATCCCGCTGCCTCGGCGGCTGGCCCCTTTGCCCGGGTCGGAGGCAGGCTGCTTGCCTATCTTGTTATCGAGGCGATCGTGTTGCCATTCTACCTGATCGTGCTGCCTTACCTTTACGGCATTCCGCGGTTGGGTGGTTTGTTGACGATCTTCATCTTCTGCCTGCCGTTCGTTCTGGCAGTTGCCACGCTCGGGATGGTGATTGCCTCCCTGTTCCGCAAGCCGCTCGCCGTTCAGCTCGTCTGCGCCACGCTCGGGTTGCCTTTCATGTTCCTTGCCGGTTTTTCGTGGCCGAGCGAAGCCATACCCGAGCCGCTGCGGGCGCTGACCGTTCTGCTGCCAAGCACCAGCGCCATCAACGGCATCGTCGAGGTGTCACAGCTCGGCGCTCCGCTTCAGGCGGTCAGGGAACCGTTCCTTACGCTGTGGATACTTGCCGCGGTTTACGGGCTTGTCGCGGTGCTGCTGGACATCAGGTCCGCAAGGGAAAAGCCTGCGGCACAGGCCCCTGCGGGCGGTTGATGGCGCCATCTCATTTTGAGATAGCCGCATCGAATAAACCTATTTGTCACAATAGTGTCGCCACGGCATAGTCTTAGGAGGGAGAAACACTTTTAGGACATTGCTGTGGAATATGTGCGCTTTGGCCAGACCGGCCTGAAGGTTTCGTCGCTTTGCCTTGGTACCATGGGTATCGGCTCATCCAAGTGGAAGGGTTGGGTGTTGGACGAAGAAAAGTCGGTACCGATCCTCAAGAAGGCGCTCGATGTCGGCATCAATTTCTTCGACATGGCGGACTGGTATTCGACAGGCGTCAACGAGCAGGTCGTCGCCCGCACGCTGCTGTCGCTGACCGACCGCGAAAAGCTGGTGCTTGCCACCAAGGCCTTCTATCCGATGAGCGATGATCCAAACGACAAGGGCCTGTCGCGCAAGCATCTGATGGCCTCGATCGACAAGTCGCTGAAGCAGATGGGCACAGACTATGTCGACCTTTACGTCATCCACGCTTTCGATCCGGAAACCCCGATCGAAGAAACGATGAGCGCCCTGCATGACATCGTGAAGTCGGGCAAGGCGCGTTATATCGGCGCTTCCACCATGTATTCCTGGCAGTTCGCCAAGATGAACCATGTCGCCGACAAGAACGGCTGGACGCGGTTCGTCAACATGCAGTGCCAGTATTCGCTGCTCTATCGTGAAGAAGAGCGCGAAATGATGCCTTACTGCCAGGACGCTGGCATCGCGGTGACAACCTTCTCGCCGCTCGCCCGTGGTTATCTGGCCGGCGGCGGCTCGGCGCCGCGTATCGCCCATGACCTCTATCTCGACTGGTTCGGCGACGAGATCGACCAGGAGATTGCCAAGCGTGTCAACGAGATCGCTGCCAAGCGCGGCAAGACGGCGAGCCAGATTGCCCAGGCCTGGGTCATCGGCTCCGGCAACAGCACGGTTCCGATCGTCGGCACGGAGAGCCCCGAGCATGTCATTGCCGCCATCGAGGCTGCGGCGATCGAGCTGACGGCAGAAGAGCGTGCTTTCCTTGAAGAGCCCTATCGCCCGCGCGACATGATCAACGACTACAACACGGTCCGTCGCCCCCGCGCCCTTTCGAAGGCATAATGGGTTCGACTCGCATTTTTACTGGAGAATTCCATGCTTTATATCGGTGAAGGCTTCGAGGGCTCCGGCCCGAACGCTGCCCATATCAACCTCTATATCGGCCCGAAGAACGGCCCGATTTCCGGTGCACTCGCCGGTGCGGCCGCAAGCCCCGGTCCCGGTCACCTGCCGTTCCAGGCAGTGCTGAAGCCGAACCTGCCTGCCAAGCCAGTGACGCTGTTCATCGCCAAGGCGGTGATGGAGTCAGGTTCCTCGCATGAGCTAATGACCTGGGGTCCGGCGCAGGCCGGTGTTGCCGCCGGTATTACTACAGCGCTGCTCGACGGCTCGTTGCCGGCGGAAGCTGAAGATGACTGGGTCGCGATTGCCGCCGTCTGGGTCAATCCGTCGGCAAACGATGCCGAAGAAGTGTATCATAACAACAAGGCTGCAACGCATCTTGCCGCCAAGCGCGCATTGCTGAAGGGCTGGCCGTCGCGTGCTGAGCTTGCCGAAGGCGTGGCAACGGTCGGTAATCCGTTCTTCACACCGAAGGTCGCCTGATATGAAGCTTGTCGAAGACAATGCACTGATCGGTGGAGGCTGGGGAAGTGCTGCTGACAGCAAGCGCTTCGCCGTGCTGAACCCCGCTGACGGCAGCGAGCTTGCGACCGTGCCGGATTGCGGCGCGGCGGAAGCGCAGCAGGCGGTCGATGCCTCAGCAAAAGCCTTCAAGACTTGGCGCAAGACGCTCGCCTCCGAGCGCTCCGCGGTTCTGCGCCGTTGGGCCGAGCTGATGCTTGCCAACCAGGAAGACCTCGCGCGCCTATTAACGGCCGAGCAGGGCAAGCCGCTTGCCGAGGCGCGCGGCGAAGTCGCCTATGCGGCTGGCTTTCTGACCTGGTTTGCCGAAGAGGGCCGCCGCTCTCATGGTGGCGTCGTGCCGTCGCACAAGGTTGATGCCCGCATCGTCGTCATGAAGGAGCCGGTTGGTGTTGTTGCGGCGGTCACGCCGTGGAACTTCCCGCTGGCGATGATCACCCGCAAGGTCGGCCCGGCGCTTGCCGCCGGCTGCACTATCATCATCAAGCCGGCCGAAGACACGCCGCTTTCGGCGCTGGCGCTTGCCCGTCTTGGCGAACAGGCCGGCGTCCCCACCGGTGTTGTCAGCGTGGTGACGACGAAGTCTCCGGCCGATGTCGTCGGCGTCTGGATGAAGAGCCCGGTCGTGCGCAAGTTCTCGTTTACGGGATCGACGGCGACCGGCAAGCTGCTCATGCGCCAGAGTGCCGACACGGTGAAGCGCATCAGTCTCGAACTCGGCGGTAACGCTCCGCTGATTGTCTTCGACGACGCCGATATCGACCAGGCCGTGCGCGGCACGATCGCTTCCAAATTCCGCAACACAGGGCAGACCTGCGTCTGCGCCAACCGTATCCTCGTCGAGGACGGCATTTACGACCGTTACGCCGAGGCTTTGGCCAAGGCGGTTGCGGCCATGAAGGTCGCCCCCGGTGTCGAGGATGGCGCACTGCAAGGTCCGCTCATCAATGCGCCGGCGCTGGCGAAGGTCGAGCGGCATGTGACCGACGCTGTCGAAAAGGGCGCCAAGGTGCTGACCGGCGGCAAGCCGCACGAGCGCGGCGGCCTGTTTTATGAACCGACGGTGCTGACCGGCATGACGACGGATATGGCGCTTGCGACCGTAGAGACCTTCGGTCCGGTTGCAGGCCTTTTCCGCTTCAAGGGTGAGGAAGAGGCGATCGCGCTCGCCAATGACACGGAAACCGGTCTTTCGGCCTATTTCTTCACGCAGAATCTCGGCCGCGCCTGGCGTGTCGCCGAAGCGCTGGAGGCAGGCATGGTCGGCATCAACGAGGGCGTGATCTCGACGGAAGTTGCTCCGTTTGGCGGCGTCAAGCAATCCGGGCTCGGCCGTGAAGGTGCTGCCGAAGGGCTCGATGAATATCTCGAGAGCAAATACGTCCTGTTCGGCGGGCTGTCGGGCTGATGACGGAGGATCGCTCTCCCCAGACGAAGAAGGAGCCGGCGGTCGATCGCCGCCGGTTGCCGTTGAATGCGCTACGAGCCTTCGAGGCGGTGGCGCATCACGGCAGCTTCACGGCGGCCGCCGTGGCGCTCAACATTTCGCAGAGCGCGCTTTCGCGGCATGTCATCGGTCTGGAAGAGAGTATCGGGCGCAAGCTTTTCGAACGCGGCCATAAGGCCACGACGCTGACGGATGCCGGGCGCTCGCTCGCTGCCGGCATCGGCAAGGGCTTCGACCGCATCGAGCAGGCGCTGAAGGAAGTTTGCGCGCCGGACGAACAGCGCCAACGCAAGCTGCGCATCAACCTGCCGCCGAGCTTTGCCATGAAGCTCACCGTGCCGCTGCTGACGGATTTCCGGCGCAGCTTCCCGGAAGTGCTTCTGGAGGTTTCGACCCCCTATGGGGTGCCGGACAGCGAATTCGATGTGGCGGTCGTCTATACGCGGCCAGCAGTCGATGAATGGATCACCGACCTGCTCTGGGAGGAGCGGCCGACGATCCTTTGTCATCCCGATCTGATCAGGGGAGGCGTGTCGGATATCGCGGCTTTCATTGCTGCAAACGAGATCATCCACATCAAGATCGTCGACATGGAGCCCTACCTTACCTGGCAGCGCTTCCTTGTGCAGAACGGTCTCGGCGGGGTTTCCGTGGCGCGGGGCGTGACATTCGACAGCGCCAGCCTCGGGGTTCAGTACGCATTGTCGGGGCAGGGCCTGGTACTGGCAGACCCGGCGCTATTTCGGGAGGAAATAGAAAGCGGCCGCTTGGTTGCGCCGGTCACCGCACACTATTACGAAGGCTTCGGCTATTACCTGAAGACCGATGCGGAAGGGCTGGTGGATCCTATGATTGCAGGGTTTCGATCCTGGATCATCAGCCGCTTCAGCAATCGTGTGGTGAACGACGGTGAAAAGCCCGCCCTGCGCATCGTGTCTGGCACAGAGGGTGTCTGATAGCGAACATACTGCCATTCAAGGAGGAGGCAGATCATGACTGAATTGAAAACCAACAGCGGCAATCCGCTGCATCCCTCCGTGCCGGAACTGTGCGAACAGATCCGCGCCGGCAAGATCGATCGCCGCGGTTTCCTGCGTGCCGTCGCCTGGCTCGGTGTGACGGCGGCCTCCGCCAGCGCCTTCCTCGGCGACAGCAAGCCGGCTCTTGCGCAGGAAACGCCCACGGATGGCGGCACGCTGCGCTTCGGCTGCCAGATCCAGGAACTGACCGATCCGATGATGACGAGCTGGATCGAGGCTTCGAACCTCTATCGCAACAGCCTCGAATTCCTGACCTATGTCGATGCCGACAACGTCACCCATCCCTATCTCGCCAAGAGCTGGACGCCGTCTGCTGACCTGAAGATCTGGGATTTCGAGCTCGACGAGCGCGCCAAGTGGTCGAATGGCGATGCCTTCACACCCGAAGACGTGATCTTCAATATCCAGCGCTGGATTGCGCCTGACTCCCAGTCTTCCAACAAGACCGCTTTCTCGGCCGTCGCGAAGGTGGAAAAGACCGGCGACCATACGGTTCGCATTACGCTATCGCGTGCGGTTTCCTCGCTGCCCGAGCAGCTCTATTCCTACACCTGCCCGATGCTGCACCGCGATTTCGTCAAGGGCGGTGCCAACTGGCCGGCCAATCCTGTTGGTACAGGTCCGTTCAAGCTGGAAAGTTATGAAGTCGGCCGCCAAGCAGTGTTCAGCAAGCGCGCTGATTATTGGGGCACGCCGGCTCATCTCGACGGCATCCAGTATATCGACCTCGGCACGGATATCACCACGCATCTCGCAGCACTTTCGAGCGGCCAGATCGATATCATCTATCGCGCGACGATCGCCGAATACGATCTCATGAAGTCGCTGCCGAACATCCAGATTCTGACCGGCAAGGCTGCCCATACGCTCGTCATGCGCATGCAGTCCGACCAGAAGCCGTTCGACGATATTCGCGTCCGAAAGGCCGTGCAGCTTGCCGCCGACAACAAGCAGATGCTCGATGTCGCCTATCGCGGCGAGGGCGAAGTCGGTGCCAACTTCCACGTCTCGCCGGTCCAGCCCGATTACTTCGCGCTGTCGGCCGTGCCCCGCGATGTCGAGAAGGCCAAGGCCCTGCTTGCAGAAGCCGGCCACAAGGACGGCCTGGATATCGAGCTGACGCTTGGTAACACGCAGGGCACCTGGGAGCAGGATACCGCGCAGGTGCTGCAGCAGAACCTTGCCGAAGCCGGCATCCGGCTCAAGCTCAACGTCCTGCCGGCCTCGCAATATTGGCCGATCTGGGACAAGGTTCCCTTCGGTCTCACCTACTGGGCGCACCGTCCGCTCGGCGCAATGACCCTTGATCTCGCCTACCGCTCCGGCGGCGCCTGGAACGAGAGCCATTTCGCCAGCAAGGAATTCGACGCCGCGCTCGACAAGGCTCTGGCCGTCGTCGATCCGGCCAAGCGCCCTGAGGCCATGAAGGATGTCCAGCAGATCCTGCAGGATTCCGGCGTCATCGTTCAACCCTACTGGCCGAACCGCTTCAGCGCCGCAGCCACCACTGTCCGCGGTTTCGTGCTCCATCCGGCGGATTACTTCCGCATGGACGGCGTCTGGCTCGCCAAGGCTTGATCTTCGGCGGGGCCGCTCATCGCGGCGGCCCCGACCCGGTAAAGAGGTGGTTCGTGACCGTTTTCCTTTTCATTCTCCGTAAACTGGCAAGCGCACTCGCGGTGATGTTCACCGTGTCGCTGCTCGTTTACCTAGCACTGGAGGTCAATGTCGGCGATGTCGCCGTCAAAGTCCTCGGCCAGTTCTCGACGCCGGCACAGCGCGCCCAGTGGCTGACTGCCAACGGTTACGATTCCCCCTTCATCATTCGCTACGGCCGCTGGCTCTGGTCCTTCATCACCGGCGACTGGGGCATGTCCACCTACTATCGTGCGCCGGTTGCACAGCTTATCCCGGACCGTCTTGCGGCATCGGGTATCCTTGCTGGCGGTGCGCTGCTCGTGATCGTCCCTGTCGGCCTGTTTGCGGGCATCATTGCCGGCATGCGGCCTGGTTCGTTGCTCGATCGTGTCGTCTCCTTCATCGCAATCGTCACGACTTCGATCCCGGATTTCGCCTCTGCGGTCTTCTTCTCGGCCGTCTTCGTTTTCTGGCTACACTGGTTGCCCGGCGCCAGCACCATGCTGACGGGCTTCTCGCTGCAGCAGATCATTCTGCCGGTGCTGGTGCTCGCCTTCTATTCCACCGGCTACCTGGCGCGCGTCACCCGCGCCTCGATGATCGAAGTCATGGGCACCCATTATGTTCGCACGGCACGCCTCAAGGGGGCCAGCACGGCTCGCATCGTCTGGAAGCATGCGCTGCGCAATGCCCTGATCACGCCTGTCACCGTCATCATGCTGCAGTTTCCCTGGCTACTCTCGGGCGTCATCGTCGTGGAGGTCTTCTATGCCTATAAGGGTTTCGGCACGCTGCTCTATGACGCCGCGCTCAACAGCGATATCCGCCTTGTCGAGGCTTGCGCGATGGTGAGCGTCGTCGTCGTCGTCGCGACGCAGATCCTCTCCGACCTCGCCTATGGCTGGCTCAATCCGCGTGTCTCGCTGCTCGATGCAGTCAAGGGACGGAAGTGAGGGCGCCATGCGGAAAGCTGTAACACCCTATCTCACCAATCCGGTCGTGCTGATCGGCGGGTTCCTGACCATCGGCTGGCTGCTGGTGGCGGTCTTTGCGCCAATCCTTGCGCCCTTTGACCCGATCCGTACGCTGCTGCCGCTGGCAAAGCCGGGTACTGCCGCTCCGACAGGCGGCGTATTCTGGCTCGGCACCGACAAGCTCGGCCGCGATATCCTTTCGCGCCTGATCTACGGCGCACGCACCGTCGTGGTGTTCTCGACGCTTGCGACGGTGACGGCCTATATCGTCGGCGTGGCACTTGGGCTTATCGCTGGTTACTGGCGCGGCTGGGTCGATGCGGTCCTGTCCTATATCGCCAATGTGGTGCTCTCCTTCCCGGTGCTGGTGCTCTACATTGTCATCATCGTCGTGGTCGGCTCCTCGCCCTTCAATATCGTGCTTGCCGTCACCTTCGGCAGTGCGCCAGCGATCTTCCGCATTGTGCGCGGCATTACCATTGATGTGTCGAGCCGCGATTTCGTGGCGTCTGCGGTGACACAGGGCGAAAGCACCTGGCGCATCATGCTCTTCGATATCCTGCCCAATGCCAGCGGCCCGCTCGCAGTCGATTTCTGCCTGCGCCTCGGCTACACCGCGATCACCATCGGCACGCTCGGCTTCCTTGGCCTCGGCCTGCCGCCACCGACGCCGGATTGGGGCACGATGGTCAACGAAGGACGCGCCATGGCGATCGCCTTCCCACACTTGGTCATCTTTCCATGCCTTGCGATCTCGTCGCTGATGCTGGGCCTGAGCCTGCTGGCGGACGGATTGCGGGAAGTCTCGGAAGCGCAGGGGAGGCGTGCATGAGCAGCAACGAAAACCCACCGATCCTTCGGGTCGAAAATCTGAGTGTCGCACTGCCGAAGGGCGCCGACAGACCCTATGCCGTCAAGGCGGCGAGTTTCGATCTCAGGCCGCGTGAAATTCTCTGCATCGTCGGCGAGTCCGGCTCCGGCAAGTCGGTGCTGTCCAGTGCACTCATGGGCGCGGTGCCAGAGGGATTGAAGGTTTCCGGCGGCAGGGTGATGCTCGGAGATACCGATCTCGTTGGCCTTTCCGAACGGGCGTTCCGCGCTATCCGGGGCAGCGACATTGCCATGATCTTCCAGGAGCCGATCGCTTCGCTCAATCCGGCGATGACGGTATCGGCGCAGATCGAGGAAGTCTTCGAACTGCATTCAGACTTCGATGCTGCCGAGCGCAAGAAGCGTGCTCGCGCGCTGATCGAATCCATGCATCTGCCAAACCCCGACCGCATCCTGCAGGCCTATCCGCATGAGCTTTCCGGCGGCCAGTGCCAGCGTGTCGTCATCGCCATGGCGCTTGCCATGAACCCGCGCGTGCTGATTGCCGACGAGCCGACGACGGCGCTCGATGTGACGACGCAGGCGCAGGTGCTGAAGCTCGTTCGCGAGCTTCGCAACATGCACGATCACGGCATCCTCTTCATCACGCACGATTTCGGTGTCGTTGCCGATATTGCCGACCGCGTCGCGGTCATGCGTTATGGCGAGATCGTCGAGATTGGTGAGGCAAAACAGGTGCTGACGGCGCCGAACCATCCTTACACGAAAGAACTGATCGCCGCCGTGCCGAGCCTGAAGCCGCACGACCGTCCGGCCCCACCGGTGGGTGAAGCGCCGGTGCTTGCCGTGCACGATCTGCAGCATTCTTACGGCAGCGTACAGGTTCTGAAACATGTGGAGCTCAGCCTGTCGCCGGGCCGCGTAATCTCCATCGTCGGTGAATCCGGTTGCGGCAAGTCTACCCTTGCCAAGGCGATGATCCGCCTGATCGAGCCGAAGAGCGGACGAGTGGAAGTGGCGGGCGCCGATATTCTCGGCCTTGCGCCGGCGCCGTTGCGCGCCAGGCGGCGGTCGATCCAGATGATTTTCCAGGATCCGTTCGGCTCGCTCAATCCGCGCCGCCGTGTCGGGCCGATGATTGCCCGCTCAGCCCGGCTTGCCGGCATGGAGGCAGGCGAGGCGCGGCGTCGGGCGGAAGAGTTGCTCGACCTCGTCGGCCTGCAGAAGAGCGCCTATTGGCGCAAGCCGTCGGCCTTTTCCGGCGGACAGCGCCAGCGCATCGGGATTGCCCGAGCGCTTGCCATGCGGCCGGATGTGCTGATCGCGGACGAGAGCGTTTCGGCGCTCGACGTCTCCGTGCAGGCACAGGTTCTGAAACTGCTTCGCGAGCTGCAGGAGAAGCTGCAGCTCGCCATCGTCTTCATCACTCACGACCTGCGCGTCGCTGCCCAGATCAGCGACGAGATCGTGGTGATGCAGAAGGGTGAAATCGTCGAGCGCGGCAGTGCGGCCCAGGTACTGCAGGCGCCGACACACCCCTATACGAGAACGCTTCTCGACGCGGCGCCGGGCCGCAGCACATTCTAGCCGCCGCTTCCGGGCGACGGCACACTGTTTCGTTTCAACGCATGGCCGGCAGAAGCCAGCATGCGCGTGGTTAGCTATTGTCCTGAGGATACCGTCATGACGGAATATCGCAATTTCATCGCCGGAGAATTCCGGTCTTCCTCCACTCTGGTGCCGGTGCTCAATCCGGCAACGGAAGCCGCTTTTGCCAAGGTGCCTTCGGCGACTGCCGAAGAAGCCATAGAGGCTGTTGAGGCGGCAGCGAAGGCGCAAAAGGAATGGCGGGCGCTGCCGGCCATTGCCCGTGGCGACGCATTGCGCAAGTTTGCTGCCCTCATCGAGCAGCGGGCGGAAAAGATCGGCGCTGCCCTGGCGCTGGAATCCGGCAAGAGCCTTGCCGATGCGACGGGCGAGGCGATCTATGGCGCCGAGCTGATGCGTTACCACGCGGAGTGGGCGCGGCGCATCGAGGGCGAGATCATTCCGAGCGACAATGCCAATGAGACGCTGCTTCTGAAGCGCGAGGCAATCGGTATCGTCGCCTGCCTGATCCCCTTCAATTTCCCGATCTATACGCTGGTGCGAAAGATTGCGCCGGCGCTGATTGCCGGCAATGCCGTCGTCGTCCGCCCGAGCAACTCGACACCGACCTCTGCTTTCGAGATTGCAGAAGCCGCGGCCGAAGCGGGACTGCCAGCCGGGCTCATCAACATCCTCACCATGTCGCATGAGGTTGCGGCAATGCTCTGCACTCATCCGAAGGTCGGGATGATCACGCTGACGGGCAGCCTGCAGGCTGGTCGCGTCGTACTCGACTACTGTAAGGCAAATATCGCCAAGCCGTCGCTGGAACTCGGTGGCAAGACGCCCGTCATCATCGAGCCGGACGCCGATCTCGATGCCGTTGCCGCACAGCTCGTTGCTGCCAAGACCAATCATTGCGGTCAGCTCTGCACCGCGCCGGAGCGCGTCTATGTGCATCGCTCCGTTCATGACGCGCTGCTTGCCAAGCTGAAGGCCGGCTTTGCTTCACGTGTCTTTGGCGACCGCTCGGTCGAAGCATCTCGCGTCGGGCCGCTCGCCACGAAATCAGCACAGACGAATGTGCACAAGGCCGTCCTCAAGGCAGTGGAGCAGGGCGCGCGCATCGAGGCCGGCGGTACCTTGCCTGATGGTCCCGGCTTCTTCTATCCGCCGACGCTGCTTTCCAATTGCCGTCAAGACATGGAGATCATTGCCGAGGAAATATTCGGGCCGGTTCTACCCGTCGTCGCGTACGACACGACCGAGGAGGCGCTGGCGCTCGCCAATGATCATCAGTTCGGTCTGAGCTCGGTGCTTTTCACCAACAACCACCGCACGATCATGCGCTTTTCCGATGCAATCGAGGCCGGTGAATTCTACGTCAACCGTTTCCCGGCCGATCCCTATCAGGGCTATCACGCCGGCTGGAAGCGCTCCGGCCTTGGCGGCGATGACGGCAAGCACGGCATGCTCGAATTTACCCAGACGCGCCTCGTCATACTCAAGCATTAGGGATTACGGCCATGCAGATCGCATCGCTTTCCACCCACGTCGTCGCCGTCCCGCCGCCGCATATCGGCGGCATGTACTGGATCTTCGTGCGGCTGGCGACGGCCGACGGTATCGAAGGCGTCGGGGAAATCTACTCGACTGCCTTCCATCCGAAGGCGCTCGTGCCGCTGATCGAGGATGTCTTCCAGCGCTATCTGCTCGGCCACGATCCGCATGATATCGAGCGCTTCTGGCGGCTTGCCTATTCGAGCGGCTTCACCCAGCGGCCTGACCCGACGATGATGGGCATCGTTTCCGGCCTGGAGATTGCCTGCTGGGATATTATCGGCAAGGCGGCCGGCAAGCCGGTGCACAAGCTGATCGGCGGGCGCGTGCATGAGAAGCTGCGCGCCTATACCTATCTCTACCCGAAAAACGCTGCCGGCGAATATGACTATAACGATCCGGACCTCGCCGCCGAATGCGCGGTGAAGATGGTCGAGATGGGCTTTACCGCCGTCAAGTTCGACCCGGCCGGCCCCTATACGGCCTATTCCGGCCATCAGGTGTCGCTCGGAGTGATGGATCGCTGCGAGGAATTCTGCGCCAAGATTCGCGAGGCTGTCGGAAGCAGTGCCGATCTGCTCTTTGGCACACATGGCCAGATGGTGCCGTCTTCGGCGATCCGGCTGGCGCAGCGGCTGGAGAAATATGATCCACTCTGGTTCGAGGAGCCGGTGCCTCCCGGCCAGGAAGAGGCGATGGCGGAAGTCGCCCGCAGGACCTCGATCCCCATTTCGACCGGTGAGCGGCTGACAACGAAATACGAGTTCCAGCGCGTGCTGGAAACGGGTGCGGCCTCTATCCTGCAGATGAACGTGGCGCGCGCCGGCGGCATTCTGGAATCCAAGAAGATTGCCGGCATGGCCGAAGCGCATTACGCGCAGATTGCGCCGCATCTCTACAATGGTCCTGTTGGCGCTGCCGCCAGCATCCAGCTTGCCGCTTCCTCGCCGAATTTCCTGATCCATGAGGCGATTGTCGATTTCTCGGGCTTCTACGCCGAGATCCTGAAGACGCCGCTGCGCTTCGAGGATGGTTACCTGATCCCGTCAGACGAACCGGGGCTGGGCGTGGAGCTCGATCTCGATGTCGTCGCGAAACACTCGCCTTACGAAGGGCAGCGACTGCATCTGCAAATGGATGACAAGCCCGCCGACGTGAAGGCTTTCGCACCGGCCCGCGGCTGAGAACGAAGATGACGACATACGATTACATCATCGTCGGCGCCGGCTCGGCCGGCTGCATTCTGGCCGCGCGCCTCAGCGAGAGCGGCAGGCACAATGTGCTGCTGATCGAGGCCGGCGGCAATGACAGCTCACCGTGGTTCCGTGTCCCGGTCGGTTATGCGCGCTCCTACTACGATCCGAAGGTCAACTGGATGTACTGGAGCGAGCCGGAAGCTGCGCTCAACGGCCGACGGATCTATGCACCGCGCGGCAAGGTGCAGGGCGGTTCCGGCTCCATCAACGCAATGATCTTCGTGCGCGGTGCTGCCGACGATTTCGACGACTGGAAGGCTGCCGGCAATCTCGGCTGGGGTTATGAGGATGTGCTGCCGTTCTTCCGCAAGCTGGAGACGCATGCGGGTGGCGAGAGCAAATATCATGGCGGCGGCGGGCCGATCCATGTGACGCCGATGCGCGGCCAGTCGCATGCTATTACCGACCGTTTCCTGGAAGCCTGTGCCGAACTACAGCTGCCGCTGAATGCGGATTTCAACGGCGAGAATATCGAAGGCGCCGGCATCTATGACATCAATACGCGGAACGGCGTGCGTTCCTCCTCGTCTCTTGCCTATCTGAGGCCGGCGCTTGGGCGACCCAATCTCGCCATCCTGCGCAACAGCCGGGTGCGCCGGGTGATCGTCGATACGGAAGCCCGTGCGACCGGCGTGGAGGTAATCGGTCCCGGTGGCATCACCAGCTATTCGGCGCGACAGGAAGTCATCCTCTCGGCGGGCGCGGTCGATACGCCGAAGCTTCTGCAGCTCTCGGGCATCGGTGACGGCGCGCATCTGCAATCCCTAGGCATCCCGCTGGTGCGGCATCTACCGGCCGTCGGCAAGAACCTTCAGGATCATCTCTGTGCCAGTTTCTACTATCGCTCCACCGTGCCGACGCTGAACGACGAGCTTGGAACGCTGTTCGGCCAGGCGCGGCAGGCACTGCGTTATATCCTGACACGGCGCGGGCCGCTGGCGCTCAGCGTCAATCAGGCCGGCGCCTTCCTGCGCGGCAGCCGGGATGAAGAGCGAGCGAATATCCAGCTTTATTTCAATCCGCTTTCCTATCGCATTCCGACGGATCCGAAGGCAGGTTTGAAGCCGGAGCCCTATTCCGGTTTTCTGCTCGCCTTCAATTCCTGCCGGCCGACGAGCCGCGGCACGGTTGGCATCGTCTCGCCCGAGATAACGGAAGCGCCGCAGATCAAGCCGAACTATCTCGGCACTGTGCATGACGAGGAAGAGGTCATTCAGGGCAGCCGGCTGGTGCGCCGGATCATGGAAGCGCCGGCTCTGCAATCGATCACCAAAGCCGAAATGCCGCCTTCGGTGGAAGCCCAGACGGATGAGGAATTGCTTAGTTATTTCCGTGGCAATTCCGGTTCGATCTACCACCTCTGCGGATCGGCTTCGATGGGGCCGGATGCTACGACATCCGTGGTCGACGCCTCCCTGAGGGTGCACGGCATCACCGGGCTGCGAATCGTCGATGCCTCGGTTTTCCCGAACATCACAGCCGGCAATATCAACGCGCCGACGATGATGGTGGCGGAAAAGGGCGCGGCGATGATCCTCGCCGCTGCTTGAGAGCTAGTGGCGGTGGATGGGGTCGATCCAGGGGACGTCTTCGGGCTTTTCGACCGGTTCGATGTCGAGGTTGACGACCACAGGTTCCTGGCCTGATCGCACGACCACGCATTCCAGCGTCTCGTCACGGTTGGCATTGATTTCCTGATGGGGAACGAAAGGCGGCACGTAGATGAAATCGCCGGGGCCGGCTTCTGCGGTGAATTCGAGGTTTTCGCCCCAGCGCATGCGTGCCTTGCCTTTCACCACATAGATGATGCTTTCGAGATCGCCGTGATGATGGGCGCCGGTCTTGGCATTGGCATGGATCGTCACCGTACCAGCCCAGATCTTCTCCGCCCCGGCGCGCGCATTGTTGATGGCGGTTGCGCGGTTCATGCCCGGCGTCTGCGCCGTATTCGGATCGAGTGCGTTGCCGGGAATGACCTTCACGCCATGTTCGCGCCAGTCGATATGCTTGTGATCGTCGCTCATGCCGCTCCTCCTGCTTTCAAGCTAAATTTAGGTAAGGTCGGACCGACAGCCAAGGGCCGTCGATCCTTTGCGCGCTATGCGCGGACCAGCACATGGTTCGCTTTCAGCCAGAAGGGTGGCAGGTAGAGCGGCGTGTCGGACAGCGGCAGTATGTTCTCATTCAAGGAAACGCCGAGCTTATCCGCCATGAAGGTACGACGAGCGGTGATGCGGGCATACATCTCCGGGTATTTCGTGCGGATTGCCTCACGAAGCTCTGCATCGGCAAAGGCGACCGCATCCTCGCAGTTGAGCGCCCAGCCGGCCGGCATGGGCACGGGGATGACGTCGACCTGGAAGGGCATGCCTGAGCGCAGGCGTTCGGTGGAGCCCGGTCGGACCGGCGAATGCAGCCATTCCTCGTGGCTGCCGAGATGGCCGGGGTTGAGCGCTGAGTTCAGGCCGGCGGATTTCAGCTTTTCGGTGACGGATGTGAAGAGATCGCTGCCAGTCGTGCCGATATCGGCCGTCTCGTACCAGGTGATCAGCGCTTCGAAATAGGCCTTGGCAGGTTTCAGGAAGGCGTCGTCATGGTCGGTCAGCAGGCCGGCGCGGGAGGAGAGGGCGCCCCAGTAACCGAGGGCAGTCGTTACGCCATCACCCTTCTTCAGACGCCGTGCCGTCGGGCTGCGCAGGCCGACGATGGCCTCGCCAGAACTGACAGACGCGAACATGGTGTGCAGGTTCAGCGGATCGCCTTGGTAGCCCAGTCTGCCGAGTGCCTCGAACTCGCTGTCGCCTTCGCGAACACCTGAGACGACACGCCAGAGAGCACGTGAGCAGCGGGCCGAAGCCCATTCGAAGGCGGCGAGCTGGTCGACATCGACGACGGCACGCAAGCCGGTCTCGGGATGCATGAGAACGGCAGTCGCATCGGTGATCTTGCCGGCCAAGCGGCGTAGCGCAGAGACGATGAAGTCGGGCACGAAGAAGCAGTTTGCATGATCCTCATCCTCCTCCGCCGAAAGATACTTCCAGCCTATGAGGCCGATGCTGTCGCCCTTGCCGATGCCGGCGTCGCGCAGACGGTCGGAGAGGCGCGGGTTTTGGCTGCGGTCCTGGCCCATGAGGCTGAAGGTCTGCGCTCGCAGCACGTCGATGCCCGGCAGGCGGGCAAGCACCGTATAGCTCTCGGATTCATTGCCCGTGATAATCACCCGCTTTCCCTTCGGGCCGAGCAATAGCAGGGCCTCTTCGAAGCGAGGTTCGAAACCGGAGAGGAACATGATGTTGCCGAAGTGCTCGCGGTCGGCATAGACGACGAGCCAGTCGGTACCGGCAGCTTTCAGCGCGGCATCCGCGCGGGCGGCATAGGTTGCCGCCGGAATCTGCGGTTGTTCGGCGGCCACAGGTCCAAAATCGGGCAGGGCTATGGGTGATAGGGTGATTGCCATACAGTTCCTCCATTCAGGCTGGCATTGAGGCGAAAAGGGATCGTGGCATCGGTTTCAATGCCACGAAAGTGGATGATCGCAAGTTTCCGATAGCGAAGATGCGCTTCCCTGCGCTATCACGCCATGACAGGTTGGAAAGCGCTCGAACATGACACAAAACATTGGCCGCGATGCCGCCCCGACGATTGCCGATGTTGCAAAGCTGGCCGGAGTGTCGCGTGCGGTCGCCAGCCGGGCGCTCTCCACCGAGCCGCGACCGGTTTCGGCCGATAAGCGTGAAAGAGTGGTCGAGGCGGCTGCACAGCTTGGCTACAAGCCGAACCTTCTGGCGCAGAGCCTGACGACCAAAACGGTCAACCTCGTCGCCGTTGTCGTCAACCACATCCACGATCTCTCGGACCTCGATCTTTTCGACCGGCTGCTGGACCAGATCCAATCGATCGGCAAGCAGGTCATCATGATCCGCATCGGTTCGGTGGCCCGCGTCGAGGAATTTCTGCGCAATGGCGTTGCCTATCACGTCGATGCGGCGCTCGTGTTTTCGGATTTTGCGGATGCTGCCACCGTGCGGCGCATGTTTCGTTCCGATCTGGTTATCATGTTGAACGGCCTGCATGACGACCTTTCGCCAGTCGTCATTCCCGATGAAGGCAGTGGAATTGCTGAAGCCGTCGCCGATGCCGCAACGAAGGGTGTGAAGCGGGCGGGGCTCGTGACCGGTCGTTCGTCCTCGCCGGTGGAGCAGGCACGCATCGGCTTCTACAGGCAGGCTTTCGCTGAAAACGGCATAGAGCTGGGGCGGACGGTGCAAGGCGACTACTCCTATGAGAGCGGGCATGCTGCGGCTGCGGTCTTGACCGGGGCCGATTGCCCCGATGCGATCTTCTGCACGTCGGATGCGATGGCCATGGGTATTCTCGATGTCTGCCGCGTCGACTTTCCCGCCAACCGGCCGACGCGCTTTCGTCTGTACGGCTTCGACAACCTGTCGCTCACCGATTTCGATGCCTATCCGATTTCCTCGATCGGCTACGACAAGGGCGTCTACGTGGAGCAGATGGTGGATTTCATCGCCAACCCCGGCACTTTTCGGCCCAACCAGCCGCCGGTCATCGTGCCGACGACCTTCTTTCCGCGCCTGACTGCCTGATGGCAAACAGGCCGCCCGGAGGCGGCCTGTCAGGATCAGCTTACCACTGCGGGTTCAGAGCCGGCGGGTTGGCTTCGGCGCCCCACCACTTCTTGTAGTTGGCTTCATACGCACCCGACTGGATGTAGTCGGAGACGAACATGTCGAGCCAGCGGACGAATTCCGGATCGCCCTTGGCAACGGCGATGCCGATCGGGTCGTTGGAATAGAGGCCAGCAAGGGTGACCAGCGTCGGGTTCTTGGTAGCGAGGTAGTCGAGCAGCGAAGAGTCTTCGATCGCCGCATCGACGCGCTTCTGCTGAAGCTGCAGAACGCCGTCAGGTGCGAACTGGTCGACATAGACGAGCTGCGCATCCGGCACGGCCGTCTTCAGGAAGGTTTCGCCCGTTGTGCCGCGGCCGACGACGACCTTCTTGCCAGCGAGATCCTTCAATTCCTTGATACCGGAGTCTTTCTGGACGATGACACGCAGGCCGGCGCGATTATAGGGGATCGAGAAGTTAACGACCTTGGCGCGCTCGAGCGTGGCCGAAGTATTGGCGATCGCCACGTCGATCTGGCCGGAAACGAGCATGGAGATGCGGGCGTCGCCGGAGACGTCGGTAAATTCGACCGGTACGCCAAGCTTTTCGGCCAGGCGATTGGCGACGTCGACGTCATAACCAACAGGGTTATTCTGCGCGTCGCGGAAGCCGATCGGCTCGCCGCCGAGCGATACGCCGATGTGCACGACGCCGCGCGAGCGGATATCGTCGATCATGCCGGCAAAGGACGGAAGCGCAGAGCCGGCAACGATGGCCAGCGCGGCAATGGCTGTGAGAATGCGTTTCATGGTTCCATTTCCCTCTTCTTGATTATGCCTGTTTCGCTGCCCGAAGCTCCGGTTCGGGCATCGAGTCCTCCCAGAGCCAGTAGCGGATCTCGCCCTCGCATCTGAAATTCACGACCTCATGGTTGCCCTTGGCATCGACGGCATGGATGACCACGCCGGCCAGGAAACCGGAGGATAATTCCTTGAGCTCCTCGACGGCGAGCTTAACCGCGTCGGAAAGCGAATAGCCGAATTTGAGCGCCAGGACGACCGTGCGCGCAGTCGAGCAACGCATGGTCATCTCGCCGGTATGGGTGCAGGCGGCTGCGCCATAACGGCTATCGGCATAGAAGCCGGCGCCGGGAATGGGACTGTCGCCGAGGCGGCCGGGATATTTCCAGGCCCAACCCGAGGTGGACGTCGCAGCGTGGATGCCGCGCGCCGGATCAGCCGACAGGAAGACGGTGGTGTCGCGCACGCGCTCGGGATCGGTGATGGTGCGGCTCAGCGGGGCCAGCGGAATATTGGGGAATTTCGCCAGTTCCTCCGGCGAAAGCTCCTTTTCCAGCCGTTCCCACCAGACGCGCTTGCTGTCTTCGAACAGCACGTCGTCTTCGGAGAAACCGATTTCACTGGCAAAGCGACGGGCACCGTCGCCGGTGAGCATGACGTGCGGCAGGCGCTTCATCACCTCATGGGCGAGGCGGGCGACCGGTAGCGTGTTTGGCACGGCGCCGACAGTGCCGACATCGCGGGTGTTGCCGTCCATGACGGCGCCGTCGAGTTCCATATTGCCGAGCATATTGGGCCAGCCGCCGTAACCGACGCTGCGCACCTTGACTTCGCTTTCCACCTTGCTGATGCCGGCAACCATGGCATCGAGGCTGATGGCACCCTCGCGCAACATCTGCACCGTCGTCGGGAAACCGGGCCAGGCTTCTTTATTGGCCAAGAGCAGCATGAATACCTCTAATCTTTGCGCATTTTGGACAGGAACTGGGCGATACGCTGATGTGACATGCCGCCTTCGGTAGCGAAGAAATCGGCGGTCGGCAGGTCGACGAGCAGCTTTCCCTTGTCGAGGAAGACGATGCGATTGGAAATCTGCCGCGCGAATTCGATCTCGTGGGTGACGAAAAGCATGGTCGTGCCTTCGCTCGCGAGCTTGGCGAGGATATCGAGCACTTCCGCCGTCATTTCCGGGTCGAGCGCGCTGGTCACCTCATCGAGCAACAGATAGCGCGGCTGCATGGCGAGCGCACGGCAGATGCCCACGCGCTGGCGCTGACCGCCTGAAAGCTGAGCGGGGTAGGCATCGGCACGGTCACCGAGACCGACGGACTTCAAGAGGGCGCGGGCGGTGGCTTCGGCTTCCGCACGTGGCTTCTTCAGCACTTCGATCGGCGCCAGCGTGATGTTTCCGAGCACAGTCATGTGCGGATAGAGATTGAAAAGCTGGAAGACGGTGCCCGACCGTTTGCGCGCTTCCGCCAGATCCTTCGGCTTGCTGACGTCGAAATTGTCGACGGTAATGCTGCCGCCGTTCAATTTTTCCAGGCCGTTGATGCAGCGGATCAGCGTCGATTTGCCGGAACCGGATGAGCCGAGAATCGAGACGACCTCGCCGGGCTTGATGGTGAGGTTGACGCCGTCGAGGACGGTGACCGGACCGAAGGCCTTTTTGACGTTTTCTACTTTGAGCATATCAGAGCCCTCTCCAGGCGGCATGCGCCCTGAGGCGGTTTTCGAAGCGGGCGCCGAGCCATGCGAGCAGCTTGGCGCAGGCGTAATAAAGCAGGCCGACCACCGTCCAGACGATGAAGGGTTTTAGGGTGCGCAGGTTGAGGATGTTGCCGATCTTGGTGAGATCGACGACGCCGATGACCGAGATCAGCGAGGTGACCTGCAGCTGGTTGACGAGCAGGGCCGTCAGCGGGCCGATGGCGAAGGCCATGGCCTGCGGCGCCACGACATGGCGCAGCACCTGCCAGCGGGTGAGGCCGAAGACGCGGGCGGCCTCGATCTGGTCGCGGCCGATGGATTCGATTGCCGAGACCGCGATGACATAGACGAAGGCCGCCGAATTGGCAGACAGCGTGATCATCGCGGCCGTTGTCGGTGTGATGCGGATATGGAAGAGGCCGGGCAGGCCGAAGAAGACAAGGAAGAGCTGCACCAGCACGGGCGAGTTCTTCAGGAGTTCGGCGAAGAAGGTGATGACTGATGTCAGCACCGGCACGCGATAGAAGCGGCAAACGGCCCAGAGCGTGCCGATCAGCAGGCCGATCAGCGAAGTCGAGAAGAACAGGCCGAGGCTGACGCCGAGGCCCTGTAGCAGCAGCCAGATGTCGAATGGTGTGAAATCGGAGAAACGCATCAGGCTACGGCCTCCATCATGTCGCGGTTCAGGCGGCGGTGGAGGAGGGCGATGCCGAGCGAAACGAGATAGGTCAGCACGGCATAGACGACCAGCAGCACGACATAGACTTCGAAGGGCCGGTAAGTCTGCGAGACGACGATCTGGGCCGAGCCGGTGAGCTCGTTAAGCGTGATGGTCGAGAGGATCGAGGAGGTCAGGACCATGTTGATCAGCACCGAGCCGAGCGGGCGAACGGAGGTTCTAAGCGCGATCGGCAGTACGATCTTGGTGAAGGTCACCCGGCGGGACAGGCCGCTTACTTCTGCGGCTTCGATGATGCCGGGATCGATCGCCAGAATGCCGGCGCGGATAACGTCGGAGGCATAGGCGCCGCCGGCAATCGACAGCGCAACGACACCCGTGGTGAAGGCATCGATATAGATGCCGATCTCCGGCAGGCCGTAATAAAAGAAGAACAGCTGCACGATGAAAGGCACGTTGCGGAAGATATCCACGTAGACGAAGGAAATCCGGCGCAGAAGGGTGGATGAAGACGTGCGCGCGATGGCGACGAAAGCGCCCATGATGACGCTGCCGATCAATGCCAGAGCACAAGCTTCTGCTGTCAGCAGCGCGCCTTGACCGAGAAAGCCCAGATGGGGCAAGAGGATCGAAAGGTCGAACCGCACGATCACTCCCTTATGTACGATTGAAACCGGTTTCATCGTGTCGTTTGTGCGCGCTGATGTCAAGAACGCCCAATAAGGAATGCTGATATATCTGTGACGAAAAGTTCGTTTTTCCCGGTAACGTTCTGCGGAATATTTTTCGTCAAAAGGCGGGAAAGCTGGATGAATATGGACTGCACAATATCTCGCCATCCCGCTAGCCTTTATCGCACAAAGAAAGAGCAATTCGCATGAGCCAGCTTCCCTACATCGATTACGACACCGCTTCCGAAGAGATTCGCGCAGCGCATGACGAGGAAGTGCGCGTTCGGGGCAACATGACCAACATGAAGCGGACCTTGCTGCATTCGCCGGAAGCCCACCGTATCTATGCCGAGTGGTTCACGCTCCGGGCCGAGCTCAATCCCGCCATCAGCGATCGCGAGATATGGATCTTCTCGCATTCGATCTCCAAGGCGCTGAAGTCCGATATCGCCATCACCTTCTTTCGCCGAGCGCTGATCAAGACCGGGTTCAACCCGGATGCTCTCGAACTCAGCGAAACGGAATCGCTGCTTAAACGTTTTGGCACGGCTGTTGTCGCCGATTCCAAGGCCATTCCTGCCGATATCTGGGCCGAATTGAAGGCGCGCTACGACACCAAGGTGCTCGTCGATCTCGTCGCCTTTGCCGGTATCATGATTGCCACTGCCGTCTACATCAATGTTGTCGAGGTCGATTTCGATCCCGAGCTTAAGGCTTTCGCCGAAGGCGCCAACTGACTTTTTCATCACCCGAGGGGAGTTTTCCATGTCCATCATCACCAGCCGCGCCAAGCTGCTCGGCACTGTCTTCAGCCTGGCGCTGGCATTCAGCGCGCCGGTCGTTCACGCCGAAACGCCGCCGAACGTGCTCGTCGTTGCCCAGTCGATCGACGATGCCGTCAGCTTCGACCCGGCCGAAGGCTTCGAGCTGACGACCGTCCAGTCCTTCAACAATATCTATCAGCGCCTCGTGCAGTCCAACCGCGATGACGGCACGAAGATCGAGGCTGCACTTGCCGCTAGCTGGGAAGCCGGCAGCGATGGCAAGAGCCTGACGTTCGCGCTTTCTGATGCCAAGTTCGCGTCCGGCAATCCGGTTCGCCCCGAAGACGTGATCTTCTCGTTGACGCGCGCCGTGAAGCTCAACAAGTCGCCGGCCTTCATCCTCAACGAACTCGGCTGGAAGGCCGACAATGTCGATGCTGCGATCACCAAGGTTGACGACAAGCATATCAAGCTCACCTGGACGGCCGATGTTGGCTCTGGCTTCGCGCTCTCGATCCTGACGGCGCCGATTGCCTCCATCGTCGACGAGCAAACGGTTTCGCCGCAGGCCAAGGACAACGATTTCGGCAATGGTTGGCTAAAGACCAATTCGGCCGGCAGCGGCGCTTACACGATCGCTACCTACACGCCGCATGAGGCGCTGGTGCTGCAGGCCAATGCCAATTCTTCCGACAAGCCGACGCTCGAAAGCGTCATCATCCGCAATGTGCCTGACGTCGGCGCCCGCCGCCTGCTCGTCGAGCAGGGCGATGCCGATATCGCCCGTGGCCTGTCCGCCGACCAGATCGAAGCGCTGAAGGACAAGAGCGGCGTCAAGGTGCTCTCCGTTCCTTCCGCCCGCCAGGACTATATCCTGCTGAACAGCAAGGCGAACCCGACGCTCGGCAACCCCGCCTTATGGGAAGCGGCACGTTACCTCGTCGATTATGACGGCATCACCAAGAACCTGCTGCGTGGCCAGAGCAGCGTTCACCAGGCCTTCCTGCCGAACGGCTTCCCTGGTGCGCTCAGCGACACGCCTTTCAAGCTCGATGTCGAGAAGGCAAAGAAGATCCTTGCGGACGCTGGTATCAAGACGCCGTTCAAGATCGAATTCATCGTCTTCAACGACCAGCCGTTCCTGTCGATCGCCCAGTCGCTGCAGTCGACCTTCGCTCAGGCTGGCATCACGCTCGACATTCAGCCGGGTGTTGCCAGCGACATCTATGCCCGCGGCCGCGCCGGCAAATTCGAGATGACGCTGCGCTACTGGATCCCGGATTATTTCGACGCCCATTCCAACGCCAGCGCCTTCGCGATCAACAAGGACAACTCGGCCAATACCGTTGCCAAGCAGGCTGGCTGGGTGATCCCGGAACTGACCGACGAAACGCTTGCCGCGGTGAAGGAACAGGATGCCGCCAAGCGCGCTGCGCTTTACCAGGATCTGCAGAAGAAGATCCAGGCAAGCTCGCCCTTCGTTTTCATGCTTCAAGGCAATGACCAGGTCGTGCTAAGCGACAAGGTGAAGAACTATGCGCAGGGTCTGAACGCAGACCAGGTCTATTACGACAAGGTAGCAAAATAAGTGCCGCAAACGGCAACGACTGACAATGCCGACATGACCAACTCCCGCCAGCGCAACAGCTGGCGGGAGTTGTCGTTCGTTTGGCCGCTTTCGAAGTGGCTGTGGTCCTTCGCGCTGACGCTCTTCGGGTTGGCGCTGGTGACCTTCGCGATGACGCGGTTATCGCCGATCGATCCGGCGCTGCAGCTCGTCGGCGATCATGCCAGCCAGTCGACCTATGAACAGGCGCGCCTCGAACTTGGGCTCGATCAGCCGCTGCCGGTGCAGTTTTTCCGTTATGTCGAGACGGCGCTCTCGGGGAATTTCGGTCAGTCGATTTCGACCGGTCAACCCGTCGCAAACGATATCGCCCGCACATTCCCGGCAACGATAGAGCTTGCGACGGCGGCGATCATTCTCGGCGCGGTCATCGGTCTTGCGCTCGGTGTCACCGCCGCCATGCGGCAGGGGACATGGGTGGACGGGCTTGCCCGTTTCGTGTCTCTCTTTGGCTATTCCGTGCCGATCTTCTGGCTTGGCCTGTTGATGTTGCTGCTGTTCTACGCGCGGCTGCACTGGGCGCCGGGGCCGGGCAGGGCGGATGTCGTCTTTCAATATACGGTCAAATCGGTCACCGGCTTTGCGCTTGTCGATACCTGGATATCGGGCAAGGCGGGTGCCTTTCGCGACGCGCTGGCGCATCTGGCGTTGCCGGCGATCGTGCTGGCCCTCCATGCTCTCGCCGCGATTTCGCGGCTGACGCGCGCCGCGATCCTCACCGAACTCGGGCAGGAATATGTGACGACGGCGCGCGCCAAGGGCGCGAGCCTTCGCCGTATCGTCTTCGTCCATATCCTGCCGAATATTTCCGGGACGCTGCTGACAGTGATTGCCCTTTCCTATGCAAGCCTGCTGGAAGGCGCCGTACTAACCGAGACCGTCTTTGCCTGGCCGGGTATCGGCCGGTATCTGACCACGGCGATGTTTGCCGGCGACATGCCGGCAATCCTTGGCGCGACGCTGGTCGTCGGTGCCTCCTTCGTGCTTCTCAACGCGCTGACCGATCTTGGCGTGGCACGGCTGGAATCGGGGAGGAAGCGATGAGTGCGATCGTCCAGGCGCCGCTCGGCGGTCCATCCTTCCTGCGTCGCGTGCTGCGCTCACCTTCGGCTGCGGTGGGCAGTGTGGTCGTGCTTTTCATTCTGGCACTGGCGCTACTGGCGCCGCTGATTGCGCCCTATGATCCGAACCTGCAGGAAACGGCCAATCGCCTGATGCCGCCTGATGCTGCGCACTGGTTTGGCACCGATGGTTTCGGC
Source organism: Rhizobium sp. 01L419 (assembly GCF_056400025.1). Classification (NCBI taxonomy): domain Bacteria; kingdom Pseudomonadati; phylum Pseudomonadota; class Alphaproteobacteria; order Hyphomicrobiales; family Rhizobiaceae; genus Rhizobium; species Rhizobium sp. 01L419. The sequence continues at coordinate 63,648 of NZ_JBFTSM010000001.1, forward strand.
CGGGATATCCTGTCACGCATCATCTATGGCGCGCGGCCGACGTTGCTGCTGGTGCTCGTCGTCGTGCTGCTGATGGCGCCGCTCGGCATTCTCGTCGGCATCCTCTCGGGCTTCTTCGGCGGCATCACCGAGCGGGTGTTGATGCGCTTCACCGATATCGTCATGTCCTTTCCGCGGCTTCTGCTCGCCTTCGCCTTCGTCGCCATCATGGGGCCGGGACTGATCAATGGCGCGCTGGCACTGGCGCTGACGAGCTGGCCCGCTTATGCGCGCCAGGCCCGTGTCGAGACGGCGGCGTTGCGACGCAGCGATTATCTGGCGGCGGCCGAGATGGTCGGCATTCGGGGCGTGCGGTTGCTCTGGGGGCATATCCTGCCGCTGGTACTGCCTTCGGCGATCATCCGTCTGGCGCTTGATCTCTCGGGCATCATCCTTGCTGCCGCTGGCCTCGGTTTCCTCGGCCTCGGCGTGCGTCCGCCGACGGCGGAATGGGGCTCGATGGTGTCGGAGGGCACGCAGGTGATTTTCGATCAATGGTGGGTGGCGGCTGTGCCGGGCTTTGCCATCCTGATCACGTCCTTCGCCCTCAATCTGCTGGCCGATGGCCTGCGCGATATCCTGGATCCGCGCCATGACTGAGCCGCTGCTTTCCGTCGAGGATCTGTCGATTGCCTTCCCATCAGAGGCAGGGCCGGTGCGTGTCGTCGATGGCATTTCCTTCTCGGTCGGGCGCGAGGTCGTGGCGCTGGTTGGTGAATCCGGCTCCGGCAAGTCGATGACGGGTCGGGCGATCATGGGGTTGTTGCCGCGCCGGGCGGAGGTGAGAGCCAAGCGTCTCGCCTTCGACAGGCAGGAGCTGACCACGCTGTCCGCATCCGGGTGGAACAGATTGCGCGGTAGTGGTCTCGGGCTGATCCTGCAGGATCCGAAATATTCGCTGAATCCGGCCCATAAGGTTGGCCGGCAGGTCGAAGAGGCGCTGCTTCTGCACACGAAACTCTCGGCTGGCGAACGGCGCGAGCGGGCGCTCGATATGCTGGACAAGGTCGGTCTTCCCGATCCGAAGCGGATCTATTCCAGCTATCCCGCTTCTCTCTCGGGAGGCATGGGGCAGCGGGTAATGATCGCGGCCATGCTGATCAACCGGCCGAAACTGCTGATCGCCGACGAGCCGACTTCGGCGCTCGACCGTGGCCTGCAGGACCAGATCCTGACGCTGCTGCGGTTGCTGACCGAAGAGCTCGGCATGGGGTTGCTGCTCATCAGCCATGATCTGCAGCAGGTTTCGCGTTATGCCGATCGCGTCATGGTCATGAGGCACGGCATGATTGAGGAGCAGATGGCGTCTGCCGATCTTGCCAATGCCAAATCGGATTATACGCGGGCGCTCTGGGCGGCGCGGCCTTCGGCTGCGACTTATGGGACGCGGCTGCCGGTTTATGGAGACCAGACATGAGCGCGCTCTCCGTTTCCGATCTTTCCGTGACTTTTCAGAGCGGCGGCAAGGGTTTTACCGCCGTGCGTGGCGTCAGCTTCGAGGTTGCCCCGGGCGAGACGTTCGGGCTGATCGGCCCCTCCGGCTGCGGCAAGACGACGGCGCTGCGTGCTGTTGCCGGGCTGAACACCAATTGGCGGGGCTCCATCACGGTCTTCGACGAGGCGCTGCAACCGGGGCATAAGATTACCGGCGCACTGCGCTCCAATATCCAGATGGTGTTTCAGGATCCATATTCCTCGCTGCATCCGCGCCATCGCATTTCCCGCATTCTCGGCGAGCCGATGGCGCTGCGCGGCAACCGCAATGTCGAGGATGAGGTGCGCATCGCGCTGGATCAGGTCGGCCTGCCGGCCGCTGCCGCCGGGCGCTATCCGCACCAACTTTCCGGCGGGCAGCGACAGCGCGTGGCGATTGCCCGCGCGCTGCTTTTGAAGCCGAAGCTGCTGTTGCTCGATGAGCCCACCTCGGCGCTCGATGTCTCGGTGCAGGCCGAAATCCTGAACCTGCTGAACGACTTGAAGGCTTCGCATGGGATGACCTTCGTGCTCGTCAGCCACGATCCCGGCGTCGTCGCGCATATGTGCGACCGGGCCGTGCTGATGCAGGCCGGTCGCATCGAAAGCGAACTCGACCGCGCCGCGCTTTCGCAAGGCGGCTGGGTCGAGCAGCTTGTCGCTCGCTGATCAGGCCAGCGGCAGGATCAGGACATCGCGAGCCGGCACTTCGAGGCGGCCAGCATCATAGGCGTGGTTTACCGGCCAGGCGGGCTTGTTGCCTGACAGTTTTCCGTCCGCGAGGCTGACCGTGGTCGTCTGGGCCTTGCGTGTCGGATTGACCAGCCAGAGGAAGCTGCCCTTTTCGCCCTTGTGGATACGGGCGAAGACCGCATCATTGGAAAGCGTCGCATGGCGCGTCCTGCCGCTCCATTTCACCAGTTCGGCGAAGAAGGCAGCATTGGCCTTGCCATCGGTGCGATAGAAGGCGACCGAGGGATTGGTGCCGATCAGCAGGGTGCGGCCCTTTCCGAAGCGGTTTTCGACGATGGCAAGCCGTCCGCCATCGAACGTGCCACGGCCGGTGCCGCCGGTCAGGCGATAGGACTGCAGCAGACCGCCGCCATCGACGGCCAGGTCGTCGAACTTGAAGTGGATGCGGTCGCCGATATCGGGCATGAATTCCACTTCCTCCTCACGCGCACCGAACACTTCATCGAGCCCCATATTCGGCTGTACCTGGCCGACATGGCCGCGGTCGCCGAAATAACCAGGGCAGGCTTCTGATATCAGTGTGCCGCCCTTTTCCACCCAGGTTTTCAGGCGCGCCGCCTGTTCGGCAGTAAACATGATCGGGTAGGGGAAATAGAGAAAGTCATAGGCGTCGATATCATCGATATGCACCCAGTCCGGCTGCAGGCCCTGACCGAGGAAGGCGCGATAGGCGCCCCACATGGCCTCGGGATAGGGCTTTTCCTTGCGGTCGTAATTCAGCAGGTAATCCCATTCCTGCGTTTCGGGGACGACGAGAATGCCGACTTCGCCTCGCACCGGCTTTGCGTCCCAGAGTGTCTTCTGCGCCGGGTCGTTCGCCCATTTCGCCATGGCGCTCTGCAGGTCGGAGCGCGGCGTGCGGCTGCCGTCCATGCCATAGGCGCCGAAGGCGCCGAAGAGGGGGCCGTCGAGCAGCGGGCGCCAGCGCAGATTGAGGACGCCGCGGGCGCCGCCGGCAAAGGAGGTCATGCTCCAGATGCGGATATCCTCGGGCTCGGCGACGCGACCGTCTTCCTTGTCGCGGCCGATCACCTGCGGCTGCAGCCAGAGCGGGCCGCCCTGACGCTCGGCGTGCCAGAAGGGCTTGCCGCGGGCAGCGGCGCGATTGATGTCGACACCGTACCAGGTCTTCCAGGGCTCGGTGCCCTTACGGGCCTGGATCCATGTGAAGCCGTAGATTTCTACCTTGGAGGCGGCAAGCCAGTCATCGCAGCCATTGGCGGCCATGTTGGGGATCGCGCCTGATATGCCGTGCGCGGCAATGACGTTTTTCTGATCGACGGCGCGGATCGTGTCGATGCGCCACTGCATCTGGCCATAGAAATTGTCGCGCTTGAACTGCAGCCAGTCGATGCATTCAGGGTAGGGCGCCATGTGGACCGGCGGCTCGATATCGGCCCATTCGGCATAGCTGTAGCGATGCCATGCCTTGGCGAGCACTTTCAGGCTGCCGTATTTCTTCTCCAGCCATTTGCGGAAGGCGGCCTTGGCATAGCTGCTGTAATCGACATCGGCGGAATAGTTGACCTCGTTCCAGACGTCATAGCCGTAGATCGCCGGATGGTCCTTGTAGCGGGTGGCGAGTGCAGTCAGGAACTTGCCGGCGGCTTCCTTCACTTCCGGGCAGTTCAGCGTCAGCGCACCGGCGCCGCCGCCATTGTTGGAAAAGCCGCCGGTTGCGGCTGAGACTCCCATGTAGGAGCCGAGCTTGGTGCCATCGGCGTTGACCTGCAGGGCATCTGCATATTTGCGCACCGCCCAGTCGGGCACAGCATGAATGAGTTCGGCAATGATCGTCTTGATACCGTTCTTGGCGGCAAGATCGAGCTGGCGGTCATATTCTTCCCAGTCGTAGACGCCGGGGGCCACTTCGATCGCGCTCCACATGAACCAGTGGCGGAAGATGTTCAGGCCATCTTCGCCGGCGGTCGTATAGTCGCGTTCCCAATCGTCGCGCGGCGGATTGGATTTGCGGAAATAGACGGCGCCGAAAGGGAATTGGATATCGTTTCTAAGCATTGTCTTGTCCTTTTCTATCGATGTCCGGACATGGCTTCGCCGTCCGGAGACAAGACTCCGGCAGGAGGCAATCGAAGATGTCGTCCGGGTGTTCTAGGTGGTCTTGATCTAGCGCGGCCCTCCGGCGAGGAGCTCGAGCGTGCGGATAAGGGCGGAATGGTCGCGTTCACCATCGCCATTGGCAACAGCGGCATTCATGAGCTGCTGGGTGGCCGCCGTGTTCGGCAGCGATAGATCGAGCGCGCGGGCGGCGTCAACCGCGAGCGTCATGTCCTTGCGGTGCAGGCGGATGCGGAAGCCCGGTTCGAAAGTTTCCTTGACCATGCGTTCGCCATGCACTTCGAGAATGCGCGAGGCGGCAAAGCCACCCATCAGGGCGGCGCGCACCTTGGCAGGATCGGCGCCGGCACGTTTGGCAAAGAGCAGGGCTTCGGAGACCGCCTCGATAGTGAGACCGACGATGATCTGGTTGGCGACCTTGGCCGTCTGACCGTCACCGACGCTGCCGACGAGTGTGATGTTCTTGCCCATCTTTTCGAAGAGCGGCCGGGCGCGCTCGAAAGCTGCTTCCTTGCCGCCGACCATGATCGTCAGCGAGGCCGCCTTGGCGCCGACCTCACCACCGGAAACCGGTGCATCGACATAATCGCAGTCAAGCGCTTCGATGCGTTTGGCGAACCCCTTGGTGGCGACGGGGGAAATCGAGCTCATGTCGATGACCAGCTTGCCCGAGGAAAGGCCCGAGGCCACACCGTTTTCTCCGAAGAGAACGGCTTCGACATCGGGCGTATCCGGCAGCATCAGGATGATGATATCGGAGGCTTCCGCGACGGCCTTGGCGCTATGAGCGGCCTTGCCGCCCTTGGTGACGAGATGCTGGGAGGCTTCCTTCACACGGCTCAGATGCAGCGTATGGCCGGCATCGATCAGGTGTTCCGCCATCGGGCGGCCCATGACGCCCAGTCCGATAAAACCGATATTCATGTCACGCTCACTTCCGATAGGGTTTCATCCAGCCAAGGCCCTCACTGGTGCCGGCTTTCGGCTTGTATTCGCAGCCGACCCAGCCGTCGTAGCCGAGGCGGTCGAGTTCGGAGAGGATGAAGCTGTAGTTGATCTCGCCCGTGCCGGGTTCGTTGCGGCCGGGATTGTCGGCGATCTGCACGTGGGCAATCCTGTCCTTCAGCCGTGTGAAGGTCGGGATCAGATCGCCCTGCATGATCTGCATGTGGTAGAAATCATACTGGATGTAGAGATTGTCGGAGCCGACCTTTTCGAGGATGCGCTCCGCGTGATTGGTCGTCGACAGGAAGAAGCCGGGAATATCGCGCAGGTTGATCGGCTCGATCAGGAGCTTCACGCCGGCATCGGCAGTGCGCTGAGCGGCATATTTCAGGTTCTCGACCAGCACCTTTTCCAGCGTTTCGAGATTAGCGTCTCTGGGCACCAGGCCTGAGATGACGTTGACCTGCGGGCAGGCGAGCGCCTTGGCATAGTCGAGGGCGAGCGAGATGCCGTTGCGGAACTCCTCGATACGATCCGGCAGGCAGGCAATGCCACGTTCGCCGCCGGCCCAGTCGCCGGAAGGCACGTTGAAGAGCGCCTGCTTCAGGCCGCTTGCCTTCAAGGTCTCGGCGACCTTTTCCTTCGGTTCGGCATAGGGACCGAGGTATTCGAGCGCGTCGAAACCGTCCTTGGCGGCGGCGGCGAAACGATCGAGGAAGGCGAGGTTCTGATAGAGAAAGGAAAGATTGGCGGAGAATTTCGGCACTGGAACATCCTCAGGCATTGGCGGGGGCGACGAAACGATGCCGGTGCAGCATGCGCTTGTCGCGGGGATCGGGATTGGGAACGGCTGAAATGAGGCTCTTCGTATAGGCTTCCTGCGGTGCGGTGCAGATCTGCTCGGCCTCGCCGAGTTCGACGATCTTGCCGCGATGCATGACGGCCACGCGGTCGCAGAAATAGCGTACCACGGAAATATCATGGGAGATGAAGATGAAGCTCAGGTTCAGCCGCTGGCGGATGTCGAGCAGCAGGTCGAGGATCTGGCTGCGAATGGAGACGTCGAGCGCCGAGGTCGCTTCATCGGCGATGATGATGCGCGGATCGAGCGCGAGTGAGCGGGCGATGCCGATGCGCTGGCGCTGGCCGCCGGAAAAGGCGTGCGGATAACGCTCCATGCCCATCGGATCGAGGCCGACGAGGCGCATCAGTTCGGCAACGCGATCTTCCAGCGCTTTGCCTTTGGCAAGGCCGTTGACGATGAGTGGATCGGCGATCACTTCCTTGACGGTCATCCGCGGGTTGAGCGAGGCGAAAGGATCCTGGAAGACGAGGCGGACTTCGCGGTGGAAGTTGCGCAGTTCCTTCTTGCCGAGCTTGGTGACATCGGTCTCTCTGCCATCCTTGCCACGGTAGAGGACAGTGCCGGTCGTCGGCTCGACGGTGCGCAGGATCAGGCGGCCGAGTGTCGTCTTACCGGAACCGCTTTCGCCGACGATGCCGAGGTTCTCCCCGGGATAGAGATCGAAATTGGCGTCATCGACCGCGCGCAGCGTATTGGTATTGCCGTGCCAGCCAAAGGTTTTTCCGAGATTGCGGACCGACAAGATCGGTTTCGGCGCTTCCGAAGACAGGGCGATTGCCGGCTGCCTGCCTTCGACATGATGCGTCAGCTTCACTGTCGAGGCCAGCAACTGGCGTGTATAGGGATGAGTGGCGGCGTGGTAGATGGCATCGACCGGGCCGCGCTCGACGATATGGCCGAAGCGCATGACGGCAACTTCGTCCGCCACTTCGGCCACCACGCCCATGTCATGGGTGATGAGCAACATCGCCATGCCGCGCTCGACCTGCAGGCGCTTGATGAGGTCGAGGATTTCGGCCTGTGTCGTCACGTCGAGAGCGGTCGTCGGCTCGTCGGCGATCAGGATATCGGGATTGCCGGCAAGGGCCATGGCAATCATGGCGCGCTGGCGCATGCCGCCGGAGAATTCGAATGTGTAGCGGTCGGCCATCTTGTCGGGATTGGGAATTTCCACCTGGCCCAGCAAATCGACCATGCGGGCACGCGCCGCCTTCTTGTCGAGATTGCTGTGCAGGCGGATCGCTTCAATGATCTGCGAACCGATCGTGTGGACCGGGGAGAGCGAGCTCATCGGCTCCTGGAAGATGAGGCCGATGTGCCGGCCGCGGATTTCCCGCATGGCGCGGCTGCCGGGCTGAAGGGTGGCGATATCGGTGATCTCGCTGCCATTGCGCAGCAGGATGCGGCCGCCGACGATCGTGCCTGGCTTGTCGACGATCTGCAGCAGCGAGCGGGCAGTCACGCTCTTGCCTGAGCCGCTTTCGCCGACGAGGCAGAGCGTCTGCCCACGCTTCAGCTGGAAACTGACATCCTCGACGGCATGCAGGATATGCGTGCGCAGCCGGAAATCGATCGAGAGGTTTTCAACCGAGAGGACGACGTCATCGGGAAGATCGGTCATGGCTTCCTCCTCAATTGTCATAGGGATCGGCTGCATCGCGCAGGCCGTCGCCGAAGAAGTTGAAGGATAGGACGGCAACGACCACCGCCAGAGACGGCCAGATCAGCAGCCAGGGCGCGGTTGCGACCGTGCGGATGTTCTGGGCGTCTTGCAGCAGCACGCCCCAGCTGACAACAGGCGGTTTCAGGCCGATACCGAGAAAGGAGAGCGAGGTTTCGGCCACGATCATCGTCGGTACGGCGAGCGTGACGACCGCGAGGATATGGCTCGTCAGCGACGGCAGGATATGGCGGAAGATCAGCCGCGCCTCGCTTGAGCCGTCAAGCTTTGCGGCAGTAACGAAATCCTCGCTGCGCAGCGCCAGGAAGCGGCCGCGCACTTCGCGGGCAAGACTGGTCCAGCCGAGCAGCGAGACGATGATGGTAATGACGAAATAGACGTTGACAGGCGACCATGTGAGCGGGATCGCCGCGGCAAGGCCAAGCCACAGCGGGATGGTCGGCATGGCGCTGACAACTTCGATGATGCGCTGGATCAGCGTATCCACCCAGCCGCCGTAGAAGCCGGAGATGGAGCCGAGCACGACCCCGAGCACAAGCGACATGGCGACGCCGACGAGCCCGATCGACATGGAAATGCGGGTGCCGTAGATCAGGCGGGTGAGAACGTCGCGGCCGAGGCGGTCAGCGCCGAGCAGGTACATAGGATCATTGAGGTTGATCGGCCCGATGAAACGCGTGGTCATCGGGATCAGGCCCCAGAGCTTGTAGGCCGGGCCTTTGACGAAGAAGCCGATCGGTACGACCTTGGTGTCATCGACCACGAAAGTGCGCCTGAGCGCCACCTTGTCGATCTCCACCTTGTAGCCCTTCACATGGAAATTGAATTCCGAGCTACCATCAGGTTTCTCCACGAAGAAGCTGAAACCCTGCGGCGGGGCGTAGGTATATTGCGGCTTGGAGATCGCGGGCAGCGAAGGCGCCAGGAACTCGGCGAAGAGGCCGACGAGATAGAGGAAGAGGATGATCGCGCCGGCGACCATTGCCACCTTCTGTCGGATCAGCTTGCCCGCGATCAACCGCCATGGGCCGATGGCAGCTGTCGAGACCGTCTTACCCTGTTTCAGCGGGCTGATCGAAGGGCCGTCGGCGACGACATGCAAGGGGCCGGTGTGAGTTCCGAATGTTTCGTGCGTCATCGGCGCCTCCTCAATTGAACCGGATGCGCGGATCGAGCAGCGCAAGCAGCAGGTCCGACAGGAGCATGCCGACGAGGGTGAGTGCCGAGAGCAGCAGGATGAAGCTACCGGCGAGATACATGTCCTGCGAGACCAGCGCGCGGAAAAGCAGGGGACCTGCGGTCGGCAGGTTCAGGACGATGGCGGTAATTGTCACGCCGGAGACGAGATGGGGTAGCACCCAGCCGATCGCCGAGACGAAGGGGTTCAGCGCTATGCGCACTGGATATTTGAGGATCACCTTGTATTCCGGCAGGCCCTTGGCGCGAGCGGTGATGACATAGGGCTTGTGCAGCTCGTCCGTCAGGTTGGCGCGCAGGATGCGAATCATGGCGGCGGTGCCCGATGCGCCGATGATGATAATGGGGATCCAGAGATGGGCGAGGAAATCGCCTGCCTTGGCGAGGCTCCAGGGTGCTTCGGCAAATTCGGGGGAGTTGAGGCCGCCGACGCTCTGGCCGAGGTAGCGATAGGCGACATACATCAATGTCAGCGCCAGGATGAAGTTCGGTACCGCAAGGCCGATGAAGCCGAAGAAGGTGAAGACGTGGTCGCTGATCGAGTGGCGCCGTACGGCCGAATAGATGCCGATCGGCAGGGCGACGACCCAGACGAAGAGCAGGCTCAGGAGTGAAATCACCAGCGTTGAACCCATGCGTGCCCAGATGAGACCGGAGACGGGCTGGTTCCACTCGAAGGACCAGCCGAAATCGCCGCGGCTGACAATGCCCCATATCCACTTCAGATACTGGATATAGAAGGGGTCGTCGAAGCCGTAGATCTCTTTCAGCCGCTCGATCTGCGCCGGATCGACAGCCTGGCCGCTGTCGCTCATCGTCGCGATCATCGAGGTCAGGTAATCACCCGGCGGCAGCTGGATGATCAGGAACGAGATCAGCGACATGCCGAACAGGGTCGGGATCATGTAGAGCACGCGCTTGAAGATATAGCCAAGCATCGGAATGTTTCTCCTCCCGTTGAGAGCGCCCGGTCAGGCGCTTCCTTCGGATCTCCATCCGCTTTCGGCCCCTCCAGGCCGAAAACCTCCTCCTTGTCTCGACACCTCATTTCCAGGTGAGGTGCAGAACCTCCAGCCGCTCGATATCAGGCACTTCCACCTGTGCGCGGCCATCCTTGACGCTGAAGTTTGCGGCGCGGTCGGTAACGGTGAGCCATGCCTTGGCGACCGACTTGCCCTGAGGAATTTCCACTGAAACCGTCTGAGCCGCCAGAGGGTAGTTTTCGCGTATCGGCCCCTTCATCATCATCGGGTTGGTGAGGTTGAAGAGACTGACCGCGATACCTTCGGCACTGTCGCGCAGTGCCATATCGATGACGCCGGGACCTTCGACCGTGACGCGCGAGGTCTTGCCGAGCGCCCAGTTGACGGCATTGGCAATCAGCTTTCCGTGGTCGACGGCGAAGACTTCCCAGAAGATCTCGCCGATATTCCAGGGAATATAGACCGTGCGGCCGCCCTTGCCGGTTTCGCGGGCGATCACGCCGGCGCCTTCAGGAGCTTTGCGCGGATAGACTTCCTCCATCGGCAGGTCCGGGAAATCTGGCACATAGAGGAAGGGTGTCGTCGCATTGCCTGTTGCGTTGGCATGGATGAGGCGGGTGCCGCCCATGATGCGCTCGGCGCCTTCATAGCCCTGGTTGACAGGATGATCGCCTGACAGTGCCACATAGGTGTTCTTGACAATACCGCGCGGGCCGGAAACGAACTTGGCGCCCAGTACATCCGAAAGGCCGAATTCGTTGCGTTTCTTGCCGAATTCATCACGGAGTGAGGTTTCGTAGGAAGCGACGACGCTGCCGCCACGTTCGACATAGGCGCGGATCGCCTCGTTCTGCGCATCCGAAAGGCAGGAAGCGTTGGCGAGGATGATTACCTTGAAACGGTCGAGATTTTCCTTGGTCAGAACCTGATCCGAGAGAAGCTCGAAGGGCAGGCGGGCTTCGACGAGCGCGTGGTAGAAACCGAGATCGTGCTTCTCGGCATTGTGCCGTTCTTCCGGCGCCCAGTGGCGAAGGGTGGTCGAAGGATCAACGACGGCGATTTCGGCTGTCGGCTGCATACTTTCGAGAACCGGCTCGACGGCTGCCTGCAGTGCAAAGGCGTCGGCGACCGGTTCTACCCAGCGCTTATCCGGCACGACGCCGTTGAACTTGGTGAACCAGGCATAGAGGCCATGGGCCGTGCCGTCATTGATCCAGAGCTGCATTTCCTCGCCGGAGGTGACGGCATCCTTCCAGCGATATTCTTCTTCCGGGCCGATCGACGTGATGAGCACGACCGGGCGATCGGGGAAGGTGGCGCGGATGCGCTTGCCGTTGCGGCCGGCAGACCAGCCGAGTTCGAGACCCTTGCGGCCCTGATGATCGACAACGAGGAAGGGGCAATGTTTGGCGATGACCGAAAGGTCGAATTCCATCAGTGAAGCGCCGCCCATATTCGGGATGAAGCTCGCATGCGGGCGGATCGCTTTGACCGCATCGTCCCACTGGGCGATCATGTCAGTCAGCACGCGGCGGCGCCATTGCAGCCAGGCCTGCCAGGCGGGATCATCAGCATCCGCCTTTTTCGGCAGGGCGTGGCCGAACATATCCTTGAAACGGCGTGCGCTGTCTTCGCTATAGTCGACGCCGTGGCCCTGCCAGCGATTGGCGAAGACGGCATCGATATCGTATTGGCGGACGATTTCCTTGACGACTTCGGGCATGAAGACGGTGTTGTAGTCGCCATAGGCATTGGTGACCCAGACATCGGGATAGGCCCAGTGACGGCGCGGCGTACCATCGGCATTGATCATCACCCATTCGGGATGGGCTTTGGCGGCATCGTCATGGATGGCGTGCGGATCGACTCGCGCCATGACATGCATGTCGAGCTTGCGGGCGGCATCGACCAGCGCGCCGAATATATCCTTATCACCAAGATATTTGCTGACGTAATGATAAGGGACTTCGCTCGGATAATAGGCGATGTAGCCGCCGGCGCTGAGGCAGACGGCATTCGATTTCGTACGCTTGAAGACATCGACCCAGAAGGCCGGATCGTATTTTTCCGGATCGTCTTCCACGAAGGTGAGCTGGGTCCAGCGCGTTGCGGTCTTGAACCAGTCCGGCGTGCGCAGCGTGTCGGTATTCTGTCTTCTGGCGTCGAGCATCGTCTTCATCCAATCATTGGCAAAAGAGGGGCCTTGGCGCCGGCCGATAAAGCCGGCGCCTTGAATGCGTCATCATTTTGCAGGTCATCAGACCTTGTAGAACTGCTCCGGCATGGTGGGAGCGGGGGTCGGCCAGCCGAAGGAATTCGGCATGGTCTTGGTGATGTTCTTCATGTTGTTCTTGACGACGCCGTAGCCATCCGGTGGTTGGGAAATGCCGAAGACATAGAAGTTGTCGGCAGCACCCTGCAGGATCTGTTTCATGATCTCCTGCTGGCCGGCGGGATCGGAGGTCGCCTTCAGCTTGTCGTAGAGCTCGAGCAGCTTCTTCGTCTCTTCCGGGGGCTCTTCCGCATTGGCGTTGTTGCGGTCGAGATACCAGAGCTGCCAGGCCGGAGCGTACATGGCGTTCGAATCCGTCGGCACGTAGTAGCGCGGGTCGAGCATGGCAGCGACGCCGCCGTTCGCACCGAACTGGTGGGCCGTCGCATCGAAATCGCGGCCTTGGCGGACGCGGGTTTCCCAGAGCGAGCGGTCCATAGTGCGCATCTGCGCATCGATGCCGACTGCCTGGAACATCGGGATGACCAGCTGGAAGAGGTCGAGGAAGACGGCGCGTGCCTGGTCGATTTCGAAGATCACCGTCAGGCGGCGGCCCTGGTCGTCCAGACGGAAGTTCTGGTCGTCGCGTTTCGGGATGATCGTGTCGAGCATGGCGTTTGCCTTGTCGACGTCGTAGCTCGTGAACTGCGTGGCGAGCTGCTCGTTGTAGAGCGGATCACCCTGCTTGATCGATGGCTGGGCAGGGGCGCCCTGGCCGACGAGCACGGCGTCGATCAGTGACTGGCGATCGAGCGCCATGGAGAGCGCTGCACGGAAATCCTTGTTCCGGAAGAGTTTTCGCTTGGTCTCGTCATTGTGGTTGAGGTTGAAGATGAAGTTCATCACGTTGGCTTCGGTCGAAGTCAGCGTGTAGAAATCATACTTGCCCTGCTCGCGCGCATCATAGAGCACCGACTTGTTGTTCGGTGTTGCGATGTACTGGTCCATCAGGTCGATCTCGCCCTGCATGACCTTCAAAAGCAGCACCTGCGGATCGGCGACCATCTGATAGACGATGCGATCCATATAGGGGAGCTGGTTACCCTCCGTATCGACCTTCCAGTAGAAGGGGTTGCGTTCGGCAACGGCGCGTTCGGTATTCTCGCCGGGCGCAGTCGTAAACATCCAGGCGTGCAGGCAGGGCTTCTTCGAGGAGTTCAGGAAGAAGGCATTGTCATCCTGGAAGCCGGAGGCGGACTGGAAGGCGGCGATCCAGGTCTCGAAGCCGCGCTGTTTGGCGAGCTCGTCGGCCTTCGGATTGTAGTCAATATGGAACTGCTCGAGATAATGCTTGGGGCAGCGCGTCGTGTGGTCACTATTGGCCCAGGCGACCTGCAACGGAAACATACCGTTAGGTTTCGCGAAGATAACTTTAAACGTCTGTTCGTCGACGATTTCGAGCTTGGCCGGCTTGCCTGATGTCTTCCAGTGACCCTGGCCGTTCACGGCGACCCGCTTGTCCGTGAGAATAGTATCGTACCAGAATTTCACGTCGGCAGTGGTATAGGGCTGGCCGTCCGACCACTTCATGCCTTTGCGCAGGCGGATGGTATATTCCGTGGAATCTGCATTGCCGTCGAAGGCTTCGGCAACGTTCAGCGTCACGCCGGACCAGTCGGGCGTGTAGCGCAGCAGTGGTTCATAGGCCTGATAGCGGAACAGCATGGACAGCGAGCCGCCGCCGACGAGCGCCATATTCCAGTCGCCGCCATGCTTGCCGACACTTTCGACCGGTTTGACGACGAGCGGATTTTCCGGCAGCCGATCCTTCAGGGCCGGTAACGCGCCGCTTGAAACCTTGTCTTTCAGAATGGCCGCTTCCTTGTAGTCGGCGGCGAAAGCCGGCAGGGCCGGCAAGATCAGAACGGCCGAAGTCCCGGCCAGAAACGCACGACGTTTCAGCTTGATCATAGGGTTCTCCTCCAAAAATCCGCAACCCTTATCGTTATTTTTGCTTTCAGGTTGGGATAACGGAAAGAATACATTTGGATATTGTTAGGTAAAGCGTTATGTTTTGTTAGTGCGAGAATTTGCAATTCCGGTATGGGCGGTGTAGCGAAACGCCTCAATTCCGGATGAAACATCGAGGTGGAAAGTGGGAAGCAGGGGGCGAGTTACCTTACAGACGATCGCGCGGGAGGTCGGCCTCTCGAAGTATGCGGTCTCGCGCTCGCTGGCAGGCAAGAGCGGCGTCAGCGACGAGACGCGTGCGCTGATCCGCGCCACCGCCGAACGGTTGGGTTATACACGTCCTGCAGGCCAGTCGCTGACGAGTGATATTGCCGTCGTTTTCCACGATCTCGATGCCGTCAACAGTGAGCTCTACATGCAGGTTCAGAACGGCCTGCAGCGCGAGGCGCATCGGCTGGGCATGGCGCTGCGTATCCGCTGGACCCATAGCCCCGGCCAGCTGGAAGAGCTGGCACATTCCTGTGCCGGGCTTTTGCTCGTCGGTCCGCATGACCGCGAGGCGATCGTGGCGGCGACGGCAACCGGAATCCCTGTCGTGCGTTTTGGCTGGGTCGATCCGCTGGAGCAGGCTGATCAGGTCACCGGGACCGATCATGAGGCGGGGCAGGCGGTGCTGCAATATCTTATCGAACTCGGCCATCGGTCGATCGTCTATGTCAACGGCACGCCCGGTTTCCGTGGCCGGCGCGAGCGCTTCTACGGCGCGCGGGAGATCGCCGAGCGCTGCGAAGACGTTTCGCTGCATGTCTTGCGCTTCGATGAGCAGATCGGCTTCGGTGAAGCCTTCCGGGATCTTAAGGCGAAGGGCATACACCCAACGGCCTTTTTCTGCGCCCATGACGGCCTGGCTTTGACTGTGGTTTCGGAGTTACTGGGGCAGGGCTATCGCATTCCCGACGATGTTTCCGTCGTCGGTTTCGGTGATTTTTCGCCCGCTACGCAGATATCGCCGCCACTGACGACGGTACGGATGGAAGGGCAGGAATGCGGGGCGGTAGGCCTTCGGCTTTTGCTGGAGCGGATCGAAAATCCGCGCCTGCCGGGCATGCCTGCCCGGCGGATAATGGTTGCCTCGCGCATTGTCGAGCGTCGCTCCGCAGGTCCGTGCAAGGTGCCGGCGGCGATCGATCCGGCAAAGCGGGAATCGGAACCAGTTGAGTTCAGTGCACGTGTGAAGTGATCAGATTGATTCTGCCGGGTAGCAGCTGACGGCGACCGTCAGCCCAGGGCTGCAATCGCTGCCTTAACTGCATCCGCGCCCGGCTTCGTCGGCTTGTATTCCAGTCCGACAGCGCCGGTATAACCGTTGGCGAAGATCCAGTTCAGGCGGTGGGCAAGATCGATCGTGCCGGTGCCGGGCTCGTTGCGGCCGGGATGGTCGGCGACATGGACGTGAAAGACGCTATCGATGCGACCGGCCAGAACATCCTCAGTGCGCTCGTCCATGACGGCGGAATGGTAGATATCGTAGACGATGCCGATTTCCGGGCGGCCGACATTATCGACGATATCGAGCCCTTCGCGGGTGGAATCGAGGAAATAGCCGATATGGTCGATGCGGATGTTGAGCGGCTCGACGCCGAGACGTACGCCGCTGCTGTTGAGGATCTCTGCGCCGGCTCGCAGCGTTTCCGTCAGTGCCTTTCGCTGTTCATCCCGCGTGAAGCCTGGAAGGTCGTCGCCCGCCTGCGCGATGAGGACCGGCGCGCCGAGGCGTTTTGCGACGGCAACGGAATCGGCAAGGCCCTTCAGCCAAGTCTCGCGATTGGCGGTGTTTGTGAGCGCGATCATCGGCTCGGCGACAAGGCTCGTCACCTTGAGGCCGGTTTCCTTCAATGCGGCTTCGATCGCGTCGAGGTCCTTATCCGTCCAGCGCCAGAATTCGATGGCCTTGAGGCCGGCGACATGGGCGCGGCGGATGCGATCGGCGAAATGATCGCCGTCTTCGGCAAACAGCCATTCGATGCATGCTGAATAAAGTCGCACGAAAAATTCCTCCACTATGCCGTAGGCATGCGACAGATCGCTGCCTGCGGCAAGAGGGATCGGCTTCTGGTGCCGATGATTTTCCGTCACGGCTTGACGGGCAGAACCAATGCCGGAAGAGTTGGTGGATCGACCGGGTCTGCCGGCCGGATTGGGAGGATTTCATGGATCTTGGATTGAAGGGAAAGACCGCCGTCATCACTGGCGGCTCCGTCGGCATCGGGCTTGCCATCGCCGAAGGGTTGGCGGCTGAAGGCGCCAACCTCGTGCTGTCGGCACGGGGACTCGAGCGGCTGGATGCTGAAGCTGCCCGCATTGCCGATAAATATGGCGTCAGCGCCATCGCCGTTGAGAGCGATGTGGCGACCGTCGAGGGCACGCAGGCGATTATTGCGGCGGCAGCCGAACGTGGCGGGGCTGATATTCTCATCAACAACGCCGGCACCGGCTCCAACGAGACTGTCATGGAAGCGCCGGATGAGAAGTGGCAGGATTACTGGGATCTGCATGTTATGGCGGCCGTGCGGCTTGCGCGCGGCATCGCGCCGCAGATGATGAAACGCGGTGGCGGCGTAATCCTCCACAATGCCTCGATCTGCGCAGTGCAGCCGCTCTGGTACGAGCCGATCTACAATGTCACCAAGGCAGCGCTGATGATGTTTTCCAAGACGCTCTCCACTGAGTTGGTGAAGGAAAACATTCGCGTCAACTGCGTCAATGCCGGCCTCATCCTGACGCCTGACTGGATCAAGACTGCCAAGCAGCTGACGGCGGAGACCGGCGGCGACTGGGAGGGTTACTTGCAGAGTGTGGCGGATGAACATGCGTCGTCCAAGCGTTTCGGCACGCCGGAGGAGTTGGCGAATTTCTTCGTCTTCCTCTGCTCCGACCGAGCGAGCTACAGCATCGGCTCTACCTATTTCGTCGATGGCGGCATGCTGAAAACGGTCTAGACGGGGCTTCCGGTCTCGCATCGATTGGCGGTGCGAGACCATCTTCTGGAGGCCTGCAAGGTTCAGGAAACTCTGAAGCGCGGTTTTACGGCAACATATTGCTTATGTAGCCTATAAAAACTGGTTATTTTGTTGTCTCTTCATGGTTTTGACTCTATTTGCCTGCTATTACAGAAGCATAATGCCGCAAAGTGCAGGGCGATCCACATGTTGACGAAAAAGGGAAAATACGGGTTGAAGGCGCTGGTTGATCTGGCGCGGCTGGCGCCGGGCGAGACCGCCTTCATCAACGATATCGCCTCGCGCAACAATATCCCGAAGAAGTTTCTCGATACGATCCTCCTGGAGCTTCGCAATGTCGGCATCCTGCGATCGAAAAAGGGGCCGGGCGGCGGCTATTCGCTGTCGCGGCCCGCATCGGACATCCGCATCGGACATGTCATCCGCACGCTGGATGGGCCGCTTGCGCCGATCCGTTGTGCCAGCCGCACGGCTTACGAGGCGTGCGACGACTGTGCCGATCCCGAGACCTGTCAGGTGCGGCGCTCGATGACCGAAGTCCGGGACGCGATCGCCGCCATTCTCGACAATATGACGCTCGAGCAGTTCGTTGCCGGTGGCGGCATCGAAACGGTCGAGGAAAAGGTGCCGGTTTCTGCCGCGAGCTGATCCGCTCTCTTCGTTTTCGCGCAATTCCGGACGCAAAACCGCGGCGCACTTCTACTGGAAGTGCTTCAGCTTTCCCTGATTTTCAGAATATGCGCGCCTGCTGCGTTCAGTAGCGGCTCGCGCTGAATCGCCATGTCGTGGATGCGGGCGTTGCGCCAGTGACGGTCGAGGTTGAGCGCGATGCTGCCGGTGGCACCCCGGGCTAGTTCGAAGAGGGCATTTGCCGTGTCCAGCGCCAGCTCGGTTGCTGTTAGGCAGGCGGAGGAGGCGGAGAAATAGGCCTCCGCCATGGCTGCCTCGGCAGGGCTTACCTGGGCAATATCCAGTTTGCGGCCGGCCTGTTCCAGCGCGCCGGTTGCGGTTTCGGTGCGGATGGCGCGCTCGCCGATCTTGCCGAAAAGGGTAGAGGGCTCCTTCGCCATGACAAGCAGGTCGGAAAAGGCGGCGCGGGCGATACCGAGGCAGACGGCTGCCTGCAGCAGAAGACCCAAGGATTTTTCCGTGGTGTGATCGCCGGATAAGGCAGCGGTGACGGTATCGGCATTCACATGCAGCTTAGCGGCAATCAGCGTTGCCGTGCCGTTGGTGCGCAGGCCGAAGGCGTCCCAATCGTCCACCGCTTGCAGTTCGTCGCCGTCACGATGGAGATGGAGCGTTACCCTGCGGCCGCCGGGATCGATCGCTGCTGCAGCGATCCAGTCGGAGAAAAGAATGGCGGCGGCCTGTTCCGACCGGCCTGCCAGGCGAAAGCCGGAGCTTTCGGCAGTAAGGCTTGCCTGATCGGCAAAACGGGCAGCGGCGAAACGATCGCCGTCCAGTGCGCGGGCAAAGAGGGTGCTTTTCAGCTCTTCCGAAGTTTGGTTGCGCAGCCCCTCCAGCACGCGGAAATGAGCTACCAGCACGTTGCCGATCGAGGCATCGCTTTCGGCGATAATGGCGATGATCTCGGCGAGCAGGGCGTTGGAAACATCAAGCCCCTGATATTCCGGGGGGACGGTGATCCCCGTCAGGCCGGATTGCGAGAGCGTGTCGAGCTCGGTATTGGGCATGAGGCGGTTGATGTCGCGCTCGCTTGCCTGCCGGCGAAAGGTGGCTGCAAGCTCGCGCGCCGTGGAAACGGCTTCTTCCTCGGTCTCGATGCGGTGCGCCGGAGGGCGCACATTGTCGTGTAACTGCGATATGGTGCCCATCTGCCACTCTTTCCTAATGTTAAAAAAGTGCGCGATTGCATCAGCTTGCGTAAGGCCGGTTTTTCCACAAAAGCCCGGCCGGCTGAATTTTCTTACCAGCTTGATCGCCTTGCCGTATGCTCTACTTATCGTTAGGGGACGGCCAACTGATCAGGAATGATGATGAGCGATTCTCTTGCACGAAGCCGCGAGGGTTCGAAGGCTGGACGTCAGCCGCGCCCGCGCGTGAGCATGGATATAACCGAAATTCCGACCTATGCCATCGGCGACGTGCATGGGCGTCTCGATCTGCTGCAGAAGGCCGAAGAGGCGATCGCGCGCGATGCGGAGCATCTGCCGGGCACCAAGCTCATCGTCATGCTCGGCGATTATATCGATCGTGGCCCGCAATCGGCGCATGTCATCGGCCATCTCATGGATCCGGCGCCTGATGGATTCGAACGCATCTGCCTTGCCGGCAATCATGAAATCGTCATGCTCGACTATATCGACGGCTGGGCATCCTATGACGACTGGATGACCATGGGCGCCGCCGAACTTCTGAGATCCTACGGTCTCGATCCCGATCACCTGCCGCTGCTTTTCCGCTCCGGTGCGCAGCTCGACGGCTTCATCCGTCAGTCTCTGCCGCATACGCACATCGATTTCATCCGCTCCCTGCCGATCATGCTCGACACGCCCAATGTCGTCTTCGTGCATGCGGGCATCGATCCGCGCGTGCCGCTCGAAGAGCAGGCCGACGACGACCTGGCCTTCATTCGCCAGCGTTTCCTGGAAAGCCCGCTGACGCTGCCGAAACTCGTCGTGCACGGACATACGCCGGCCGACCAGCCGGATGTGCAGCCGATGCGGCTGAACCTCGATACCCGCGCCTTCAGGAGCGGCAGGCTTTCCGTTGCCCGCTTCTGGCAGGGGCAGGTTCACCTCTTCTCCACCTGAGCCTTGGAGTATTCCCGTTTTCCTCGAAACACGAAAATACTCTATCTCTTTGTTTTCACGAAATTCCGGACGCAAAACCGCAATGCACTTTTGCTGGAATTGCTCTAGGCGGCATTTTCCTCAGCATCGGCTTGAGCCGGCACTTCTGCCGGCTTTTTGCGCCAACGGCGCAGCACGACGTAGAAGACCGGCGTCAGGAACAGGCCGAAGATCGTTACACCAAGCATGCCGGAGAACACGGCGGTGCCGAGCGACTGGCGCATTTCAGCACCGGGACCGGTGGCGATGGCTAGCGGCAGAACGCCGAAGATGAAGGCGAAGGCCGTCATCAGGATCGGGCGCAGACGAAGATGGCTTGCCTCGATTGCGGCATCCACGACGCTTTTTCCTTCTTCTTCCGCCTGTCTTGCAAACTCGACGATCAGAATGGCGTTCTTGGCAGCAAGGCCGATCAGCACGATCAGGCCGATCTGTGTCAGGACATTGTTGTCCATTCCCCGGAGCCACACGCCGATCAACGCGGCGAGCACTGCGAGCGGGACAATAAGGATGATCGCCAGAGGCAGGACCCAGCTCTCATATTGTGCCGCAAGCGCAAGGAAGACGAAGATCACCGACAGGGCGAAGAT
The DNA here is from genome assembly GCF_056400025.1 of Rhizobium sp. 01L419. Classification (NCBI taxonomy): domain Bacteria; kingdom Pseudomonadati; phylum Pseudomonadota; class Alphaproteobacteria; order Hyphomicrobiales; family Rhizobiaceae; genus Rhizobium; species Rhizobium sp. 01L419. The sequence goes on from NZ_JBFTSM010000001.1 coordinate 84,272, forward strand.
GTAGACGGCGGTATTGCCGGTGTGGGTTTCCTGATAGGCAAGCTCCGTCCATTCGAACGTCGTTCCCGGCGGAAGGATCTGCGCCGCCAGCGCTTCCATCTTCTTGATTGCGTCGCCGGTCGATGTGCCGGGTGTGGGATTACCCTGAAGCGGTACCGAGACATACATGTTGTAGCGCTGGACAAGCGCCGGACCGCTGGAATCCTGGATATCCATCAGGGTGCCAAGCGGAACCAGCGCGCCGGTTGCCGATCGAACCTTCAGCGCGAGGATGTCATCCCTGTCCATGCGATATTGCCGGTCGGCCTGGGCGCGAACCTGGTAGACGCGCCCGAACGCATTGAAATCGTTGACGTAAGCAACGCCGAGGTTGATGGAAAGTGCGTTGAAGATATTGGGAATCGGCACGTTGAGGAAACGTGCCTTGTCGCGGTCGATTGCGAGAAAATATTGCGGACTTGCATCCGAGAACGTGGTGAAGACGCCGGTCAGCCCCTCGGTCGTTGCAGCGGCACCCATCATCTGGCGAGCCAGACCAAGGACGCGTGTCATGTCCGCGTTTTCAAGATCCGAAATCTGCATCTTGAAGCCGCCGGAATTGCCGACGCCACGCACCGATGGCGGCGGGATGGCAATGATGAAGGCTTCCTGGATGCTTTGCAGCTTGCCGTAAAGCTCGCCAATGATCTTGTTGGCGGTCTCGCCGCCTTCCTCACGTTCGGCAAAGGATTTGAACGGGACGAAGACGACGCCGGCATTCGAGGCGTTGGTGAAGGTTGCCCCGCTGAAGCCGGCAAACTGCACGGCATTGCCGACACCGGGCACCGTTCGGGCGATATCGCCCACCTGCTTGACGACGGCGTCGGTACGCGCAAGCGATGCGCCGTCCGGAAGCTGGATGACGATGATCGCGTAACCCTGGTCCATGGTGGGGATGAAGCCGGAAGGAACCTTCTGCCCCATATACCAGGTCGCGCCCAGCAGGCAGGCGAAGACGACGAGCGAAGAGGTCAATCCGACCCAGCTGCTGACCAGATGCCGGACGATCCAGGAATAGCCGGAGCTCATTCGATCGAAGCCGCGGTTGAAGCCGTTTGCAAGACTGCTTCCCAGCTGGGAAAAGATATTCTTGCGCTTGCTCTCATGATCATGGGTTTTGAGCAAAATGCCTGCGAGCGCAGGCGAAAGGGTCAGTGAATTCAATGCGGAAATTGCCGTCGTGACCGATATCGTCACCGCAAATTGCTTGTAGAACTGGCCGGAAATGCCGGGGATGAACGCCGTCGGCACGAACACCGCGATCAACACCAGCGAGATGGCGACGACCGCGGTTCCGACTTCGTCCATCGTGACATGCGCGGCCTGTTTCGGGGTCATGCCGCGCGCCAGGTTTCTCTCGACATTTTCCACCACCACGATCGCATCGTCGACGACGATACCAATCGCCAGCACGAGACCGAACAAGGTGAGCATGTTGAGCGAAAAGCCGAAGGCGAGCAGCACGGCGAAGGTGCCGATCAGCGATACGGGGATGGCGATGATCGGAATGAGGGCAGTTCGCCAGGATTGCAGGAAGACGAGGACGACGATCGCCACGAGGATCGCCGCCTCGGCTATGGTCCTGTAGACCTCATTGATCGAATCCGAGATGAATTCGGTCGTATCATAGACGATGCGGTACTCCAGACCCTGCGGGAAATTCTGCGACAGGTCCTTCATGATCCCCTGGATCTGATGGGCAGTATCCAGCGCATTGGTTCCAGGCCGGGCGAAGATGCCGAGCGCGACTGCGGGGTCATTGTTGAGATAACTGTTGGTGACGTAGTCCTGCGCGCCAAGCTCGATGCGAGCGACATCCTGCAAGCTCACAAGCCGGCCGGTGGTCGTCGATTTCACGATGACATAGCGGAATTGGCGCACGTCCGAGAAGCGTCCGTCCGTTCGCACCGTATATTCGAAGGCATTCTTGCCGGTAACGGGTGGGGCGCCGATCTTGCCGCCCGATACCTGGACGTTCTGGTCTCTCAGCGCGGCAACGACGTCATCTGACGTCATGCCGTAGGCGGAGAGCTTTTCCGGATCCAGCCAGATTCGCATCGAATACTGGCGCTCGCCGAAGAGCTGCACGTCGCCGACGCCGTCAAGGCGCACGAGAGTGTCGCGAATGCGGTTACGGGCGTAGTTCGAGACATAGAGCTGGTCATAGCGGTGCGAGGGCGACAGCAGGTGCACCACCATCATCAGGTCAGGCGAACTTTTATCGGTGGTCACGCCGAGCCGCTGGACTTCCTCGGGAAGGCGGGGCAGGGCGATGGAAACGCGGTTCTGGACAAGAACCTGGACCTTGTCGAGATCGGTGCCGAGCTTGAAGGTGATCGTCAGCGACATGGCGCCATCGGCGCTGGAGTAGGAAGACATATAGAGCATGTCTTCGACGCCGTTGATCTGCTGTTCGAGCGGGGTCGAAACCGTATCGGCGATCGTCTGCGGATCGGCGCCCGGATAGGAGGTGCGCACGACGATGGTCGGCGGCGCGATCTCCGGATATTGGGAGACCGGCAGCTGCGTATAGGCGATGCTGCCGACGACGAGGAGAACGATCGAGATGACGGCCGCGAAAATCGGCCGGTCTACGAAGAAATGAGCAAATCTCATTGTCCGCTCTCCGCACCAGCGGTTTCCGGCGGAGCGTCCGTCCGCTCCTTCGGCAGTTCGGTCATCTGAGGCGTGACCTTTGCGCCGGGCCGGGCGCGTATCAGGCCGTTGACGACGATCGTCTCGGTGCCGTCGAGGCCTTCACGGATGACGCGGTAGCCGTAGAGCCGGGGACCGGGCCTCACGGGCTTGGTTGAAACCGTGCCATCTGCGCCGACGACGTAAACGACGCGCTCATTCTGGTCCGAGCCGATGGCTTCGTCGGGGACGAGAATGGCCTGATAGGTGTTGGAGGCTTCGACCTGGATGCGGCCGAATAGGCCGGGCTGAAGGACGAGATCGGGATTGGGAAAGCGGGCACGCAGACGAATCGTGCCGCTCTCGTTGTCGATCCGGTTCTCGGCGAAATCGAGTTTCCCCTTGAATGGCTTGGCATTGGGATCCGAGATGGTGACCATGACATCAAGGCCGCCACCGCCCTGCTGGAGATCCTTGCCCAGCTTGCGTGCCGTATCGGCGAAATTCAGCAGGCGGCGTTCGTCGACGTCGAAATAGAAATCGATCGGGTCAAGTGAAACGATCGTCGTGAGCACGGTCTGGTCGGTCTGCACGAGGTTGCCGGCGGAGATCAGGCGGCGGTCGATACGGCCGCTGAGCGGCGCGGTGATCTCGGTATATTCCATGTCGAGAGTAGCACGATCGGATGCAGCCTGTGCGCCGCGGACATTGGCCTGGGCGGAATCGAATTCGCGGCGGCGATCGTCCAGCGTCTGCGCCGACTGGCTGCCGCTCGAAGCAAGCGACTGGGCGCGCTTATATTGCGCATCGGCAAAGACCAGAGCCGATTTCGACGCTTCCAGCGCGGCGTTGGCTTGATTGAGCGCGGTTACGAAAGGCCGCTGATCGATGACGAAGAGCCGGTCGCCTTGTTTCACCAGAGCGCCGTCGGTGAAGTCGATTTCCTGAAGGTAGCCGCCGACACGCGAACGGACGGAGACCTCATCGACCGGTTCAAAACGGCCGATGAACTCATCATTATCGACCACGTCGCGCATGACGGGCTTGGCAACGGTGACGGGCGGGGGAGCGGCCGCCTGCTGCGCCTGGGCGATGAGTGGCAAGAAGGCCGCAAAGCAGCCGAGCGCCAATGTCTGTCGAAGCGAATTAGCCATGCCAGTCCCCCGTTGCGGGCGGCATATCGCAGCCGCCTGAACCTATGCTTGAATGCGCTGTCCATGCCTGCTGTGGAGACGAAAGCACCGAGCCTTCGTCCTAAGTCCGAACTTACCCATGTGCGGCTGCCGTAAGATGACAGGTGCAAGTCAGCACCCCGAAAACAACCGGAGGGAGAGATCTGCTTCTCCGTAACCCTCTGAAGAGAGACTATAAACGGGAGAATCAAAAAATTGCAAATGCCAATTGATTGAACCGGTTTGGGTTTCCAGGCATCAGCTTTCACCGGAGCTTGCTTCCGGGTGTTGGTCAAGCAAACCTCCGGTCACCTTTCAATCTTTCAAAAGCCATATCGAAAGCTCTGCTTATCGTGGGCTGCGGCATTTTGGCCGCAGATGCGGAATCTTGCGTGTGCATCCTTGTGCAACGCCCGTGCTCAATATATCTACCGATATCATAAGGATGCTTATTACTTACCGGCGAAGGTATATGACCAACAATCCAACACTCGGTTTTCTTCTGCACGACGTTGCCCGTCTGCTTCGCAAGCGGTTCGAGCAGCGCGCAAAGGACCTTGGGCTGACGCGGTCTCAGTGGCAGACGCTTGCCTATCTCGCCAACAATGAGGGCATCCATCAGAGCGGGCTTGCCGAAATCCTCGAAATCGAGCCGATTACGCTGGTCCGCATCCTCGACAAGCTTGCCGAGCGCGGTCTGGTCGAACGCCGTCAGCATCCCACGGACCGGCGTATCTGGCTGCTTTACATGCGTGAGGAAGCTCATCCGATTCTCGCCGAAATGCGTGAGATCGGCGACGTGACGCGCGGCGAAGCGTTGGAAAGCGTCACGCCCGAACAGCGCGAGCAGCTTTTCCACACCCTATCCATAATGAAGACGAACCTGGTGCAGGCGTGCCGGTCTCCGGTCGCCGATAATGAGACGAAACATGGCTGACCAATCCCCCCTGCGTGTCGTGTCCGACGCGAACGCCAAGAACCCTGTCGAAGAAAAAGAAATTCCCCAACAACCGGAAACGGTGGCTGAGGCGCCTTCATCCAATTCAGCGCCCGCGGCTGCCGCGGTGGCTGCGCCTGGCGGCAACAAGGTCCGCCGCCGGCGCAGCTTCACCCGACCCGTCCTCTTTGCCCTACTGCCTGTGGCGCTCGCCGTCGGTGGCTACTACTATGTCAATGGCGGTCAGATCATGTCGACCGACAACGCCTATCTCCAGGCGGACATGGTGGGCATCACGACCGACGTTTCCGGCCTTGTCGAGCAAATCAACGTGCATGAGAACGAGCAGGTCAAGGCCGGTCAGGTGCTCTTCAGCCTGCGACCGGATTCCTTCAAGATCGCGCTCGATGGCGACAAGGCACAACTCGGAGCGCAGCGCAATCAGATCATGAACCTCAAGGCCAGCTACCAGCAGTCGCTTGCCGAGATCACGCAGGCCCAAGCCGATCTGCCCTATTATCAGGATCAGTTCGACCGGCAGCAAAATCTCGTCAACAATGGCAGCGCGACGCAGTCGGCCTATGATGAAGCCAAGCACAATCTCGAGGCCGCGCAGCAGAAGGTTTCCGTCGCCAAGGCGGAGGCTGCAACGACGCTTGCCCAACTCGGCGGCAATGCCGACCAGCCGGTCGAGGAAAATCCGCTCTACCTGCAGGCCAAATCGCAGGTCGACAACGCCCAGCGCGAGCTCGACCACAGCGTCGTCAAGGCGCCTTTCGACGGTATCGTCACCAACGTGAACGCGCTGCAGGTCGGCTCCTACCTGCAGGCTTCGCAGCAGGCCTTCTCACTGGTTTCGACCTCGCATCTGTGGATCGCCGCAAGCCCGAAGGAAACCGAGCTCACTTACGTCAAGCCCGGCCAGTCGGTCGATATCTACGTCGATACCTATCCGGGCGTGATGTGGAAGGGCAAGGTCGAGAGCATCAGCCCGGCATCGGGCTCCTCCTTCTCACTGCTGCCGGCCCAGAATACGACCGGCAACTGGGTAAAGGTCGTGCAACGCATTCCGATGCGCGTCAGCATCGACGATTCCCAGGGCAAGCCGCCGCTTCGCGTCGGCATGAGCACGGTCGTCGATGTCGATACCGGCCATGCGCGCGGCCTGCCTGATTTCGTCAACAACCTTCTGGGCCACGGCAAGAGCCCCGAGTAACGGCCATGAGCACTGCTCCAGCATCACCGGCAACCCCGGTTGCCAATCGCGGCGCGATCACGGCCTGCGTCATCCTGGCCGTCATCATGCAGGCGCTGGATACGACGATCGCCAACGTGGCGCTGCCCTATATTCAGGGCAGTGTTTCGGCTTCCGCCGACCAGATCAATTGGGTTTTGACCTCCTACATCGTCGCGGCCGCGATCATGACGCCGCCGTCGGGTTTCCTTGCTGCCAAGTTCGGCCGCAAGCGCGTGCTGCTGACTGCGATCGTCGGCTTTGTCATCGCCTCGATCCTTTGCGGTCTGGCGCAGTCGCTGCCACAGATAGTCGCCTTCCGCCTGCTGCAGGGCCTGTTCGGCGCTTCGCTGGTCCCACTTTCCCAAGGCATCCTTCTCGACATCTATACAGTCGAGGAGCGCGGCTCGGCCATGGCCCTCTTCGGCGTCTCGGTCATGGTCGGGCCGGTTCTGGGTCCTGTCATCGGCGGCTGGCTGACGGACAATATCAGCTGGCGCTGGGTCTTTTACATCAACATTCCGATCGGCGCGCTCGCCTTTGCCGGCATTGTCATTTTCGTCTCGGAGACGAAGAGGGATGCGCTCGCCAAGCTGGACTGGTTCGGCTTCGGGATGATGAGCCTGTTCATCGCCTCGCTGCAGCTTTTTCTCGACCGCGGCGAACAGCTCGACTGGTTCTCCTCCGGCGAGATCGTGGTCGAGGCGATCATCTGTGCTGCCGCCTTCTACCTGCTCCTGGTGCACACGCTGACGGCGGAGAAATCCTTCGTCAATCCGCGGCTGTTCCTGGACCAGAATTTCACCGTCAGCATGATCTTCATCTTCGTGATCGGCATCACCTATCTCGCCTCGTTGGCGCTGATGACGCCCTATCTGCAGACATTGATGGGCTATCCGGTCATCACCGCGGGCATCGTTATGGGACCGCGGGGCCTCGGCACCATGCTCTGCATGTTCATCGTCGGTCGGCTGATCGGCAAGGTAGATACGCGCTGGCTGCTGCTGCTCGGCCTCGGCCTGACGGCCTGGGCGATGTACGACATGACCGGCTGGACGCCTGACGTCTCGCAGTGGACGATCGTGTCGGTCGGCTTCATCCAGGGGGCGGGCCTCGGCTTCCTCTTCGTGCCGCTGACGACGATCGCCTTTGCGACGCTGCCGGCCCAGATGCGCGGCGACGGAACCGGCCTCTACAATCTGTCGCGAAACATCGGCTCCTCGGTCGGCATCTCCATCGTCGCGGCGCTGATCGTCGAGAATACGCAGAGCAATCATGAGTCGATCGCGGCCTATGTGACGCCGTTCAACCACGCTTTCAATGCCACGGCGGCGCAAGGCCTCAGCCCACTGACGGCGGTCGGCCGCGCGGCGCTCAACGACGTCATCACGCTGCAGTCGACCATCATCGCCTATATGGATGACTTCAAACTGCTGATGTTGATGTCGCTTGCCGTCATGCCGCTGGTGCTGCTGCTGCGCAAGCCGAGGGCCGCGCCGGCAATCGACCACAGTGCCGTCATGGAATGAGTTTGCACGCCTTCGTCCAGAGCTCTCGGTTTCACGCAATTCCGGACGCAAAACCGCTGCAAACTTTGCTGCAATTGCTCTAACGAAACGGCTTGCTCAGATATCGCGATCCCTGAATGCCGAAGCGCCACGGTGCTTCGGCATTTTTCGTTATGCCGATACGTTTGCCGGAGACGATGGGGACGGGCGCAGACGGTGAGATCGCGTAGGGCGGATGGTCGAGCATCCGGTCGTTGATGGTTATGTCGATATCAAGCGCCTGGCAGAGCTTGCCGGGGCCGCTGCAGAGCTGGGTCAGGACATCAGTCCCACGTCGCTCGATCATTCCGAACAGGCCGATTTCCGGCTCCAGCGCGCGGATCAGCACCGCCGAACCCGGTGTGCAGACGAAGTTCAGGCACCAGTACATGCCGTAGATGCGGTAGATATAGACGTTGCCGGGATGGCCATACATGGCGCCGTTGCGCTTCGTCGGGCCGCGGAAACTGTGAGAGGCTTCGTCGTCTGGATAATAGGCCTCCGTCTCGGTGATCCGCCCGCCCGTATCGTTGACCGTGAGGTGGCAGCCGAGCAGGTCGCGGGCGACCTCGATCGCATCGCGTTCGAAGAAATGGCGCAGGCTCTCCCCGGCAAGCGGGCCGGCGCCGATCGCGCCATCAATCATTTCTGTCGTCATGGGAATTGCCGATAGCATCCCCTTTGCCGATCCGCCACCCGGAACAATGGTTCGCCGGCCGGCGTTTCGAATGCAAGCCAACAATAGCAAGGAGATGGAACATGGACGGTCTCAAGCTTTATCGGCTGGTGCCGGCCGCTGCCCCTGATGACCCCCACTGGGATCTCGCACCTTCCCACGGAGAGGTCGTCGTCGCCGCGCTGACGTCCGGCGATGCACGTGTCGTCGCGGCGGAGACTGAACTCGATTTTCTGGAAATCGACGGTTCGCCGGCAGAGGACAAGTCGACGAAGATGGCGAGCGCTTTTCGCAACGAGAAACTCTACACCGTTATCGAGGAAGCGCCGAGCACCGACATCACCGAGCGCGGCGTCGTGCGCGGCCAGGTCCGGGTCGACAATATCATCTCGACACAGGTCTGACCGAGGACAGCCTCTTGATGCTCACATCTTGTGACCGGCCTTCGGGTCGCGCATCGGGATGGAGGAAACGGTAACGGAAACAGGATCGCTTGCGGGAAACGAGTCCTCGAGGCCTTCCTGAAGTTCTTCTTCGAGCAATGCCGCATCCTTGTTGCGGGCGCCGTCGCCATGAGCAGGCTCGAATGCGGAGGTGAGAAGTGCCTTCGCCCTTGCGATAGCATTGTCATGTGTGAGATCGGGGGCATTGCGCAGTGTGACTGCGATCCTGTCCTCCCCCTCGCCACCGAATTCGACGACGAAGCCCTCATCCGTCTGGTAGACGATGATATCGCTGACTGCCATATTTCTTTCTCCGAAAATGCTAATATGAGTGAACCGCGTTTTCGGGGTTTTGTCGAGCGAAGACCTTGACCAGCCAGTCGATGAAGACGCGTACGCGCGGCGAAAGCTGGCGATTGCGCGGATAGAGCAGCGAGACCGGTGTCTGCGTGGGCGGAAAATCGGCGAGCACCTCAACAAGAGTGTCGGCGGCAAGATCCTGTTCGGCGTGGTAGCGCGGGATCTGGATCATGCCGAGGCCCATGCGGGCAGCGGAAATGTAGCTTTCCGCGGCATTGACGGTCACAGTCGCGGGAATGCTCATATTGCGGACACTGCCGTCGACGATGAATTCCAGGGGCAGCGGGCCTGCGCTGCCGGTTGCGCGGAAGCCGACCATGCGGTGCGCGTCCAGCCTGTCGGGATGGTCGGGCGTGCCGAAAGCGGCGATATAGGACGGTGAGGCGAGGGTGACCTCGTCGAGCATGGCGACGCGACGCGCAACCATGTCGCTGTCCTGCGGAGTGCCGACGCGCAGCACACAGTCGATGCCTTCGCGCACCAGATCCACCAGCCGGTCACCCTCACTCATGTAAAATTCGATGTCTGGATAGGTTTCCAGAAAGGAGGGCAGGCTCGGCAACACGAAATGCCTTGCAAGCGTGCCGTGGACGTCGACCCGCAGCAGGCCTTTCGGCTTGGCGCCGGCGAAGGCGCCTTCGGCATCTTCGATATCGGCGAGGATCGACAGGCAGCGTTGGTAATAGGCTTCGCCGTCGAGCGTCGGGCTAACGTGGCGCGTGGTGCGCTGAAGCAGGCGCACGCCGAGGCGGGCCTCCAACTGCTTGACCGCATCCGTCACCGTCGAGCGCGGCAGGCCGGTATCTTCGGCCGCAAGCGTGAAGCTGCGGCGCTCCACGACGCGGGAGAAAACCCGCATGGCATCGAATCTGTCCATTTTATTTGTTCGTATTTCCCGGATAGTGATGCCGAATAATGGCTGATTATCCGCGCGATAGAAAGAGGCATCTTCTTCTCATCGAAGGGGCGCTGTGGCGCCGAAGCAAAGGAAAAGAAAAATGTCTGCCAATCAAAACAAGGTCGTTCTCGTTACCGGCGCTTCCCGCGGCATCGGAGCTTCGATCGCTGAACGTCTCGCAAAGGACGGTTTTACCGTCGTCATCAACTACTCGGGCAATGCAGCTCTTGCTGAAGAACTGGCACAGAAGATCGAAAAGGCCGGCGGCAAGGCGCTGACGGCACAGGCCGACGTCGCCGATGCGGACGCCGTGCGCCGCATGTTCGATGCCGCAGAGGCCGCTTTCGGCGGTGTCGACGTGCTCGTCAACAATGCCGGCATCATGCTGCTTTCCCGTCTTGCCGATGTCGATGACGCCACGTTCGACCGCCAGATCAGCGTCAACCTCAAGGGCACGTTCAACACCCTGCGCGAGGCCGCCAAGCGCCTGCGTGACGGTGGCCGGGTCATCAACTTCTCGAGCTCGGTCGTCGGGCTGAAGCCGGAGACCTACAGCATCTACGCCGCTACGAAGGCCGCCGTCGAAACGATGAGCGCCATCCTTTCCAAGGAGATGCGCGGCCGCCAGATCACCGTCAATTCGGTCGCTCCCGGCCCGACAGGCACTGATCTCTTCCTCAACGGCAAGTCCGACGAGCTGATCGACCGCCTTGCCAAGGCAAACCCGCTCGAACGTCTCGGTACGCCTGAGGATATCGCTGCTGTCGTTGCCTTCCTCGCCGGGCCCGATGGGGCCTGGGTCAACGGTCAGGTGCTGCGCGCCAATGGCGGCATGGTCTGAGACAGGTTTCGTGGCGGCGCGCCGCCACGCTCTTTCCCCGTATTCTTTCAAGCAACCCAATTCTTCCAGAAGGAACAGGATCATGAGCAAGCAAGTCATCGTCATCACCGGCGCTTCCAGTGGTTTCGGCGCCCTTACTGCCCGCGCGCTCGCCAAGGCCGGCTACACTGTCTATGCCTCGATGCGCGAAACCGAAGGCCGCAACAGGCCGCAGGTCGAGGCAGTCGAGGCCTTCTCGAAGGAAAACGGCGTAGAACTGAAAGCCGTCGAACTGGATGTCGCCTCCGATGCCTCCGTCGAAGCCGGTGTCGCCAGGGTGATCGCTGCCGAAGGCCATATCGATACGATCATCCACAATGCCGGCCATATGTCCTTCGGCCCGGCCGAAGCTTTCACGCCGGAACAATATGCCGAGCTTTTCGATATCAACGTGCTGTCGACCCAGCGGGTGAACCGCGCCCTGCTTCCGCACCTGCGCAAGCAGGGCAAAGGCCTGGTCGTCTGGGTTTCCTCCTCGAGCACCCGCGGCGGCACGCCTCCGTACCTTGCTCCCTATTTCGCTGCCAAGGCGGCGATGGACTCGCTTGCCGTCTCCTATGCGAGTGAACTGACCCGCTGGGGCATCGAAACGGCAATCATCGTTCCCGGCGCCTTCACCAAGGGCACGAACCACTTCGCCCATTCCGGCTCGCCGGCCGACAAGGCTCGCGCCGCCGAATATGACGAAGGTCCCTACAAGGGGCTGCCGGAACAGGCGCTGAAGGGCCTCGCCTCTCTCGAACCTGCCGATGCGGATGCCGACTCCGTCGCGACCGCCATCGTCGATGTGGTGAATATGCCCTTCGGCAAGCGGCCGTTCCGCACCCATATCGATCCATCGGAAGACGGTGCGGAGATCGTCAATGGCGTCGCCGATCGTGTCCGTGCGGAACTCTTCCGCCGCATCGGTATCGAGGATCTGCTGAAGCCTGCTATCAAGAGATAACCGGCTGTCGCAAAGTTGTGAACGATCTCTTGGGCGCTGCCCCTTACTATCCGGCTAAGCGCACCTATATCAGCTTAGACGGAGGTGGACGGCAGATTGCCGCCAGCCTCCTGACCTCCACTCCAGGGCCTGCCGCGCCTTCCCTGCGCGCGACAGGCCTTCAGTTTCAGACATCAGATCAAGGCCCGTGATGGTTATCCCTCCCATCACGGGCCGCTTTCTTTTTGAGGGTGAGTTTTTCAACGGGCGTTGAGATTCGCATCCGCCAGCAGTTTCACCAGCCAGTCGACGAAGACGCGGACCTTGTTGCTGAGGTGCCGGTTCGGCGGATAGACGACGTAGAGCGGCAGCGACTCGCGGGTCCATTCCGTCAGGGTTTGAACCAGTTCGCCGTTTGCGAGCGGTCCACGCGCCATGAAGACCGGGATCTGGGCGAGGCCGAGGCCGGCGAGCGCCGCTGTCATGTAGGTGCGGCTGTCGTTGACGGAGACGATGTATCGCGGATTTACCTCGACAACCTCATTGTCCTTGCGAAATTCGAAAGGCACCGTGCGATTGTTCTGAGCTCGGAAATAATTGACGGAATAATGTTCCGTTTCAAGTTCTTCCGGCCGCTGTGGCAGGCCGAATTTCTCGACGTAGAGGGGTGCGACACAGGTGATCATTTCGATCTCCGAAACGCGTCTTGCAATCAGCGACTGGTCGGCGGGCGTACCGGCACGCAGCGCGCAGTCGACGTTTTCGGCGAGATAGTCGACGGTGCGGTCGCCGACGCCGAGGTCGATGCGGATATCGGGATAACGCAGGTAGAAATCGCAAAGCGCCGGCACGATGATGGAGTCGGCAAAGGCGCCGGCCATCTCTACCCGCAACCGTCCCGTCGGCAGGCTTTGGGAATTTGAAAGACTGCCGTCCAGTTCCTCCAGTTCGGAAATGATCTGTGCGGCGCGTTCATAATAGAGGGCACCGTCCGTCGTCACCATGACCCGGCGCGTCGTGCGGTTGAGGAGCTTGGTGCGCAGATGCGCTTCCAGGCCCTGAATGAGATTGGTCACCGTCGCCTTGGGCATGGCGAGCATGTCGGCGGCGCGGGTGAAATTGCCCGTCTCCACCACGCGGATGAAGACGCGCATTGCCGAGAGCTGATCCATCGGTTCAATTCCGCAGTTTGCGTTGCAACATTGTTCGGGATTTGGAATAGTGTTATCGCGATATCGCTTCTTATTCCCCGATTTGAATAACAATATCTTTTTAGTTCAAAATGCAAGAGGCGGGCGTTGTCCGTCCATCGCTAAGCAGCGAAGAGATAGAGACGATGGTGCCCGAGATCAAAGACATGGTGCTGGAAAAGGTGGCCGCAGGCCCCGTTTCTGCGCGCGTCTATATGGGCGCTGATTTCGGCAAGGGTCCGCCGATCGTGCTCTACCTGCATGGCGGGGCATTTCTCGATAGCGATCCGAAGGCCGACCGCCCGATCGCAAGCAGCCTCGCAAAGGCGGGCGCGATCGTTGTTTGCGCAGATTACAGCACGCTTTCGGGCAATGTCTTTCCGAAGGCGCTCGAAGTTTCCTTCTCGATCTTTTCCTATCTCGCCCTCAAGAAGGCCGGCCTCGGCGACCGCAAGTCGCTGCTTTTCGTCGCCGGCGAAGAGGCGGGTGGCAATGTCGCTGCCGGTGTTGCGCTCAAGGCGCGTGACCAGATGCCGGAGGCGCTCGACGGCCAGATCCTGCTTTCTCCGCTTCTCGATCCTTTTATGGGTACGTCCTCGATCCGCAAGGCGGAAAAGATCGGCATGCGCCAGCGCTGGACGGAAGGCTGGAGCCATTATTTGAGCGGCGGCGGCTGCCACCCCTATGCTGCGCCTTGCCTGTGTTCGCGTATATCAGGTGTTGCACCGGCACTGATTTTTACGGCGGAGGACGATCCGCTGCACGACGAAACCATCGGTTACGCCGCTCGCCTGAAGAAGGCAGGCGTTGGCGTGCGCCAGCATGTTCTTCCCGCCGGGACAGGTTGGCCATCCATTTACGGCGGGAAATCTGAGGGAACTCCCACGTGGCAGGGCAACGTCAGCCGCCATTTCGGAGATTTCCTTCAGGACGTGAGCGTTGAGCCACAATTGCATTGAAGACGAACTGATTTTTTACGGCCATTCAGGGCCGCAAGGAGAGTACCAATGACGTCCAGAAATAAGCGCTGGGCCCTAGTGGGCGCCGGTCTGGGTGTTGCTGCGTCCGTTTCGGCCGCTGCCATCTTTTTCGAATTGCCGATGAGTGCAACCGCCACGGCCGCCTCCGAACCTGCGCAGGCTCCCGCCGTGCCGGTGACGGTTGCCGTCGTCGCCAGCAGTGATGTGACGAATTGGGAGAATTTCTCCGGTCGTCTGGAAGCCATCGACCGTGTGCAGATCCGTCCCCGCGTCGGGGGCGCCATTCAATCAGTGCATTTCCGTGAGGGCGCTTTGGTCAAGCAGGGCGATCTGCTTTTCGCCATCGATCCTGCTCCCTATCAGGCGGCCGTCTCCCAAGCGCAAGGTCAGGTCGCTTCGGCCGAAGCCAAGGTCAGCCTGGCGCAGACGGAACTCGACCGGGGCCACCGTCTTTCAGACAACCGGACGATTTCGCAGAGCGACCTCGACCAGCGCCAGAGCACGCTAGCTGAAGCCCAGGCAACCCTGCGCTCGGCGCAGGCGGCTCTCCAGTCCGCGCAGCTCGATCTCGATTATACCCAGGTTCAAGCGCCGGTTTCCGGCCGTATCGGCAAGATCGAGGTCACGGTCGGCAATATTGTCGCGGCCGGCTCGGCTTCGCCTGAGCTGACGACGCTTGTCTCTGTCGATCCGATCTATGCAAGCTTCAATGCGAGCGAAGAGATGGTCACGAAGGCGCTCTCCGAGCTTCCGGAAACCGGCGCGGCACTGCCGGCCGTCGAGCAGATCCCGGTCGAGATCGGCACGCTTGCCGATGACGGGACGCCGATCAAGGGCAAGCTGCAGCTCGTCGATAACGAAGTCGACGCCGCAAGCGGTACCATTGCAGTGCGGGCAGTCTTCGACAATCCCGGCGGCAGGCTGATCCCCGGCCAGTTCGTACGGGTGCGCATGGGCCAGCCGAAGGCCGAGAACAAGATCGTCATCAATGACCGCGCCGTCGGTACCGACCAGGACAAGAAGTTCGTCTTCGTCGTCGACGGTGAGAACAAGGTCAGTTACCGGCAGATCAAGCTCGGTTCGCTGTTCGACGGTCAGCGCGTGGTTGAAGACGGCCTTGCGGTCGGCGACAAGATCGTCGTCAACGGCCTGCAGCGTATCCGTCCGGGTGCAGTCGTTGCGCCTCAGATGGAAGAGAAAGTCGCGACCGCTCAGTAAGATCTGAGCCTCCTTCCCTTGGGGAGGAGGCCGCTACCCTAAAAGACATGACCTGCCGGTGGGCTTTCCAGGCCACCGGAGAGGGACTTTGCATCCATGTTCACCCCGGAGAGGGCTCTAAAATGAACATATCCAGATTCTTTATCGACCGCCCGGTGTTTGCCGGTGTTCTTTCGGTCCTCATCGTGGTCGCCGGCCTCATCGGCCTCCAGGCGCTGCCGATCTCCGAATATCCCGAGGTCGTGCCGCCGTCGATCGTCGTGCACGCCACCTATCCCGGCGCAAACCCGTCGGTCATCGCCGAAACTGTTGCGACGCCGCTCGAAGAGCAGATCAACGGCGTCGAGGGCATGCTCTACATGTCCAGCCAGGCGACGTCGGACGGCGCCTTGAACGTTACCGTCACCTTCAAGCTCGGCACCGACCCGGACAAGGCGCAGCAGCTGGTTCAGAACCGCGTGTCGCAGGCAGAACCCCGTCTGCCGGCGGAAGTTCGTGCACTCGGCATCACCACGGTCAAGAGCTCGCCGGACTTCATCATGGTCGTCAATCTCGTCTCCGACGGGAACAGCCATGACATCACCTATCTGCGCAACTACGCGACACTGAACGTCAAGGACCGGCTCGCCCGTATCGCCGGTGTCGGCCAGGTGCAGGTTTTCGGTGCCGGCGATTATTCGATGCGCGTTTGGATCGATCCGCAGAAGGCTGCCGAGCATAATCTTGCCGCCAGCGACATCAGCAATGCGATCAGCTCGCAGAACGTTCAGGCCGCCGCCGGCATCATCGGCGCTTCGCCGAGCCAGCCAGGCGTCGACCTTCAGCTCAACGTGAACGCCCAGGGTCGTCTGCGTACGCCCGAGGAATTCGGCAACATCATCGTCAAGACGGGCGCCAATGGCGAGATCACCCGTCTGCGCGACGTTGCCCGGATCGAACTCGGTGCCGCCGACTATACGCTGCGTTCGC
Source organism: Rhizobium sp. 01L419 (assembly GCF_056400025.1). NCBI lineage: Bacteria > Pseudomonadati > Pseudomonadota > Alphaproteobacteria > Hyphomicrobiales > Rhizobiaceae > Rhizobium > Rhizobium sp. 01L419. The sequence goes on from NZ_JBFTSM010000001.1 coordinate 100,374, forward strand.
TGCTCGACGGCAAGCCGGCTGTCGCCGTCGCCGTTCTCCAGGCCCCGGGTTCGAATGCAATCGAGATCGCCGACAATGTTCGCGCCACCATGGACGAACTGCAACTCGCCATGCCAACAGGCGTGAAGTACGAGATCGTCTACGATACGACGAAGTTCGTTCGCGCCTCCATCGAGAAGGTCATCGACACGCTGCTGGAAGCGATCGCGCTCGTCGTTCTCGTCGTCATCCTGTTCCTGCAGACATGGCGCGCGTCGATCATCCCGCTGATCGCCGTTCCGGTATCGATCATCGGTACGTTCGCGGTCATGTATATGTTCGGCTTCTCGATCAACGCACTCAGCCTCTTCGGTCTCGTGCTGGCGATCGGTATCGTCGTGGATGATGCGATCGTCGTCGTCGAAAACGTCGAACGCAACATTGAAAGCGGCCTCAGTCCCCGGGCTGCGACCTACAAGGCCATGAAGGAAGTATCCGGCCCGATCGTCGCGATCGCGCTGGTTCTTGTTGCGGTCTTCGTGCCGCTCGCCTTCATCTCGGGCTTGTCGGGTCAGTTCTATCGCCAGTTCGCGCTGACGATCGCAATCTCGACCGTCATCTCCGCCTTCAACTCGCTGACGCTGTCTCCGGCGCTTGCCGCTCTTCTCCTGAAGGGTCACCATGCGCCCAAGGACTGGCTGACGCGGTTCATGGATGCGATCTTCGGCTGGTTCTTCCGTGGCTTCAACCGCGCCTTCGGTGCCGGTTCGAACTATTACGGCAAGGGCGTCGGCGGTCTGGTATCGCGCAAGAGCATCGTCATGGTGATCTATCTTGTGCTTGTTGGTGCGACCTACAGTATCTTCAATACGGTTCCGGGCGGCTTCGTGCCGTCGCAGGACAAGCAGTATCTGATCGGCTTTGCACAGTTGCCGGATGCCGCAAGCCTCGACCGCACGGAAGACGTCATCAAGCGCATGACCGATATCGCCCTGGCCCAGCCGGGTGTTGCCAACGCCATCGCCTTCCCGGGCCTGTCGATCAATGGCTTCACCAACTCGTCCAATGCCGGCATCGTCTTTGTGACGCTGAAGGATTTCGATGAGCGCAAGACGCCCGACCTTTCGGGCGGGGCGATCGCGATGGCCCTGAACCAGAAGTTCGGCGTCATCCAGGATGCCTTCATCGCCATGTTCCCGCCGCCGCCGGTCAACGGCCTCGGCACGACGGGCGGTTTCAAGCTGCAGATCGAGGATCGTGCGGGTCTGGGCAACCAGGCGCTTGATGAAGCCACGAAGGCAGTGCTTGCCAAGGCCTATCAGACGCCGGAACTTGCGGGGCTGTTCTCCAGCTTCCAGATAAACGTGCCGCAGCTCTATGCCGACCTCGACCGCGCCAAGGCCGAGCAGCTCGGAGTCTCCGTCACCGACGTCTTCCAGACGCTGCAGATCTATCTCGGTTCGCTCTATGTGAATGACTTCAACGCCTTCGGCCGCACCTACAGCGTCCGCGTGCAGGCCGATGCCAAGTTCCGCGCCCAGCCGGAAGATATCGGCCAGTTGAAGGTCCGCTCGGCATCGGGCCAGATGATCCCGCTTGCAGCTCTCCTGAAGGTGGATGCAAGCACCGGTCCGGAGCGTGCCAACCGCTATAACGGCTTCCTCGCTGCCGATATCAACGGCGGTCCGGCACCGGGCTTCTCGTCCGGGCAGGCGCAGGCAGCGATCGAGAAGATCCTGGACGAGACGCTGCCTGCGGGCATCGAGTTCGAGTGGACGGACCTGACCTATCAGCAGATCCTTGCCGGTAACTCCAGCATCGTCGTCTTCCCGCTCGCCCTGCTGCTCGTCTTCCTGGTGCTCGCTGCCCAGTATGAAAGCCTGACACTGCCGCTTGCGATCATCATGATCGTGCCGATGGGTGTTCTGGCCGCCTTGACCGGCGTCTGGCTCACCGGTGGAGATAACAACATCTTCACGCAGATCGGCCTAGTGGTGCTTGTCGGTCTATCGGCCAAGAACGCGATCCTCATCGTGGAATTTGCCCGCGAACTGGAGTTCGAAGGCAGGACGCCGCGTGAGGCCGCGATCGAGGCTAGCCGCATGCGTCTTCGGCCGATCCTCATGACCTCCATGGCCTTCATCATGGGCGTCGTGCCGCTCGTCACTTCGACCGGCGCGGGTTCGGAAATGCGCGCCGCCATGGGTGTCGCGGTGTTCTCGGGCATGATCGGCGTCACCTTCTTCGGCATCTTCATGACGCCGGTGTTCTACGTGCTCCTGCGCCGGATGACGGGCAACCGTCCGCTCGTCCAGCACAACGACAATCATCCGCAGGACAAGGACGACCATATGAGCGTCGCTGCGGAATAACCTCTCCTTTGTCGGGTAAACCGGGCGGGGACTTCGGTCCTCGCCCGTTTCGTTTTTAAGGTGAAGTACACTCGATTTTGGGGACGATGTCGCGGGATGCGACAAAAATGCGTTACGTCCATCAAAACGGTTGCATGCTGAGGTAAGGGGGGTATCAAAGGCAGGCAACGGTTCGGGAGGGCTGGATGACACACGCATCGGGAAACACTGGAAAGCCGAAGATTGCGTTTCTCGGCACCGGGCTCATGGGAGCGCCGATGGTGCGGCGCCTGCTTGGCACAGGCTTTGCCGTCACCGTCTGGAACCGTGATCGCGCCAAGGCCGAGGTTCTTTCCGCAGATGGTGCCGATATCGCCGCATCCCCAGCTGAAGCCGTTTCTTTAGCCGATGTCGTCATCTGCATGCTGACAAATGCACAGGCCGTCGGGCAGGTTCTGTTCGATCTGGGCGTTGCCGACGCCATGAGACCGGGCGCGGCTATCATCGACATGAGTTCCATCGCCCCGCCTTTTGCACGGGAGCATGCGGAAAAACTGGCCGCGCGCGGCATCCGTCACATCGACGCGCCGGTTTCGGGCGGCACGGTCGGCGCGGCGGCCGGTACTCTTGCCATCATGGCGGGCGGGGATGCTGCGGTCATTGCCGAACTCGCCGAAGTTTTCGCGCCAATGGGGCGCGCTACACATGTCGGGCCAAGTGGATCAGGGCAGCTTGCCAAACTCGCAAACCAGCAGATCGTGGCCGTGACGATCGGCGCCGTTGCCGAGGCGATGATGCTGATCGAGGCGGGCGGCGGTTCGCCGGCGGCCTTCCGGGATGCCGTGCGTGGCGGCTTTGCCGACAGTCGCATATTGGAGATCCACGGCAAGCGCATGATTGACCGGCAATTTGCACCGGGCGGTTCTTCGGCCAATCAGTTGAAGGACCTCGACGCCGTCATGGCGATGGCAAAGACGCTGTCTTTGACCTTGCCGCTGACGCAAGCGGTGCATGCCGAATTCACAGAATTTGTTGGCAAAGGCAACGGCGAGACGGATCACAGTGCCTTGCTGCTCCATCTCGAAGATACGAATGCCCGAATGGGAGGGAAGAAATGACCGACAGCAAGACCGGCAAGCGCCGCCTGCGCTCACAGGACTGGTTCGACAATCCTGATCATATCGACATGACGGCGCTCTATCTGGAGCGCTTCATGAACTATGGTGTGACGCCGGAGGAGCTGCGGTCCGGCAAGCCTGTTATCGGTATTGCCCAGAGCGGCAGCGATCTGACGCCCTGCAATCGCGTCCATATCGAGCTTGCCAAGCGCGTGCGTGACGGCATCCGCGATGCGGGCGGCATCCCGATCGAGTTTCCGACGCATCCTATCTTCGAGAACTGCAAGCGCCCGACGGCAGCACTTGATCGCAACCTTGCCTATCTCGGCCTCGTTGAAATCCTCTACGGCTATCCGCTCGATGGCGTCGTACTGACGACCGGCTGTGACAAGACCACGCCGTCGGCGATCATGGCGGCGTCGACGGTCGATATTCCGGCGATCGTTCTCTCGGGCGGGCCGATGCTCGACGGCTGGCACGAAGGCAAGCTCGCCGGTTCCGGCATGGCGATCTGGCAGTCGCGCCGGAAGCTGGCGGCAGGCGAGATCGATGAAGAGGAATTCCTGCAAACGGCGCTCGATTCGGCACCCTCCGTCGGTCATTGCAACACGATGGGCACGGCCTCGACCATGAATGCACTCGCCGAAGCGCTCGGCCTGTCGCTGACGGGCTGCGGCAATATCCCGGCTGCCTATCGCGAGCGTGGCCAGATGGCCTATCGCACGGGCCGGCGCGCCGTCGAAATCGTACTCGAAGATCTGAAGCCGTCGGATATCCTGACGCGCGAAGCCTTCCTCAATGCCATCAAGACCAATTCGGCCATCGGCGGCTCGACCAATGCCCAGCCGCATCTTGCCGCCATGGCGAAACATGCAGGAGTCGAGCTATATCCCGAGGATTGGCAGGTCCATGGTTTCGACATTCCACTACTGGCGAATGTGCAGCCCGCAGGTGCCTATCTCGGCGAGAAGTTCCACCGTGCCGGTGGCACCCCCGCAGTAATGTGGGAATTGCTGCAGGCCGGCAAGCTCGACGGTGACTGTCGCACCGTCACCGGCAGGACCATGGCTGACAATCTGAGAGGGCGTGAGGCGCGTGACCGCGATGTCATCAAGCCCTATGAAGAGCCCCTGAAGGAACGCGCCGGCTTCCTCGTGCTCAAGGGCAATCTCTTCGATTTCGCCATCATGAAGATGAGCGTCGTCTCCGAGGACTTCCGCAAGCGCTACCTGCAGGAGCCAGGCCGCGAAGGCGTCTTTGAAGGCAAGGCTGTCGTTTTCGATGGCTCGGAAGACTACCACAAGCGCATCAACGATCCGGGCCTCGGTATCGACGAGAACACGATCCTTGCCATCCGCGGCGCCGGTCCGCTCGGCTGGCCGGGCTCGGCGGAGGTCGTTAACATGCAGCCGCCGGATCATATCCTGAAGCGCGGCATCAAGAGTCTGCCGACGATCGGCGACGGGCGCCAGTCCGGCACGTCGGACAGCCCCTCGATCCTCAATGCTTCGCCCGAAAGTGCTGCCGGCGGTGGGCTTGCCTGGCTGCGGACGGGTGACATCGTCCGCATCGATTTCAACCAGGGGCGCTGCGACATGCTCGTCGACGATGCCGAAATCGAGCGGCGCAAGGGGGACGGAATTCCGCCTGTGCCGGCCGATGCGACGCCCTGGCAGCGCCTATACCGCAGTTCGGTCACACAGCTTTCTGACGGTGCGGTGATCGAGGGTGCGGCGGACTTCCGCCAGATTGCCAAGAATTCGCCCCGTCACAATCACTAATTGAAGAAATTGTCTGGCTAAAGCAATACTGATCGAAAAGGAGGCAGTCGTAACGAACAGTTCACCTAGTAACTAGTTCGGTACTTACAAAAAGGCTTCATTAATGAGGGCTTGCGACTATATTAGAGTTTTTGCAGGCTTCGAGGCTGAAACCGAATTGCCCGAGAATAAACCAACGCGATCCGAGCGAGAGTTCCAGGATCTTCTCCGGAGACTGGAGCTTGCGCTGGACGCTTCGCAGATCGGTGTGTGGGAGCACAGTATCAATAAGAATGCCATTCTCTGGGATGCGCAGATGCACCGCCTCTACGGAACCGGTCAGACAAACCGAGAGGTGCCGACCTGGATCTGGTCGAATGCCCTGCATCCAGAGGATAGGGAACGGGCCGAGCAAGACTTCGAAAAAGCGGTTGCCGCCCGTGGCGCCTATAATTCCCAGTTTCGCATCATCCTGCCGAGCGGCGAGATCCGCCATCTGAGGTCGCGGGCGCACTTTTATGTCGATGAGGGGGGGACCCCGTCCTTCATCGGCGCGGAATGGGACGTAACCTCCGACGTGCTGCTCAATGCCGAACTCGGCAAGCAGAAGATAGTGGCCGAGGCCCGGGCGCTCGCACTCGAGGAAAGCAATGCGCGGATCGAGCATGTAGCCGACCGTGACTACCTGACCGGCATGCCGAACCGACGTCTGCTCGACAAGCGGCTTGCCGAACTGCCGACCGACAGGGGCGTATCCATGCTTGCCGTTCTGCACCTCGATCTCGACCAGTTCAAGCAGATCAATGACAGCCATGGCCACACGGCTGGCGATGCCGTGTTGCGCGCGGCATCGCTCAGAATTGCAGCTGCCATTCCTGCAAATGGCATGGCCGCGCGTGTCGGCGGCGACGAATTCGTCATCGTTCTGATCAACTTCGCCGGCCTCGCCGAACTGAAAGCGATTGTCGAGGATGTGCAGCGGCGATTGCGGAAGAAAATCCGTTTCGGGCAGGAGATGCTGCAATCCGGCGCGTCGATCGGGGTATCCTGGAGCAGCAACAGGCGGGCGCGCAATTTGCTCGCCGAATCGGATCTGGCGCTTTATCAGGCGAAAAAGCTCGGCCGCAACCGCATCGAATTCTTCAGCCGACAGCTTCAGGAAGACCTGCGCGGCAAACGCCGCCTCGCCGAGGACCTCGCCCAAGCTCTGGAGCAGGGCCAGATCGTTCCCTACTATCAGGTTCAGCTCGATGCGCGCACTCGCGAGATCACCGGGCTGGAAGCGCTGGCACGCTGGAACCATCCGGAAAAGGGTTTGCTGGCGCCGAGCGTCTTCCTCCGCATTGCGGATGAGTATGGGCTTTCGGCAGAGATCGATGCCGCGATCCTGCAGCGTGCGCTCGAAGATCGCGTTGTCTGGCAGGCTATGGGCTGCAGCGTACCTCGCATCGCCGTGAATATTTCTCCTGCGCGTCTTGCCGATCCAGCTCTGCTAGACAAGTTGCGCCGGCTTGCCATTCCGCCGGGCGCCATCGTCTTCGAGTTGGTGGAAACGATCTTCCTCGACGATTGCGATGACAAGTTCCTCGCCAATATCGACCTCATCAAGCAAATGGGCATCGATATCGAGATCGACGATTTCGGTTCCGGCCATGCTTCGCTCATCGGTCTTGTGCGGCTGAAACCGAAACGGCTGAAGATCGACCGCCAGCTCGTCACCGATGTCGTGGAATCGGCCGAGCAGAGGCGCGTGGTCGGATCGATCGTCGAGATCGCCAAGGCTCTCGATGTCGAAGTGATCGCCGAAGGAGTGGAAACCGAGGCTCATGCCGTGACGCTGTCATGGCTCGGCTGCGACAGCCTGCAGGGCTTTGCGCTCGGCTATCCCTCAAGCGCTGCCGATACGGGACGCCTTCTTGCATCAAACGGCCACGACGACAAATCGCGAAGTGTGGCCGGCTGAGATTTGTGGCTGAGTTTAGTCGATGGAGGGATGCGAGGCCGATCTCGGTTATGAACGGTCCAATCGGTGAACAATGTAGGTTGGTTCCTAGCGCACCGACACGGCACGCCTTGGGTGCGTGCCGTATTTTTCAGGTAGTGCGGAAGCGGCCCCGGATCTGGCTCATGTAGAAGTCGCCAGGAGAAGCTGCTGCGGCAAGTCCGACGACGATGCCTTCGGGGACATCTTCGTAGTGACGGCGTTGGCCGTTGGTCAGATAGAGCGTGAGGTGTCGAGTTTCGCGCTTATAATCAATCGCTTCAATGAGTTTGGACTGCAGTCTAGTTTCCATGCGGTACTCCCCGATGTGTTTCGCGCGAGAGAGGTGGCTGCTGGATCCGACGAGCGGTTCAAGACAGCGTCAAAGCTAATCCCTGGTCGATTCAAGTCAAGGATCGAAAGAGTTTGGCTGCACCTATTTTGAGTTAAATGCGTCTGAAGTTTGACGCCCTAAATTAGGCCGGGCGCACTATGGAAAATGGAGCGCCCCCTTCACGGAACCATCGTCCGCCGGTGAGCGTTCAAAAAACGTTCTATCCAGCCTCAGGCACGGTGATTTCTTGCGAGTGATTGCAGAGCTGCTCATTCTTTTCGGCCGCGTCTGCGGCGCGCTTGTGGCCGTGGCGGGTGCGATGGCTTTTGCCTCCTATCTGATTGCCTCTCCGGTCGATGCGACGCCGCGTATGGATGCGGAAAGTGGAGCGATCTGGACCTCTGTACCGGTTCATATCGATCCGGGCCATCAGCCCTATGACCGCGAGCCCGACCGCTATCCCTTCAAATTCTCCGCCGGTCGGTCCCTGAAGGTCATCGACAATGCGACCTTTTCCCTTAATGGCGACACGTTCGTCATTGCCGGTGTATCGCGCATCGCCCCGCAGGCGCTCTGTGTCGATGTGCAGGGGCGCCGTCTTGCCTGCGGCCAGAATGCAGCGGGCGCGCTGCGGACTGCCTTGCGCCGCAGTTTCATCGAATGCAGCCGCAAGGAATTGGCGCCGAAGCTGTTCATGGTCAGTTGCAGACGGGACGGTCAGGATCTTGCCGGCGTGCTCAACGACACGTCAAGGCCGCAGCTTGTTGCCAGCGCGAAGTGATCAGGCGCGTCGCCAGAAGATGAGTTCCGGCACCAGCCAGGAGGGATCGGGCGCAGGCAGCCAGGTCTTCGCGGAAAAATAATCCTTCGTGCGGCGCTGTTGGGGGGAGGTCTCCTGAAGCAGGAGCGTGAAATTGAAGCTGCCCGGACGCGAATGTTCCTGGGTGAAGTTGATCAGCGAGCCGAAGCCTTCTTCCTTCACATCCCTAAGATTACGGATTGCTGCCAGCGCATCATGGAAATCCAGCCACGCCGGCTGCGTGAGCATGGTTTCGAAGATGCGCATCGTGCCAGCGTCGAGCTGCCCGTCATTGTTGGTTGCTGGGCCGACGAGTTTCACCCGCATGCTTGATATCGTGCCATTGCCGTTGCCGCGAACGACGAGGAAGAGCGAGCTGGCGATGTGCTCCTTCTCTTTCTTGAAAATCTGTTCGTACGAGCATTCGAACGTATCGGAATTGAAGGCGGTCGCCGTCCATTCACTTGTTTGGACGCCGGCAGAACGCAGCGCCTCGCACATGGCCGGGCCGGAAATGCGCCAGGTCCGCAGAAAAACGCTCGCAAGAGCCGGCTGCGGCGGGTCGAACATACGCGGCGCGATCTTGATGCTGACCGGTTCGGTTCGGCGGAAAACCTTAGGCGGTGGGGGAGGCGGGGGTGCCTCCGGCGGGAAAAGTTCTATGCCGAAGTAGTGAGCCAGCGACTTCAGGTGACGCATGTCATTCGACAGCAGCACAGTGGCGGCGACAATTGAAAAGGAGAGAATGATCAGAAGCCACATGACGGCGCGGCCTCTTCGCGGCTGCGGCGCCAGTTTCATGTTCTGATCGGACGACTGCATCGTCAGTTCGCGAGACCTCGGACAACGGAAGTCATCATTTATAAGGCTCGGACCAATGTGGCAATCGATCTCATCCGGAGCATGGGGGCAATCGATTTAAAGCCGCGCCGGTGAAAGTATCGACGCGCCTTAAGCCGCGATGCGACGATAACGTTTTCTGATCTGGTCGATATAGTACTGGCCCGGCGAGGGCGCGGCCACCATGGTATTGACGTCATCGACCGGCACGCCTTCGAACAGACGCTCTTCACCGTTGCGGAAGCAGATGCGCAGGCGCCCGTCTTCCTGGCTGAAATAGACGTTCTGAATAATCCTGGATTTGACTGGAACTTCGTGCATTGTTTTCTGCCCTGTTTTGTTTTGCGGCACCTTAGAAGTAAGGATGCGAAGATACGGTCAAGGCGTATGGTAAAGATTGTTTTCCGCATGAAGAGCGACAGTCTAAAAAATCGCGTTTCAATAAAATTGTACGGATCGGCTTAAAAGGCCTGCAAATACCGACATGTAGAGTGACCCTCATGAAAGCGGCCGGGCATGGACAGATGCGACCGGCGCTGCGGCCAGGCGGAAATCGTCGGGCCGACTGGAAAACGGGGACTTCAAGATGAGCAGACTTCTTCTTGCCGCGACGCTCGCAATCACCGTATCGGTTGCAAGCCAGCCGGCTTTTGCCTTTGGCCCTGGTGGCTTCGGTCGCGATCTCATGTACACCTCGGCCATCGGCCATCTGCCTGAGGAGCCGTTGACGACGAGCGCCGGCTTCGTTCGTCCGAACATGCCCTTCGCTCTGCGTGCTCCGGCACAGGTCGACGGCGAAGGATATAAGCTGAAGGCCTATTCGCACCAATTGACTGTCGTCGTCGGCTTCGTTTTCGACAGCGTTCTCAGCCAGGCTGCCCAGACCATCGGTGCTGCCGAAGCGCTGGGTCCGTTTCTGCGTTAACACTTAAATATTGGATACTGCCGTCTTTCGATTTGCGCCCGCCGGAAGGATCCTGCGGGCGCAGTAATTTTCTTGAGATTGCAATTGCATTGTTTCATGGTAAGGCGAGATCGAAGTTCTTTTGCATTGCATTTCAAAACGACGATACGCATCGTTCAAGCCGTGAACGCGAGTTCATCATCACCGGTCCGAGCGCACTGACAATCGACTTGACGATTGCTTGGTGCATCACCGAATGAACTTGCTGATTTCAATCTGGGAAGGTTGCATGAATTCGGAATTTGTCGTTCGTTCCATGCGGCCCGGCGAACTGGAGCTTGCGCTGGAATGGGCACGCCAGGAGGGCTGGAATCCCGGCCTCGATGATGCGATCGCATTCCATGAAGCCGATCCTTCCGGATTTTTCGTTGGCTCCATTGGTGAGGTGCCGGTCGGCTCTATCTCGGTCGTCAAATATGGCGACAACTTCGCCTTCCTCGGCCTTTACATTGTCCACCCCGACTTCCGCGGCCGAGGTTTCGGCAAGGCGATCTGGAACGCCGGCATCGCTTCTGCCGGGGACCGTACGATCGGTCTCGACGGGGTTGCTGCGCAGCAGGCAGCCTATCGGAAGGCCGGTTTCGAGGTTGCCTACAACACGATCCGCTATGGCGGTGTGCCGTCATCCGTACCGCAATCCTCGCTCGTCGCACAGCCGGTTCCGGATGCGCGGCTCGAAGGCCTGCAGCGCTACGACAGCGGCATTTTCCCGCAGCCCCGTCCGGCTTTCCTTTCTGCCTGGTGCACGGGCCGCAAGGGGCGCAGTTCTGTTGTCGTGCGCAAGAGCGGCAAGATCCGCGGTTACGGCACGATCCGCCGCTGTTATGAGGGTTACAAGATCGGCCCGCTTTTCGCCGCTGAGGCGGACAGCGCTGCCGCCCTTCTGGCCGGCCTCATTCCCCAGGCGCACGGTGCGTCGATCTATATTGATATCCCCGCCGCCAATGCCGAGGCGATTGCGCTTGCCGAAAGCGCGGGGCTTGAGCCGGTCATGGAGACCGCGCGCATGTATCGCGGTCCGGCGCCGGAAATCCCGCTGAAGAACGTCTTTGGCGTGACGACGCTGGAGCTTGGTTAGTCGACAGGCGAAGCCGGCACGGTGGGCGCAGCCGACTTCGGCCGTCCCTTTTCGGCGATGGCGATGCCGCCGAGCGTCAGCGCCAGCGCAATCATATGGAAAAGCTGCAGCGTTTCACCGAGCAGGGCGACGGACAGCAGCGTACCGAAAACCGGGACGAGGTTGATGAACAGGCCGGCGCGATTGGCGCCGATTTCCTCGACGCCTCTGATATAAAGTATCTGCGCCAGCAGAGAGGCGAAGATTGCCGTATAGAAGGCAATCGCCCAGCCTTGTCCATCGGGCCATTGAGCCGCGCCGCGGGAGGCCTCCCACAAGAGCAGCGGCAGGGCAGTCAGGGCCGCACCGAGTGCCGGGATCGCCATCAGCGTGCGCCAGTCGACGATGGGCTTCCAGCGCAGAAAGATCGTATAGACGGAATAGGCCGCCACCGCGATCAGCATCAGGCCGTCGCCGCGGTTCAGGTTGAGCCGCAGGAGCGTCGCGAGATCGCCATGGGCTGCCGTCAGCCCCACGCCGATAAGCGTCATGCCGAAGCCGACGACCTGCGCCAGCGAAACACCGGTTCGGAAAAAGGCGAAATTCAAGAGAAAGATCAGCATGGGAATGCCGGCCTGCTCGATGGCGACATTGATCACAGTCGTGTATTGCACGGCCGAATAGAGCATGGCGTTGAAGATCGTATAGCCGATGACGCCGTAGAAGAAGAGCAGGGGCAGGTTTTTGCGCACGACCGGCCAGTCCTTCTTCAACTGCGGCAGCGAGACGGCGGCGATCAGCATGACGGCCAGGAACCAGCGCAGGAAGGTCAGCATCATAGGGCTGACATGGCCGAGCGCCAGCTTGCCTGCAACGGCATTGCCGCCCCAGCAGAGAGTTGCAATGACGAGGCAGATATAGGCTTTAGCTTGCAAAGGCTGATCTTCCCGTCTTGCCGTCTCTGGGAGGCTTTTTCGATCGGGCTTAGCCTGCTGACGGCTGATTTGTCACGTAAAAAGCCGAATCTGCTGTGACAACAGGGTCGCTTTCCCAAAAACAAAGCTTTATAGATGCGCGGGTTTGAGCAGGTGTGCGGTTCTCCGCCGGTAACAGGAAGAGTTTGATGACGAACGTAGTCGTGGTCGGTTCGCAATGGGGTGACGAAGGCAAAGGCAAGATTGTCGATTGGCTTTCGGAACGTGCGGATATCGTTGTGCGCTATCAGGGCGGACACAATGCCGGTCATACTCTCGTCATCGACGGCACGAGTTACAAGCTCTCGCTCTTGCCATCCGGTGTGGTGCGCCCGGGCAAGATGGCTGTCATCGGCAACGGCGTCGTCGTCGATCCGCATGCGCTGATTGCCGAGATCGGCCGGCTGGAAGCCCAGGGCGTGAAGGTCACGCCGGAAAACCTGCGTATCGCCGACAACGCGACCCTCATTCTTTCCCTGCACCGCGAACTGGACGCTTTCCGCGAAGATGCAGCTTCCAACAGCGGCACCAAGATCGGCACGACGCGGCGCGGCATCGGCCCGGCCTATGAAGACAAGGTCGGCCGCCGCGCCATCCGCGTCATGGACCTTGCGGACCTTGAAGCCCTGCCGGGCAAGGTCGATCGCATCCTGACCCATCACAACGCGCTTCGCCGCGGCCTCGGTGTTGCCGAAGTCAGCCACCAGACGATCATGGATGAGCTGACCTCGATCGCCGACCGTGTGCTGCCCTTCCGCGATACAGTCTGGCTGTTCCTCGACAAGGAACGCCGCAAGGGCGCCCGCATCCTTTTCGAAGGTGCGCAGGGCAGCCTGCTCGATATCGATCATGGCACCTATCCCTTCGTGACCTCGTCCAACACGGTGGCCGGCCAGGCCGCTGCCGGTTCGGGCATGGGTCCGGGTTCGCTCGGCTATATCCTCGGCATCACCAAGGCCTATACGACGCGAGTCGGCGAAGGTCCGTTCCCGACCGAGTTGACGGATGAGATCGGTCAGTTCCTCGGCGAGAAAGGTCATGAATTCGGCACGGTAACGGGCCGTAAGCGCCGTTGCGGCTGGTTCGACGCCGCACTCGTGCGCCAGTCGGTCGCGACCAATGGCATCAGTGGCATCGCGCTCACCAAGCTTGATGTGCTCGACGGCCTCGATGAATTGAAGATCTGCGTCGGCTATATGCTCGATGGCGAACAGATCGACCATCTTCCGGCAAGCCAGGCGGCGCAAGCTCGAGTCGAGCCGATTTACATCACGCTGGAAGGCTGGAAGGGATCGACGGTCGGCGCCCGCAGCTGGGCCGATCTGCCGGCGCAGGCGATCAAGTATGTTCGCCAGGTCGAAGAGCTGATCGGTGCGCCCGTCGCGCTTCTTTCCACAAGCCCTGAGCGTGACGACACCATACTTGTGACCGATCCGTTTGAGGATTAATGTCGCGGGTCACTTAGGGCGACCGTTCGGGAGTGTGCCGGACTTCTTGAGAAAGTACTGATGGCGGATTTTATTGCAGTTATTCGGCGGGCAGTCGACGGCCTGTCTGAAAATACGCCCGAAATGCGGGTGAAGGTCTACGAGCGTGCGCGCGGCGCTGTGCAGCGCCAGCTCGAGAACATGAAGCCGCGTCCGCCGGAAGCCATGCTGCAACGTCAGCTTGATAAGCTTGAGGCCGCAATCCGTGAAGTCGAGACCGAGCATGCAGAGGCCACTGATGTCGAGGAGCCGGTTGCGGCCGCTTCGGCCCCCGAGGTCCATCAAGAGCCTGCTCTGGAGCATGAGCCTGCTCTAGAGCAGGAGCCTGTCGCAGAGGCGGCGCCTGCTGCTGAGGCCCCTGTCCCTGAAAGCCCTGAGCAGCAGGAAGCAGAACGTCCTGTCAACGAGCAGCAGCAGCCTGCCGAGCCGGAAGAGGTCGTTCAGGCTGCCGCTTCCGCCGAAGAGGTGGTGTCCGAGCATGCCGAGTGGCATCCGCCTCATGAGGAAGAGACGCCTGCCGAAGAATGGCGTGCGCCGGAGCAGGCGGAGGTTCATGCCGAGCCCGAGCAGCTTCCTGAGCCTGTAGAAGAGCATTATCCGGAAGAGCCGCGGCTGGATGAGGTCGCTGCCGAGCCGGTAGCTGAAACCGCCCATGAGGTGGAAGAAGAGCTTCAGCACGAGGAGGTTCATCAGCCGGCTCCGCGCGGCATAGACCGTGCGTCCAATCGGCTCGTCGAGCCGATGGCCGATTTCGAGCCGCAATCGCAGCCGCAAGTCGAGGAATTCGTCGAGCATGCACGCGAGGAACCGCTTGCTGCAGATGCGGCGGCGCATTTCGATCGCATGTGGTCCGAACCGGCTGCCGAAACGCCGGCCCCTGCGCCGCAGGAAGCCGAGACAGAGTGGGCGCGCGAAGAGCTCGAGTCCTATGCAGAGGCGGTTCCCGCCGTTCCCGCCGATGCTTCGGCACGCGCTTTCGATGAGGTCATCTCGACGCTCGGCAATAGCGCATCGCCGGCCGTCATGCCGGCTGCCAAGGAGAATCTCTCCTGGGAAGCGGCCGCTTTCGACGACCTGCCACCGATCGAGGCTGGCACGGACAAGAAAACACCGGCTTCCGCGCATTTCGACGATGTCGATATCTTTGCGGAAGTGCATGCCGGCAATGGTTCAGGCTCCGCGGCTCCCACACCGGCCACCCCCAGCGAAGACTGGCGTGAGGCGCGTGCGCTGCGCGGCTACGACCGACGCAATGCCGTTGCCGATGACGACGACGGCAACCCGCCGATGGATCTGGACCAGATCGTCGCTTCCAAGATGCAGGGCAAGAGCTTCCGCATGGAGCCCAAACGCCGACGCTTCGGCATCGGCACCATTCTGGCGATCCTCGTCACGCTGGGCATTATCGGTGGTGGCGCCTATGCCGGCTGGATGAACCGCGATGCGGTGATGGAAATGGTGGACGGCCTCGTCAGCTCCGCACCGTCACAGGCTGTGCGCAACGAGACGGCCACGTCGACGACAACGCCTCCGGCACAGCAGAGCAGCACGCCGGCCACGACCCCGCCGGCAAATCCGAGTGCTGCGACACTGCCGACGCGACCCAACCAGGAAGTTGCCTCGTTGGACGGTTCAGCCGCCAATACCAAGTTCACCCAGCGGCTGCTCGCCGATGGCACAGAAGTCGATAACGGCGCTGCGGCAGTGCCGGGCACGCCGACGGCAGAAGGCAAGTCGGTCGCCGAGCAGAATGTCGCGGCAGCCGATACCAGCACACCGAGCGTCCAGTCCGATGCAGCGCCTGCCGAAAACTTGACGCCGAACGGCCCGGCGGCCGCACCGGCGCAGAATGTGCCTGTTGGCGCTACGGAAAAGATGTTCCTCTACGAGGAGCGGATCGGCGAAAGCTCGCCGACCGCAATCGAGGGTTCGGTTGTCTGGACGATGCAGCATGAAGCCGGGCAGGACGGCCGCCAGGAAGCCACCGTGCAGGGTAACGTCACCGTGCCGGAGCGCAACCTCTCGGCGCTCCTGACCTTCAAGCGCAATTCCGATCCGTCGCTGCCGGCAAGCCATCTCGTCGAGATCGTCTTTTCCGTTCCGCCGAATTTCGAGGGCGGCAGCATCGACAGCGTTCAGCGTATCTCGATGAAGCGCACGGAGCAGGATCGCGGCGATCCGCTGATTGCAGTGCCGGCCAAGATCACCGACGATTTCCACATGATCGCGCTCAACGACTATCCGGATGCGCGCAAGGCCAATCTGGACCTGCTCGGCACTCGCGACTGGATCGACATTCCGATCACCTATCGCAATGGCCGCCGGGCGCTGCTGACTATGCAGAAGGGCGCCACCGGAGGAACTGCCTTTACCTCGGCGATCAAGGAATGGACGGCCCTCGGGGACCTTTCGACCAGCCAGTAAATAAGGCCGGCGCTTCCCTGGCGCATCAAAATCGTGCAAAGCAAAAGGCGGGCCGCAAGGACCCGCCTTTTTCATATCATAAAGACAACCGGCTTATGCGGTGGCTTCGACCACACGCACTGCCTTGGCGCGTTCAAGCGCTTCCTTGCGGACCGCATCCTGCACCTTCTCAAAGGCGCGGACTTCGATCTGGCGGACACGCTCGCGGCTGATGTCGAACTCGGACGAAAGGTCTTCCAGCGTTACCGGATCTTCAGCAAGCCGGCGTGCCTCGAAGATGCGGCGTTCACGGTCGTTCAGCACGCTCATGGCCTTGGACAGCATGCGGCGGCGCGTATCGAGTTCATCCTGCTCGATCAGCACGTCTTCCTGGCTCTCATGGTCATCCACGAGCCAATCCTGCCACTGGCCGCTGTCGCCTTCAGAAGCCTTGATCGGAGCATTCAGCGAAGCGTCGCCGGACAGGCGGCGGTTCATCGAAATGACCTCCTCCTCGGAGACGTTCAGCTTGGTGGCGATCTCGGTCACATGTTCCGGCTTCAGGTCACCTTCATCAATGGCCTGGATACGGCCCTTCAGGCGACGCAGATTGAAGAACAGACGCTTCTGGTTGGCGGTCGTGCCCATCTTCACCAGAGACCACGAGCGCAGGATATATTCCTGGATCGAGGCCTTGATCCACCACATAGCATAGGTGGCAAGGCGGAAACCGCGTTCCGGATCGAACTTCTTGACGGCCTGCATGAGGCCGACGTTCCCTTCGGACACGACTTCGCCGATCGGCAGGCCGTAGCCGCGATAGCCCATGGCGATCTTCGCAACGAGGCGAAGGTGGCTGGTGACGAGCCTGTGTGCCGCGTCACGATCTCCGTGCTCGGAGTAACGCTTGGCGAGCATGTACTCTTCCTGCGGCTCCAGCATCGGGAATTTGCGGATTTCGTCGAGGTAACGATTGAGACCGGCTTCGCCGGCGGTAATGGACGGCAAGTTATTTCGGGCCATAATGCACCCTCCTTATATGGATTCCGGTTCCCGATGGAACGCGCCCTTGCGTTAAAGGCAAACCGGGACATGCGGCTCTCTCCAAGCCCGCAATAAGTCTATGTACAGATAAGTATGGCGAAACAGGGATTCAAGGTCGTCTCGGCGTTCACGAGGGCGTTATCCGGCCTCTGCCAGTGGCGATTGGAGGCATTGATTTTACGGACAGCTGCTGCATTTTCCAGTGACGGTAGCACTCTCGCCCGCCGATTCCACGAGGGAAAACAGATGATCAGACCAGCCCTTGCCGCCCTCCTGCTGCTCACGCTTTCGGCCGCCCTTTCATCCTGCGGAAATACCGCAAGGGGATTGGCGCAGGACGGGCGTGACACCAGCCACGCTCTCGACAATGCCACGCATCGGGTCCTGGGTGCCGGCGCCAAGAGATAGCAGCGGCATTTCTTATGCGCGCAGGGCGTCGACGAGTTCCACCATATCATCCGGCAGCGGCACCTCGAAGTGCATCACCTCGCCAGTGCGCGGATGCTCGAATTGCAGCATGAAGGCGTGCAGCGCCTGGCGGCCGAAAGCCTTGACGATCTTGCGGGCCTCGTCGGGCAGAAGATTGGCCTTGGTCTTGAAGCCGGCGCCGTAGACGGTATCACCCAATAGCGGATGGCCGATATGAGCCATGTGGACGCGGATCTGGTGCGTGCGGCCCGTTTCCAGGTGACATTCGACGAGCGAGGCGAGCGCGCTCGCATCCGGGCTTTCATGGAAACGCTCCAGCACCTGGTAATGGGTGATCGCCTCGTCGGCGTTCTCGTTGTCCGCGCGCTTGACGGCACGTCGGGTACGGTCTCCGGTGTCACGGCCTAGCGGTGCGTCGATCGTGCCCGAGAGTGAGCGCGGACGGCCCCAGACGATCGCCTGATAGGCGCGTTCCAGCGGCATGGTGCGGCCGTGGTCGGCAAACTGCAGCGAGAGGTGGCGGTGAGCCATATCGTTCTTGGCGACGACCATGACGCCGGTCGTATCCTTGTCGAGGCGGTGCACGATACCGGGGCGGCGTACGCCGCCGATGCCGGAGAGGGTGTCGCCGCAATGGTAGATCAGCGCATTGACGAGCGTACCGGTCCAGTTGCCGGGACCCGGATGGACGACGAGACCAGCCGGCTTGGAGATGACGATGACGTCTTCATCCTCGTAGAGGATATCGAGCGGAATGTCCTCCCCCTTCGGCGCCGGGTCTTCCGGTTCAGGCAGGATGATCTCGTAGCTGTCGCCGGCTCGCACCTTCTTTTGGGGATCGGTAATCGGTGCGCCCTTCAAAAAGACCTGCCCATCCTTGATCAGCGCCTTGATGCGGCTGCGGGAAAACTCCTCGCCGACCTGCGCGGTCAGCCAAGCGTCGAGGCGGCCTTCGGCTGTCTCATCGGCGGTCAGGACTTTTCTATTGTCATCTGCTTGTTTAAAGGGGTCGCTCAAGACGCTTCTTCTCCGACGTATTTTTTAGAACGGGACGCCATAGATGACGAAATTCGAGCCAGCCGACGATGAGCAGGAAGAAAAGCCCCTTGATCCGGCTATGGAAAGTGTCCGGCGCAAGATGGTTCGCCTGCAGATCGTCTCGGGCGCCATCATGTTCGTGAGCCTTATGGCGGTCTTCGGCGCTGTTGTCTACAAGGTGACGCGTACGGAACCTTCACAGACTACAGCGTCCGCAGGCTCTTCCGGTGTTCCCTCCGACGCGCCGGTGAATTCGACGGCCTCGCTGCCACTCGGCTTCAAGATCGAGCAGACATCGCTTTCGGGCGGACAGATCCTGTTTTACGGCACCGATGTCAACGGCAAGCGCAAGGCGCTGGTCTTCGATATCAAGGCGGGCCGCATCGTGGCCGACATCACATTGTCGGGCAATTGAGGCCGGCATGGCCGGAAAGCCCCTCACGATCGAAACCCCGGACGATCCGCGGATCGCGGAGTTTCGCGATATCCGCGAGCGCGACCTGACGGGGCGACAGAACCGCTTCATAGCCGAAGGTACCGTCGTGCTGCGTATGCTCGCCGATGCGCATGCGGCGGGTAGAGGATTTTCTGCCGAAAAGATCTTGCTGCTTCGCAACAGGCTCGACGGCGTGGCGGAGATCCTCGACCGCTTTCCCAAAGACGTACCTGTCTATGTGGCCGACGCCGATGTTCTCGATGGTATCGTCGGCTTCAACATGCATCGCGGCGTGCTTGCGCTCGGTCGCCGCGAGCAGGCCACGGAAACCGTCTTTCTGGATACGCTGCCCGAGCAGGCGCTGGTCCTCGTCGGTTGCGGCATTTCCAATCACGACAATGCCGGGTCGATGTTCCGCAATGCCGCTGCCTTCAAGGCGGATGCGATCCTCCTTGACGAAACCTGCTGCGACCCGCTCTACCGCAAGGCGCTGCGCGTTTCCGTCGGTTCTGTTCTGAGCATGCCCTATCGTCGCGGCGGCGATGCGCTCGATCTTCTCGTGAGCCTTGCCGAGCGGGGCTTTGTTATCTGGACGCTTTCGCCACGCGGCGAGACTGACATCCGGCAGATACCAGCCTCCGATCGCATGGCGCTCGTCGTCGGCACCGAGGGCGAGGGCTTGCCGGAGGCGGTGCTTTCCCGTTTCCGCAGTGCGCGCATAGCCCAGTCCGAAGGGCTGGACAGCCTCAATGTGGCAACGGCCACAGGTATTGCGCTCTTTGCCATATCCTCGGCGATGGAGCGGATCTGAATAAGTTCAGCGCTGCGGATCGGCGATGATCGCAGCCGCGCGGTCGGCGAGGTTCACGCGTTCATTCGGTCCCTTCTTCTCCCTGCCGGGCAGGAGGGGCAGGATCGGAGAGGACGGACCCTCATCGAGCGCCGTGAGCGCTACCATGTTGGCGGCGATCGAGGCGATCTCCTCGCGAAGGGCGCCGTCACGACCGGTATTGTTTCTTGCCTTCTGCAGATGGTCGGCAAGTGCGGCGCTACGCCGGCGCACATTATCGCCCATCTGCGCGGTGATGGCCGCCACATCCAGCGTGGCGGGCTCGGTCTCGCCGGCGGGTTCGGTTGGCAGATCGGCAATCGCCTTGGAGAGGCCGGCATCGCGCAGCACCTTTGCGGCCTTGCGGATTTCGGCATTGGCAGCCTTCACCTGATCCTTCAGCTTGGCGATCTCCTGTTGCCGGCGGCCGAGCAGGGCTTCCTTGTCCGCGGCAGAAGCGGCCTCGCGGGCGGCCTTGTCTTCCAGGCGAATGACCATGTGCTGTTGCTGGCTGAGCTTCTGCTCGGCATCCTTGGCACGCTTCTGCGCCACCGTTATGTCCTGGCGCATCGTATCACGTTCGTCTCGCAGGGCATTGGTGCGGAATTTCAGGTTTTCGGCCTCGGTCTCGCGCGCAGCAAGGTCGATCTTCAGGTTGTTGGTCTGTTCCATGATCTTGGAAAGCCGCGCGCGCAGAGTTTCCAGTTCGCTATCCTTGTTGGAGCCCGCCTGTTCGGCAATGTGCAGGCTGGTCTTCAACTGGCTGATATAGTTTTCGTCCTTGCGCAGGTGGGAGCGATGCTCGGCAGCCTCGACCTGCATCTCGCCGATCTGTGCACGCGCCTCGTTGACCTCCGAGGCCAGCCTGCCGGCATCGACGGCGAGTGCGTCATGGCGCAGCTGGAGGGAGAGCGACTTTTCGCGTTCGCGGTGCAGGTCCTGTGCGGTGCGGGCGTTTTCAGCGGCATAGAGGGCGCGCACCATGTCCTTCTGCGCCCGCACTTCCTGCGGGCTCAGCGGCATGGTCGCCTTCAGGCGGTTTTCGGTATACCAGACGACGCGGCGGTGGACGGCAGGCGAGACCAGAAAGACAAGAAAGGCCGCGGTCAGGAAGCCCAATCCGAACAAGAGAGCATATTCGATCACGGCGCGGCCATCGATTTGAAAGGTTGATACGGGTCAGTCGGCCTGATTAAGCACGCAGAGCCCGCAGCGGCAAGGCTGCGAGCACAGGCAAGACCATATTCCCAAGGATATTAGCGGTGATTTGGGCTTTTCAGAAGGGGTTCCAGGTCGGGTTCGGGGTGACTTTCAGATAGCCGACATTGATGCCCAGGCGGGCGCCGACGCCCGTGCGGATCGGCACAACCAGGACATTGTTGTTCTTGAGAAGCGTCATGCCGAAGCCGGCGATGACATAGGCGGAGCCGCTGACGCCGCCGAAGCGCGCATAGATAGAGTCGATGGAGGGCAGGTCATAGACCAGCATCATGACGCGCGAGCCCTGGCCGCCGTAGTCGAGACCCAGAGACGGACCCTGCCAGTAAAGCGGGTGCTCGCCGGCATTCTTGGTGTTGAGCTGGCCTTCGCCGTAAGTGAGGCCGGCGATGAAGGCGCCGCCGCCTTCCTGGCCGAGAATATAGCCGTTCGGCAGGCCGTATTTCTGGAAGGCGCTTTCAACGACCTTGGCAAGGCCGCCGCTGGTTTCGCCGAAGAAGGAGTGACCGGCATCGACGATTTCCTGCACCGTGTACTGGCCATTGTTCTGCTGGGCAGCGGCCTGTCCAGCAACAATCACCGACGATACCATGATAGCGGTCAGCAACCTGCAGAAGCCGATAAATCTTCCGAGAAATTGGAGGCGCATGATGTCATCCATTCGTCATTGTCGGGGGCATTGGCATTTGATGCATTTTGCTCCGATCGTCTTAACAATCGGTTTACCAAATATGGTGTCATTATGGCGGCAAGTACGGTCGCAAACTTCGCGCAATTTTGATCAGGCACACTACCGGGTGGAATGATACTGCCGCCCTCAGGAGACGATGATGTCCAAGAACCCGAATCTCACTCTATCCGGCCCGGACCTGGCCGCACTTCTTTGCAGTCGTGTGTGCCATGACGTGATCTCGCCCGTCGGCGCGATCAATAACGGTCTGGAGCTTCTGGACGAAGGCGGAGCGGATTCGGACGCGATGGATCTCATCCGCACCAGTGCGCTCAATGCTTCAGTTCGTCTCAAATTCGCACGCCTTGCCTTCGGTGCATCCGGTTCCGTCGGCGCCTCGATCGATACCGGCGAGGCCGAACGTGCGGCCAAGGACTTTGCCGTGGCCGAGAAGAAGACCGAACTGAGCTGGAGCGGCCCGCGCGCGATTGTCGCCAAGAACAGGGTCAAGTTGCTCCTGAACCTCTTCCTCGTCGCATATTCTTCCATTCCGCGCGGCGGCAACCTGGATATTACGCTGGAAAATCCGGAATTCGACGCGAGTTTCAAGCTCGTGGCGAAGGGCAAGCTGATGCGCATGCCGCCGAAATTCGTCGAAATCGCCACCGGTACCGTCGAGGAAGCGATCGATGCGCATTCGATCCAGCCTTATTATACTGTGTTGCTGGCGGAAGAATGCGGCATGATTCTGGATTATTCGGCCAGCGCCGAAGAGATCGTTTTCACTGCCAAGGTGGCCGCAGCCTAGTTCATCGATCGCTGATCGAGGCGGGCGCAGTAACGATTCCTTAGCCTGATGAACCTATCCTCGAAGGTTAGGAAGGCCCTCGACGGAGACAGCGCGAGGGATAAGGAGCCGCCATGCAGAGATTCATGATCACCGATAGTTCGGACATCGTTCGCAAGGTCGGCAAGCGAATCCTTTCCGAGCTCGATTTTCTGGTCAGCGAAGCTTCGAATGCCGAAGAGGCGTTGCAGCGCTGCCAGGCTGAGCTTCCCGAATATCTGATCGTCGATTCGGGCATGGAAGGCGCGCTCGAACTCATCGCCAATATCCGCGCCATGGACGGCGGCAAGGAGGTCAAGATCTACTATTGCGTCATCGAGGCCGATCTGAAGAAGCTGATGGCCGGCAAGCGGGCGGGGGCCACCGACTTCCTGCTCAAGCCCTTCGACCGCAAGATCCTCACCGCCGTGTTCGGAAATCGCGCAATCGCTGCCTGAAGAGGTCGCGCAAATCGTTAACGCGAGCCGTCCTTTGGGGCGGCTTTTTCTTTTCCGGACATTACCGACAAAATAAAAGTCCCGCCGGAGAGGCGGGACTTTTCTTCGGTAAGGGGATTCGGCGGATCAGGCGGTTTCGGCGTATTCGGCACCATCGGGCTCGCGCAGCACATAGCCGCGGCCCCAGACGGTTTCGATGTAATTTGCGCCGCCGGCAGCATTTGCGAGCTTCTTGCGCAGCTTGCAGATGAAGACGTCGATGATCTTCAGTTCCGGCTCGTCCATGCCGCCATAGAGGTGGTTCAGGAACATTTCCTTGGTGAGCGTGGTGCCCTTGCGGAGCGAGAGAAGCTCCAGCATCTGGTATTCCTTGCCCGTCAGATGAACGCGCTGGCCGCCGACTTCGACGGTTTTGGCGTCGAGGTTGACGATAAGTTCGCCCGTGATGATGACCGACTGGGCATGACCCTTGGAGCGGCGGACAATAGCGTGGATACGGGCGACGAGCTCGTCCTTGTGGAACGGCTTCGTCATGTAGTCGTCGGCGCCAAAGCCGAGGCCACGAACCTTGTCTTCGATGCCAGCCATACCCGAGAGGATAAGGATCGGCGTCTTGACCTTCGACAGACGGAGAGTGCGCAGCACTTCATATCCGGACATGTCCGGAAGGTTCAGATCGAGAAGGATGATGTCGTAATCATACAGCTTGCCCAGATCCACGCCTTCTTCGCCGAGATCCGTCGTATAAACATTAAAACTCTCAGATTTGAGCATCAGTTCGATGCTCTGCGCCGTAGCGCTATCATCCTCGATGAGAAGTACCCGCATAATTATCCCCTTTACCGCCGCCGAAAGGTGGCCTGGCCCCCTACGCGATACCGAATAAGCTACGTGATTTGGAAGCTGCCACGAAATGGTTAACAAATTCTAATTCACTCTGGCAAGGAGTATCGAATTTATTAAATAATTTTTCCATTTCTATGTTTTCCAATGGAAATCTCAAACCACAAATCTCAACTTCGACATTAAGAATCTGCGCTAAGTGATTCATCTGACTCGCTAATGAAAAGGTTCGGTTTCCTGTATTGGCGTTTACCGACCCTTAAATCATCGGACCTATCATTAACGATGCCCGTAAACGAAAGGTTACCAGCGGTAGGTTTTTGTTAATATCGGAGGAAATTTTTCGGCAAACCGTGTCAAAGCGGCGCGCAAGGGCAGTTTAGAGTTGAGCCGGGGTCTCGCATCACGGGAGTAATGCGTATGAAGTCGCGAGAGAGCCTCGTTCGCCTGAAAGAGTTTCAGGTTAACGAAAAGCGTCGTCAATTGCAGCAGTTGCAGATGATGATGTCCGAATTTGAACGGATGACGAAGGATCTGGAGAGCCAGATCGTCGTAGAAGAAAAGAAGTCCGGTATTTCCGACCCGAATCACTTTGCATATCCGACCTTCGCCAAGGCCGCACGTCAGCGCGCCGACAATCTTCAGGTTTCGATCAAGGAACTGAAGGTTCAGGAGGAGGCGCTGGAACTGGCGCTAGAGGAAATGCAGGCGGAATATGCCAGGGCAACGGCGCTCGAAGAGCGCGACGGCGCAGTTCGCGCCCGGGCCTGACGAATATTGCAGGCGCCGGTACCGGCGCCTTGGGGATAACCACAGAAGCCATGCATGCCGGACGCAGTGTCCGTCATGCATGGCTTTTGGTGTTTCTATCGTATGCGCGACGTCCTCAGTTTACCACGTCATTCCATTCGGGGTGGCGCTGCGCCTGTGATTTAAAGAAGGGGCAGAGCGGGATGATCTTCCAGCCGCCCTCGCGGGCCGCCTCGACCGCGTGAAGGGCGAGCGCCTGGCCGACGCCCTTGCCGCGCAAAGCGTCCGGCACGCCGGTATGATCGATGATGATCAGTTTCGGCGATGTGCGAGAATAGGTCATCTCCGCTTCATGGCCTTCCAAGGCTGCAACATAGCGGCCGCCGGAGGTGTTTTCCTCAATCCTGATATCCATGTCCGTCTCCTGATGAATTATGTGATCGGGAACGTGACATGGCGGCGCCGGCGTGCCAAGCCGTGGTGGCAGGAGACAGTGTGTTCAAGGGAGAGGCGGCAAATTGAGCAGGCTTTCGGCGATTCGGCCCGTTCTGCTGGTGACAGCGCCGTTTCTTCTGGCGCTTGGCCTCGTCCTGCCGCTCGTCCGCTTCGAGAAGCTCTGGTTCTTCGACGAGACGCCGTCGCTCCTGGAAATCGTGGCTTCGCTCTGGAATGGCGGTGACGTGGCGCTTGCGGCAGTCGTTGCGCTCGTCTCGATTGTCCTGCCGGTTCTGAAGATGATCGGGATCGCGGCGGGATCCATGGCTGCCGGCGGCACCGGCAGCCTGTTTTATCGCAACGTCGTGCCGCATCTGTCCAAGTGGTCCATGATGGACGTGCTGCTCGTCGCGATCGTGATTGCGGCGGCGAAGACGACGGGACTTGCGAATGCGTTTACGCAGCCCGGCCTCTGGTGTTACGCGGCCTCGGCAATGATTTCGGGCCTTCTTCATTCCCTTGAGGGAAACGCGTCCGGCCCGAAATAATCAACTAGAATGGAATGGGATCAGTGGCGGTACTGCTGGATGCGCGTGGTGCGCAGACCGGCGAGGCCATGACTGTTGATGGAGGACTGCCAGGAAAGGAATTCTTCGACAGTGAGCGTGTAACGCTCGCAGGCTTCTTCCAAGCTCAACAAGCCACCGCGAACAGCCGCGACAACCTCTGCCTTCCGGCGGATGACCCAGCGCCGCGTATTCGGCGGGGGAAGATCCGCAATCGTCAGGGGGCTGCCATCGGGGCCGATGACATATTTCACTCGGGGACGTATCATTTCGGTCATTGGACTCTCTACACAACGCAAGACCACGGACGCCACTCTAACTTGCCACATTTAAAAATTGCCTAAACCCATCGTAACACTTTGATAACAACTTTAGATGCCCAGCGGGGTGATTTGCGGATCGCCTGCCGTTACGTCAATTTGAGGCGACTGCATGGGAGCCATGCGGAATAAATGTTACATATTTTTCCCGGATAATCTTATAAGCGCTGCAACATAAGCATGAGCGCAAAGACTTCGTCTCCGTTCTTCTCGCAGTATCAATAAAGATGGCCATTTGAATGCTTCGTATCCTTCGGATGCGGGGCAAATGCCGTCTTTCCTGATCGTCCGGCGCGTCCAATCCGCGGCCGGTTGCGAGGCCGAGGCGAAGCCAGGCCCGTGAAGGAACAAGAGAATGAAGAGACGTGAACGCGCAGTCCGCGACTGCGCCGATGATACCGCATTTTCGCCCTTCGCAGCCCGTCCTGCGGGCATTTCCGCCGTCGACGGTGCAAGCCGCCTGGACGAGCTGACGAAGGCTGCCGGATTCGAATTCCACCTGTTTTCCGTATTCCCGCGCGGGGACCGGACGGCCTTTCTGGAAAACAAGCTGATCAGCAACTGGCCGCAGAGCCTCGTCAACTTTTACGAGGAGGCGGACCTCTTCTATTGCAGCAAGCTGGTCGCTGTCATGAAGCGCACGATCATGCCTGTCTTCTGCGAGGAGGGGTCTTTTGGTGGCAATGCAGCGAATCAGGAAAACCGCCGTCTGAACACGATGTTTCAGATGCACGGGCTGCAGCATACCTTCGCGTTTGCGCTGCACGACGCTGACCTGAAACAATACATCTTCGCTTTTTCCGGTACGCGTGCCATGCCCTCTCGCGAGGAAGCGACGGCGCTGGTTTATGGCTGCATGGAGCTTTTGGACACACTGCCGAGCGACGAGAAGCCGGAAGACAGGCCATCGGAAAGCCTCACCCGGCGGGAGATCGAATGCCTGCGCTGGTCAGCCGCGGGCAAGAGCAGCGATGAGATTGCGATCATTCTCGATCTCTCATCGCATACGGTGGTGGGATATTTGAAGAGCGCGATGCGCAAGCTGGATTCGGTCAACCGTATGCAGGCTGTCGCCCGAGCATTCAGGTATCGGCTGCTCTAACAGCCGATACCCTCTCTTTTTCAATCAGAAGCCTTTGCCGCCGTTCAGTTCGGAAATCAGTGTTCCGAAGATGATGCGGATATCCATCACCAGCGAGAAGTTCTCGACATAATGGAGATCGGAGGCAATGCGGGCGCGCGCCTTGGCTGGACGGTCCGTCGGACCACGCAGGCCGCGCATCTGAGCCAGGCCGGTAATACCGGGACGCATTGCGTGGCGATGATGATATTGCGGAACCAGCTCTTCATAGAGCATGCCGCCGGCACGCATGCCGATTGCATGGCAGCGCGGTCCGACAACCGACATGTCACCCTTCAGCACATTGAGAAGCTGTGGCAGCTCATCGATGTTCGAACGACGCAGGAAAGCGCCGACGCGGGTGACGCGCGGATCGTTCTTCACGGTTTGGGCAACGCCCGTGACGTCGCACATGTCGGTACGCATCGAGCGGAACTTGTAGACCTTGATGGAGCGGCAGTTCTTGCCCCAGCGGGTCTGCTTGAAAAGCACCGGACCGGGATTGTCCATCTTGATCAGGGCGGCGACGACCAGAAGAAGAGGAGCAAGCACGATGAGTGCGCTGATCGAAGCAAAAATATCGAAGGCTCGCTTCAGCACGAACTGCATGGAGGCAGGTGGCGGAACGATGCTGTCGAGTGCGGTAACTGGGAACCTCGCGTTTACCTGATGAACAGGCGGAACGCGAAAGCTCTCTTCAGAAATACTTTTGTTAAGGTCCATGACGCTCAAGGATCTACCCTTTGTATTTTGAAGCTTTTATTTTGAAGCTTTCGGCGGTGTCATTCGCAGGTTTGGTTAGCGCCACAATAAGGCGCCACAATGTTAGGCGACGTTTAACCCTACTACATCCTAAATTTGCGACATTTGTTTAACCGAGTCCAGAGAAATTTCGCAGCGCAGCAAACTTCGCAGTTGCGTTAAGTTAATGCAAAATCAGGAGTTTTATTTTTCAACCGGGGTTTTTATTAGCAATTTTATGTGTTTGGCAGATTCGGGACGGCAAACGACGGTTGTGATTGCAGGCACCCACACCGTACCAAAACGCTCCATCCCCTACAGGGTCGAGGCGATCTCGGTTGTGCCAGGGTCGAGTTTGTTGCCTATTGTGCCAGAGTGGGAATGAGACGATCCAGCGGAACGGGGTTTCCGTAATTACGGGATATTCCATAATTATGTTTGTTTGCTGCGGCGATGTTACCGAAGTCACAGCTTGCTGGCGGCCCTGATTGTGGCGACATTGCGGCGAGAGGTCGCGCTGTCCGAGCGGAAGGACGTCTCCTCCGAATCAAAAATGAAGACCGAAGCCAAGTGTGATTTCCCGAGGAAGGGCATCAGGGCGCCGATGTAAAACCACCCCGTTGCGATATTCCTGCGACAAAGCTGAAAGATGCGAAACTTTCGGCGATCGCTACGCCCGTGCGAGCGCAGGCTTCGTGCCGCCCCAGGAGACGAAATGGGGATTTGCGAAGTCGAAATCGGCAGCCGCACCGGTTTTGCCGTAGATGAGCAGCTGGCCGTCCATCGTGACGGTCGATCCGCCGGCCGCGCGCAACACTGCGTCGCCGGCCGCGGTATCCCACTCCATGGTGCGGGTGAAGCGTGGGTAGACGTCGGCCTTGCCTTCTGCCAGCAGGCAGAATTTCAGGGACGAGCCGATGTTGGTACATTTGGAGATCGCATGCCTGGCGAGAAAAAGGCTGGTCTCGGGGCTGTCATGCCTGAAGCTGGCGAGCGCCATACTCTCTGCCGGCTGCTTGCGCACTTTGATCGGCATTCTCTCCGTTATCGCAAAGTTCTCGTCGATCACCAGCTTCTCCGCGCTTGCGCGCTCGCCGGAAAAAGCGATTCCGAGTGCCGGGGCATAGACGATACCGGCGATGGGAACGCCGCTTTCCACATATGCAATGTTGACGGTGAACTCCTGGCGCTTATCCAGGAATTCGCGGGTGCCGTCGAGCGGATCGACAAGGAAGAAGGACTTTCCGGCGATATCAGGCACCTTGCCGGCAGCTACCGATTCTTCGGCGATAACGGGGATCTCAGGGAAATCGCGTTCCAGATGCGCCAATATGATGCGCTCGGCCTCCTGGTCGGCAATCGTCACCGGACTTTCATCTGCCTTCATTCTCACCGGGCAGCCGTTGTCGAAGACTTCTATGATGACCTTGCCGGCTTCGAGTGCCGCCCGTTCAAATGTCCTCAGCATATTCCTGCCGTTCGTCTGCGAATTCGTCTTGGGATCACATTCACTATATAGTGTATAGCCGGCGCTGCCGCACCCCTTTGGCGGAATGCAGTCACACTAGCATGGGTTCGCCGGTTTGCACAAAGCTCGTCAGGAGCAGTGCTCGAAAACTGGCATTTGCAATGAGCGGCATCTTCGAGCTTGAAATTTCGTCAACTTGCGGAACAGTTTACGCAGAAGGCCAGCGTGGCTTCGTTTAGCATCTAAGATTAATTGGTGAATTCCGCCCTGGCTAAAAATTTGCCAATCGATGCCGCTTTTGTGTGGATTTTGGTTTGAATTGCGCCATTTAGGCCTGTTTACCCAAGATTCTGACGCAGTAAATCCTTTTTGTCTTCACATTTCCAATGAAACCGCTATGCAATGCGAGCTAGTGGCTTGTGTGAAAGCACAGGCGATAAAACCAATAAGAGATGCAACTTAAATATGGTTCGCATCCAGGGGAAATGACATATGGAGTATTTCGTCCAGCAGCTCTTCAACGGGCTGACTCTCGGATCCATCTATGGCCTTGTGGCTATTGGCTATACGATGGTTTACGGCATTATCGGCATGATCAACTTCGCCCATGGCGATATTTTCATGCTCGGTGGCTTCGCTGCTCTTATCGTCTTTCTCGTTCTCACATCCATCTTCGCAGGTCTTCCGGTAGCGGTATTGCTGCTGGCGATGCTGGTGGTCGCGATGCTGATGACGAGTTTGTGGAACTGGACGATCGAGCGCGTCGCCTACCGCCCGCTACGCGGCTCATTCCGCCTGGCGCCGCTGATTACAGCGATCGGTATGTCGATCACGCTGTCGAATTTCATTCAGGTCACGCAGGGGCCGCGCAACAAGCCGATCCCGCCGCTCGTCCGCACGGTCTATAATGTCGGCGGTCTCTCGATCTCGCTGAAGCAGATCATCATCATCGTGGTCACTGTGGTCCTGCTGGCGGCCTTCTGGTACATCGTCAACAAGACGGCGCTCGGACGAGCCCAGCGCGCGACCGAACAGGACCGCAAGATGGCGGCCCTGCTCGGGGTCAATGTCGACCAGACGATCTCCATTACATTCGTCATGGGGGCGGCACTCGCAGCCGTCGCCGGCACGATGTACCTGATGTATTATGGCGTCGCGTCGTTCAATGACGGCTTCATTCCGGGCGTCAAGGCCTTCACCGCAGCCGTTCTCGGCGGCATCGGCTCGCTGCCGGGTGCCGTTCTCGGGGGGCTGATGATCGGTCTTATCGAATCCCTGTGGTCGGCCTATTTCACCATCGCGTACAAGGATGTCGCCACCTTCGCCATCCTCGCTTTCGTGCTGATTTTCAAGCCGACGGGCATTCTTGGGCGGCCGGAAGTCGAGAAGGTATAAGTCATGGCAAACATCGACACTTCCACTGGCAAGTCCAACGCGGGACTTGTCCAGAAGGGGCTTAGGGAAGCCTTCTTCGCCGGTCTCATCTCACTTGGCCTGTTCGTTCTCTATGTCGGTCTCGGCACGCAGCAGAACATCAACAACGAGCTGATCATCGTTCAGCGCTGGGGTCTACTTGCAGTCTTCGTGCTGGTCGCCGCCATCGGCCGTTTCATCATGGTGGTTTTCGTCAAGCCGCATCTCGACCAGCGCAAGCTTCTCAAGGCGCGCCGGGGTGATCTGGAGATTTCGACGGACAAGGGCTTTTTCCGGACGCATTTCCTGAAGATCGCCCTCGTATTCCTGCTGGTTTATCCGCTGGCGACGGCCTATTTCCTCGGTCCGCAGGGCGCGCTGAAGTGGGTCGACAATTTCGGCATCCAGATCCTCATCTATGTGATGCTCGCCTGGGGACTGAACATCGTTGTCGGTCTCGCCGGTCTGCTCGACCTTGGCTATGTCGCCTTCTATGCGGTCGGCGCCTATTCTTACGCGCTGCTGTCGGCCCATTTCGGCCTGTCCTTCTGGGTGCTGCTGCCGCTCGCCGGCATCTTTGCTGCTCTCTGGGGCGTCATTCTCGGCTTCCCGGTGCTGCGCCTGCGCGGCGACTATCTGGCGATCGTCACGCTTGCCTTCGGTGAAATCATCCGCCTCGTCATCATCAACTGGACCGAAGTGACCAAGGGCACCTTCGGTATCTCTGGCATCGCCAAGGCTTCGGTCTTCGGTATCCTGAGCTTCGATGTCGGCAAGGCGAACAATTTCGCCAAGGTCTTCGGCCTGCCGTCGTCGTCGGCCTATTACAAGATCTTCCTGTTCTACGTTATCCTGGCGCTCTGCATGCTCACCGCCTATGTGACGATCCGCCTGCGCCGCATGCCGATCGGCCGCGCCTGGGAAGCGTTGCGTGAGGACGAGATCGCCTGCCGCTCGCTCGGCATCAACACGGTGACGACGAAGCTGACGGCTTTCGCCACCGGTGCGATGTTCGGCGGCTTCGCCGGTTCCTTCTTCGCAGCCCGCCAGGGCTTCGTCTCGCCGGAATCCTTCGTGTTCCTGGAATCGGCGGTCATCCTCGCTATCGTCGTCCTAGGCGGCATGGGTTCGCTGACGGGTATCGCGATCGCTGCCGTCGTTATGGTCGGCGGCACGGAACTGCTGCGTGAAATGGATTTCCTCAAGGTCATCTTCGGACCGGAATTCACGCCGGAACTCTATCGCATGCTGCTTTTCGGCCTCGCCATGGTCATCGTCATGCTGTTCAAGCCGCGCGGTTTCGTCGGCTCGCGTGAGCCGACCGCCTTCCTCAAGGAGCGCAAGGCGATATCCGGAAGCTTTACCAAGGAGGGCCATGGTTGATGAGCCCTGTCGAGAACACAATGTCCAATGACACTTTGCTCAAGGTCGAGCACCTGTCGATGAAGTTTGGCGGCCTGATGGCCATCAACGACCTCTCGTTCGAGGCCAAGCGCGGCGAAATCACCGCGCTGATCGGCCCGAACGGAGCAGGCAAGACGACCGTCTTCAACTGCATCACCGGTTTCTACAAACCGACGATGGGCATGATCACGCTGACGCAGAAGAGCGGCAAGCAGTATCTGCTCGAACGCCTGCCGGATTTTCGCATCACCAAGGAAGCGAAGGTCGCGCGTACTTTCCAGAATATCCGCCTGTTTTCGGGCCTGACAGTTCTGGAAAACCTGCTCGTTGCCCAGCACAACAAGCTGATGAAAGCTTCGGGTTTCACCGTGCTGGGTCTGCTCGGCATCGGTCCCTACAAGAAAGAAGCGGCAGCAGCCATCGAGCTGGCGCGCTACTGGCTGGAGAAGGCCGATCTGATCGACCGCGCCGACGATCCGGCCGGCGATCTGCCGTATGGCGCGCAGCGTCGTCTGGAAATCGCCCGCGCCATGTGCACCGGTCCGGAGCTGCTCTGCCTCGACGAGCCTGCCGCCGGCCTCAATCCACGCGAATCGGCAGCGCTCAACGCGCTGCTGAAGGGCATCCGCATTGAGACCGGTACCTCGATCCTGCTCATCGAGCACGACATGTCGGTGGTCATGGAAATTTCCGACCACGTCATCGTTCTGGAATACGGCCAGAAGATTTCCGACGGTAACCCTGACCACGTGAAGAACGACCCGAAGGTCATCGCGGCCTATCTCGGTGTCGAAGACGAAGAAGTTGAAGAGGTCATTGCGATCGTAGAGGGGGGCGCAATCTAATGGCCGGGGAACAGCTTCTCAAGGTTCAGGGCGTCGAAACCTATTATGGCAATATCCGTGCGCTCGCCGGGATCGATGTCGAGGTGAAGAAGGGCGAAATCGTCAGCCTGATCGGCGCGAACGGTGCCGGCAAGTCGACGTTGATGATGACGATCTGCGGTAGCCCGCAGGCCCGCACCGGCTCGATCATCTTCGACGGCCAGGACATCACCAAGCTGCCGACGCATGAGATTGCGCGGCTGCGTATCGCGCAGTCTCCCGAAGGCCGCCGTATCTTCCCGCGCATGACCGTTCTGGAAAACCTGCAGATGGGTGCCGGCCTCGACAACCTCAAATATTTCAATGAGGACGTGGAGAAGGTCTTTGTAATGTTCCCGCGCCTCAAGGAACGCCAGTCGCAACGCGGCGGCACGCTTTCGGGGGGCGAGCAACAGATGCTGTCGATCGGCCGCGCGCTGATGGCGCGCCCGAAGCTCCTGCTTCTCGACGAACCTTCGCTCGGGCTTGCGCCGCTGATCGTCAAGGGCATCTTCGAGGCCATCAAGGTGCTGAACGAGAAGGAGGGGCTGACCGTCTTCCTCGTGGAGCAGAACGCATTCGCAGCACTCAAGCTGTCGCACCGCGCCTATGTGCTCGTCAACGGCAAGGTGACGATGAGCGGCAGCGGCAAGGAACTGCTCGCAAATCCGGAAGTTCGCGCCGCCTATCTCGAAGGCGGGCGGCATTGATCGCTGCAGAAGGGAGAGTTTGACTATGCAGGGACTTTTCTTCGAAAGCGACAACGGCGTAAAGCTCGTCATCCGCGCGTTTGTCGTGCTCATCGGTTTCTGGACAGCATGCCGGGCCGGCAAGGCGGTTGCGGACGGTTGGAGCAACTATCCGCTGGTCGTCGTCTATACCTTCCTGCTGGCCTGGGCGATGCAGTTCCTGCATCATGCGCTGTTCGACGGACCGATGCTCAGCGCGTTCTTCTACATTATTGATTTCATCACCCTGCTGATCTTCTCGACAGCCGGGTTCCGCTATCGCCGCACCAATCAAATGGTCAACAACTATTACTGGCTGTACGAAAAAACTTCCGCGTTTTCGTGGAAGGAGAAACATTGACAGCCCGTTGAAACTAGGCATGAATTGCCTCCAGAGTGGAACAGCTTTCCCGGCGTAGTCAATGGTGGGTAGTGCGCTGGGTCTTCTAACGAAACCCGCCCAAAAATTGGGAGTAACAATATGAAGAAGTCTCTCTTGTCAGCGGTGGCACTGACGGCGATCGTCGCTTTCGGCGGCATCGCACGAGCTGACATCCTGATCGGCGTTGGTGGCCCGCTCACAGGCCCGAACGCTGCATTCGGCGCACAGCTGCAGAAGGGTGCCGAGCAGGCAGCTGCCGACATCAATGCTGCTGGTGGCATCAACGGCGAGCAGATCAAGATCGAACTCGGCGACGACGTTTCCGACCCGAAGCAGGGCATCTCCGTTGCCAACAAGTTCGTTGCTGACGGCGTGAAGTTCGTTATCGGTCACTTCAACTCGGGCGTTTCCATCCCGGCTTCTGAAGTTTACGCCGAGAACGGCATTCTCGAAATCACCCCGGCTGCTACCAACCCTGTTTTCACCGAGCGCGGCCTGTGGAACACCTTCCGCACCTGCGGTCGTGACGACCAGCAGGGCGCGATTGCCGGCAAGTATCTGGCCGACCACTTCAAGGACGCCAAGATCGCCGTCATTCACGACAAGACTCCTTACGGCCAGGGTCTCGCTGACGAAACCAAGAAGGCTCTGAATGCCGCTGGTGTCACCGAAGCCATGTACGAAGGCGTGAACGTCGGCGACAAGGACTTCTCGGCTCTCATCGCAAAGATGAAGGAAGCCGGTGTTTCCATCATCTATTGGGGTGGTCTGCACACCGAAGCCGGTCTCATCATCCGCCAGTCGGCCGACCAGGGCCTGAAGGCAGCGCTCGTTTCGGGTGACGGTATCGTCTCGAACGAACTTGCTTCCATCGCTGGTGACGCCGTTGCCGGTACGCTGAACACATTCGGCCCGGATCCGACGGTCAACCCGGCCAACAAGGACCTCGTTGCGAAGTTCAAGGCTGCCGGCTTCAACCCGGAAGCTTACACGCTCTATTCCTACGCTGCTCTGCAGACAATCGCTGCTGCTGCCAAGGCTGCCGGTTCTACGGACGCTGAAGCCGTTGCTGCGGCCATGAAGGAAAAGGGTCCGTTCCCGACCGTTCTCGGCGACATCTCCTTCGACGGAAAGGGCGACCCGAAGCTTCCGGGCTACGTCATGTACGAATGGAAGAAGGGCGACGACGGCAAGTACAGCTACTTCCAGAAGGCTGAGAAGTAAGCCTCTGGCAGTGATGCCTGTTATGGAAGCCCGGTCATCGACCGGGCTTCTTTCGTTTCGCCTCCGCAGTTCAAGATCTCAGTCTTTACGGGTTCGAAAGCCATTCCATTCCTGGCCTTCATGGCCTAAGCCAGAGGCAAGGATGGAGGATCCAGATTCATGCCAAACCCCCGCATTCTCGTCACCCGGCGCTGGCCTGCCGCGGTAGAGGCCGTGCTCGCAGAGCGCTTCGACCTGACGCTCAACAGAGATGATGTACCGCTTGCTGAAAGCGAATTGCGTCAGGCGCTGGCGGATTATGATGCCGTGCTCCCGACCGTTTCCGACAAGCTGCCGGCAGCGGTCTTTGCCGGGGATGTCCGTACGAAAATCCTCGGCAATTTCGGGGTCGGCTTCAATCACATCGATATCGCCAGTGCCAAGGCGAAGGGCATCGTGGTGACGAACACGCCTGGGGTCCTGACCGATTGCACGGCTGATATCGCCATGCTGCTCCTGCTGTCCGTCGCGCGCCGCGGCGGGGAGGGCGAGCGTCAGGTGCGCGCCGGTGAATGGAAGGGTTGGTGCCCGACGCATATGGTCGGTACGAAGGTGACCGGGAAGACCGTCGGCATTATCGGCTTCGGCCGGATCGGCAAGGCTTTCGCGCAGCGTTGCCATTTCGGTTTCGGCATGGACATCGTGTTCTACAACCGCTCACAGGTCGATCCGGCGGAGGCGGCTCGCTATGGTGCACGTCAGCTTGCTTCGGTGGAGGAGGTGCTTGCGGCTTCCGATTTCACCTCGCTGCATTGCCCAGGCGGAGCAGAAAACCGGCATCTGATGAACGCGGCGCGGTTTGCGGCAATGAAGCCAGGCGCCTTTCTCATCAATACGGCACGCGGCGACGTGGTCGATGAGACAGCGTTGATTGCAGCGCTTGATAAAGGCACGATCCGCGGCGCAGGGCTCGACGTCTACGAGGCGGAGCCGCATGTGCCTGAAGCGTTACGGCGGATGGAGAATGTCGTTCTGTTGCCGCATCTCGGCAGCGCGACGGAGGAAACCCGCACAGCGATGGGAATGAAGGTCGTGGAGAATGTGACAGCGTTCTTTGAGGGGCGAGACGTTCCGGACCGCGTGGTTTAAGGCGCGGCGCCGGCTATCCCTCACATTTCATGCAACACATGCGCCGCCTTCACGGCGGCGGATGCTCTGTTCTCCACACCGAGTTTCACGTAGATCTGCTCCAGGTGCTTGTTCACCGTGCGCGCGGAGAGACCGAGAATTTCGCCGATATCACGGTTAGCCTTACCCTTGGCGATCCACATGAGCACTTCGGATTCGCGCTGCGTCAGCAAGAAGTGCTGGCGCAGGACCTGGTCGTCGTTGCGCTTGTTGGCGGCCGTCAGGCGGAACAGATACTCGTCCGGGCCGATGGCGCCAAGGAAGGCGAGTTGCAGCGCTGCTTGACCTGCATGTGCGATCGAGATGAGGGCATCGCGGGCGGCAGCGGCGCGCTCTTTCATCCAGTTGCCGATCGTGCGGGAGACGACTTCCATGCCGTCATCGCTGCCCATGGCGGCGTTGACGAGGCGGGTTGCCTGCGGCGTGGACCAGTGGATTGCGCCATTGCCCTTCACCGCGAGCAGATGGCGGCCGGCAGCATCGAGCGCCACGCGCGCGCTCTGTGCCGAGCGGGCATTGCGCAGATGAACGCGGATGCGGGCGCGCAATTCGTCGATGTTGATCGGCTTCGACAAATAGTCGACCCCGCCTGATTCCAGAGCATGCACGACATGCTCGGTTTCGGTCAGCCCGGTCATGAAGATAACAGGCACCTGGGCGACTGCGGCATTGGCCTTCAGCCGGCGGCAAGTCTCGAAGCCGTCCATCAAGGGCATGACCGCATCGAGCAGGATGAGATCGGGCGTGATGCGCTCGACGATGTTGAGCGCGGCTGCGCCCGATGTGGCGATCAGCACGGAAAAGCCCGACTGTTCCAGCGCATCGGTCAGGAAGCCGAGAGCCTCCGGCGAATCATCGACCAGCAGAACGATGTCGCGGGGAAGCTCAGCCAACGGTTTCACCTTTTTCTTCGAATTTGTGCAGGAAATCCATGAAGCCGGCGAGATCGAAGGCGGCGACATAGGAATGGAGTTTCTCTGTGAATGGCTGATTTGCCTCTACTTTGGCAAGGTCGGCGAGCTTGGCTTCTATGCCTCTGATATAGCCGATCTCGCCGAGGCGAAGCAGTTCATGCACATGCGCGGCACCCGGACTCTTCAGCGGCATGGGGGCGATCACCGGCGCCGGCGCCTGATCGTCGGCATAAAGCCATTTCAGGCCGAGATGCAGAGCCAGCTTGTCACGCAGTTGCTTGATATCAACAGGTTTGCCGATCGCATCATTGTGGCTGTCATCGCTGTCGCTGTGTGCGGCGGCATCACCGATATTGGCTGACAGCATCAGGATCGGTGCAGTGCGTCCAGTCTCGCGCAGCCGGGAGACTAGCTGCCAGCCATTCATGCCGGGCATGGAGATATCGACAAGAAACAGATCCGGCTCGATGCCTTCAACCAGCGTCAGGCAATCCGGGCCGGTCGCCGCAGTCAGCACGATGAAATCGAGGGGGACCAGGATTTCGCGCATCATCTCGCGATGATCCTCATTGTCGTCGACAACGACGATGGTGCGGCGCGGACCGTCATAGCTGACGATCTTTTTCTCCTGCGGCGGTGCTGCGGGACGCATCACTGCCGACAGCATGAGGCGGACGCGGAAGGTGGAGCCCTTGTCTTTCTCGCTGGTGACGGAGATTTCGCCGCCGAGCGTGTTGGTCAGAAGGCGGGTGATAGTGAGGCCAAGCCCGAGGCCTGGCATGGGCCGCACGCTTTCCGCCTCTCCACGCTGGAAGGGCTCGTAAATACGCGTCAGGTCCTTCTCGGCGATGCCACGACCGGTGTCGGAGACGGTGAAGGTCGCGACCTGGCTGCGATAGGCGACATCGAAGGTGACGCTGCCTTCGTCAGTGAATTTGATGGCGTTGGAGAGGAGATTTACGAGGATCTGGCGCAGCCGCTTCTCGTCGGTGCGCACGAATTGCGACAGGGCCTGCGAGCGCTCATGAATGAAGGACAGGCCCTTTGCCTGCGCCTGCGGCCGGAACATGTCGACGATCTGGTCGAGGAAGTCCTGGATATTGATCTCGTTCGAATAGACCTGCAGGCGGCCGGCCTCGATCTTCGAGATATCCAGAAGGCCATCGATGAGGCCGGAAAGATGCTCGGCGCTGCGGCGGATCACCTTGATGGAAGAGTGGCGCGGCGCAGGGATCGTCTCATCACGTTCGAGGATCTGGGCATAACCGAGGACGGCATTCAGCGGCGTGCGCAGTTCGTGGCTGAGACCCACGACATAGCGGCTCTTGGCGCGGTTGGCGGCCTCGGCCGTTTCCTTGGCGCTCTGGAGGGCGGCATCGGTCTTTTTGTGAGCAGCGATCTCTTTGAGAAGCAG
Source organism: Rhizobium sp. 01L419 (assembly GCF_056400025.1). Taxonomy (NCBI): domain Bacteria; kingdom Pseudomonadati; phylum Pseudomonadota; class Alphaproteobacteria; order Hyphomicrobiales; family Rhizobiaceae; genus Rhizobium; species Rhizobium sp. 01L419. The sequence continues at coordinate 139,121 of NZ_JBFTSM010000001.1, forward strand.
CGTGTTCTGGCGAGACGATTCTTCTTCGGCAACGACGCGGCTGTCATGTGCGAGCACATAGAACCAGCAGGCGATGCCGGCGATGACCGAAAAGACGAAGAAGACGATCAGAATTGTGCGGTTGACGACTTCGGCGGTCTCCGGTGAGGCCGAGGCGACCTGATGCGCGATCATCGCAAGGATTGCGCCCACGGCCGTCAATGCAAGCGCCACCGCGATGCCATAGCGGCCGAGGCGGGTCGTCAGTTTCTGGACGATGTTTGCCGGCAGCAGGGTCTTTGCGACGGCGCCGACCTGTGCGTTCAAACGCGCGTTCGGCTTGCACATGTCGTGGCACCGGCTGTCGAGCGAGCAGCAGAGCGAGCAGATCGGCGCGGCATAGGCCGGGCACCAGGCCATGTCTTCCGGTTCAAAGGGATGTTCGCAGACGGAGCAGGTGATAGCAGTCAGGTTCTTCCAGGCGTGCCGCGGCTTGCGGGCGAGATAGAATTTGCCTTTGGTTGCCCAGGCGATGGCGGGCGAGGCGATCAGCGCGATGACGAGTGTGATGTAAGGTGCAAGCGAGGCCGCGACCGAGCCGAAGAGGCCGAAATGGGCAACCAGCGCGATGCCGGCAGACAGCGTCATGGCGCCGAGGCCGACCGGATTGATGTCGTAAAGATGGGCGCGCTTGAACTCGATGCCGGGAGGGGCAAGGCCGAGCGGCTTGTTGATGAAGAGGTCGGCCGAGATCGTGCAAAGCCATGCCATGGCGATGATCGAGAAGATGCCGAGCGTTTCTTCGAGCAACCTGTAGATGCCGAGTTCCATCAACAACAGCGCGATTGCCACGTTGAAGACCAGCCAGATGACCCGGCCAGGGTGGCTGTGGGTTAGCCGTGAGAAGAAGTTCGACCAGGCGAGCGAACCGGCATAGGCATTCATCACATTGATCTTCAGCTGCGAGACGACCACGAAGGCAGCCATCAGCAGTAGGGCGGCATTGTGCCAGGGGATCATGTAGCCGAAGGCGGTCAGATACATCTGTGCCGGGTCGGCGGCGCGGTCGAGCGGCACGCCCGAGGTAAAGGTCAAAACGACCAGGAAGGAACCGGCAAGCAGCTTCGGCGCACCGATGACGACCCAGCCGGGGCCGGCGAGGAAAATGGCGAGGCGGTGGCGCCACTTGCGCTGTGGGTCGGGCGGCAGGAAGCGCAGGAAGTCCGCCTGTTCGCCGATCTGCGACATGAGCGCCAGGATGACGGCAGAGGCGGTGCCGAATTCGACGAGGTTGAAATCTGCGACCGTGCCGGGCGGGCCGGAGGCGTGGCGGATGCCGGCAAAGGCGCGCCAGACATCGAATTGGCCCCAGTCCAGGAAGGCGATGAAAATGAAGGGCAGGATGTTCAGGATGATCCAGAAAGGCTGGGTCATCAGCTGGAACTTGCTGATGAGCCGCACCCCATGGGTGACGAGCGGGATCACCATGACGGCGCTGATGATGTAGCCGATCCACAAGGGTATGCCGAGCGTCAGCTCCAGCGCGCCGGACATGATCGAGGCCTCGATCGCAAACAGCATGAAGGTGAAGCTTGCATAGATCAGCGAAGTGATTGTGGAGCCGATGTAACCGAAGCCGGCGCCGCGTGTCAGCAGGTCGATGTCGACGCCGTGGCGGATCGCGTAGCGGCTGATCGGCAGGCCGATTGCCAGCATGGCGATGGAGGCGACGACGATGGCGAAGAAGGCATTGGTCGTGCCGTAGGACAGTGTGATGGCGCCGCCGATCGCTTCCAGCGCCAGGAAGGAGATTGCGCCGATCGCCGTCTGCGAGATGCGCTGGGAGGAGAAGCGCCGGGCGCTCTTGGCCGTGAAGCGCAGCGCGTAGTCTTCCAGCGTCTGGTTGGCGACCCAGCGATTATATTCGCGTCTCACCGGAATGATGCGTTGGCGCGCTGTCATGCCCTCTTTCCGGCATCCTGGTTGGGCTCATCGTCTCCATGCCACTTTTGGCGGGACGGGCGGGAAAGGCAAGAGGCGGAGCCCTGGCAGATTCACAGAACGGCAATATTTTTGAAACCGGTCCGTCACATAAGGGCTCTAACTCTCCTGCCGTTCGTTCAACGATTTCGGGTGTCGCCCATGTCTGTCTTAAGCCTTTGCCGTCTGAGCACCGCTCTCGTCTGCCTTCTTTCGATCGTGCCATCGCTTGCCGCCGCCGAGCAGGCCACGACGGCGAAAGCGCCCTATGTGGAGGCCGGAAACACCAACAAGCGGGGCGACGCCTGCTTCTCGACGGCAGACGCCAATGCCGCCGTCCATCTTCTCTCAGGCTTCCTCGAAATCTGGACACCGCGCACGTCGTTCGTCGATGCCGGCGTAGAGGCTCCGGCCAAGGATAATTGCCCTGCTGTTGCCAAGACGGATTGGGACGGCATTCCCTTCAGCAAGACGGACGGCCAGGTCGTCAACAAGCTCGTCCACGATGCGAACATCGCCTATGTCGTCAAAGCGACGCGGGCGCGGACGGACGCTCAGGCGGTTGCCGCCTATCTCGACGATCGGCGGGGCAAGAATGCCAGCATCGTCGACGGCCTCGGTCCGCTGACGGATGCCTGGAAAGCGGGCTCCAAGCAGACCACCACGATCACCGAAGTCGCGGCCGATGCGACGACGGTCAAATACGACGACAAGGGCAATAATCGCGGCGCCGGCAGCAAGCCGGACACCGAAAACAAGACCGACGCCAATCCGGACATGGGCCTTGCCATCGACTTCATCAGTGCCGCGAGCGGTGACGGCTCGACTGAGCCCGCCAAGCGTTATTTCAAATATGGCCGACCCTACCGCTGGAGCCAGGACGTGTCGGTTGTCCCGGCGCTCGAGACCGCCAAGAGCGGTAAACCGGCCGAAGACGGCGGTTTCCCGAGCGGACACACGGCGGAAGCCTGGCGGGATGCGCTTGCCATGGCCTATCTAGTACCGCAGCGTTTTCAGGAAATGCTCACGCGCGCCAGCGAACTGGGTGAAGACCGCATCCTTGCCGGCATGCATTCTCCGCTCGACGTGATGGGCGGCCGCATGCTCGGCACCGCCACCGTCGTCTATAATCTGAACAAGGCCGACAATGCCGCGTTGAAGAGCGATGCTTACGCCCAGGCGCAGGCATGGCTCATTGCCAAATCAGGCGTTGCGGATGCGGGCGCGCTCGAAGTCGTGGCTCATGCAGCGCCGCTGGCCGCAGACCGTTTCGCCGATCATGATGCCAACCGAGCTTATGTGCTTCAACGCCTGAGCTACGGCCTGCCGTCGATCCATGCGACCGATCGGGCGGCCCGCGTGCCGCAGGGCGCCGAAGCGCTTCTCGAAACACGTCTGCCTTATCTCGACGGTGAACAGCGCCGCGACGTGCTGAAGACGACGGAGGTTGCCTCCGGCTACCCGCTCCTCGATGACGCGGAAGGTTACGGTCGCCTCAACCTGTTTGCCGCCGCCGATGGCTACGGCGCCTTCGAACAGGATGTGACCGTGAGGATGGATGCGGCAAGGGGCGGCTTCAACGCGATCGACACCTGGCGCAACGACATCGGCGGCAAGGGCAGGCTGGTGAAGGGCGGCAGCGGCATCCTCGGGCTATCAGGCGCCAACAGCTATGCTGGCGGCACGGTGCTGGAGGAAGGCGTGCTGGTGGCAGGCTCGCCCTCGGCCTTCGGCACCGGCGGACTGTCCGTGAATGGCGGTTCTCTCGTTCTGGCAGCAGACAAGCCCTTGATCGTAGGCGGCGAATACCAGCAGTTCGCCAATGCCACGGCGAAGCCGACGCTCGGTGCTGACGGGGCAGGCACGGTGGTCATCGCGGGCAAGGCGGCGCTCGCCGGCACTCTCGACGTGACACTTGCCTCGGGCTACGCCCCGGCGGCCGGAACGAAGATCGAGATCCTGAAGGCGGGAGCCGTCACCGGCATCTTCGACAAGTTCACCCTCTCCGGCCACAAGGCGACCCTTTCCTACGGCCCGACATCGGTCACCTTGACGATCGGCGGATAATATCAAACCGACAGGGCATGCCCTCCGCGGGATGCCCTGTCTTGTCCTTGCCTGCCCGTTTGCCCCTGCCGCCTACGTCATTTTGCGTATGTGTTTTTGCGCTGCAGCACCCGATAGTCCTCTCGGCAACAGTTAATTTCCGTTTCCGGCCTGTTGCGGAACAAGAAGAGGGGATCAACCATATGAATCTCAAATCCACCCTTAGGGGCGCAGCACTTGGCGCCGTCATGGCGGCATCGGCTGCCTTCCACGGTGCGATTGCCGCCGACGATACGATCAAGGTCGGCGTGCTGCACTCGCTTTCCGGCACGATGGCGATTTCCGAAACCACGCTGAAAGACGCCATGCTGATGCTCATCGATGAGCAGAACAAGAAGGGCGGCCTTCTCGGCAAGAAGCTTGAGGCCGTCGTCGTCGATCCGGCTTCCGATTGGCCGCTCTTTGCGGAAAAGGCGCGCGAGCTGATCGAGAAGGACAAGGTTGCGGCCGTTTTCGGTTGCTGGACCTCCTCTTCACGCAAGTCGGTGCTGCCCGTCTTCGAAGAGCTGAACTCGCTGCTTTTCTACCCGGTTCAGTACGAAGGTGAAGAATCCTCGCGCAACATCTTCTACACCGGTGCCGCGCCGAACCAGCAGGCGATCCCTGCGGTCGACTACCTGATGAAGAATGAAGGCGTTAAGCGCTTCGTGCTCGAAGGCACCGACTATGTCTATCCGCGCACGACCAACAAGATCCTCGAAGCCTATCTCGAATCCAAGGGCATTCCGAAGGAAGACATCCTGATCAACTACACGCCATTCGGCTTCTCCGACTGGCAGACGGAAGTCTCGAAGATCAAGGAATTCGGTGCAGCCGGCAAGAAGACCGCCGTCGTTTCCACCATCAATGGTGACGCCAACGTTCCCTTCTACAAGGAACTCGGCAACCAGGGCGTCAAGGCGACCGACATTCCGGTCGTCGCCTTCTCGGTCGGCGAAGAAGAGCTTGCTGGTCTCGACACCAAGCCGCTCGTCGGCCACCTGGCGGCGTGGAACTACTTTGAATCGGTCGATACGCCGATCAACAAGAAGTTCATCAAGGAATGGCACGCCTATACCAAGAACGACAAGCGCGTGACCAACGACCCGATGGAAGCTGCCTATATCGGCTTCAACGCCTGGGTTAAGGCCGTTCAGGCTGCCGGCACGACCGATACGGATGCCGTACTCGACCACATTATCGGCGTATCCGTTCCGAACCTCTCCGGTGGCACTGCGACCGTCATGCCGAACCACCACATCACCAAGCCGGTGCTGATCGGTGAAATTCAGGCCGACGGCCAGTTCGAAATCGTCCAGCAGACCCCCGCGGTCGTCGGCGACGAATGGTCCGACTTCCTGCCGGACTCCAAGGATCTGATCTCCGATTGGCGCAAGCCTATGAACTGCGGCAACTTCAACGTTGCCACTGGCAAGTGCGGCGGCAAGGGTTCCTGAGTTAGCCGCTCCGACACGAGCCTCCAAGACTTCCGTCCGGATTTCAAATCCGGGCGGAAGCTCTGTCCCCAGCGGTTGCTAGGATAATTTAGGCGGGAAAGCCGATGTATCGCGCCATCAAGATCTTTCTTTTGACTGTTTGCCTGACACTCACGGGGCTAACGGCCGGTCTGAAGGCCCAGGATGATGTCCACGCCCTTGTCGATGCGCTTGGCGTTGGAGGTTTTCCGGAGCGTGAAGCGGCCATCAAGGCGCTCGTCGCTTCCAAGGATGCGCATGTCAGCCAGATATTGCAGCAGCTGAGCGACGGCCTGCTTTACGTCAATTCGGACGAGGGCGGTCCCGTGCTCCTGCAGGGCGGCACTGATGACGAGCCGACCTATTCCGATCCACTCACCGGCGCGGCTGTGGCCGACATCGATCCCGACACGATGTCGAAGGTCAGGGTCAACAATTCGGTGCGCACGCTCATTGCCACCCAGATGAGCCAGCTGACGTTGCTGAGCCCCGATCGCGGCGCTCGCTTTGCGGCTGCCCAGGGCCTTCTGAAAGATGCCGATCCAGCCAATCTCGATCTGCTGAACTCCGCATTGGCGGATGAAAAGGACGCCGAGATCAAGAGCACCATGGAAGCGGCCCGCGCCGTGATGGTGCTGAAGAGCGATGTGAGCGCCGATGAGAAGAAGGCGGCCATCGATACTGTCGCAGCCCGCGGCGGCCGCGATGCGCTGACCATTCTGACCGCGGCGCTGGCGACGGCTCCAGACGACCTGAAACCTGCCATTCAGGCGCATATCAGCACCATCGATCGCAGCTTGGCTCTGTGGAATATCGTCCAGAACGTCTGGTACGGCCTGTCGCTCGGCTCAGTGCTGCTGCTTGCTGCAATCGGCCTTGCCATCACCTTCGGCGTCATGGGCGTCATCAACATGGCGCATGGCGAGATGGTGATGATCGGCGCCTACACGACCTATGTCGTGCAGGAATACATCACCTCGGCCTTTCCCGGCATGGCGGATTATTCGCTGGCCTTTGCCGTGCCTGCCGCCTTTGTCTTCACAGGTTTCGTCGGCCTTATCATCGAACGATCCGTGATCCGCTATCTCTACGGCCGGCCGCTGGAAACGCTGCTGGCCACCTGGGGTGTCTCGCTGATCCTGCAGCAGGCGGTGCGTACGATCTTCGGTCCGACCAATCGCGAAGTGCGCAATCCGAGCTGGATGTCGGGCGCTTTCGAGTTCGGCGGCCTGGCGATCACCTGGAACCGACTCTGGATCATCGTCTTTTCCATGGCCGTCTTCGTGGCGCTGCTGATGCTCCTGAAACGCTCCGCATTCGGCCTGCAGATGCGCGCTGTCACCCAGAACCGGCGCATGGCCTCGTCCATGGGTATCCGCACCGGCTGGGTCGACGCCTTTACCTTCGCGCTCGGCTCCGGCATTGCCGGCATGGCGGGTGTGGCGCTCTCGCAGATCGATAACGTCTCGCCGAACCTCGGCCAGAGTTACATCATCGACAGTTTCATGGTCGTGGTCTTCGGCGGTGTCGGCAATCTCTGGGGCACGCTGGTCGGCGCCCTGTCGCTCGGCGTCGTCAACAAGTTCCTCGAGCCCTTTGCCGGCGCCGTGCTCGGCAAGATCCTGGTGCTTGTCCTCATCATTCTCTTCATCCAGAAGCGTCCGCGCGGGCTCTTCGCACTCAAAGGAAGGGCGGTGGAAGCATGATTACGGCCTTCCTTCTCCGGTCTCTCGATCGCCGGATCTCGATTGCCATCGCCATCCTGCTGGCAGTGGCGGTTCTGGTGCCGGTGCTCAATCTAGCCACCGCAGCGGACAACCCGCTGCATGTGCCGACCTACATCATGGCGCTGTTCGGCAAATACCTGACCTATGCGCTGCTGGCGCTGGCGCTCGATCTCGTCTGGGGCTTCTGCGGTATTCTCTCGCTTGGCCATGGCGCGTTCTTCGCGCTCGGTGGTTATGCGATGGGCATGTATCTCATGCGGCAGATCGGGCCGCGCGGCGTTTATGGCGACCCCATCCTGCCTGATTTCATGGTCTTCCTGAACTGGAAGGAACTGCCCTGGTTCTGGTACGGCTTCGACCAGTTCTGGTTTGCGGCGCTGATGGTGCTGCTCGTGCCCGGACTGCTCGCCTTCGTCTTCGGCTGGTTCGCCTTCCGCAGCAGAGTCAACGGCGTCTATCTGTCGATCATCACGCAGGCGATGACCTATGCGCTGTTGCTTGCCTTCTTCCGCAACGACATGGGCTTCGGCGGCAATAACGGCATGACCGATTTCAAGGAGATCCTCGGTTTCAACGTGCAGGCGGACAGTACGCGTGCCACGCTCTTTGCAGCCACGGCGATCTTCCTTGCTCTGTCGCTGATGATTGCCTCGGCCATCGTCCGCTCGAAATTCGGCAAGGTGCTGGTCGGCGTGCGCGATGCGGAAAGCCGCACGCGCTTCCTCGGCTACCGCGTCGAGCATTTCAAACTCTTCACCTTCGTCGTCTCGGCGATGATGGCAGGCATTGCCGGAGCGCTCTACGTGCCGCAGGTCGGCATCATCAATCCCGGTGAATTCGCGCCGGCCAACTCCATCGAAGTCGTCATCTGGACGGCTGTCGGCGGGCGCGCAACGCTGATCGGGCCGATCATCGGTGCCATCCTCGTCAACGGCGGCAAGACGATCTTTACCGGCCTCTTCCCCGATTACTGGCTCTTTGCGCTCGGCGGTCTCTTCGTGCTCGTCACGCTGCTCCTGCCGAAGGGCATTGTCGGCACGATCGCCCAGCATGTCGGCAAGCGGAAGCCGGTTTCAAATGACGTGCCGCCGGTGGTGGCCGAAGAAGGTGTCGACGCGAAAATCCAGGCTGCGGAGTAGACCCATGATCCCCGACGTCAAACCCAACAGCGTACTCTATCTCAATGGCGTGTCGGTCTCCTTCGACGGATTCAAGGCTTTGAACTCGCTATCGATCGTCATCGAGCCCGGCGAACTCAGGGCCATCATCGGCCCGAACGGTGCCGGCAAGACGACGATGATGGATATCATCACCGGCAAGACCCGGCCCGATGAGGGCGAGGTGTTCTTCAACGGCAATATCGACCTCACCAAGAAGGACGAGGCCGATATCGCTCAGCTCGGCATCGGCCGGAAGTTTCAGAAGCCGACAGTCTTCGAGAGCCACACGGTCTGGGACAATCTGGAGCTTGCGTTGAACCGCCGTCGCACGGTGTTCTCGACGCTGTTCTATCGGCTGTCCGGTGAGGACAAGGCGCGCATCGAGGAGATCCTGGAGACGGTACGGCTGACGCATCGGCGCGACGAATTTGCGGCCAACCTGTCGCATGGCCAGAAGCAGTGGCTGGAGATCGGCATGCTGCTGGCGCAGGAGCCGAAGCTGTTGCTGGTCGATGAACCGGTGGCCGGTATGACCGATGCGGAAACGGCGGAAACGGCCATTCTCCTCAAGGACATCGCCAAGACTCGGTCGGTCGTCGTGGTCGAGCATGACATGGGTTTCATTCGCGATCTCGGTGTGAAGGTGACCTGTCTTGCTGAAGGCTCGGTGCTGGCGGAAGGCTCGATCGATTTTGTGAGCTCCGATCCGAAGGTGATCGAGAACTACCTGGGGCGCTAAGATGCTGACAGTCGAAAACGCAAATCTTCATTATGGCGCAGCGCAGGCGCTACGCGGCATCTCCGTCAAGGCGGAGATGGGAAAGATTACCTGCGTGCTGGGGCGTAACGGCGTGGGGAAGAGTTCTCTTCTGCGCGCCGTTACGGGCCAGCATCCCCTTTCGGCCGGCACGATTACCTTTAACGATGCGAAGTTGAACGGGTTGCCGCCCTTTGCCCGCGCCAAACAGGGCATCGGCTATGTGCCACAGGGGCGCGAAATCTTCCCTCTTTTGACCGTCAAGGAAAACCTCGAAACCGGCTTTGCTCCGCTTGGCCGCCGCGACCGCAATATCCCTGATGATATCTTCAGTCTCTTCCCGGTGCTGAAGTCGATGTTGTCGCGTCGCGGCGGCGATCTCTCGGGCGGGCAGCAGCAGCAGCTGGCGATCGGCCGCGCCATGGTCACGCGTCCGAAGATCCTGGTGCTCGACGAGCCGACCGAGGGCATCCAGCCGTCGATCATCAAGGATATCGGCCGAGCGATACGCTATTTGCGCGATTCCACCGGCATGGCGATCCTGCTGGTCGAGCAATATCTCGATTTCTGCCGCGAGCTTGCCGACTATGTCTACATCATGGACCGCGGCGAGATCGTGCACGAAGGTCTTGCCGAAACTTTGGACACGTCGGAAGCGCGCCGCCATCTGACTGTGTGATCTTTCTGGTGATCGCGCTGGCAGATGCCGCATTTTGCGGCAAATGCCTTTCGCGCCATCCGGATCGTCCGTGGGGCACGGGCTTTCGGAATGCGGCACGGGACTTGCTTTCCTGCAGTCACCAGACACATTCAACGCAAAGTGCCAGACAGAACGGCATCTGTACGGGGGTGGCATGACAGGCGCGGCGGCGGGCACGACAAGACTGCAGAGAGCGGAAGGACGCGGGCATCTCGCTGCCAAGGTGCAAGGCGGGCGCACGCGGATCCACGAGCTCTATCAGGAAGGCGCGGCGAAGATTCGCTTGCCGGATACGTTCAATGCGTCGATGGAGGCTGTCATCATCAATACGGCCGGCGGATTGACCGGTGGCGACCGCATGAACTGGAGCGTATCGGCCGGGGCGGGCACGCGCATCGATGTCACAACGCAAGCCTGCGAGAAGATCTACAAGGCGTCGACCGGTACGGCCGAGATGACGACGCAGATCCAGGTCGGGCCGGGCGCCCGCGTCGACTGGCTGCCGCAGGAAACCATTCTCTTCGACCGTGCATCATTGTTTCGCCGTCTAGATGTCGATCTCGACGACAGCGCCGAGTTTCTGGCCGTCGAGGCCATTCTGCTCGGGCGCAAGGCGATGGGCGAGACGATGGAGACGGGCCTGTTTCGCGATCGCTGGCGCATCCGCCGGTCCGGCCGGCTGATCCATGCCGAGGAACTGCGCCTCTCCGATGCCGTGGCGCTGCTTGCGGCAGAGCAGGCAGTGCTCGGCGGACAGGTGGCCTTTGCGACGGTTCTTTATGCCGGGCCGATGTCGGAAGCCTATCTTTCCAAGGTGCGGCCGCTGGTCGATGGGCATATGGGTGGCGCGAGTGCGTGGAGCGACAAGATCGTCGTGCGCCTTGCCGCAGCTGATGGCTTCGCGCTCAGAAAAATCCTGATCCCGGTCATTTCCGCCTTGCGCAACGGAGCGCCTGTGCCGAAAGTCTGGAATCTATAAGTTCAACAAGCAGGTAGACGATGAACCTCACTCCGAGAGAAAAAGACAAGCTGTTGATTTCCATGGCGGCCATGGTGGCGCGACGGCGGCTGGAGCGCGGCGTGAGACTGAACTATCCGGAAGCGATCGCGCTCATCAGCGATTTCGTCGTGGAAGGCGCGCGCGATGGCCGCCCGGTCGCCGAGTTGATGGAAGCCGGTGCCCATGTCATTGGTCGCGACCAGGTGATGGAAGGCATTGCCGAGATGATCCACGACGTGCAGGTCGAGGCGACATTCCCTGACGGAACGAAGCTGGTCACCGTACACGAACCGATCCGCTGAGGGGGCATCATGCTGGAGCTTCGACCGAACTGCGAATGCTGCGACAAGGATCTGCCACCCGACAGCGCGGAAGCGATGATCTGCACGTTCGAATGCACCTTCTGTGCGAATTGCGTCGAGAACGTCTTGAAGGGTGTCTGCCCGAATTGCGGCGGCAATCTCGTTGTCAGGCCCATCCGGCCCGCGGCGAAACTTGCCAACAATCCGGCTTCCACCAAGCGTGTTCTGAAGGCCGAGGGCTGTGCGCCCAAGGCGGCTTAAGGAGAGATAGATGATCCCTGGCGAAATCATTGCCGCTGATGGCGAGATCGAGCTCAATGCCGGTGTGCCGACCGTCACACTCGATGTCTCCAATACCGGCGACCGCCCCGTACAGGTCGGCAGCCACTATCATTTTGCCGAGACCAATGCCGGCCTGTCCTTCGATCGCGACCAGGCCCACGGTATGCGGCTCGATATTCCCGCCGGCACCGCCGTGCGCTTCGAGCCGGGCCAGACCCGATCGGTGACACTCATTCCGCTGTCCGGCAAAGGTGAGATCTATGGCTTCCGCCAGCTCGTCATGGGTCGGCTCTAAATAAAAGAAAATGACGGGAGGAGATACATGCGCTTGAAGATCGGGCTCATCGGTGCGGCCCTGATGCTGTTTGTCGCCGGTGGCGTTAATGCGGAGGACGTGGACTGCGACAATGCAGAGACGCAGTCCGACATGACCAGTTGCGCGCAGGCGCGTTATGACGAGGCCGACAAGGGGCTTAATGCCCAGTATAAGCTGACACGTGCCGCTATGGCGACGATCGACGAGGATCTCGATGGTGACATGAAGGGCGCCGAGCAGGCGCTCCTCAAGGCACAGCGCGCCTGGATCAACTATCGCGACGCGCAGTGCGAAAACTATGGCTTCCAGGCTCGCGGCGGCACGATGGAGCCGATGCTGGTGGCGGGCTGCCTCGCCGACCTGACCGATCTCAGAACCAAAGAGCTCAAAGCGCTCGCCGATGGAATGGGCCAGTAAGGTGGGCAGGTCGATCATGATCGTGGGCAACGGCGACGTGGGAGAAGGAGGGGCAGAGATCATCGATGCTGCCGACTTCGTCATCCGCTTCAACGAGTGCCGCTCCTATGGCACTGGCGGCACGCGCACCGACGTGGTGGCCGTGTGCAATACCGGTCGGCCCGGCAAGGCCATGATCAGTTCCGAGAGCTGGCGCATCCATCCGGGCGTTGTCGAGGCCTCTGAAATCTGGGGCGTGCGCGATCCCGCGAAGTTTGCGGCGATGCGCGGGCCGCTTGCCGTTTCGCATCCCGAACTCGATGATTTTTGCGACGACTATACCGATCAATTCAGCGACTTCTGTGCCGAAGCCGGCAAGCTGCATAGGGTCGTCGACAAACGGATTCATGAAGCCGTCGATCAGGCGCTTTCTGCCTTCTCGCCGGCGCCTTACGTCGTGCCGAGCAGCGGCATGATCGTGATCGGCGACGTACTCGACAGATTTCCCGGTGACGAGGTGACACTCGCAGGCTTCGGCCATGTGGGCTGGGAATGGCATCCCTTCGCCGCCGAGAAGCAGCTCGTCGACTCCTACATTGCGGCGGGCCGTCTCAGGCGGCTTGCCGGAAAACAATTCGCCTCTTCCTCCCAAGGAGCCTGATAGATGCCCTACAAGATCTCCCGCAAGGCCTACGCCGGCATATTCGGTCCAACCACCGGCGACAAGGTCCGCCTTGCCGATACGGAGCTTTTCATCGAGATCGAAAAGGACTTCACCACCTATGGCGAAGAGGTGAAGTTCGGCGGGGGGAAGGTCATCCGTGATGGCATGGGTCAGAGCCAGGTGACGCGAGCAGATGGTGCGGTCGATACCGTCATCACCAATGCCGTCATCATCGACCATACCGGCATTTACAAGGCCGATATCGGCTTGAAGGACGGGCGCATCGCGGCGATCGGCAAGGCCGGCAATCCGGATGTGCAGCCCGGCGTCAACATCATCGTCGGTCCGGGCACGGAAGCAATTGCCGGTGAAGGCAAGATCGTGACGGCCGGCGGCATGGACAGCCATATCCATTTCATCGCCCCGCAGCAGATCGAGGAAGCGCTGATGAGCGGCGTGACCTGCATGCTCGGCGGCGGCACCGGGCCTGCGCATGGCACGCTGGCAACGACCTGCACGCCAGGTCCCTGGCATATTGCCCGCATGATCGAGGCAGCAGATGCCTTTCCGATGAACCTTGCCTTTGCCGGCAAGGGCAATGCCTCGCTGCCGGGCGCGCTGGTCGAAATGGTGCTTGCCGGCGCCACCTCGCTGAAGCTGCACGAGGATTGGGGCACGACGCCCGGCGCCATCGACTGCTGCCTGTCGGTTGCCGACGAGTATGACGTGCAGGTGATGATCCATACGGATACGCTGAACGAAAGCGGCTTCGTGGAGGATACGATTGGCGCCATCAAGGGCCGCACCATTCATGCCTTCCATACGGAAGGTGCGGGTGGCGGCCACGCGCCAGACATCATCAAGATCTGCGGCCAGCCCAACGTCATTCCGTCGTCCACCAATCCGACGCGACCCTATACGGTCAACACCATCGCCGAGCATCTCGACATGCTGATGGTCTGCCATCACCTGTCCTCGTCGATCCCCGAGGATATCGCCTTTGCCGAAAGCCGTATCCGCAAGGAGACGATCGCGGCCGAAGACATCCTGCACGATATTGGCGCCTTCTCGATCATCTCGTCGGACAGCCAGGCCATGGGCCGTGTCGGCGAAGTGCTGATCCGCACCTGGCAGACGGCCGACAAGATGAAGCGCCAGCGTGGCAGCCTGAAGGAAGAAAAGGGCGACAACGACAATTTCCGCGTCCGTCGCTATGTCGCCAAATACACGATCAATCCGGCGATCGCGCACGGCCTGTCGCACGAGATCGGCTCCATCGAAGTCGGCAAGCGTGCCGACCTCGTCCTATGGAACCCGGCTTTCTTCGGCGTGAAGCCGGACATGGTGCTGCTCGGTGGCTCCATTGCCGCCGCACCGATGGGCGATCCGAACGCTTCCATCCCGACGCCGCAGCCGGTGCATTATCGGCCGATGTTTGCCTCCTTCGGCAAGAGCCTGACGAATTCCTCAGTCACTTTCGTTTCGCAGGCTTCGCTCGATGCCGGTATCAAGGGCCGCCTTGGCGTCGCCAAGGATCTCGTTGCCGTCAGGAACACCCGCGGCGGCATCTCCAAGGCATCGATGATCCACAACGACCTGACACCTCATATCGAGGTCGATCCGGAGACTTACGAGGTGCGGGCGAATGGCGAGTTGCTGACCTGTGAGCCAGCAACAGTGCTGCCGATGGCGCAGCGTTATTTCCTGTTCTGAGGTTGTTCGTCCATGGGAGGCTTGAAACTGGCAGCGCGGTGGCTGATGAGGGCAATCGCGCTGCTTTTGTTCCTGGCGGCTGCCGGGACCTTCGTTCCAAGGCCGCTCCTCGTTGCAGCCAACGCTTCTCCCGATACGACATCCTCGCAACGCATTCTTTTGCTTTCCGGCCCGATCCACACGGATATCGCGATCCCGCTCGACGATCGGCTTAGGGCCTCCTTTTCGTTCCTGGAAGACGCCGGCATTCCGGTGAGTGATCCCGCTGCACAATGGCTGATCTTCGGATGGGGTGGCCGCTCATTCTATCTCGAGACGCCGACCTGGGGCGATCTGAAGCCGATGCCGGTGTTTCGTGCGCTGACGATCGACAGGTCGGTGATGCATGTCGATGTCGCCGGAAGCATCTCCGAAACCCACCCGGCCGTGACGGTTCTCAATGTCGATGGCGAACGGTTCGAGCAACTGGTCGGCTTCATCAATGACAGTTTCGTCAGAGAGAATGGAACCACCCTGCCGATCGGGGAACGGGGATATGGCGACTACGACAGGTTCTTCAAGGCGAAGGGCTATTTCAATGCGCTGTTCGGCTGCAATACATGGACTGCAGCGACATTGCGGGCGGGCGGTTTGCGAACCGGTTTTTGGAACCCGCTGCCGCAGACTTTGGTGCTCTCGCTTGGCCTCTATAATTGAAGTTGAAGGCTCCTCCTCAACCTCGGCGGCCGTGATGGCGCTGCTTTATTTTCCGTTTTAACTCTTGTCTTTTTGACGCCAGGTCCCGCATTGTTGCTCTTGAAGTGAAGTCTGAGCATCACTCTCTGTTTGGTTGTGGAAATCTATGGATAGACTGTGATTTTTCAGCCATAGACCATTCTGAAACACGTGCTGATCGGCTCGTATAAAATATATTTAAAATCAAATTGTTAGATGTGTCTCCCACCATGGCAGGTCCTGTCCCGAAAAGTTGCATCTCCTGCTAGAAAAAACAGATCGGCTGAATCCCCCGAGATCACTCGAATTTTAGCGATTGGATTAAGACCCCCGCAGCAATTGCGACCCTATCAATGCCGAGGAAACGCGGGCAGGAAGGTCGATTCTCATGGAAAATTGGATATCGCTTCAGGCTGATCTGGGCAGTTTCGAGCATCGCAAAACCGTTTATACTTTTGCGCTGAAGATGAGTTTTCTGGCGGTTATCCTGTCCGGCTTCATCATCATGATCATTCTGCCTCCGCTCAACTTCATGGGAATGCTGCCGATCACCCTCGGGCATGCGATGATCTTTGCCATTATTCTTTCCTGGCTGATCGGCGGAATGGTCTCGGGCGTGCTGTCGCTCGTTGCAGGTTTCGCCATTCATGATCTGACCGTCTCGCGTGCGAAGTTCGAAAAGCTCAGCCGTACCGATACGCTGTCGGGGCTCTTGAACCGGCGCGCTTTTACCGATGCCCTGGAGAAAGTCGACGGCGACGCTTGTCTCGCCATTTTCGACGTCGATCGTTTCAAGGCGATCAACGACCGTTTCGGCCATGGCTGTGGTGACGCTGTTATTACTGCCGTCTCGGCGATGCTCTCGGCCGCTTTTGACGGCGCGTCGGTCGTGGCGCGACTCGGCGGCGAGGAGTTCGGTATCGTCGTTCAGGGCGGAGCGCCGGAGGAGCGGGTGGCGCGCATAGAAGCCGTGAGGGCACAGATTGCGGCGCGGCCGATTCCGGCGGATGGGCACAATGTCACCATCACGATATCAGGCGGCATTGCCGATCTCCTAGAGGGACGCGACAAGGAGGCGGTTTATGCCTCTGCCGATAAGGCGCTCTATCTCGCCAAGGCGCTCGGCCGCAATCGTGTCGTTCATGAGCGGGAAGGGCTGAACCATGCCTGGCACGGCCTTGTCGAAAACGGCCTTGGCGTGCAGGGTATCGGGCCTGACGAGGCAAGCCTGCTGCAGGCATCCGGAATCTAGAGCCTTTCCTGACTGGCCGTTTACGAAACGTGCATTGGTGCTTGCATCGCGAAGGGCTATTTTGCATGGTCTAGGTCCCAGTTTAACGGATATGTCATGCAGCGCGTCACATCTTATCTCCCCGCCGGCACCCCTTCCTCTCACCCGACCGCACAGGTCAAGCTGCCGCACGATCTGCGGCACCTGCGCCGCAAGCTCCTGCATCTGGAGAACGGCGAGATGGTGATGCTCGATCTCAAGGATCCAGTGCTTTTCGCCAATGGCGACATGCTGGTTCGCGAGGACGGCGAGTTGATCGAAATCCTTGCCGCCGACGAGAAGCTGTTCGAAGTCCGCGGTCGCGACCGTGTGCATCTGGTCGAACTCGCCTGGCATCTCGGCAACCGTCATCTCGCGGCCCAGATCGAGGAGGATCGCATCGTGATCCTGCGCGATCATGTCATCCGCACGATGCTGCAGGGACTGGGCGCGATGGTGCTCGATATCAACGAGCCCTTCCAACCGGCGCGCGGCGCCTATCATTCCCAGGGCGGACATTCGCACGGGCATGATCACGATCACGGACATGATCATGATCATGAGCATCACGACCACGAGCACCATGACCATGCGCATCATGAACATGGGCACGATCATCACGACCATGACCACGAGCATGGTCACAACCACGACCACAGCCATCATAAGCACGACTGAAGCCTGATGGCTGAGGATCGTGAGCTGCAGGCTTTGCTGCGCCTGACGGCATGGCTTTCGCCGGCTTTTCCCATCGGCTCCTTTGCCTATTCCGGCGGCCTTGAGCGGGCGGTCGCCGATGGGCTCGTCAAAGATGCCGTCATGCTGCGCCGCTGGCTGGAGACCCTGACCGGCAATGGCTCGGTCTGGAACGATGCGGTCCTCTTTGCCGAAAGCCATCGCGGTCATGACGACGCCGATCGCCTTTCGGAGCTTGCCGAACTTGCCGAAGCGCTTGCCGGGTCGCGTGAGCGGCATCAGGAAACCATGCTGCTCGGCGAGGCCTTCCTCATCGCCGCGCAAGCGTGGCCGGACGATGTACTCGGCCGGCTGCCGAAGAAGGCAGCCTATCCGGTCGCCGTCGGCGCGGTAACGGGCGCGCACGGCATTCAGCTGGAGAAGGCACTTGCCGCCTTTCTGCACGCCTATCTCTCCCAGTCCGTTTCCGCCGGCATCCGGCTCGGTGTTGCCGGACAGAAGGACGGTGTTGCGATCCTCGCCGGGCTGGAGGAGCATGTGATTGATATTGCCGCGCGTGCAGCGCGCTCCAGCCTTGACGATCTGGGTTCTGCAACGGTTCAGGCTGATATAGCGGGACTTCGGCATGAGACGCAGCAGACGCGGCTGTTCCGCTCCTGAACGAGACTTATCCTGATATCTGCGTCATTTGACGGTGGCGAGAAACCGGCGCTTCGCTATCATCCGGCTTCGATTGGAGTAAGACATATGAAATCAAGAAACGGACCCTTGCGCGTCGGCATCGGCGGGCCTGTTGGCTCGGGCAAGACGGCGCTGACCGAAAAGCTCTGCAAGGCGATGCGCGACGACTATTCCGTCGCTGTCGTAACCAATGATATCTATACGACTGAGGATGCCGAAGCGCTGGTGCGCATGCAGGCGCTGCCGTCCGAGCGCATCGTCGGCGTCGAGACCGGCGGCTGCCCGCATACGGCCATCCGCGAGGATGCGACGATCAACCTGCAAGCCATCGCGGGGCTCAATGAGCGAATCCCGGATCTCGACGTGGTCTTCATCGAATCCGGCGGCGATAATCTGGCGGCGACGTTCTCGCCCGATCTCGCCGATATCACCATCTATGTGATCTCCGTCTGCCAGGGCGAGGAAATCCCGCGAAAGGGCGGGCCGGGCATTACCCGATCCGACCTTCTTGTCATCAACAAGAAGGATCTGGCGCCTTATGTCGGCGCCGACCTCGATGTGATGGACCGCGACGCGACGCGCATGCGGGCGACCCGCCCTTTCGTCTTCTCCGACATGAAGCGTGGCGACGGCATCAGTTCTATCGTCGACTTCCTGCGGGTGCAGGGCGGTCTCTAGATGTGGAACGTCAAGGGTTCCACATCTAGAGCTTAGATACGCTTGAGCGTGTTGATGTCGCTGATGGCGATGAAGCGCCCGCGCACGGTCACGCCTGCAGACTTAAGCGTCGAGAAGGCGCGGGACAGCGCCTCCGGCGCCAGACCGAGCTTGCGGGCGAGCAGGTTCTTCGGGAAGGGCAGGCGCAGCGATGCCGTTGCCGATCCTTCTTCGACGCAGTGCGAGAGAAGATAGTGCGCCACGCGTTGCGGCGCCGTCTGCATGCGGTCGTTGGCGAGGCATTCCATCGTCGACAGCAGATGCAGCGACAGGCTGCGCATGATCGCTGTGCCGATCCGTGGGTACTCGGCCAGCAGGGCGCGCACTTTGCCTACGTGGAAGCGGGCAAGAACCGTGTTGTCCATCGACTGGGCGGCGTAACGATAGATCCCGCCTGCCTGGATCAGACATTCGGCGAAGCTGTCGCCCGGCTCGCAGATGCGGATGTCTGCCTCGCGACCTTCTCCGTTCAGACGAAAGAGCCGGACGTAGCCTTCCAGCACGCTGTAGAAATAAACGCCGGGTTCGCCTTCCTGAAAGAGAATGTCGTGCGAAGCGGAAGCCATTACAGTGGAACAGGCGCGCAGCGCCTCGGTTTCCGCACTGTCCAGTTCTGCAAATATTCCGGCTCTGGAAAGCAGCGTCCGCTCGCGGCTGCTCGGCATCAGCATCCTGTTCATGTTCCCGCCTCCGGCGGCGGCCAATGCCGCCAATATTCCCCTTGATGATGCCAGAATAGAGGAAGCGAAGCGCGGGGGAATTGATTTTGGTCAAACGCTGCTGTTGAGAACTCTTATCGAAGCCGGCGATCGATCGGGATTGTGAAGGACCAGGCGTCCGGATGTTTGCGGCTTCTGGTGAACCGACGGATGAAAGGCAGGAGGACAAAGAGGCGCTTGCCGCGTTCGACCTCCCTGGCAGGATGGTTGTTGCGCGGGTTACCCCAGCAGTCTTCATAGAGATCCTTGAATAGCGAACTGATCGGGACCATCGTTTCATTCTCCACGAGGTTGAATCGATTCAAAATATCGGCGGATTTTTTGAACCGATTCAATTCTCTTCCTCATCCTTGATGCTGTCAAGTTTATTTTGAACCGATACAATTTTTTGCTAGGGTGCTGTCGTTCATATCTGCAAGGAGCGGTTTTGGCTAAGGGGCATGTGAGACTGGCTGATGTCGCCAAGGCGGCAGGCGTATCGCAGGGCACGGCATCGAATGTATTCAGCCGTCCAGAAGTGGTCCGGGAGGAGGTTCGCGAGCGGGTGCTCAATGTCGCCCGAGAGCTCGGTTACGGCGGGCCGGATATCAAGGGCAGGCTGCTCAGGGCAGGGCGGGTGAACGCGATCGGTGTGGCTGCAGTCGAACCGCTCACCTATTTCTTCGACGATCCCTGGGCGCGTTCGCTAATGACCGCGATCGGCGAAGTTTGCGATGCCAGCGGCACCGGTATTGCCGTCGTATCGGCGATGAATGAGGAGCGGCTTGCCTGGAACATCAACAGCGCGCTCGTCGATGGCTTCATCCTGCTGTGCGTGGAAGGCGGAGAGAGGCTGGTGGAACTCACCCGCCAGCGCCAGCTGCCGTTCATCGCGCTGGCGCTCGGTATCGAGGACGAGACCATTCCGGCGATTGGCATCGACAATGTCTCGGGCGGAGCTGCGGCTGCGCGGCATCTCCTGGAACTCGGGCACCGGAACATCGCGATCCTGTCGATCGGCGATGTCGATGGCCTTGTCGGCGTGGTGGCGCCCGAGCGTGTCGATCCTGAAATGGAAGCGACGCCGCGTGACCGCATGCATGGCTACTGGCAGGCGCTGGCGGAATATGGCATTCCTCGCGAAGCCGTTCCGATCCAGGGAACTTTGCATGACAGATCGAGCACGCTGATGGCCATGGAAGCCCTGTTCTCCTCTGCCAATCCGCCGACGGCAATTCTGGCGATGTCGGACAAGGTTGCATTGTTTGCCATGCAGTGGCTGACCGAGCGCGGGCTGAAAGTGCCGGAGGATGTTTCCATCATCGGCTTCGACGGCGTGCCTGAAGCTGCAATCTCGCTTCCGCGTTTGACCACCGTCGCGCAGCCCTTTGCCGAAATCGCACGGCGCTCGGTGACGGCGATCCTCGAAAATGCAGTGCCGGAAAACCGTGAGGCGCTTGATCTCGAACTTGTCGTGAGAGACAGCACGGCGGCACCAAGGCTGCGGTAGGCTCGGGAAAACAAAAGGCCGGGTCGATGCCCGGCCTTTTGCACTATGATCCCTGTCTTATTCAGCCGCGAAGGGCGGCAGGCGCAGCACATTGGTGTCGTTGGCAACCTTGCGCTTGCTTTCCGGCTTCTCGATCGCGGTCAGGCGTTCCTCCAGCGAGTCGATGTCGCTGCGGTTCTCGCGGGCGACGCGGGTGAGATCTTCGCTCGACATCGGCAGGTCCTCCTTGTCCTTCTTGCCGACCAAGCGGCCGAAGATCCAGCCGAGCAGGCGGGAAAGATCGTCCATGATCAGGAAGAAGGAGGGCACGACGACGAGCGAGAGCACTGTCGAGACGATAATGCCGCCGATCACCGCGATCGCCATCGGCGCGCGGAACGAGCCGCCTTCGCCGACGCCGAGCGCGGAAGGCAGCATGCCGGCCGACATGGCAATCGAGGTCATGATGATCGGGCGGGCGCGCTTGCGGCCGGCTTCGACCATGGCCTCGACACGAGCCATGCCCTGGTGGCGCATCTCGATCGCGAAATCGACGAGCAGGATGGCGTTCTTGGTGACGATACCCATCAGCATCAGGATGCCGATCATGACCGGCATCGACAGCGGGTTGCTGGTGACGATCAGGCCCGCGGCCACGCCGCCGATGGCGAGCGGCAGCGAGAACAGGATGGTGAAGGGCTGGATCACGTCCTTGAAGAGCAGGATCAGCACCGTCAGCACCAAGAGGAGGCCCATCAGCATGGCATTGACGAAGCTCTGCTGCATCTCGGACTGCACCTTGGTGTCGCCGCTTTCGGCAAGGTGCACGGTGGCCGGGATCTTGGAGTCGTTGACGATCTGGCGAAAGCGGGCCGAAGCCGTGTCGAGCGCCACGCCCTGCGGCAGGTCGGAGCCGATCGAGACGACGCGATAGCGGTTGTTACGCTTGATCGAGCTGACGCCTTCCGAATAGTCGATATTGGCGACGCTTGCGAGCGGAACGGTGCCACCGCTGGCGGTCTGGATCTTCAGTGCCCGGATGGCCGCGAGATCGCGGCGCATGTCGAGTGATGCCTGAACCCGGATTGGGATCTGGCGATCGTCGAGCGAGATCTTGGCAAGGGCCGCATCGACGTCGCCGATCGTGGCGACGCGGATCGTCTCGGAGATTTGCTGCGGCGTGATGCCGAGGCGGGCGGCTTCGTCCTTGCGCGGGTAGACCTGCAATTCCGGACGGGGCAGGGCGCCGTCGGCGCTGACATTGGCCAGTAGCGGATCGGCACGCAGCTTGGATTCCAGAATGCCGACCGCATCATTCAGGTCCTTCTCGTTCTTGGAGAGGAAGTTGAAGGAGAGGTCGCGTTCGCCGCGGTCGTTGAGCTTGAGGATATGGACGTCGGGAATGTCGCGCAGCTTGGCGAAGACTTCCTTTTCGATATCCCATTGCGGACGTTCGCGGCCGTGGACTTCCACCTTCGGCAGCATCGGACCGATGACGGGAATATGGCCGAGCACATCGTTGACCACCTTCTTGACCAGCGACTGGTCGAGCTTGTCAAGTGCCAGCGTGATCGTCGCGCGGCGCAGTTCAAGATCGCCCTTCGGCGATGCGCCGCCGAGCACGAAGACGCTTTCGACGCCGTTGATGTCCTTGACCCTGTCATAGATCGCATCGGTCGTCTTCTCGGTGTCGTCGAGCCGCGCATTGGGCGGCAGTTCGACGGAGAGAACGATGCGCGAGGCGTCTTCCGGCGGCAGGAAGCTGCCGGGAACCTGCATCAGCAAGAAGACGGAACCGACCAGGAAGCCGATCGCAGCAAGCAGGGTCGCGTAACGTGTGTACCAGTGCCCGGTCGTGCCGCGTACCAGGCGCGTATAGCCCTTCATCAGCAGGCCGTCATTGTCGTGATGGTCTTCCATGCCGTCTTCGGCACGCATCAGATAGGCGGCCATCATCGGGGTGATGAGGCGCGCCACCATCAGCGAGAAGAAAACGGAAAAGGCGACCGTCAGGCCGAACTGGATGAAGTATTGGCCCGGAATGCCCGGCATGAAGGAAACGGGCACGAAGACGGCGATGATCGTGAAGGTGGTTGCGATGACGGCAAGGCCGATTTCGTCCGCCGCCTCGATCGCCGCCCGATAGGGCGTCTTGCCCATCTTGATGTGACGCGCAATGTTTTCGATTTCCACAATCGCATCGTCGACGAGGATACCCGTCGCAAGCGTCAGGGCGAGGAAGCTGACGAGGTTCAGCGAGAAGCCCATCATGTCCATGACCCAGAAGGTCGGGATCGCGGAGAGCGGCAGCGCGATGGCCGATATCAGGGTCGCCCGCCAGTTCCTGAGGAACAGAAGGACGACGATGATGGCGAGGAGCGCGCCTTCGAGCAGCGTGTGAATGGCGGCTTCGTAGTTGCCGTAGGTGAAGTAGACCGAATCGTCGATCAGCTCGATCTTCACGTTCGGGTTTTCGCTGCGCACCTTTTCGAGGCTCTGCCCCACGGTTTCGGCGACGCTGACTTCGCTCGCGCCCTTCGAGCGGAAAACGCCGAAGGTAACCACCGGCGTGTCGTTGAAGCGCGAGAAGGATTTCGGCTCCTCGTAGGTGTCCTTGATAACGCCAAGATCGGACAGCTTGACGAAGCGGCCGCTCGGCAGCGCAATCGTCGTGTCTGCAAGCTCGGCGACGTTGCGGGCGTCACCGAGAACGCGGATCGCCTGTTCGCTGCCCGCCACCTGGCCGCGGCCGGAGCCGAGGTCGACGTTGGTACCGCGCAGCTGCTGGTTCACGCTTGCGGCGGTGATGCCGTAGGCATTGAGCTTGTCGGGGGTGAGCTCGATGCGCACTTCGCGCTCCGCGCCGCCGTAACGGTCGACGCGGCCGATGCCGGCCTGACCCTGCAGCGCACGCTTGATAGTATCGTCGACGAACCAGGAGAGCTCTTCCAGCGACATGTCTGGCGAGGATACGGCGAAGGTCTGGATTGCCTGCCCCTCGACATCGACCTTGGTGACAATAGGCGCTTCGGCTGTCGCCGGCAGATCGCTGCGAATGCGGTCGATCGCGTCCTTGACGTCCTGTACAGCTTGTTCCGTCGGCACTTCCATCCGGAACATGACGTTGGTCTGCGAGCTGCCGTCGGTTACCGACGACTGGATTTCGTCGATGCCGGTGATGGAGGCGATCGCGTCTTCGATCTCCTTCGTCACCTGCATTTCAAGTTCGGCCGGCGAGGCGCCGCTCTGGGTCACGCTGATCGAAACGAGCGGCACGTCGATATTGGGGAAGCGCGTGATCGGCAGCGCGTTGAATGACTGCATGCCGATGAAGATCAACAGGCAGAAGGCCAGGAGCGGCGCGATCGGATTTCGAATGGACCAGGCTGAAAAATTCATCGGATGGTCTCTTTAGTTGGAAGCCGAGGGCTGTTCGCGCACCGGCGTGATGTGGTCGCCGTCGCGGACATAGGCGCCCGCCTTGGCGACGACATCGTCGCCGGTCTTCAATCCACTGATGATCTCGATATAGGCACCGTCCTGAATGCCGGTCTCGACCTTGGCGAATTTCACCACGCCATTCTCGACCCTGCGGGCGGAGGAGCCTTCGCTGCCGGTAAGCACTGCCGTCAGCGGAAGCGATACGCCTTCGGTCTCGCGGACGATGATCTCGGCGCTGCCATACATGCCGGAACGCGCCTTGCTGTCATCGTCGATGGAGATATGGACGAGGCCGAGGCGGGTGACCGGATCGACGGTCGGCGACACCAGGCGCACCGCGCCGGAAAGCTTCTCGCGGCTGCCGGAAAGCGAAATCGTCGCCTTCTGGCCGGCCACGACCTTGACGATGTCGCTTTCAGCGACTTCGGCGACAAGTTCGATGTCGCCGTCGCGGATGATGGTGAACAGCGGATTGCCGTTGCCGGCGGCAATGGCGCCGACCTTGGCGTTCTTGGCCGAAACGACGCCTGAAACCGGTGTTTTCACATCGGTGCGCGCCAGCTTCAGGTCCGCATCGGCAATCTGGCTGTCGAAGACCTTGAGGTCGGCTTCGGCGACCTCGATCGCCTGCTCGGCGGAAGCGACGCGGGCATTGGCGGCTGCGGCCGTCGCATCGGCTTGCTCGACCTGGGCGGTGGAAACAGTGCCCTTCTTGCCCATTTCCTGGGCACGGGCCTGCTGCTGCCTTGCCTGCTCGGCATTGGCCTGTGCCTCGATGAGCTGGGCGCGCAGCTGGGCAAGGCTTGCCTCGCCCTTGGCTTTCGTCGCCATCATCTGGCTCTTGGTCAGGACCAGAGCGTCATCGTTGAGCGTCGCCAGCGTGCTTTCGGCCTGAACCTTGTCTCCGACATCGGCCTTCAAGGTGCGAATGGAGAGGCCTTCGACCTGTGGCTGGATATAGACTTCCTCGACGGGCTTGACCGTTCCCGTGCCGATGACACGGTCGACGAGGGTCCGGTTCACCGCCGTGGTGACGACGATTGCCGGCAGGTTCTGGGGCGCCTGGGCCTGCGGATGCGTCGCCTGGGGTTCCTGAGCAAATACAGCCGAGGCCGCGAAAGTGGCGACAAGAAGCGCCGAGACCGCAAAAGCGGCGACTGGGAAAGTAGAGGCGCGTAATAATGCGTGCGGCTTCAGTGCCATGCGTCTTCGTCCAATCTCTTGACAGGATCGGCCGGAATCGCGCGTCGTCATGCAACTCGCGAACCGGGCAAATGCCGTCTTCCAAATCTCAGAGGTATTTACCCGCATCCCATCTGCCGGAACACATCGTTCCCATCCGGCAAATCAGGCTAGAACGTGGTATCGATTTGCTCCACGTGCAAGCCCGGCAGAAAATAATTCCCTATGAGACACTATTAATTACCAATGCGAGGCTCATCAATCACTAAAGGGTTATGTGAACATGACGATGATTGATCGGCCTGCATATCTTAAAGCGTGTCACGATCTTTCAGATCCGCTCGCCACACTTTAAGTCTCTGTTTTAATCATGTCGTTACCCGCAAAACCGGTGTCCCCGTTCGCGCGACATGCAATAGACGTTTGACGCCCGACAAATGCGACAGTTGCAAGGCGATTTTTTTCATTGAGTGCAAAAAATAGAAAACGCGCGGGAAAATCTCCCGCGCGCGTTGCATTTTGGCATCGATATGATGTTATTTGGCAGCGGCGTCCGTGATGTCGTGGGTCCAGGCGCCTGATGGTTCCTTGTTGATGATCTTCTGATCGAGAAGAGCCTTTGCCGTCCGGTCATAGAGCGTGGTGTCGAGCTTGCCGGTGCCGTCACCGATCAGCTTGGCGACTTCGCCCATCATGCGCTTCTGGTGGTTTTCGTCCTGGCCTCCTGCATCGACGACGATTCCGGCGGCTTCATCCGGGTTCTCCATGGCGTATTTCCAGCCCTTCATGGAGGCGCGGACGAACTTGACCATCTTCTCCTTGAAGGCCGGATCCTTCAGCTTTTCTTCCGAAGCATAGAGGCCGTCTTCCAAGAGGTCATTGCCCATGGCGGTATAGTTGAAGACGGTGAGATCTTCCGGCTTCAGGCCGGCATCGATCGCCTGCCAGTATTCGTTATAGGTCATGACGGAAATGCAGTCGGCCTGCTTCTGCAGCAGCGGCTGAACGTCGAAGCTCTGCTTCAGCACGGTCACACCGTCAGGGCCGCCGTCGGTCTTGAGACCGAGCTTGCTCATCCAGGCAAAGAACGGATATTCGTTGCCGAAGAACCAGACGCCGAGTGTGTGGCCCTTGAAATCGGCTTCGGTCTTGATCGGGCCGTCCTTGCGGCAGATCATTTCCATGCCGGACTTCTGATAGGGCTGGGCGATGTTGACCAAGGGAACGCCCTTTTCACGCGCCACCAGCGCACCACCCATCCAGTCGACGATCACATCGGCGCCGCCGCCGGCGATCACCTGCTCGGGAGCGATATCAGGACCGCCCGGCTTGATATCGACATCGAGGCCCTCTTCTTCGTAGTAGCCCTTGTCCTTGGCGACGTAGTAGCCGGCGAACTGCGACTGGGTAACCCATTTCAGTTGCAGCGCGACTTTATCGGCCGCCATCGCGTGGGCGGCGGCAAGCGACATCGCGCTCGCCATCATTGCAACCATCAATTTTTTCATTTTCTTGTTCCCTCTGAAGTTATGCCCAGGCCCTGGTGCGGGGCCGGGGCCCGTCTAACCACCACGGATAGACGGATGCCAGAACGTCACCGCCCTCTCGGCAAGGGCGACGACACCGTAGAAGACCGAGCCTGCAAGCGCCGCAACGGCGATCTCGGCCCAGACCATGTCGACATTCATGCGGCCGATCTCCGTGGAGATGCGGAAGCCCATGCCGACGATCGGCGTTCCGAAGAATTCCGCAACGATGGCACCAATCAGCGCCAGCGTCGAGTTGATCTTCAGTGCATTGAAAATGAAGGGCATTGCGGCCGGAAGCCGGAGCTTGACCAGCGTCTGCCAGTAGTTCGATGCATAGGTGCGCATCAGGTCGCGCTCCATGTTGCCGGAGGCGGCAAGCCCCGCAACAGTGTTCACCAGCATCGGAAAGAAGGTCATGATGATGACGACGGCGGCCTTGGACGGCCAGTCGAAGCCGAACCACATGACCATGATCGGAGCCACGCCGATCATCGGCAGGGCCGAAACCAAATTGCCGATCGGCAGCAGGCCACGACGCAGGAAGGCGAAACGGTCGGCGAGGATGGCGACGACGAAGCCGCTGATGCAGCCGATGGCGTAACCGATCAGAACGGCCTTGAAGATCGTTTGCCTTATGTCCTCGCCGAGGATCGGCAGGGAACCCACGATGCGTGCGCCGATCGCGGACGGCGGCGGCAGCAGCACGAAAGGGACACCGGCGCCGCGCGTGATCGTTTCCCAGATGATGAGGATCCAAGCGCCGAAGATTGCCGGGATCAGCAGGCGCAGGAACCACTGGCCGGCTGGCGTTGTCGGTTTGAGCTCCGAAAGCTCCGTCACGCAGCGCCAGGCAAGCAGCCAGCAGGCGGCCAGCAGCAGGAAGAAGGAGGTACCGGCGAAGCCTTCATTGCCCGAAAGGGTGCCAAGCAGCAGCCATGCTGCACCATGAGCGCCGATGAAGAGGGCGGTTGCGACAAGCGATGTGGGGAGGGGTGCGAAGGAGATCAGTGCCGCGACGATCGCGAGCAGAGCGACCAGGATGATAGTCCCTGCCGACGGAGGCTGTGTCGCACCGGCCGCAAAGACAGGCAGCATGACCATTGCGCCCGCCACGCAGAGGAGGGCGATCAGGCCCTGCCAGGAAAGCACGACTTGCTTCATGCCGGCCTCCCACCCATGGCGCGGTCGACGATCTTCGCCACGAGGCCAACGATGGCGACAAGGATGGCTGCCAGGACCGAGCCGGCGACTAGTGCTGCCCAGATATCGATGGTCTGGCTGTAATAGGAGCCGGCAAGCAGCTTGGAGCCAATGCCAGCGACGGCGCCGGTCGGCAGTTCGCCGACGATCGCGCCGACGAGGCTTGCGGCGATCGCTACCTTCATCGAGGTGAAGAGGAAGGGAATGGAGGCGGGCACGCGCAACTTCCAGAAGGTTTGGGCAGCCGTGGCATTATAGGTGCGCATCAGATCGAGATGCATGACCTCGGGCGAGCGCAACCCCTTCACCATGCCGACTGTGACCGGGAAGAATGAGAGGTAGGTGGAGATCAGCGCCTTCGGGATGAGGCCGGTGATACTGATCGAGCCGAGCACCACGATGACCATCGGCGCGATCGCCAGGATCGGTACGGTTTGGGATGCGATGATCCACGGCATCAGACTGCGGTCGAGCGCCTTGATATGGATGATGCCGACGGCGATCACGATGCCGAGCAGCGTACCGAGCGCAAAGCCGAGCGCGGTGGAGGAGAGGGTGACGCCTGCGTGGTAGACGAGGCTGCGGTTGCTGGAGAGTTTTCGCAGGAAGGTGTTTTCGAAGACGTTCTGCGCCACCTGATGCGGTGCCGGCAGGATGGGCTTCGGCTGGGAGAGGGTCCTGCCGATGAATTCCGTTGTCGTCGAGGTGACGTTGTTGCGCGTGTCCATGTCGCGCTGGAACGGCGCGTTGAGGAAGACGGCGGCGACATACCAGACGGCGACCAGCACCAGCAGGATGGTGAGAACGGGGACGATCTTGTCTTTGAGGGTGTCGGGTTTCATGCGGCCTGCCTCAAGAATGGTGCGGCATGTTTTTGTATTTCGATGAACACATAATCCGGGCCATCAAGCACTTGGGCGTTGTCGAAACGGAGTACGGTGAAGCCTTGGTTTTTCAAGAAAGCATCGCGAGCGAGATCATGATGGCGACCGCTTTCGGTTTCATGGCTGTCGCCGTCTACTTCTACGATGAGACGAGCGGAGAGCCAGGCAAAGTCTGCAATATACGGGCCGATTGGTGTTTCGCGGCGGAAGCGAGCGCCCCAGGGACGGAGATCTCGCAGCATGTTCCACATGGCGGATTCAGCCTTTGTCAGTTCACGACGAAGGCGACGGGCTCTTTCACGGGTTTTGGGCTTAATGTTGGAATGTGGCATTCAGGCCTCCATTCCTGATGTGGAAAGGAAAACCCCTCCCCAACCCCTCCCCACAAGGGGGAGGGGCTCAGGTGGTTGCCGCCTGCTTGGCGTACCTGTCTCAACTCTGCTGCTGGTAGCAGCCTCGATCATGAAAGAAGAGGGTGCGGCAGATCTGCCCCTCCCCCTTGTGGGGAGGGGTTGGGGAGGGGTCTTTGCCACGCTCTGGAGCCCCAATCTATTGCTCATAACTATGCCCCGCCCTCAGCCCTTCGCGGACGCGATGGGCGATTTCCAGGAATTCGGGGGTCTCGCGGATGTCGAGTGGTCGCTCCTTGGGCAGCGTCGAGTCGATGATATCGGTCACGCGGCCGGGGCGCGGCGACATCACGACGATCTTCGTCGAGAGGTAGACGGCTTCCGGAATGGAGTGGGTGACGAAACAGATCGTCTTGTTGGTGCGCGACCACAGTTTCAGAAGCGCAGCGTTCAGATGATCGCGGACGATTTCGTCCAGCGCCCCGAACGGTTCGTCCATCAGCAGCAGGTCTGCATCGAAGGCGAGCGCGCGGGCGATCGAGGCGCGCTGCTGCATGCCGCCCGAGAGTTGCCAGGGGAATTTCTTCTCGAAGCCCGCAAGCTCGACGAGATCGAGCGCTCCAGCGATTCGCTTTTTTTGCTCTGGCTTCGCGTATCCCATGATCTCCAGCGGCAAGGCGATGTTCTTCTCGATCGTGCGCCAGGGGTAGAGCGCCGGCGCCTGGAAGACGTAGCCATAGGCGCGGGCCTTGCGGGCCTCATCCGGTGTCATGCCGTTAATGGCAATTTCGCCCGATGTCTTGCGCTCGAGATCGGCGATGACGCGCAGGAAAGTCGTCTTGCCGCAGCCGGAAGGGCCGATGAAGGAGACGAACTCGCCCTTGCGGATATCGAGATTGACATCAGCGAGCGCATGCACCGGCCCATCATTCGTCTGGTAGGTGAGACAGAGATCCTTGGCGGTCACGACGGAGGGTGCTTGCATCAATAAACCAGTCTTGTTTTCGCCGCGCCGGCGCGGTTTTCCGTGATATTATTGCCGCCGGTCTTACCGACAGCACAGTCCCTGGAGGATGAGGATGGACGCAAAATCAAAGCCCACCTGCCACATTGTTCGCCCTGACCATACCTATGACGGCAAGCAGGGGCTGAGCTATTTCGAGGGCATCGCGGCCGAGACAGTCGGCGCGAAGGGCATCTGCATGCATCTTCTGACGATCCCGCCCGGCGTGCGCGCCAAGGCGCATCTGCATGAAGCGCATGAGACGGCGATCTACATGCTCTCCGGCGAGGCGCATACCTGGTATGGCGACAGACTTGAGAACCATGTGATCGTGCGCGCCGGCGAACTCTTCTATATTCCGGCCGGTGTGCCGCATCTTCCGGCAAACCTCAGCGGTACGCCCTGCACGGCGATCATTGCCCGCACCGATCCGAACGAGCAGGAAAGCGTGATCCTGCTGCCGGAGCTCGATGCGCTGGTGCCGGCGTGAGGTTATTTGCATAGCGGCAGCGGCCCCCACTTGATTGCAGCATCGGCCACGAACCCGATCGTATAGCCTTTAGGCCCTGATGTGATCTTGACGGTGTCGTCGTTACTGCTTTCTTCGCCCTCCGCCTGGCAAGCGACCGTGGCGGTGAAGTCCTTGCCTTCGGTCTTCAGGATTTTCTTGATTTCGCAGTAAGAGGCCGCCGTGGTGATGCCCTCGGAAGTCAGCAGAAAGAAGTTGTCGGAACCTGTGCTTTCGCCGCTCTTGGCGTAGGCGCAGCCATCCTTGTTGCCGTAGCTGCCCTTGATGGGCAGCGTGTCAGCATTCGCCGCGGTGGAAAGCGCGGCCAGGGAAACGATCGTCAGAAGCAGATGACCGCGCAAATGTGTCACACCCCACTCGCCGGGATGCCCGTGCGTTCGACCTTGCGGGGAGCGGTGATCTCCTTCCAGGTCGACAGTGCCTTGCTGACGGCGGTAACCGGCTCGCGCCTGACGAATTCGCCATGGCCCGAGCGGGTCTTGACGGTCCCTTCCTCGATCGCCACGACGCCACGCGTCAGCGTGTAGCGTGGCAGGCCGGTGACTTCCTTGCCCTCGAAGACGTTGTAATCGATCGCAGACTGCTGGCTCTTCGATGTAATGGTCTTGGAGCGCTTCGGATCCCAGACGACGAGATCGGCATCGGCGCCGACGAGGATCGCGCCCTTCTTCGGGTAGATGTTGAGGATCTTGGCAATGTTGGTGGAGGTGACGGCGACGAACTCGTTCATCGTCAGGCGGCCGGTATTGACGCCGTAAGTCCAGAGCATCGGCATCCGGTCTTCGAGGCCGCCGGTGCCGTTCGGGATCTTGGTGAAGTCGCCGACGCCGAAGCGCTTCTGTGCCGTGGTAAAGGCGCAATGGTCGGTTGCCACCACCTGCAGCGAGCCGGAGGCGAGGCCCGCCCAAAGGCTGTCCTGATGCTGCTTGTTGCGGAAGGGCGGAGACATGACGCGACGGGCGGCATGATCCCAGTCCTTGTCGAAATATTCTGACTCGTCGAGGGTCAGGTGCTGGATTAGCGGCTCGCCATAGGCGCGAATGCCCTTCTGGCGAGCACGGCGGATCGCTTCATGGGCCTGTTCGCAGGAGGTATGGACGATATAGACGGGGCAGCCGGCCATGTCTGCGATCATGATTGCGCGGTTGGTGGCTTCACCCTCGACTTCGGCCGGGCGTGAATAGGCGTGCGCTTCGGGGCCGTTATTGCCTTCCGAAAGCAGCTTGGCGGAAAGGGAGGCGACGACATCCCCGTTTTCGGCATGGACGAGCGGCAGGGCGCCAAGCTCGGCGCAGCGCTGGAAGGAGGCGAACATCTCGTCGTCGTTCACCATCAGCGCGCCCTTATAGGCCATGAAGTGCTTGAAGGTGTTGATGCCCTTGTCCTCAACGATCGTCTTCATCTCGTTGAAGACCTGCTCGCCCCACCAGGTGACCGCCATGTGGAAGGAGTAGTCGCAATTGGCGCGGGTGGACTTGTTGTCCCACATGGTCAGCGCTTCGAGCAGCGACTGGCCAGGCGCGGGAAGGGCGAAATCGACGACCATGGTCGTGCCGCCGGAAAGGGCCGCGCGCGTGCCGCTTTCGAAATCGTCGGAGGAATATGTGCCCATGAAGGGCATTTCGAGATGGGTGTGCGGATCGATGCCGCCGGGCATGATGTAGCAGCCGGAGGCGTCCAATACCTCGTTGCCGGAGAGGTTCGGGCCGATCTCGACGATCTTGCCGCCGTCAATCTTCACGTCCGCCTTGTAGGTGAGGTCGGCCGTGACGATGGTGCCGTTCTTGATGACTGTGGTCATGATCGTTCCCCATTCTTGTTTGTAAATTGGGCTGGCGAATAAAAGCTGGGCAATTCGGAGCTGACCTCAAGCCGGCCTTCCAATGCAGCCAGGATCGTTTCAAGAACCGAGCGTCGTTCGCGCGAGATTTCCTGATTCCAGAAACGCAGGACCGAATAGCCGTTTGCATTGAGCCATTCCGTTCGGCGTTGATCGGAGATGCTTTCTGCGTGCTGGAAGCCATCGATCTCGACAACGAGCTGCTCTTCCCGACAGAGGAAATCGACAATGAATGGGCCGAGTGGCACCTGCCTTGCGAATTTGTAGCCGTTCAAGCGCCGTGCGCGCAGGTCGCTCCAAAGGCGGTATTCCTCTTCGGTTTCATTGTGGCGCAGGTGTCGTGCTTGTTCGGTTTTGGCAGGGCGATGTTTGCGAATATCTTGTTTGATAATTTTGGTTGTGCCCGGAGCCCCCTCATCCGCCCTTCGGGCACCTTCTCCCCGAGGGGAGAAGGGGGGAGCGGCGACGTCCACCGTTCCCTTCTCCCCAGCGGGGAGAAGGTGGCCCGAAGGGTCGGATGAGGGGGCTCCGGGCGCTACGTTAGACATCAGGAGACAATCTCCGCCGTCTCGACCACCGCATGGAACAGCACGTCGGCTCCAGCCGTCGCCCATTCCTTGGAAATCTCCTCAGCCTCGTTGTGCGAAAGACCACCCACACAGGGACACATGACCATCGTCGCGGGCGCGACCTTGGCAGCCCAGCAGGCGTCGTGCCCGGCGCCGGAGATGACGTTCATGTGGCTATAGCCGAGACGCTCCGCGGCAGAGCGAACCGAGGTGACGAGCTTTTCGTCGAAGGTGACGGGCTCGAAATGGCCGATCGCCTCGATGGAGCAGCCGACGCCGAGTGCGTCGCAGATCTTGGGCGCTTCGGCCTCGATCTTTGCCCGCATGCGGTCGAGCTTGGCCTTGTCGGGCGAGCGGATGTCGACGGTGAAGACCACCTTACCCGGCAGCACGTTGCGGGAGTTCGGCGAGAAGAAGACCTGGCCAACGCCGCCGACGGCGCCCGGCTGTTCGCCCATGGCCACACCCTGGACCATTTCCAGGATGCGCGACATCGCAAGGCCGGCATTGACGCGCATGTTCATCGGTGTCGAGCCGGTATGGGCTTCCTTGCCGTTCAGCGTGAATTCCAACCACCAGAGGCCCTGACAGTGAGTGACGACGCCGATCTGCTTGTTCTCAGCTTCGAGGATCGGGCCTTGCTCGATGTGATATTCGAAATAGGCGTGCATCTTGCGGGCGCCGACCTCTTCGTCGCCGACCCAGCCGATGCGCTTCAGCTCGTCGCCGAAGAGATTGCCTTCGGGATCTTTGCGGTTATAGGCGAAGTCCAGGCTATGCGCGCCGGCGAAGACGCCTGATGCCAGCATTGCCGGAGCGAAACGCGCGCCTTCCTCATTGGTCCAGTTGGTTACGACAACAGGATGCTTCGTCCTGATGCCGAGGTCGTTCATGGTTCTGACGATTTCGAGGGCGCCGAGCACGCCAAGCACGCCATCATATTTGCCGCCGGTCGGCTGGGTGTCGAGATGCGAGCCGACATAGACGGGGAGAGCGTTCGGATCGGTGCCGGGGCGGGTCGCGAACATCGTGCCCATCTTGTCGACGCCGAGTGTCATGCCGGCGTCTTCGCACCATGTCCTGAAGAGGCTGCGGCCTTCGGCATCCGAGTCCGTCAGTGTCTGGCGGTTGTTGCCGCCGGCAATTCCCGGGCCGATCTTCGCCATGTCCATGAGACTATCCCAGAGACGGTCCCCGTTGACGCGCATGTTCTCGCCTGGCGCTGCCACCATACTGAAAATCCTCACCTGTTTTGCGGCAGTCATGCAAGGTGCACGCCCGCCTTGTTCCCGTGGTCAAATTCCCACTGCTGCCGCTTGTTTCGTCAGCGCCGGAAAATCGCCAGTTGCCTTTGTTTTTTATCTGGCAGATAATTTGACCGATTGGTAAACATTACAACTTCCATCGCGGCGCTCAAGACGAAAATCACGAAAAATACAGACAAAATATGGGCAAAAAGGCAGGCAGTTGCCCATTTAAGCGGCAGGAGAGGCTGCTCTTCCAATCTTGAGCGAAGGAGTTGAATTTCAAGGGGAAAAGAGCGAATGGCCATTCCGAGAGCGGCGAAGACACTTCGCCGGACCCGAATCCAGGAAGAGAAGGAAGAGCTGATCCTGGAAGCGGCGCTGGATGTGTTTTCGGTCAGCGGCTTCCGCGGCTCGACCATCGACCAGATCGCCGAGGTCGCCGGCATGTCGAAGCCGAACCTGCTCTATTATTTCCGCACCAAGGAAGCCATGCATCGCGCGCTGATCGACCGCGTGCTCTATAACTGGCTCGAGCCGCTGCGGGCCTTCGATGCGGAGGGAAATCCGGAATCGGAGATCCGCAGCTATATCCGCCGCAAGCTCGAGATGGCGCGCGATTTTCCCCGCGAGAGCCGGCTGTTTGCCAACGAGATGTTGCAGGGCGCGCCACACGTTCTCGATATGCTGAAGGGACCGCTGAAAGAGCTGGTCGACGAAAAGGCGGCTGTCATCCGCTCCTGGACGAAAAGCGGCAAGATCGCCCCCTGCGATCCTTATCATCTGATCTTCTCGATCTGGTCGACGACGCAGCACTATGCCGATTTCGATGTGCAGGTCCGGGCCGTGCTGGGTGAAGAACATTCAGGTGACGGGCGCTTCGAAGATGCGGCTCGCTTCCTGGAACGGCTCTTCATCGGCGGATTGCGGCCGGATTGATCCGGAGCCGGATCATCGCCTAAGGCTTGCCTGGAAGCGCCACGCGGACAAGAATGTCCGTCACGCCTTCGATCGTGTAGGGCTTCTGCAGGACCGGTGCATCCGAATGGCTGTGAGCCTGGGCTATCCCCTCGCCATAGCCGGTGGCGAAGACGAAGGGCACGTTGCCGGCGGCCAGCCGGTCGGCGATGGCAAAGCTGGTTTCGTCACCGAGATTCACATCGAGAAGGGCGAGATCGAAGGACTGGTCGGCCAGGAATTCCATCGCTTCGGCAACACTTGGCGCCGTTGCGACCTCCGCGCCCAAACGGCGCAGGATGTCTTCGCCATCCATGGCGATGATCAGGTTGTTTTCCACCAGAAGTACATTGAGGCCGGCAAGGGGTTCGTCGTTTGAGCCGATGACGTTGCGTTCTGTCGCTGTGACCGATGTCGGAGCGAGGCGTTCGCTCCCCGGGTTTGCCGCATTCACGTTCTTGGCCGGAATCCAGAAATCGGCTTCCAGCCCTTCGTTGATGTAGCGGACTTCGGCCTTGCCACCAAGATCGTAGGGGATGGAGCGGCGAATGATCGTCGAGCCGAAGCCATGCCGGGTGGGTTCCGATACCGGGGGGCCGTCCTTTTCGCGCCAGCCGATGTGGAGATTGCCTTCTTCGTCCCTCATCCAGCCGAGTTCGACAAAACCGGATCCAGAAAGGCTCCCATATTTGGCGCTGTTCGTCACCAGCTCATGGAAGACCAGGGCCGTGGTTGAAAAGGCCTGTGGCTCCAACAGCACATCCTCGCCGGTCATTCGGATGCGCTGGGCATTTTTGCCGAGATAGGCGGCGGCTTCGGCCATAAGCAATTGCCGCAACGAAGCGGGTGCCCAGTGATCGCGGGTGATCTGATCGTGCGCTCGGGAGAGCGACTGGACGCGGCCTTCGAGCTGGCGGACATAATCCGGGAGGCCGATCGAGGTCGATTGCGATTGGCGGATGAGCCCGCCGATCAGGCCGAGGATGTTGCGAACGCGATGGTTCAACTCGGCGATCAGCAGTTCCTGCCGTTCGTTGGCGAGCTGGCGCGCCATGCTGGCCTCATCCGTCAGGCGCAGCACCACTTCGATCAGCGTGACACGGATGGTTTCTGCAACGCGACGCTCCGCTTCGGTGAAGGGCAGGGAGCGGCCGCGCACCAGCTCGGACCAGGCTTCGAAACTCTTGCGCGGGGTGAGCCGCGGGCCGTTCGGGCCATAATCCACGGGCTTCTGCGGATCGCCGGCCCAGCGCACGGTGCGCACGATTTCCTGGCGGAACAGCACGACATAGTCGCGCGGCGAACGGGAGATCGGAATGGCGAGCATGCCGGCCACGGCATCATCGATTTCGATGTCGGGATAGGTTTCTGCAAGGCGATCGACCGCAAAAACCCGGCCGGCGGCATTACGATTAAGGTGACGGATGAGGGCGGCAAAGCTCTTCTCATCCGGGCCGAGACCTGCAATCGCCCGACGCCCGTTGATCCAGACGCCGATACCATCGGCGGGGATGGCATCTGCCAGCGCGTCGATCAGCCATGTCGGATCATCAAGCAGGCTCGCATTGTCGGCAACGGAGGTCAGCAGGCGGTCGGCGATGCGGCGCGCCTTGGTTTCGTAATCGAGCGCCAGGCGCCGTTCGCGGCTTTCGAGGCGGGAAGCAAACATCTGCCCGAAAAGTTCTGCCGTGGAGCGGCTTTCGGCCGAGGGCAGGCGGGCGCTGTAATGGTGGCAGGCAAAGAGGCCCCAGAGCCTGCCATCGACGACGATGGAGATCGAGAGCGAGGCGCCGACGCCCATGTTCTTCAGATATTCGATATGTATCGGCGAAACCGAACGCAGCACGGACATGGAAAGATCGAGCGGGCGGCCGTGCTCGTCGACTTGCGGCAGGATCGGCACAGGTGTCGCATCAATATCGGCGATGATGCGGAAGAGGTTGCGCAAATAGAGCGCTCGGGCCTGAACTGGAATGTCGGATGCGGGATAATGCAGGCCGAGGAAGGAGCCGATGCCCGGCCGGGCAGCTTCGGCCACGACCTCGCCGGAGCCGCTGTCGTCGAAGCGATAGACCATCACACGGTCGAAACCGGTCAAGGCGCGGGCCTGTCTCGCGCCTTCCCGGAAGAAGGCTTCCAGGGTTTCCGTGTGGTCCAGACGCGACATCATGCTGCGCGTGGAGAGCGAAGGCGCGCTGGATCTGCCTCCGTCGGCACGTTCGCCCTCGATGATGATCTGACCGTTGCAGACATGCACCGCCACGTCGAAGCGTGCCTGCGCCGCCGTCAGCGCGATATCGAAAATGCGTTCGACAATGTCCGGACCGCGCAAGGTGGCGAGCTTGTTGCGGAGCGTATGCAGCGCTTCCGGCGTAATCAGCGACGAAATGGGCCGGCCGACGGCATCAGTATGGGCGATATCAAGGAATTCCGAAAGATTGGCCGAGGCGCGGGTAACGATCCAGTCCGAGGAGACGGCAAGCAGGAAACCGAAAGGCTGGACGGAACCAAGCTGATGGATCGGCTCCCGGTCGCAATTGGTCAGATCAATGGGGGCGTCGGCATCGCTCATCAGACGGCTTCCAGTTCAAGCTGCGCCGCCTTCAGGAACAGGCCGAAGACATTGCGCGCAGCCGCAACGGCGCCTGCAATATCGTCAATGCCGCTGGTATCAAGACGTTCCATGAAGGCGCGCATCGAGCCCTTCGGACCTTGCGGAGCGAGATAGCTGCCCGGCAGGTGATTGGGCACGGCTTTTGCGAGCAGGGCGCCGCCAAGCTTGGATCCTTCAAGCACATAGACTGCACCCCAGAGCGAGGCTTCGTCGGCAAGCGCGGGCTGCGGCAGGAGTGGCGGTGGTGGCTCGTTCAGGGCGGCCATATCGGCGAGAAGAAGCGATGCGCGACGGCGCACCGGCCAGTCCGGCAAGAGCGTCGTGATGCCGGCCTGCTCAAGGGCAGCTTCGACCGAAGGAACAGCACGGGCATGGGCACGCAGGAAGGTTTTATAGTCGCGGGTGTCGGAGAGGTTGAACTTGCCGAAGAGGGCGTCCACCTCGGCATGGCAGTCTGCTGTTTGTACGCGAAGGGCACTGCGAAGTGACATGCTGACCGTGTTCCAAAACGAAATAGCTTCCAGCGCCGTCCACAACGACGACGAGTATAGCGATATACGGCAGCATCGCTTTTTTTCCAGAGAAACCCTCAGAAAAACATGGATTTCCGCGATATTGGCAATCCAGTTTCTCTGGGGCAGTCGACCACGACTGGTGTGTATGGCCTCACATCGACCGACGCCCTGAAAAGCTTGGCCGGAAGAGGATGAAGCCTTTCTCTTCGCCGGGGAGAAGGGAGTTGAGATCAGGCGGCAGCGCTTGCGACGCCTTCAAAAGCAAAACCTTCATCCGCCCAGCCGGTCAGGCCGCCGATCATCAGCTTGACGGTCAGTCCGAGGCGGGAGAGGCGCAATGCCGCCTTGTCCGCGCCGTTGCAATGCGGGCCGGCGCAATAGACAACGAACAGCGTATCGGCAGGCCATTCGGACATGCGGTGCGCGGTCATCTTGCCGTGCGGCAGGTTGAGGGCGCCTGGTATATGCGAGAGGTTGAAGAGCGTCGGCGAGCGCACGTCGAGCAGCACGAAATCGACCTTGCCGGAGGCGAACGCGCCGTTCACATCCGAGCAGTCGGTTTCGAAGGCGAGCTTGCGGGCGAAGTGTTCGGCGACAGCCTCAGGCGCTGCGGCGGGGATTTCAGAAACGGGGCTCGGCATAATCTGGTCCTTTGTTGGTTCTGGTCTTGGCTTGGTTGCAGCCGATCATTGCTGATGATAGTGATTGGCGAAATTGGCCATCATGACCGATAGCGTAAAGATCATGCCAAAAGCGGA
Organism: Rhizobium sp. 01L419; assembly: GCF_056400025.1. NCBI lineage: Bacteria > Pseudomonadati > Pseudomonadota > Alphaproteobacteria > Hyphomicrobiales > Rhizobiaceae > Rhizobium > Rhizobium sp. 01L419. The sequence continues at coordinate 178,537 of NZ_JBFTSM010000001.1, forward strand.
TATGCATAAAACGCAGGGGCCGCATGTCGTGGCGCTTGCCTATGACGGGCTCTGCACCTTTGAATTCGGTATCGCCTATGAGGTCTTCGGCCTGTCCCGGCCGGAGATGGGCGAGGGCTGGTATCGGTTCTCGGTCGCCGGCATCGAGCCGGGTCCGCTGCGTGCGGCCGGCGGGCTCACGGTCGCCGTCGACAACGGGCTTGAACTGCTCGACGAGGCCGATCTCATCATCGCGCCGGGATGGCGGGCGATCGATGCGCCGGTGCCGGAGCCCCTAATCGCCGCCTTGCAGGCTGCGCACCAACGAGGCGCGCGGATCATGTCGCTCTGCTCGGGTGTGGCCGTGCTTGCCGCCGCCGGTCTGCTTGCCGGGCGGCGGGCAACGACACACTGGCGCTATGTCGCCTCGATCGCTGCGCGTTACCCCGACATCGCGCTCGATGCCGACGTGCTCTACATGGACGAGGGCAGCATTTTGACGGCGGCAGGCAGTGCGGCCGGCATCGACCTTTGCCTGCATGTGGTGCGCGGCGATTTCGGCCCCGACGCCGCCAACAGCGTGGCGCGACGTCTCGTCGTTCCGCCGCATCGCGAGGGCGGGCAGGCGCAATTTATCGCGGCCCCCGTGCCGGAAGCGCGCGAAGGCATTCGTCTCGGGCCATTGATCGAATGGATGCGTGGTCGGCTTTCCGAGGAGCAGCCGATCAGCCTGCTCGCCGGCAAGGCAGGCATGAGCATGCGTACCTTCCAGCGCCGCTTCGAGGCGACGACGGGTGACAGCGTAGGCGAGTGGCTGCTGAAGGAGCGGCTGCGGCATGCGCGCGATCTTCTGGAGAAGAAGCTTGCCGTCTCACTCGACGATATCGCTGTCGCAAGCGGCTTCGGCACGTTGGCGACGATGCGCCACCATTTCCGCCGGCGGCTCGGCACCAGCCCCAGCGCCTACAGGAAGTCTTTCGGGCTTTGAGGATCGACGGATAAAGAAAAAGCCGCCGTGGACGGGCGGCTTTTTCATCAGGCTTTTCGGAGGTCCTACTCCGCAGCCTGGCGCGCCATCGGGTTGTTCGGATGCGTCGTCCAGTTGGCATAGGCGGGCTCGACCACCTTGCCGGTGCGCTTATCCAGAGAGCCGGCGGGAAGCTGCTCCATGGTGATGCAGTTTTCGACCGGGCAAACGCTGACGCAGAGATTGCAGCCGACGCATTCCTCGTCCATCACTTCGAAATGCCGAACGCCATCCACGAAGTTGGTGATCGCCTGGTGCGAAGTGTCCTCGCAGGCGATGTAGCAGCGGCCGCATTTGATGCAGGCGTCCTGATCGATCTTCGCCTTGGCGATGTAGTTGAGGTTGAGGTACTGCCAGTCGGTGACGTTGGGCACGGCGCGGCCGGTAATGTCGTCGAGGGTCTTGTGGCCCTTTTCGTCCATCCAGTCGGAGAGGCCGGTGATCATCTCCTGGACGATCTTGAAACCGTAGGTCATGGCTGCGGTGCAGACCTGCACGTTGCCGGCGCCGAGCACCAGGAATTCAGCCGCATCGCGCCAGGTGGTGATGCCGCCGATGCCTGAGATCGGCAAGCCGTAGGTTTCCGGATCGCGGGCGATTTCGGCGACCATGTTCAGCGCGATCGGCTTGACCGCTGGGCCGCAATAGCCTCCGTGGCTGCCCTTGCCGCCGACGGTGGGGTTCGGCGCGAAATTGTCGAGATCGACGGACACGATGGAGTTGATCGTATTGATCAGCGAGACAGCATCCGTGCCGCCGGCTTTTGCTGCGCGGGCGGGGCGGCGGACATCGGTGATATTGGGCGTCAGCTTGGTGATGACGGGCATGCGGGTGTACTGCTTGCACCAACGCACGACCATTTCGATATATTCCGGCACCTGGCCGACCGCCGAGCCCATGCCGCGCTCGGACATGCCGTGCGGACAGCCGAAGTTCAGTTCGATGCCGTCTGCCTCGGTCTCTTCCACCAGCGGCAGGATGGCCTTCCAGGCCTGCTCCTCGCAGGGCACCATGATCGAGGCGATGAGCGCCCGGTCAGGCCAGTTCATCTTGACCTGCTTCATTTCCCGCAGATTGGTCTGCAGGTCGCGGTCGGTGATGAGCTCGATATTGTTCAGGCCGAGCAGGCGGCGGTCTGCGCCCCAGATTGCGCCATAACGCGGGCCGTTGACGTTGACGACAGGCGGGCCTTCCTCGCCGAGCGTTTTCCAGACGACGCCACCCCAGCCGGCCTTGAAGGCACGCTCGACATTGTAGGCCTTGTCGGTCGGCGGCGCGGAGGCGAGCCAGAAAGGGTTCGGGGACTTGATGCCGACGAAATCATTGCGGAGATCAGCCATTGTTCATTCTCCCCTTCAAGCGACCGCGACAGCCGGAGCGGCTGCGGCAGACAGGGTGCGGTGAATGGATTCGGCCGCATCGCGGCCGTGGGCGACGGCAGAAACCGTAAGGTCGTCACCGCCGAAGACGCAGTCACCGCCGGCCCAGACGCCATCAATCGATGTGCGTCCTTCAGCGTCGACGGAGATGCGGCCGGTTTCCGTGCGCAAGGCGCCAATGCCTGAAGCTTCGAAGGTCTGGCCGATCGCCTTGAAGATCTGGTCGGCGGCGATCACGCCGGTCTCGCCGGTGCCGGCGAGGCGGCCGTCGACGAGGCTGGTATATTCCACCTCGATCGCCGCGACCTTGCCATCCTGAGAAAGGATGGATTTCGGCGCCAGCCAATGGCGGATGATGACACCTTTCGAGGTGGCAAGATCCTGCTCGAATTCCGAGGCGTTCATGTGCTCCTTGCCGCGGCGGTAACAGATCGTCACCTCTTCCGCGCCAAGCAGCTTTGCCTGCACGGCAGCGTCGATTGCCGTCATGCCGCCACCGAGAACGACGACGCGGCGGCCGATGGCGATCTCGCCCTTGTTGTCTGCTTGACGCAGGGCCGCGATGAAATCGACGGCGTCATCGACACCAGGAAGGTTTTCGTTGTCGACGCGCAGTGCATTGACGCCGGCAAGGCCGAGGCCGAGGAAGACGGCGTCATACTGACCCTGAAGATCGGAAAGCGAGAAATCGCGGCCGAGCTGCTCACCGTGCTTTACCTCGATGCCGCCGATGGAGAGGACATAGTCGACCTCTTTCTGCGCGAAGTCGTCGACCGTCTTGTAGGTGGCAATGCCGTACTCGTTGAGGCCGCCCGACTTCGGCTTGGCATCGTAAATCACGACTTCGTTGCCCTTGACGGCGAGGCGGTGGGCAGCCGCGAGACCGGCGGGGCCTGCGCCGACGACGGCGATCTTCTTGCCTGTCGGCTCTGCCCGTCGGTAGAATTGCTTGCCGGCACTCATTGCCGCATCCGTCGCGTAGCGCTGCAGGCGGCCGATCTCGACAGGGCGCTCTTCGGCCGTGTTGCGCACACAGGCCTGCTCGCAGAGTTCTTCGGTGGGACAGACGCGGGCGCACATGCCGCCGAGGATATTCTGATCGAAGATCGTCTTGGCCGAGCCGATCGGATTACCGGTCGAAATCTGGCGGATGAAGAGCGGAATATCGATGGAGGTGGGACAGGCCGTCATGCACGGCGCGTCGTAACAGAAATAACAGCGGTCGGAGGCGACCAGCGCTTCGTGATTGTCGAGGCGCGGGTGAAGATCGGAAAAATTAGCCTCGTACTCGGCGGAAGCAAGCCGGCCGGCACGAATCCCAGTTTCCAGACGTTCCATTGAAGTTCCCTCTTTATTGGTAACGGCCAGTGAGGGAATCGTAACTCAGGTTCAAAAATTTATCAAACGGTAAAATTTTGGCAATTTCTACTCGTTTCCTCCTCCTAACTGATTGATTTTATTTGCTGTGGTAATTCTTTGGGCAATCTCTGCCTTCCAATTGGACGGACCGAAGCGGCACTCGGATTTCGGCTCGCGAAAAAAAATTGATAAAAGTCCAATTTATTTCCAATCGTGCGGAACCAAAGTTAACGCGCGTAGTTAATGCGATATCCGGATGATGACCGCATCGACCCAACATGCGCGCCCCCAACCCATCATTCGGACGAACTCACGGTCCCCTCCCGGTGAGTGGAGACAGCCGGTGCGCCGCCCTCGCACCGGCTGTTCTCCGTTTAGGCTCCAACAATTTAGCAGGCAGGCAATTGAGCAAGGTGCGCAGCGGTTTTGCGCCCGGAATTGCGTGAAGATAAAACGTCTCAGGTGCTTTTGAGGATTTCGAATTCCGTCTCCGGAACAGTCAGGTGATATTCAATGCGGCCGGGCACCAACGTCAGTTCGGCCTTGCCATTGACGGAGGAGGGCACGACACGCTCCAGCACCGTGCGGCCGAAGCTGTTTTCGCTGAATTCGTGCACATCCGCGCTGTTTGGAAGCACTTCCACCCAGGTGAGCTCGATCGCCCGGCGACCGGCGATGTCAGCATCCCGGCAGTTCAGCGTGACGGACGTCGCCCCGCTGGCGATTGCGCCATAAGAGGCGGAATTGACGATCAGTTCATGTAGCGCCAGGCCGACATGCACGGCGGCGTTCGGCGTCAGATGGGCGTTGATGCCAAAGATCGGCATGGAACCTGATGTTTCCGGCCAGTAGGGGGCGAACTGCTTTCCGGCGAGCTCGAACAGGAAGGCACCGCGCCAGCTGGAATCGGTGATCAGATCCTGCGAATTGGAGAGCGATTGCAGACGGCCGCGGAACTTTACAAGAAAGCTATCAAGCGAAATCGTGTTGCGGGCCGTCTGGGTGGCGATGCCCTGGATGATGGCAAGCAGGTTCTTGGAGCGGTGGGAAAGCTCGCGCAGCAGCGATTTCAGCACCTTTTCGCGATGCCGACTTTCGGTAATCTCCGAGATGACGGAGAGCAGGCCGTAGTTGTTGCGCGCGCCGGTACGTTGAACTTTCAGTTCGAATGTCCTGACTTCGCCATCGATTGCAACATCGACCTCGGCACTGCTGGAGGCGCCGGTTTCAAGCACCCTGTGCTTCATGGCGGCAAGGGATTTGCCATGTGCTTCGCCAAACAGCGAACCGTCATCACCACCGGTGACAAAACGCTTCTTGAAATAGGGAAGAAGATTCTCGGCATAGATCATGGCAAGGCCCGCATCCTGATACAGGACCGAGATAGCGGCGCTGGCGAGCGCGCGCTCCATCATGGCCGCTTTGCCTTCAGTGGTGAAAGGCGTTCCGGACTGTGGTCCAGTCGTATTCACTCGGCCGCCTTTCCTCAGTCCATCAGAACACAGGAAGGGATGCTACCCCTCCCGACAAAACTGCCGTTCATTCTAGAAGCAAGCGCTGCAAAAACCGTTAAAACCGCGAATACGCTCCGGCAGAGCCGGAACGCATTGCTACCGGAATGGTTCCGGCGCGGCTGAATTTCACGTTTCAGGCCGCCACACGGGTCGTTTCGTTGAAGAAAAGCGCCTGGCTGATGAGGGCCTTGACCATGTCGGGGTTGAAGGGCTTGGTCACGAGGAAGGTGGGCTCCGGCCGTTCTCCGGTCAGCAATCTCTCCGGGAAGGCGGTGATGAAGATGACGGGAACGCTCGATGTCTTCAGGATGTCGTTGACGGCGTCGATGCCCGAGCTGCCGTCGGCAAGCTGGATATCGGCCAGCACCATGCTCGGCTTCGTCTTGTTGTAGAGCGCGACGGCTTCCGTATGGGTGCGGGCGATACCGGTGACCCGGTGGCCGAGGCTTTCGACCATCTGCTCGATATCCATGGCGATCAGCGGTTCGTCTTCGATGATCATGATATCTGTGGCCACCTGGCGCGAAATCTCATGTGACGCCTTGTCGAGCAGCTGCATGGTTTCCTGTTCGGTGATCTCGAGAATCTCGCCGATTTCCGAGACGCGGAAATTCTCGACCGAGGCAAGCAGGAAAGCCTGCCTGGCGAGCGGCGAAACCTTTGAAAGGTTCAGCGTCGCGCGCTGCTCCCAGGCATAGGGAGAGGACGGTTCAGGAATCTCGACTGCAGTGGAACCAAACAATTGCGTGAACAGTTTGTAGAGTGCGACGCGGTCATTCGCGGTATCCGGGAATATGGACAGGTCGGCGATGATCGCTTCCAGGACGGCAGCGACATAAGCATCGCCCGATGTCTGGGTGCCGGTAAGCGCGCGGGAATAACGACGCAGATAAGGAAGGTGCGGCGCAATTCGAGTGGAAAGTGTCATTAAAAACTCCCGTCTACAGGCCGGTAAATGGCTGCTGCAATGACCTGAAAACGCGATCTTCATAAAAAAGTTCCGCAAGGTGAGGAACTTTTTTTACAGCGTCGCATTATCCTAGCCGACAAACGAAGGGCGTCACGTTTTGAACCATGTGAACGGAATGGATTTGCAGCATCAACGGTTTGAAAGAACCGGCTTGATCGATCTGATGTCCGTTCCATTTAGCTTTTGCAGAAGACATTGCCTTTCATCCCGAGACAACAGGCAAGAAGTGATCATTTGATGACAACACAAAAGACAGAAGCACCGGACGAGCGCCAGCTGGAAGTGCGGGCGAGCGATATACTGGACCCGAACAATCAGATCGGCGTCAGGCTGCGATCGCTCTATGCTGCCGCTCATGAGGAAGCTATTCCCGATCGCTTCCTGGACCTGCTGGAAAAACTCGACCGAGCCGAACTCATGGCTGCCGCAAAGATGGCCGAATAGGAATACCCGCATGGAAAAAGCGCAACCGAGCTTCAAGCGCGAACTCCTGGCGGCCCTGCCAAGTCTTCGCGCCTTTGCAATATCCCTGATCGGCCGACACGACCGCGCCGACGATCTGGTCCAGGACACCATCATGAAAGCCTGGGCCAAGCAGGACCATTTCGAGATGGGCACCAACATGAAGGCCTGGCTCTTCACGATCCTGCGCAACGAGCTTTACAGCCAGATGCGCAAGAGCGGCCGTGAGGTGCAGGACAGTGATGGTTTGTTTACCGAATCCATGGCGACGCACCCGTCCCAATACGGCGCGCTCGACCTGCAGGACTTCAAGAAGGCGCTGGACCAGCTGCCACCGGACCAGCGCGAAGCGATCATTCTCGTTGGCGCGTCGGGCTTCTCTTATGAGGAAGCGGCGGAAATCTGCGGCTGCGCCGTTGGCACCATCAAGAGCCGCGTGAACCGTGCGCGCCAACGTCTACAGGATCTCCTGCAGATATCAGGCGAGGCGGATTTCGGCCCCGATGCCACATCGGCGCCGTTGACGTCGAAGGCTTTTGCCTTCTGATCAAAATGTTTCCTGGGAGGAAGGATGGCCGGCTGCCCTATCGGGCGCCGGCTTTTTTATGCGGTAGGATGGCTGGCCGATTTCAACACGATGCTTCAAAATAGATAGCGCGCCCAAAAACCTGGACGCGCTATATTTTCGCGGCAATCACCGTGAAAGAAATGATGGATTAGTCGTGCCGCTTCGGGCCGATCAGATTGGACGCGACAAGAGCGGCGACGATACCCGCCGTCAGTAGCGGCTGGGAGCGGATAAGGCCGATGCCGACGGTTGCCAGGGATTCCATCGCTGCGCGACGTTCGCGGGCGCGGCGGGCTTCCTGGCGATTCATGATCGCCATGATGACGAAGACGATGATCGCGATCAGCAGCGCGCAGGCCGCCAGGAAAAGCGAGGCGCCGACCGGCCCGTAAATGCCTGCCAGCCAGATGGCGCCTGCTGTCACGCCAAGCGCATAGGCGGTCAGCAGTAAAAGCAACGCAACGGCGATGAAGATGCCGTTGCGCTTGGTGCGTTCCACCGTGCGGTGAACGCTCGTGCCGACGAGCAGGCTCAGGATTGGGAAGAGCATCGAGCCTCCTAAAGCAATTCCAGCAAAAGTGCGTAGCGGTTTTGCGTCCGGAATTGCGCTAAAACAAACAGATAGAATAGTTCCGTTTTCAGAGAAAAGCGGAAATACTCTAGCGGCGGGCGAGCATGGCGACGAGCAGGCCGAAGGCGGCAGCGGCACCGACCGTTGCCAGCGGGTGACGACGCACGGTGTTTCGTACTTCGCCGGCGCCGCGCAGGTAACTTTCCTGGAGCTCTTTCAGCAGGTCCTCGCTGCGGCCGAGGATGTCTTCGTAGCTTGCGGATGCCTGCGAGCGGAGTTTTTCACCCTGATGGCGGGAGGTCTTGCCCAGAACATGCGTCAGTTCGGCGAGCTCTTCGCGCAGGGCTTCGATCTGGTCCTCGACAGTGGCTTCGAGATTGTGGAGAGCGCCGTTACGGCGGCTGCGGCTGGACTGGAAGAAGGAATAGGCCATGATTGTCTCCATAGCTGGGCGCGGCTAAGCGCCGCCCGGTTTCATACGGGGTCAGCACCATCAGTGGCACGGAAGAGAGCGCCCGGCTTTGACCCAAATCATTGCGGACAACGCAGTTGGGCCGGAAAGGTTCCTCAACTGGCGGGAAGCGCGCTATGCGCAAGCACAAAAGGCGTGCCATCGACCGGCACCTGATTGACGCGCAATGGGCAGCCGAAGACGGACTGCATGGTTTCGTCCGTCAGTACCTCACGCACATTGCCGGCGGCCGCCAGCCGGCCGGATTTCATCAGCACGATCCTGTCGGCGAAGAGCGCCGTGAGGTTCAAATCGTGCATCACGGCGATTACGCCGCCGCCGCGTTCGCAGAAACTGCGCGCCAGCCTCATGATCGTCAGCTGATGGCTGATGTCGAGGCTGGAGACGGGCTCGTCGAGCAGCAGCCAGCAGGGCCTGCCGTCGACAACAGGTTCAGCGATCTGGCAGTGAACGCGAGCGAGCTGCACGCGCTGCTGCTCGCCGCCTGAAAGTTCCTGATAGAAACGGGCTTCGAAGCCTGTCAGATCGACAGCGGCAAGGGCTTTGGCGGCGGTCTCGTCGGCCTGATCCGGGCGAAGGTTGAGGCCCGAGGTCAGGCCCATACGGACGATCTCGCGAACCGTGAACGGGAACGAAATGGCGCTTGCCTGCGGCAGGACTCCGCGAACAATGGCGAGCTGCCATGGCTTGAGGGTGCGCACTTCTTCGCCGTTCAGACGAACCGAGCCGTTATAGATCAGTTCGCCGGAAACAGCTTTCATCGTCGTCGTCTTGCCGGAGCCGTTGGGGCCGGCAATCGCGGTCAGTTCACCGGCGTTTGCCGCGAAGGCGACGTCGCGCACGATGGTCTTGCCGGAAAGGGATACGCTGACGTCGGAAACTTCGATCATCGACATAACTCAAAGGGCAAGGCGCGAGCGCTGCCGCAACAGGATCCAGAGGAAAAACGGGCCGCCGACGGCTGCCGTGATGATACCGATCGGCAGTTCGGCCGGTGCGACGATGGTGCGGGCGAGCACATCCGCGAAAATCAGCAACGAGCCTCCGAGCAGGGCGGAGGCCGGCAGCAGGAAGCGGTGGTCGGGGCCGATCACCATGCGCAGGATATGCGGCACGACGATGCCGACGAAGCCGATGCCGCCGCTGACGGCAACCGAAGCACCGGTTGCGGCGGCAACGGTGACGATGGCGATATTCTTCAGCCGCTGGACGGGTACGCCCATGTGAAAGGCTGCGGCCTCGCCGAGCGTGATGGCGTTCAGGCCGCGTGCCATGAAGGGGAGCGCGATGAAGGACAGGAGGATGATGGGGCCGGCGGCAGCGATCTTGACCCAGGTGGCGCCGGCAAGCGAGCCCATGCCCCAGAAGGTGAGATCGCGCAGCTGCTGGTCGTTGGCCATGTAGATCAGCACGCCCGTCAGCGCGCCGGCCAAGGCCCCGAGCGCGATGCCGGCGAGCAGCATGGTGGCGACAGAGGTCTGGCCGTTGCTGGTGGCGACCCGGTAGAGCAGCAGGGTGGTGGCGAGGCCGCCGCCGAAGGCTGCGAGCGGAAGGGCGTAAATGCCGAGCGCAAGGTAAAACGGTGCCGCGATCGTACCGCCGAGCACGATCATGACGACAGCGCCGAGAGCCGCGCCGGAGGAGACACCGACAAGACCGGGATCGGCCAGCGGATTGCGGAACAGGCCCTGCATGACCGCGCCGGAGACGGCGAGCGATCCGCCGATCAGGAAGCCGAGGATGGCGCGGGGCAGGCGGATATCGAAGATGATGATCCGGTCACGGGCGCTGAGTGCCGTTTCGGAGCCCGTCATGTTTCTCATGACATCGAGAATGGAAGCGTCCGATGCCCCTGTCGTGATGGAAAAGAGCAGGGCGAAGACGGAAGCCAAGATGAGAAAGGCGATACCCAGCAGGGCGAGGTTGGTTCTGTCGCCCGCCTGCCTGCTTCTGCGGAATGTCACAGGGAAGGATCGCCTGTTTTCCATCATGGCTTCCGGAACGGCCATCGTCAGCCCCCGTAGATCGCCGTGTTGAGCTCGCGAACGGCGCTTGCGGTGCGCGGGCCAAAGCCCAGCAGGTGCATGCCGTCCATGCGGATGATCGCCTTTTTTTCGCCGGCCGGCGTCAGCGCGATCGATGGCTGGGCGAGCAGATCCTCGTTCCTGGTGCCGGCACCGTCGCCGCGGTTCATCATCAGGATCACGTCGGGCTTGGCGCTGATGATCGCCTCATCGGTGAGCGGCTTGTAGCCGGGGAATTCGCCGACAGCGTTGATGGCGCCGGCAAGCTTGATGATGCCGTCAGCAGCGGTGCCGGTGCCCGAAGCCATGATGCGGCCGTTCTGGGCGCTGAGGACGAAAAGAACGCGCTTGCGCTCCGCCTCGGGGCGCTTTCCGGCATCAGTGACGGCGGCGTCGAGATCGGCGCCGACCTTTTCTTCAAGCGCCTTAGCCTTATCCTGAACGTTCAGGAGCGTGCCGACGCGATCGATCTTGGCGATGATGCCGTCGCGCGTATAGGCGTTCGGAACGGTCTCGAAGGGCACGCTGGCGTTCTTCAGAACGTTCAGCGCTTCCTGCGGGCCTGAGCCCTCGACGGCGATGATCGCCGTCGGGTTCATGGCGAGAATGCCTTCCGGCGAAAGCGCGCGCATGTAGCCGACGTCGGGCAGCTTCAAGGCGGCTTCCGGATACGTGCTCGTCGTATCGCGGGCGATCAGCCTGCTTTCCTCGCCGAGCGCGTAGATAACCTCGGTGACGTCGCCGCCGACCGAAACCAGCCGCGAGGTGTCGAGCTTCTTGTCCTCGGCATGCGCGGCGCGAACGAAAGCATAGCTCTCGCCAGCGGGTGCCGCCGGGATCAGCGGCAGGGCCATGACGGCCGCCGTCAAGGCCAGTTCCCAGAGACGGATCCGGCGCAGGTTGTTACGCATCTTCATCGTTGCGATCCTTATGCGGCGACGCTCGTTGCCCGCGGCAGGTTTTCCATGATCTCACGCCATTCGCCACTCTCGTCGGAGCCTTCCTTCCGCTTGCCGAAGAACTGGATGATCATGTTGCCTTCGGCGTCATAGGCTTCGAGTGAAGTGACATGACCGTCCTTGGTCGGCTTGCGCACGGCCCAGGTCTCCGCAATGTGGTCCTGGCGCAGATGCAGGTGGAAGGTCTCGTCGAGGATGTTGATCCACGGACCCATCGGCTGGACGTTGAAGATCGGGCCGGCATGGATCTGCACGATGCCGTTATTGGCAACGAAGCACATGATCGGCAGGCCTGATTTGACGGAAGCATGCATCATGTCGGCCGTCGCCGTATTGTCGAGCTTCCAGGCATAGTCGTCGCCGACGGTGCGCACGGCGGCCTGGCGGCCGATCTTCAGGCGCTTCAGCATGCCGAAGAACTCATGCGTATCGGTCATCTTGCTCCAGTTATCGCGCAGCTCTTCGCGGCTGACATTGCCGTCCTCGTCAGAAGCGGAAGATGCTTCCGCCTCGACGAGTTCCTGGCCCTGGTCCTCGAGCTTCAACTCGGCGACGATGCGATGGTAGGCTTCGACGTTTGATGCCGGGCGCAGATGGATCTTGTGGACGGCGTTGCCGGTCTTGTCGAAATACTGAAGGCTGAGGCGCTCGGCGTCGCCATCCTTCTTGGTGACGGCAAAGGCGTGGACCCAGCGGCTCGGGAAGACGCGCAGATCGATGTTTTCGCCGAGCACGATGGCGTTGTGCTCGCCGACCTTGATGTTTTCGTAGACGCCGATCTTCTCGTGCACGGCGCTTTCGTTGCGCGACAGCGCCATGACTTCGCCGAGATCGGCGACACGCTCCAGGAGCTTTGGGGCGCTGGCATCGATCCTGACAGCACTGATGCCGACTTCGGCGGCAACGAGGGCCGCCTCCGAAATCTTGAGCTGCGCGGCAATGTCGCGCTCGCGCATCTTCGGATTTTCAGCGCGGAATGCGCGGATTTCTGATGGTGCCGGTCTGGTCTGCTCGGTCATGTTCTACCCTGCTTATTGAGGCTACTTGTTGAGAATGAGTTTGCCCTGACGGGTGATCTTCAGGCGGTAGATCACGCCATCGTGCCGAATCATGATCTCGTTGGTGCCGGCAAAAAGATCGCCGCTTTCGAGAACACGGATTTCGGCCACTGCCGGTTCGTTGCGCAGCTGTGCGAGCTTAAAGGTATCTGGCTTTTCAACCATCATTTCGGTCGGCTTATTCCGTGATTGCGGGGGTCAAGACCCCGGGTCCGGTGACATTTATCTTGACTCTCATACTCATAGTTTTTTAAAGACGCAATAATTGAAGACAAAAGCAGTCAAGTTTTTGATGCTGCTGTTTTGGAGCCGTTTGACGGCGGTCGATTTGCTCTATGGAGAGGCGATAATGACGGGTCGGTTTGCTGCGTTTGCGACTGGTGTGCTGTTTTCGATTTCGGGGGTGGCGCAGGCCTATGCGCAGGATGCGACTGCCGTCTCCAAGCTGGATGTCGAGCTAAATGCGCTGGCGCCCTCGCAGAAGGGCTGCATGATGACCTTCGTTGCCGAAAACAATCTGGCGACGCCGATCAACAAGGTCTCCTTCGAACTCGCCTTCTTCAACGACAAGAATGCCGTCGACCGCATCACCGTGCTCGATTTCCGCGATCTGCCGCAGGGCAAGAAGCGCGTGCGCCAGTTCGATATGCCTGGTGTCAAGTGCGAGACGGTCACGCGCGTCCTCATCAACGACACGCCTGTCTGTGACGGACCGGCTGCCGGCGAATGCATGAAGGGTCTCGTGACCCGTTCGCAGATTTCGGTTCCTTTCGAAGGCTAAGACGAGTTCAAGGCTAAGACCGGGCCGGGATGAACCCGGCGCGCATGTTTCAGGCTGTCCGAGGCGTAAAATGGCAATTTCAGCGAAATCCAGATCGAGACACGTGCTCATCGAGGAGCCCGACGCTGATGCCAGCCTGAACGACAACACTCCCGGCATGCATCCCGGCCACGAGCTGTCCGACCTGCGCAACGTGCAGCGTCAGCCGGCCGGCGAGCAGGTCATTCATTATGCGCGCGCCGCGCAGATCTCGTCTTTCCCCGATCATCCCGAAACTGCAGCGGCCGCTCCCTCCGCTCCGCCGCCGATGGATGCGGCGGTAGAGAAGCAGGAAGACGAGAAGAAGCCGGTGCGGCGGCGGCTGACGGTCACGTGCATCTGCTCGCTACTTTTTCATGCGGCATTGGCGATGGCGCTGATCGTTGCCTTCCCTAGGGCGCCGGACGAGGCGATCGAAGAGGCCGGCGAGGCGATGAGCGTCGTCATGTACGGCAATTCGGATATCGACCAGACGGCCGCGGGCGAGACCGAAACGACCGTCCAGCAAGAAATCATTCCTGAGGCCGTCCAGCCCGACACGATCCAGCCGACGCAGACGGGGCAAGTTCAGCCGGAGGCCGTGCAGCCGACCGAGGTCTCGCCCGTCGAGACGCAGGACGCCGTTCAGCAGGCGCCGGCACCGGAAGTGACGCGTGTCTCGCCGGAAACGGCGACGGCAGCCGAGCCGGAAATTCTGGTTTCGGAGGTGCCGGCCGAGGAATCCGTTGCGCAGCCGATGTCGACGGTCGTCCCCGAACAGCAGGTGACGGTCGATACGGTCTCTCCGGAGGTGCAGCCCTCCGAGGTACCGCCGAGCGCGGTACAGCCCGCCGAAGTGCAGCCCAGCGAAGCGCAGCCTTCAGACGTTCAGCCGACCGAATTTCAGCCGTCAGAGACGCAGCCTGAGACCGCAGTGGCTCCCGAAGAGGTGAAGCCGGTCGAAACCGTCGAAGTCCAGCCCGAGCCGGAGCAGCCGCCGGAGGTGATAACGCCGACGCCGAAGCCCAAGGTGACGACGCAGGAAAAGCCGAAGCCGGTTGAGAAGAAGCAAGCGCCGAAGAAGACGGTGGGTTCGCGAGGCGAGGGCCAGCAGGATTCCCAGCGGGGTGTTGCCGAAGGAACCTCAACCGCGCAATCGGACAGCAATTCGCAGGTTGCCAGCAACAATAACGGTGTCGGCACTGCGGCCGTTGCCAATTACAAGGGCAAGGTCAGAAGCCGTATCCGCCGGGCGATCAGGAAGCCCCGTGGGGTGGAAGGCACCGTGGTCGTCACCTTTTCGGTGAGCGGCAATGGTGGGCTCGCGGGGGCTCGCGTTTCGCAGGGATCCGGCGTTCCCGATATCGATCAACTTGCTCTCGATGCGGTGCGCCGTGCCGCGCCGTTCAGCCCGCCGCCCGGTGGGCAGGCCATGACTATGGTGGTTCCCATCCAGATCCAGTAAATATGATAAAAATAATCAACTTTATACTTTACTCTAAAAATCAAGTTTAATAAGGTCCGTTCGCACACGCAGGAATCGTGTGACGATCAACGAGCGAACGGGTGGTAAATGGCTCGAAAGGCGAAGAAGGGGGCGAACCGGGAGATCCGTGTTCAAGCCGATCAGGAGACGAAAGAGTCTTCCTCCGGACGCTCCAAGCTGGATGGCCGCAGTTTCCTCTATGTCGGCGGTCGTGATTGCCAGGTGGCGCATCTTCGCCAGATCGCCAGCAATTTCGGCGCCGAGCTCATCCATCATGACGGCGGCCTTCGCGAAGCCGTTTCCCGCATCGATACATTGCTTCCCTCGGTCGACTGCGTCTTCTGCCCCATCGACTGTATCAGCCACGATGCCTGCCTGCGCGTGAAGACCGGCTGCAAGAAGTTCAGCAAGGCCTTCATCCCGCTGCGCAACGGCAGCAAGTCCAGCCTGGAACGTGCGCTGCAGACGATGAACGAACGAGACAATTCCCGATGACTGAAGAACGCCCTGACGGGTTTACAATGATCGGCCTGCACAAGCTTGCCGCTCACGGCGGCGATGGCCTGGTGCCGGAGCTCTACGAGATTTTCCTTGAGAATGCCGCGCGTCAGCGCAGCTATCCGAACGTGGTGCTGTTTCCCGCCTGGGAAGCGCGCATGCCCGGTGAAGAGGCCGCAAAACCCATTGGCGCGGATGCTGCCAAGGGCAATAATATCGTCGCCTTTCCGCTTTATGCGGAGCGGGCGGACAAGAAAAAGGCGTAGGGAGTTTTTGATGTATATCGCGATGAACCGTTTCAAGGTTGCAGCCGGCGCCGAAGGTGATTTCGAGGCTGTCTGGCGCAACCGCGACTCGAGCCTCTCGGAGGTTCCGGGTTTCGTCGAATTCCGCCTGCTGCGCGGCAAGGCCAATGCGGAGGAGGGCTATACGCTGTTTTCCTCCCACACGCTCTGGCGCAGCGAAGAGGATTTTCTGAACTGGACGAAGTCGGAGAATTTCCGTGCTGCGCATCGTAATGCCGGCGAGCGCAGGGAGATGTACAAGGGCCCGCCGGTGTTTGAGGGCTTCAACGTCGTGAATGGCATATGAGTGGCGATCCTGATCGCATCGAGGTTCTGCCAGTTCTGCCGTCACTCGATATTGGGGAGACGCTATCCTTTTATCGCGATCAGCTCGGCTTTGCCAAAATCGTGCATCTGGCGCCGGACTATCTGATCCTCCGGCGCGATGAGATGGAGTTGCATTTCTGGCTGACCGATGATCGCTCTCTGCCGGAAAAGACCTCCGTCTATCTGCGCGGCGGGCGCATTGCCGCGCTGCATGAGGAATATCATGCGAAGGGTGTGCCGCGCCTGACGGATATGGAAGTGCGGGCGTGGAATATGGAGGAATTCTATATCCATGATCCGCATGGCAATCTCTTGCGATTTGGGCGGATACCGAAGACGGTTGGTTAGGTTTCGATACGGAAAGGCGTTCGCCGACTTACCCTTCTCCCCACGGGGGAGAAGGTGGCCCGGAGGGTCGGATGAGGGGGCTCCGGATACCGACGGGAGATAGTGTCAGACAAGCTCGACAAGTTTTTTCATCGCATCGTCGCGAGAACAGTGATTGTGGCGTGATGCGAGGATGGCACCCGTGGCCCCCTCATCCGCCCTCCGGGCACCTTCTCCCCTGTTGGGAGAAGGGGGTTAGTCCCGAACCCGCCAGAACGCACTCGCCGAAACCGCCAGCCAGCCCAGCATCATCGCCCAGCCCCCGGTCGGGGCTGCGTATGGGAACAGACCGGAGCCGGTGAAGCGCAGGGTGACGAGATCGCCCGCAAACAGCAGTGTCCCCGCAATCATCAGCAAACCGGCGAGCCAGGCGGTTTTGATTTTGCCTGCACCGAGCGCCAGTGCCAGAAGGGCAGGGGCGTGGGCAAGGCACATGGTGGAGGCCGAGGAGGCCAGATGCGCATCGCCGCCGCCATGGGCGGCAAGGGCGGCAAGAGCCACGCCCGCAAGGCCGAACAGGCCGGCGAAGAGGAAGAGCACCGGCTCCAGACGCGCGTTCAGGCTCATGATTGTTCCTTGTTCTGCATGTGATGGGCGAGCCGTTCGACCGGCGTCCAGATGAGGTCGCGCAGCGCCTGGCTGGGAATGGTTTCGTCCATAGCCAGGCGGAAGCAGAGCAGCCATTCGTCGCGTTCGACAGGGCCGATCTCGGCGACGAAATGGCGGCTGCGCAGACGGGGATGGCCGCGCTTGTCGGTATAGAGCGGGGGGCCGCCGAGATAACCGGTCATATATTCGTAGAATTTTTCTTCGCTGCCTTCGAGGCTTGGCGGATGCACGGCGCGCACGTGTTTCGCCTCCGGCAGCGTATCCATCAGCTCGTAGAAGCGATGGGTCAGAGCCCGGACGACCGGATCGCCGCCGATCGCCTCATATAAAGTCGTCACCTGTTCCGACAAGAAACCATCCCTTTGATACCCGCCCCAAGAGTGGCACGCATCCCCTGCGCCGCTCCGGGTTTTATACCAGCATCGGATCACCAAAAACCGTTTCAGGCTTTTCGGTCCGATACTTAGATGCACCCGATCAAAAAGGATCGCAACTGTCATCAAAACACCGCGTCACTTCGCGCATAATCCTTTGCGAGGCAGGGTCTGCAGCCGATTCTTCTTGACAAAACCGTCCGGACGGTATCTTTATCAATCCATGTCAAACGCCCATCATCGCAAGAAACAACCCGTGCTCGTACGCCAGCAGTTGCTGGAGGTCGCCGCGCGCCTTGCTGGGGAGAGTGGCATGAGCGCTGTGACGCTCGATGCGGTCTCGGCCGCGTCAGGTGTCAGCAAGGGCGGGCTGCTGCATCACTTTCCGACGAAGAACGCGCTGCTGGATGCCCTGTTCGAAAGCCTGCTGGAGAAGTTCGACGCCGATATAGACGAGCTGATGCGCGGCGACCCGCTGCCGCAGGGACGTTTCTCGCGCGCCTATCTGCAGGCGGTGTCCGGGCTGAAGGATCGTCCCGACGATTCCCGAAGCTGGACGCAGGTGACGATCGCACTGCTTGCCGAACCCCGGCTGCGCCTGCGATGGCGCCAATGGGTGGCGGCGAGGGCCGAGGAATATATCGGTACCGACTCCGCGCTCGACACCCTGATCGTCCGTTTTGCCGCCGACGGTCTGTGGTTCGCAGATACGTTGGAAAGCCATGATATCAGCGATGCTCTGAGGCGAGACCTGATCGCCCGCCTCATCGAGCTGACCCACAAGTAGATTACGAAGGAATACCGCCATGAACCCGGCTGCTGTCTATGGGCTGCTCGTTGCAGCCATCGTGCTTGAAGTTATCGGCACGACAGCACTTCAGCTTTCCCAGCAGTTCACCCGCCTCGGGCCGACGGCGCTTGTGGTCGTCTGCTATGGGGCCGCCTTCTACTGCCTGTCGCTGACACTGAAGCATATTCCCGTCGGCATCGCCTATGCGATTTGGAGCGCTTTGGGAATCGTGCTGATTTCCACCGTCGGGCTTATCTTTTTCAAGCAGCGGCTGGATACGCCCGCCATCATCGGCCTCGGCCTGATCATCTCGGGCGTGGTCGTCGTCAACCTGTTCTCCAAGTCCATTTCCCATTGATCTGAAAGGGGGTTTTTCCGGGTCGCGAAGCCTGGAAAAATCCTCTTTGTCAAAATGCCGACAAAGGTCTATGTCTTCGTCTGATGCGGAGGAGAAACCGCTTTGGCTGGCCATCTCTCCAAAGCGCTTTGAATCCCGCCTTCCTGATTGCCCAAAATCCAAAGGTTCTAGAGGAGCACCGCCATGGCCATTCGCACCGTCGTCTGGGGAGAGAACATCCATGAGACAACCAACGAGATCGTCCGCGGCATCTATCCCGAGGGCATGCACACGACCATTGCCAAGGCGCTGAACACCGACCCGGCGATTTCCGCGACGACCGCGACGCTGCAGGAGCCCGAGCATGGGTTGAGCGAAGCGCGGCTTGCCGAGACCGATGTCCTGACCTGGTGGGGCCATAAGGATCATGGCGCGGTGTCCGACGAAGTCGTCGAGCGTGTCGCCAAGCGGGTGTGGGAAGGCATGGGCCTGCTCGTGCTGCATTCCGGTCATTTCTCGAAGATCTTCAAGCGTCTGATGGGCACGCCCTGTGCGCTGAAATGGCGCGAGGCGGGTGAACGCGAGCGGCTGTGGACGATCAATCAGCGCCATCCGATCGCTGCCGGTATCGGCGAGCATTTCGAGCTGGAGAACGAAGAGATGTACGGCGAGCAGTTCTCGGTACCGGAGCCGCTGGAAACGGTGTTCATCTCCTGGTTCCAGGGTGGCGAAGTCTTCCGCTCCGGCCTGACCTGGCGCCGTGGTGCCGGCAACATCTTCTATTTCCGCCCCGGCCACGAAACCTACCCGACCTACCACGATGCCAACGTGCAGAAGGTGCTGATCAACGGCGTCAAGTGGGCCTATAACGCCGAGGGTGCATTGAAGAGCATCACCGATGCTCCAAATGTGCCGGTAGAAAAAGCACTGGAGCCGATCGTCGAGCGCGGCCCGAGACTGCACCAGGCCGGCGAAGCCGGTTACCGCTGAGGAGCATCCATGCGACTACTCGTTCTTGGTACGGGCGTGATGGCGAAAAACCAGCTCGCCCACTTCATGAATATGGACGGTGTGACCGTGGTCGGCGCCGTCGACACGGATTCCGAACGTCTGGCCGCCTTTGCCGATAAGTTCAATATCGAGAAGCGGTTTCTGACGCTGGAGGAGGCGATCGCCTGGGGTGAATTCGATGCGGCGACAAATATCACGCCCGACCGGATTCACCACCCGACCACCATGGCGCTGATCGCGGCCGGCAAGCATGTGCTTTGTGAGAAACCGCTGGCGGAAAATTATCCAAGGGCGCTGGAGATGACGGAAGCGGCTGAAAAGGCCGGCGTCATTAACATGGTGAACCTCACCTATCGCAACGTCGCTCCCCTGCAGCGCGCCCGCGAGATGGTGCTTTCGGGCGAGCTCGGCACGATCAAGCATGTGGAGGCCTCCTATCTTCAGAGCTGGCTCGTTTCGCGTGCCTGGGGGGACTGGCGCACGGAATCCACCTGGCTGTGGCGCCTGTCCACCGGTCACGGATCGAACGGCGTGCTCGGCGATGTCGGTATCCATATCCTCGACTTCGCAGCCTATGGCGCTGCGACCGACATCGATCACGTCTTTGCGCGGCTCAAGACCTTCAACAAGGCGCCGGGCGGCCAGATCGGCGAGTATATGCTTGACGCCAATGACAGCTTCACCATGTCGGTCGATTTCGCCAATGGCGCGCTCGGTGTCATCCACGCGAGCCGCTGGGCAACCGGACATCTCAACGAGTTGAGGCTGCGCATTTACGGCGAGAAGGGCAGCCTTGAGGTCATCCACCGTCCAAGCGGTTCCGAACTGTATGGCTGCCTTGGTGAGGACGTGGAAACTGCGAACTGGAAGCCGATCGAGGTAGCGCCGGTTGCCACCAATTATCAGCGTTTTGCCGAGGCCGTGGCAAGTGGCGTGCAACTCGACCCGAACTTCCGCCATGCGGCAAACCTGCAAAAGGTGCTCGACCTTGCCATGGTCAGCGAGCGCGAACGCCGCGAGCTGAAAGTCTGATATTTTTCCCGGATATGTCTTTGGGAAACGGGAACTGCCGTGTTTCGACGCGGCGGTTCCCTGCGGCATTTGACCGCTAGAGCGATACTTGAGGCGCGGTGGGGATTATCCATATTTAGGAAATGGCAAACGCGCTGATGTCGTGTCGGCTCCTGCGCGGAAGGCCATGCAATTTCCCCGAACATTTCCGTTTTTCTTCGAAACACGGAAGCGCTCTATTTTTCGTCTTGAGGCAATTCCGGACGCAAAACCGCTGTGCACTTTTGCTGGAGTTGCTTTAGTCAGCAATGGAAAGCCTATGACTGACGGTATCGCCAATACACCCCTTCCCGAAAAATCAGGATCCACCTTCGCCGAGCAGGGCTTTGTCACTGCCGGGATCGCCCCCATGGATCGCCCCAGTGCCGTGACGCGCTTCTTCATGGACATCGTCGCCTGGGCCGAGCGCCTGAACTTCAAATATGCAAAGCTCGGCAATCCGCCGGTCTATGACATCAACGTTTTCCCGTGGGCGAAGGAGGTCGAGAAGGCCTGGCCGCAGATCCGCGCCGAGCTTGACCGCGTGCTCGTGCGCCAGAGCGAGCTGCCGAGCTTTCAGGAAATCGCCACCGACGTGCAAACCATCTCCAAGGACAACAGGTGGAAGACCTTCTTCCTTTCCGGCTTCGGCCTGAAGTCGGAGCAGAATATCCGGGCCTGCCCGGAAACCTGGAAGGCCGTGCAGAAGATCCCGGGGTTGAAGACGGCGATGTTCTCGATCTTCGAGCCCGGCAAACACCTGCCGGCGCATCGCGGCCCGTATAATGGCGTATTGCGCCTGCATCTCGGCATGATCGTGCCTGATGCCACCGACAAGCTTGCCATCCGCGTCCAGGACCAGATCTGCCACTGGCAGGAAGGCAAGGCGCTGATCTTCGACGATGCCTATGAGCACGAGGCCTGGAACCATACGGACAAGACGCGCGTCGTTCTGTTCATCGATTTCGTGAAGCCGCTGAAATTCCCGGCACGGATCGTCAACTGGCTTCTGCTCAATCTTGCGGTTTTCACGCCGTTCATTCGCGAAGGGCTGGATAATCACAAGGAATGGGAAAAGAAGTTCTATGCGCAGGCTGAAGCGCTGCGGAACCGCACCTGACAAAAAAGCCCCGCCAGTCGAGGCGGGGCTGCATCTTTTCATTCGATGATCTGATCGCTTATTCGATGACCTGGACCACGCGGTGGGTCCGGGGCTCGACGATCACATGGCGATTGTTGATGACCGTATAGGCATAGCGCGGATTATCCGGCACCGGCATCACCTGGACTTCGGCAGGAAGCGGCTTGCCGACGACGATCGGCTGCTCCACGACGACAGTAGACGGCGGAGCCGGCTGTTCCTGGACGTAGGTGACGACCTCGCGCGGCGGCGGACGCGAAACCGCGTCGTAGATCTGCTGGGAATTGTTTTGGTTTGCGCTGAGGAAACGAGCCTGCCGTTTCGATGTTCCTGGTTTCAGGAGTCACGCTTTGGCAACTGAGGTCACAGTGCGTGAGGCCTATTCGAGCCTGCGGCGGAACAACCAGGCGGCGGCACCAAGCGTTGCGCAGGCGATCAATGCCAGCGGGATCGTCTGGTTCAACACTTCTTCTGCAGGGATATCCTTCAGGAAAACGCCTTTGACGATGACCAGGAAATAGCGCAGCGGATTGATAATAGTCACCGGCTGCAGCCAATCCGGCATGTTCTCGATCGGGGTTGCGAAACCCGAGAGCAGCATGGCCGGCACCATGAACAGGAAGGCGCCGAGGATGGCCTGCTGCTGTGTCATCGACAGGGCCGAGATGAAGAGGCCGAGGCCTGCCACCGAACCCAGATAGAAGATCGAGCTGCCGTAGAGCAGCAGGAGGGAACCGCGCAACGGCACGCCGAAGATGAAGATCGCCGCCAGCACATAGAGTGTCATGTGGAAGAGGCCGATCATGACAGGCGGAACGAGCTTGCCGATCAGGATTTCATGCACGCGCAGCGGCGAGACCATGAGCTGGTCGAAAGTGCCGAGTTCTCTTTCGCGGGCAATCGAAAGGGCGGTGACGATGAGGCCGATCAAGAGGGCGATGCTGGCGATCAGGTTCGGCACCATGAACCATTGATAGGTGAGGTTGGCGTTGAACCAGTTGCGCGGCACGGTCGCGACCGTGCTTGCCATGGCGCGCCGGCCTGCCGGCGTTTCGGCTGAAAGCGTCATGCCGATCTGCGTGAGATAGCCGGAGACGATCTGCGAGGCGTTGGAGCGGCGGCCGTCGAGGATGATCTGCAGATCGGCTGATATGCCGGCCTCGATGTTGCGGGAGAAATCCGGGCCGATCTCGATTGCGGCAATGACGGACTGGCCGTCGATTGCCTCGCGGATATCGGCCTGGTTGGCGGCGGTCTCGATATGCCGGAAAGTCGGGGAGCCCTGGATGCGCTGGATCAGTTCCTGTCCCCAATGGCCGCTGTCGCGGTTCAGCACCATGACATCGACATTGCGCACTTCGAGCGTCGCCGCATAGGAGAAGATGAGGAGCTGCATGAGGGGCGGCACGATCAGCACGAAGCGTCCCTTGGGATCGCGCATCACGGCGAGCAGTTCCTTTGTCATGAGAGCCTTCAGGCGGGTCCACCACATCTCAGCCGATCCTCTTCCTGGTGCTGCGGGCCGCCAGCACAAACATGATGCCGCCGATGACGAGCATGACGGCAATGGAGCGGGCAAACATCGGCCAGATATCGCCGGCGAGGAACACCGTCTGCAGGCTGGGGATCAGGTAGCGGGCGGGCACGATGATGGTGATCCACTGGATGATCTGGGGCATGGAGTTGATCTCGAAGAGGAAGCCCGACAGCAGGAACGCCGGCAGAAAGGCCGTGATCAGCGCGATCTGCGAGGCGAGGAACTGGTTCTTGGTTGCCGTGGAGATCAGCAGGCCCTGGCCGAGCGCCGGTATCAGGAAGGCGGCCGACAGCGCATAAAGGGCGAAAACCGAGCCGCGGAAGGGTACGTCGAAGAGGAAGACGGCGAGCAGCACGCAGAGCGTCATGGAGGCGAGGCCGAGCAGGAAATAGGGCAGGATCTTGCCGGCCAGCAGTTCGGCCGCCGTCACCGGTGTGGCCATCATCGCTTCCATCGTGCCGCGCTCCCATTCGCGGGCGACGACGAGCGAGGTCAAAAGGGTGCCGACCAGCGTCATGACGATGGCGATGGAGCCGGGGACGAGGAAATTGCGGCTCGTCAGCTCCGGATTGAACCAGAAGCGCTGCTCGATGGAGATGGGCGGACCTGATGCCACCGTTTCTGACTGGCGCTGGCGCTCCCAGTTGGCGACGGCGCCCTGCGCGTAGTTCTGGACGAAATTGGCGGTGTTCGGGTCGGAGCCATCGACGAGAACCTGGATCTGCGGTCGCCTGCCCGCCGCATAGTCCGTCGCGAAATCCGCCGGGATCACGACAATGCCGCGCACCTTGCCGAGCACGAGATCGTCATGGAACATGCGCTGGTCGCGCCCGACTGTGACGGAGAAATAGCGGGAGGCCTGGAAGCTTGCCGAAAGATCCTGCGTCAGCGGCGTCGCCTGTTCCAGCACCAGGCCGATGCGGGTGCGCGTCGTATCCAGCGACACACCATAGCCGAAGAGGAAGAGCAGGATCAGCGGCAGCACGAAGGCGATGAGAATGGTGCTGGGGTCGCGGATCGCCTGATAGCTTTCCTTGCGCACGAGGGCTGTGAAGCGGCGGATGCGGGAGGAGGTGCTCATGCGGCTTCCTCCGTTTCGGATTCCTGTACCAGCGCGATGAAGGCGTCCTCCATCGTCGGGTCAGGCTGTTCCTTTGTCGCGACACGTGCCTTCAACTCGTCGGGCGAACCGAGCGCAATCGAGCGGCCGCGATAGATCAGCGAGATGCGGTCGCAATATTCGGCCTCGTCCATGAAATGCGTCGTCACCAGAACGGTGACGCCCTTTTCGACGAGCGCATTGATATGGGTCCAGAATTCGCGCCGGGTAATCGGATCGACGCCTGACGTCGGCTCATCGAGGAACAGGGCGCGCGGCTCGTGCATGACGGCGCAGGCAAGCGCCAGGCGCTGTTTCAGGCCGAGCGGCAGGTCCTTGGCCGAATGGCGCGCATGGCGGCCGAAATCGAATATCTCGGTCATCAGCTCGATGCGCTCGCGCCGGCGGCTGCCTGAGAGGCCATAGACGCCGGCGAAGAATTCGAGGTTCTGCATGACGGTGAGATCACCATAGAGCGAGAATTTCTGCGCCATGTAGCCGAGCTGGTTGCGGGCTTCGGCGGCATCCTTGCGCAGGTCGAAGCCGGCGACGCGGCCTTCTCCCTCTGTTGGTTTCAAGAGGCCGCAGAGCATCTTGAAGGTGGTGGATTTGCCGGCGCCGTTCGGCCCGAGCAGGCCGAAGATCTCGCCGCGGCTTATATCGAAGGTGATCTTGTCGGCGGCGGTGAAATCCCCGAAACGCTTGGTCAGGCCGCGGGCCTCGATGACGGGGCGGTCGCCGGTTTCGCTGGGTGATTTCTGCGCTTCTGCGAGTTTCGAGCGCCCGCCGGGGCCGCCGCCCAGCATGTCGACAAAGGCGTCCTCGAAGCGGGCAGGGGTGGGCGTCAGCTTCGCCCCGTTGCCGGCGCCGCCGATGTCGGGCGTCTCGTCCTTGCCGGTCACGAGGCGGATGGCATCGCCCTGGATGACACCGTCGATGACGCCTTTCGTCTGCAAGAGTTCGGCCAGCACCTGCCGCCTGCGGCCGGTGACACCCGAAACCTTGAAGACGCGGTCTTCGACGCGGCCGGTCAGATCATGCGGCTTGCCGGAAAAGAGCAGCTTGCCCTGGTTGAGCAGCAGCACATGGTCGCAGGCTTCGGCCTCATCAAGATAGGCCGTCGACCAGAGCACGCCGATGCCTTCCTGCGTCAGGTTCTCGACCATCTTCCAGAGATCGCGCCGCGAGATCGGATCGACGCCGACGCCGGGCTCGTCGAGCAGCAGCAGGCGTGGCTTTTTCAGTAGCGCGCAGGCAAGGCCGAGTTTCTGCTTCATGCCGCCCGACAGCTTGCCGGCGAGCCGTGTCGTGAAGCGCTTCAGGTCGGTGAAGGTCAGAAGTTCCTCGAAGGAGGCGGCGCGTTCGGCCTTGGGCAGGCCGCGCAGATCGGCATAGAGATCGAGATTTTCCTGGACCGAGAGGTCCTCATAGAGGCCGAAGCGCTGGGGCATGTAGCCGATCGAGGCCTGGATGGCGGCCGGGTTCCTGGCGGTATCGAAGCCCAGCACCTCGACCGTGCCGCTCTCCGGCAGCATGAGGCCGGTCATCAGCCGGATCAGCGTGGTCTTGCCGGCGCCATCGGGGCCGACGAGGCCGGTGATGGCGCCGCCCTTGACCTCGCCGGAGATTGCATCCAGCGCCGGCGGGCCATCGCCGAAGCGCTTGGTGACATCGGCAAGCCGGACCAGCGCCTCATCCGTTTGCGGGGAGGAGGTCATTGCGCGGCCGGCGCGGGAAAGTGCACGGTAACAGGCATGCCCTGGCGCAGATCCGGGCCGGGCTTGTCGATGACGATGCGCAGGCGATAGACGAGATCGGTGCGAAGCTCGGGCGTCTCGACCGATTTCGGCGTGAATTCGGCGACCGGCGAGATGAATCCGACAGTGCCTTCATAGGGCTTGTCCGGATGCGTATCCGAGGTTACCTGAACCTTCATGCCGGGCTGCAGGCGGCCGAGATCGCCTTCGGCCACATAGCTGCGCACCCAGACCGGCTGCGTCAGCGAAAGCACATAGACGGTATCGGCCGGCGAGACGATGGCGCCGGGTTCCCGCACACGGGAAAGGATGATACCGTCATTCGGCGCAAGCAGTTCGGCATCGGCAAGCGAGATGCGGGCGGAGACCAGCGCCGATTGGGCGGCCTTCAACTGCGCCTCGGCAGCGGAAATATCTTCCACGCGAGTGCCTTCCTGCAGCAGTTTCAGGGCCTGATTGGCGGAGTCTGCACGCGCGGCCGCCATCGAGCGATTGGCCGTCGCCGTGTCGAGATTGGCTTCGGAGATCGTGCCCTGCGGGCGCAGCTGGCGAGCGCGGTCATAGGCAATATTGGCGTTTCTGAGCGCTGCGAGGCTCTCGTCATAGGAGGCGCTGGCCTGGGCAATTTCCGTCGGCCGCGGGCCGGCTCTGAGCTTGTCGAGCATCGCCTGCAGGGCAGCGACGTCGGCCTCGGCGGAGGCAACGGCAGCCTCGTAAGGCGCGGTGTCGAGTTTGCCGAGCACATCGCCGCTCCTGATCATGTCGCCCTCATCGACGGCGAGCGAGGCAAGCCGGCCATTGACACGGAAGCCGAGGGAAACCTGCCGGATATCGACATTGCCATAGAGCGTGAACTCTCCTGATCGTTCCGGCAGCCAGCCGAGCTTCTGGGGCAGGCCGTACCACCAGGCGGCAGCGCCCGCCGCAACGAGAATGAGGATGGCAAGGGGGAGGATCCGTCTCATCGGGTATTTCCTTTCGGCTGATGCAATTGGCCGACAAGCTCTGCAACGAGGTTGCGCAGGGTCTGGAGTTGTTCTGACCCGACCGACTGCCACTCCATCTGGGCGAGAACGGCCGCGTGGGCGACGCGGAAGACCATGATGTTGCCGACGAAGGCGAGGGTGCGCAGCCGCACATGCTCGCTGGCCGGGTCTTCCTGCAGGATGGTGCCGATCATCCGGCTCGCCATCTCGATCATCGGGCGCATGAGGCCCTGATAGACACGGGCGAAGGCCTCGGTCGGCTCCATCTGTTCGCGGATGATGAAACGCGCCCAGGGCTCGGATTCCTTGCTGACGAAAAGGCTGACCATGGTGGTGCCCATATCCGTCAGGAAAAGCCGCGCTTCCTCTTCGCTCAGTGCCTCTCCGGCAGCAGCCAGTTCCATAAGCCTGGCACCGATCCGCTGCCGCATTCCGCCGACATGGTGCTCGATGCGCGAGACCAGATATTCCGCGGTTGCGACATAGAGGCCTTCCTTGCCGCCGAAATAATAGGGAATGGCCTGCAGGTTGACGCCTGCGGCTTCGCTGAGCTGGCGCGTCGAGGTGCCGTCGAAGCCATAACGGCCGAAGACATCGAGCGCCGCCGACAGCAGCTTTTCCCGGGTGATTTCGGCGCGGTTCGGTTGGGTTTGTTCATCAGTCATGTCTCATTTATAACCCAAACGAAACTTTCAGTCAATCGAATGAATGTTTATCTTGCCGAGCCCACCCTGATGTGTATGACGGTTTCGGGCGCGAACCGTCAGTATATTTACGTTTACTGCCGGCGCATTTACCGTTTCGTACTTCCGTAAAGTCTAATATTCTGGCTGAATGGGCTGATGAGAAACCGGCCCGTCATGCCAAGCGCTGCAAGACATGCCTGGAGAGCGCTCCTCGCGAGCGCGGCTCTTGCTGTTCCTTTGACCATGGCTTGCGCTGACGATATTGCGCCCGGAAAAGGCAATCGCATTCAGAACGAGGTGGTGAAACCAGCTCCTCATGATGGACAGCTGACGGCGCCGCGCCTGAGTGCGAACTGGTGGCTGCGGATCAGGCTCGAGGCATCGCAGGCCGATCAGCCGGATGGTTCAAAGCAGGTTTTCGCGCACCGCACCGACCAGCAATGATCCAGGGCATTGCAGCCTCAGCTGAAGCGCTGCACATCCAGCTGCAGGCACGAAGGACGCCTTAACTCCCAGAGCCTACGCATCGGGCTTTCCGAAAGCCGATTCCGGTTTACGGGCCGGTGCCGTAGTGCTCGTCTCTTGCCGTAGCGCTCGTCTCTGGCCGATGGGGGCTCGGATCCCTTTTGCGGCGCTGAGCCCGGCCGATCAGGCGCAGGGCCACCGCTGAGGGCAAGATTCTCGCAATGAAGGCGGCGAGCTTCGAGGAGATGCCGGGAATGACGAGGCGGCGGCCGGACTTGAAACCCTGCCATGCCTGCTCGGCCACATAATCGGCATCGAGCTTTGGCAGCACCTTGAAGAGGGCGGCCCGGTTGGCGCCGGATTTTTCAAGGAAGTCGGTCGAGACAGGGCCGGGGGCGACGCAGGTTACCGTCACACCGAAGCGGCGCACCTCCTCATGAAGGGCGGTCGAGAAGGCGCGCACGAAATTCTTGCTGGCGTAATAGAAGGCCATGTAGGGGCCGGGTGCGAAACCGGCGACGGAGCCGAGGTTGATGACGCCGCCGCTGCGGCGCGCCACCATGCCCGGCAGGAAGCGCAGGGTCATGTCGGCGAGTGCGCGGATGTTGACGTCGATGATCCCGAGCTGCTCATCGGCGGGCAGGGTGGTTGCCGCGCCGCGCAGCCCGTAGCCGGCGCTGTTGACCAGAACGCTGCAGGTCAGTCCATTCTCGGCAAGATAGGCTTCCAGGCGCGACGATGCATCCGCAGAGGCGAGGTCGAGTTCGATCGTGAAGGTTTCTCCGCCGGCCTGCGTAATCTCCGTCGCGGCAGCCGCAAGGTCTTGGGGGGAGCGTGCCACGAGAACCACGATATTGCCCTCGCGCGCAGCGACCCTGGCAATGGCCCGCCCGATGCCGCGGGACGCACCGAGAACGACGACAGCCAGGCGCAGCTCGGCGCTTTCGCTCATGGGGCAAGTCCCGCAATCGATATGCCGGCGGGCTTTCCCGCCTGCGGCAGCGCCCTGACCTCGTCGGTGACCTCGCCGTTCAGGATGTTTTCGAACCGCTCCAATGCCCGAGCGATGCTGGCGCCATCCATGACGCGGTGGTCATAGTGGATGCGCACGGTGACCGTGCCGTCCGCATCGATCGGGCCGTAATTCAGCAGCGTGGTGAGCGGCGTCAGCGGATTCAAGGATTCGGCGCCGAGGCCGGAATAGACCGAGAGCTGGAACGTGCCGAAATAATGCCCGCGCCGTTTTGCCAGGTTGAGCCCGAGCCACATCATGGACCAGCGGAGCAGGGCAGGCGCGCGGGCAAGTTTGAGCGAACGCCGGAAGTCCTTGATATCGCCGATCGGCAGCGAGCGGGCTTCGCGGATCAGCTTTTCCAGCTCGGGAATGGGGCGCTGTTCCGGCCCCTTTATCTTGCTCAGGAGAACGATCCGCTCGCCCTCATGCTCGCGCTCATGGGCGATGGA
The DNA here is from genome assembly GCF_056400025.1 of Rhizobium sp. 01L419. Classification (NCBI taxonomy): domain Bacteria; kingdom Pseudomonadati; phylum Pseudomonadota; class Alphaproteobacteria; order Hyphomicrobiales; family Rhizobiaceae; genus Rhizobium; species Rhizobium sp. 01L419. The sequence goes on from NZ_JBFTSM010000001.1 coordinate 207,966, forward strand.
GGCCACGCTTTCAGGATATTCGTAGAGCTGATGAAACGGGAATTTGATATAGGCGCGCCGGAGATCCGGGGTCTCCTTCGAGAGCAGCGCATAGCCTTTCAGGAACAGCACGGTCCATGACGGGCGCGGATCGCAGGCGCTTCGGGCATCCAGCAGCGGGCGGATATTCATCTGCCGCTGCACGGTGACGCGCGGGATGCCGATCGAAAATCGCATGAGATCTCCGACAAGCCGCCTTGCCGGCGAAAGCCTTATTGTTCGTCCCTTCATCGTGCCTCCCCTAGAGCGCCGTGCGTCCATTCGGACGCACAAAGGACGCTCTATCTCCCTGTTTTCACGCAATTCCGGACGCAAAACCGTTACACACTTTTGCTGGAATTGCTTTAGTAGAGATAAGGGATGATCCGCTTGGTTTTGTCCATATAGGTGCGGTACTGAGGGCCGAAAACGTCCAGCATCATACGCTCTTCCTTGTCCACCCGCAGGAAGAACAGCACCGCGAAACCGACAAGGCCCGCAAGACCCGCCACCCAGTTCGACAGCAGGAAAGCCTGCGCAAGCCCCATCAGCATGAAGGAGGTGTACATGGGGTGGCGCACGAGCGCGTAGGGCCCGGCGCAGATCAATTCGTGCTTCTGGCGGATTTCAAGCGTGATGGACCAGTTTTTCCCCAGCTGCTTGTGGGTTCTGCGAAAGACCCACATTGCGAGGCAGAAGATGGCCGCTCCCAGCACGACCGCCCACAGGTGGGCAGGGTAGTCGGCAGCTTTCGGGATGCCTGTCGCGACGTAAAATCCCGGCACGATCGCCAGCCCCGCGAGAGCCGCCGCAAGGGCTATCTTCTCCGAAACGCTCCGCCGGCTGCTGACGACGGGCACGCGTTTGCCGCGGCGCTCAAACGGGTACCGAATGATGTACCATGCGACAATTCCGAGGACCCAGACGATCTCGCCAATGGTGTGAACTGACAAGTTCAAATCGGCACCAGAACCTTTCCACGATCCGTTTTCCGGGATCGCCCTGCTTTTCTATCAACCCGTATTCATCTCCCGCAGATTTGTAATGAATTGCTGCGGACGAAGCCAGATGCCAGGCGTCTTATAACCCATATGTTTGGCGATATCGGCCACGAAGGCGTTGCAATTGTAAACGGTCGCCTCCCATAGACGGCTGCGCGCCTGGAGCTTGCGAATATAGGCGACCGTGTCGTCATATTCGGCGTCCGTCAGCATCACGCGCCAGCTTGCCGAGCGGTATTGCTCCTCGAGGTCGCCATCCGTCGCGCCTGTCGTGGCGGGGACGGGAATGAAGTGGCCGATCACATAGGGAGCGGCATCTTCCGAAGCCGGGGCAAGTCCCGCAACCTCGGGACTGTTCATTCTGCCGTTCTTGTCGGCGCTGCCGAAGACGACATAGGTGTGGCCGTAGGTCAGCGCATAACGCGAGCGGAACTCGATAAAACGCCGTCCCGCTTGTTCTTGAGTCGTGGCCGGTTTTTTCAGGTCACGGGCATCGGATGTATAACGTGGCTGGGGGGCTTTGTCTTCTGACTGACACGATGATACCACAACCGCCAAAATAGCGACCAAGCACAAGCGGCTTCTTCCAAGCGCCATCAACACGCTCCATGTGCAGGCTCCTGCGAATGCGGGCCTGATGCCGGTTGATGCGCCGTTCCTGCGCCAGAATGGCAGGCGGGATCAATCCTGGCCGTTTGAGGATGTCAGAGAGAGGAAGGGCCTGTCGAGCCCTTCCTAAGTGTTATGCGAATTTTACTTGTAGACGGCCGTTGCTGCAGGCGGTGGAGCTTTCCCCTTGCCTTTGCCAATCGACCCGCAGGCACTCAGATTGGCCACCGCAAGCACTGCGAGGATCACGAATAAAATTCTGCTCATTAAGTCCTCTCCTCATCCTGGTGCAGGCCTGAAAGACTGCACCTCAAAGTTTGACGATAATCGGCACCTTGGACAGTGCGGGAGTGATGCAATGTGCAACGAATCTACATTAGCAGATACTTACCGGTGTGGCCAACCCCGCAATTTCACATGGTAAACGGCACTCAAGCATCGGCCCGAAAATCGGAATCGATTTTCGGAAAGCCTGATGCGCAAGCAAGAAACTCAGAGCGTCCTTTGTGCGTCCGAATGGACGCACGGCGCTCTGAAGCATGTCGTGATCCGTCAGGTCCGCTCGCCAAGCTTCAGGCTTTCGTTTTCGCATGTCGTTATCGCAAAACCGCGGCGCACTTTTGCGCGGCATGCTCTAAATGACGACCACACGCGTTCCCACCCGGGTGCGGGAGTAGAGATCGACGATGTTTGCATTGGTCAGGCGAATGCAGCCGTTCGACACCGCTTGACCGATCGACCAGGGCGCGTTGGTTCCGTGCAGCCGGAAGAGCGTGTCCTGGCCGCCCTGGTAGAGGTAAAGGGCCGCAGCCCCGAGCGGGTTGTCCGGTCCTCCCGGCACGCCATCGGCATATTGGGCGAGCCGCGGCTTGCGCTCGATCATGTCGTCGGTGGGCTTCCACGAGGGCCACTCCGCCTTGCGGCCGATCGAGGCTTCGCCCTTGAAGCTTAAGCCTTCCTCCCCCACGGCGACGCCATAGCGCGTGGCAACGCCGCCGTCCTCCACGAAATAGAGATAGCGTGCACCCGTATCGACGACGATGGTGCCGGGCGGCTCGTTTCCGTCATAGGCCACTTCCTGCCGGCGATAGCGGGGATCGGCATCGGGGTCCCTTCCCAAAACCCGGTAGCCCAGCGGCGGGCCATCCGATGTCGTACTGCATCCATAAAGCATCAGAGCCAGGCCACCCAAAACGAGGCCTCGGCGTGTGACATCTGCCCGTTCGTCCATTTCCACCTGCCAAAGAGTTCAGTCAGATTCGATGATTCGCGATTAACGGCGTGCCGATTTTGGCCGGGACATTCGTTTCTGTGGAACTATGTGCTTGCCAGGCGGACAAGCTGCGCAACTTGCAATAGCATGCATTTTAGTCATCCATGAAACTCCTTGCATCAGGTATTCGTTTTGCAGGAGTATTAGCATATCGGAATGGACAGAACGATGAAACTTTGCCTTGAAGGAAAAGTCGCGATCGTGACGGGCGCAGGCTCCGGAATTGGAGCGGCGGTTTCCCGGCAGCTCGCTCACGAGGGTGCCGAGGTCATCGTTGCCGATTGCAATGCCGATGGCGCTCACGCGGTTGCAGCGGCAATTCGATCGGACGGCGGACAGGCTCGTCCCTTTGTCGTCGATGTGACCGACTTCGAAGGCGTGCAGAAGCTTGTCCAATTTGCCGTCGAGGAATGCGGTGGTCTGGATCTCGCCGTCAACAATGCCGGGGTGGACGGCGTTCGTGCAGCGGTCGCAGATTACCCGCTTGATGACTGGCACAGGTTGATGAACGTCAATCTGAACAGCGTCTTCTACTGCACGAAATGCGAGATCGGCGCGATGTTGAAACTGGGCGGGGGGGCAATCGTCAACATGTCTTCCGCCCTCGGGTCTGTCGGGCTGCCGACCGCGGCAGCCTATACCGCCGCCAAGCACGGGCTGGTCGGGCTGACGAAAGTTGCCGCGATCGAATATGCGAGATTCGGGATTCGGGTCAATGCTGTCGGTCCCGGCTGGATCGATACGCCCCTCCTGTCGGAGCATCTGGAGGCAGCGAGCACGCGCCGGATGGCAGCGCTCCAGCCAATGGGAAGGCGTGGCACGCCGGACGAAGTTGCAAATCTCGTTTGCTTCCTCCTGTCTGAACAAGCAAGCTTCATTACAGGAGCTCACTACCTGGTGGATGGGGCCTATACTGCGCATTAGAGCGCCGGCGTTCCATCCGGAGCCCGGCACAGGTTTGCGGAGATTGCGCGACCTTGCCAGGTCCGCAGCATACCCTAGATTGAAGTTGCGCGGGATTCTCGCGGTCGATGTACATGCCGTTGTTGTGAATAGATTTTCAAATCACAAAGGGCCTCCATCATGTCGGACAAATCGAAGAATGGCATCGATCGCCGCGATCTCTTGATCGCATCGATCGCCACGGTCGGCGCATCGGCTGCCCTCGCGGTCAGCGCCGGTGCCGCAAAAGCCCAGGAGGCGGCGACACCCGCTGCCCGACCGGCATCGGGAACGGTCTATACCGGCGATGTCATCCAGGGCAAAAAGGTCGTCAGCGCGCTCGACGTCGACGACCTGGAGCCCGGGCAGAAGCACTTCCTGTATTTTCAGGGTGCGCAGATGCCCACGGGGCAGTACTGGTACGTGTCCGTGACGGTCGCCAAGGGGGCAAAGCCTGGCAAGCGCGGTATCCTGACCAGCGGTGTGCATGGCGACGAAATGAGCAACATTCACACGGTCCAGACCGTGATGAACCAGCTCGATCCGGCGCAGATGTCGGGCACGGTCATGGCGGTCACCGACATATCCCGCCCGGCCCTTGAAAGCATGCAGCGCAGGTGGCCCAATCAGGGCAGGGGCGTCGATCTGATCGATATGAACCGGGAATGGCCGGGGAACGAGAACGGTGCCTCCGCGCCCAGCCGACATGCCGGGCTTCTGTTCAACCGGCTGCTGCGGCCGAACGCCGATTTCGCGATCGACTTCCACACCGGAACAACCGGGTTCGAAGTCACCGCATTCAATATTGGCGGCATGGATGTGCCCGAGGTCAAGGCGATGGTGGAGCTCTATCCCGTCGGCCAGATCTTCGACAACCATGTCTATCCGGGTGTCCTGCACAACGCGTTCATGGACGTGGGCATCCCCTCCTTCACGCCAGAGATCGGCGCTGCCCGCGTTCTGGACATCGAGATGATCTCGCTGTTCGTGGAAGGCACGATGAACGTCCTCAAGCATCACGGCATCGTTGCCGGGCCGATGGGCCGGACAGGCAAGGACGTGAATGTCTTCGTCGGCAACAGCGCCTTCCCGATCCTGGCAACCCAGGGCGGGATCGTCGAGCATCTGGTCAAGCTCAACGACAAGGTCGAACCCGGACAGAAGGTCGCCATCCAGCGCAACAGCTTCGGCGAAGTGGTGGCGGAATATACAAGCGGCGTGGCCGGGGAGATAACGGGCCAGCGCAGCGATGCAATGTCCGAGCCCGGCAACCCCCTGGTCTTCATCCTCTTCCACAAGGCGGCGCTGGAGGGCGCGGAGGCCTATCCCGAATAATCTGCCGTTTCTGCATCGTCTGGAATCCGGGCGCGACAAAAGATCAATTTTCCCGTGAGGTCGCAGAAACTGCGCCGGCGCAATGCATCGGCGATGCTCATGTCAACATCCCAACCGTTTCCAAATAGCTCTGGGGAGGTCCGAAGCATTCCAGAAGGAAACGGTCGATGACATCAAGGATTCTCCGCCGCCCGGAGGTTCAGAACAGGACGGGCCTTCCCACCTCCACCCTCTATGCGATGATTGCCGACGGCCGGTTTCCACAGCCGGTCAGGATCGGCAAGCGGGCCGTCGGCTGGGTGGAAGGGCAGGTCGAGGGGTGGATTGGTGAATGTGTGGCAGGTTGCGCAAGGCGCGACGTCCCCTTCTCCCCAGCGGGGAGAAGGTGGCCCGAAGGGTCGGATGAAGGGGGCCACGGATGCCGACGGATGATGCAGTCGAACATTACTGACGTTTCGTTTCCGGATGGGCTGAGAGGGAAGAGATTCTCCTGTGGTTAGCCTCTTGCCCGGAGCCCCCTCATCCGCCCTTCGGGGCCCTTCTCCCCGCTGGGGAGAAGGGGAAACCCCACATCCCACGCGGAAAATCTCATGCCACCTGTGACTGCACATGCATCGCCGCGCGACTGGCTCGCCATGCTCAAGACGAATGACAAGGGCAATCCCCATCCGGGCCTCACGCTCAATTGGACCGTGATGCTGGAGCACCACCCCGACGCATGCGGAATGCTCGCCCTTGATGAATTCAGCGGCCAAACGATGTTGCTTGCCCGCCCGCCATGGGATTTGCGACAGGGCGACTGGAAGCCTCGTGCCGTCGGAAACAATGACCTTGCAGAAGCGGTCGAATGGCTGGAAGGGTTCGGCCTGACGCCGAGGGTTTCCAATATCAATCCCGTTATCGACAAGGTCGCCGGGCGGCATCCCTATCACCCTGTGAAAGGCTGGCTGTCATCGCTGCCGGCATGGGATGGAAGGAGGCGCGTCGACACTTTCCTGACCTCTCATCTCGGCGCTGATGACACGCCCCTGAACCGTGCCTTTTCGCGCAAATGGCTCTCAGCGCTCGCCAGACGCGTCTTTCAGCCAGGGTGCCAGTTCGATCACGTGCTGACCCTGCAGGGCAGGCAGGGCCTCGGAAAATCGTCGTTCGGCCGGGCGCTCGTTCCGGTCGAGGAATGGGTGACCGACGGCGTGACGGTGGGCGACGGGGCGCGCGAAGTGATCGAGAACACGCGCGGGCGCTGGCTTGTCGAGCTTGCGGAGCTTGCCGGCCGGTCGAACCGGGAGATCGATACGATCAGGAAGTTCATCACGGTTCGCATAGATAGCGCGCGCGGGGCGTATAAGCAGAGGGTCGACGACGTGCCGCGCCAGTTCGTGTTCTACGCCACGACGAATGCCGACGAGTTCCTGACGGACACGACGGGCAATCGCCGGTGGTGGCCGGTCAGGCCCACCGCGATCGATATCGCGGCCATCCGGGCCGACCGCGCGCAGGTCTGGGCCGAAGTCATGACGATCTACGAGCGCGAGCCGCTGTGGCTGGATGACCCGGCATTGCGGGCCGACCTTGAAACCCTGCACCAGGGCGTGATGGATTTCGGCCCCACCTATGAGATCATCCGCGACCTGATCCCTCCCGGCGACATGAGGCTGACCTGCGCGGACATGCGCAAGCTCTTGACCGGCGGAAGCGAGGATGCAAGCCGCTTGCCGGCCGGCTGGCACAAGAACCTGCAGAGGGCGCTTGTCGGACTGGGGTTCAAACCGGACTCGAAGCCGGTCAATCGCGGCGGGCGCACCGTGCGTGTTTATGTTCGTGGCGATGAGGACGGCCTGCCCTGGGCAAGATGGGTTGATGGTCGCATCGAGTTCGAGCATGGCCTGCGAAGGCGAGACGCGATTTTCTAGAATGTGCTCCGTGAGTGCAGGAAGCCGCCCTTCGGGGCGGCCTTTTTGCGGGCCAGTTCGCGGAATTGCTGACAGCGGTTACGCATTCCCACGCAGATGTCGTAATCTTATTTCAGTAATTATTTCAATTATTTATGGCTGTTATTACGCAATTACGAAGACAATGCGAAACACAGGCGGAGAAGAAGACTGATGTTAGGAGCTGCCGTTCGCATATTTCCATCAGAAACAGAAACACGCCGTAATCTCGTAATTCTGTAATCGTCCATTTTAAGCCGCTGATTTTATTAAGGAAATACTCTTACGAAATGTGCAGCGGAATTGCGGTGATTACACGGGCCCGGTATGAGGCCGCCATTGCCGCGAAAGCGAGGGCCGGCGAGGGGCGGTTTTCCGCTCCGTGGCTTCCACAGGCCGCATCCTGCCAGGTCAAGAAACGGCCGGCTCAGTGCAATACGGCGATGGCGGTAATCCCAGCCTCCTCTGCAGCGCGAATAATCGCCGCTCTCAATTCCCAAGGGTCAGCGTTGCCATTGACGACATCGATACAGATCCTGATCGCCGCAAGGAATTCCTCCCCGTCATCGCAGGGGAATTCCTTCATGAGCGCGTTGGCGGCTCCAATCGCCGTTCGGACGGACAGGAGCCTGTCCGGATTGTGAAGTATCAGGATCACGGGATCGAATTCGATTGGGGTGTCCCATTCCATGACACAATACTCCCGATGGGATGGCGTATTGTTAACGAAGCAAGGGGTGTGCCAGGGGAGGTGGGGAATCCGGAACGGGGCATGCGTTCGATGAAACCGGTTTGCCTGCCAGAGGAGGTGACCGCCGCATCGCACCGCTTGCGCTGCCCTCAATCGGCTAGCGGGTCGCGTATCAGCAGCGTCCTGATAAGCAGGGCAGTAAAGTCGGCAGTGGGATCATCGCTTTGGTTTGTCTCAAGCGAAAATGCCGCTCAAACGTGATCGCCGCTGAGAACGACCGGGAGCCGTCAGTTTGCGTGAAGGAGGAGAAGTCCGGCGAGGCTCATCAAGCCGAGCGCGAGCATCGAAAGCACGCCTGCAAGAAGAACCCGGCCCCCTGAGGAGAAAACCGTCCGCATGTTCACCGAAAGGCCGAGTGCGGCCATTGAAACGATGGTGAGATAGGTCGAAACCGTCTTCGCCGCCCCGACCAGGTGGTCCGGGATCAGGTCAAGAGAGCGGAGGATCATCATTGCGAAGAAACCGAGGATGAACCACGGGACGAGGTGGGTGAGCGAGAGGGGCGCTGCGTCGCCTGCTCCCTTCTTCAACCGCAAAAGCAGGACGACGGGGCCGAGCATCAGAACCCGCATGAGCTTGACCAGAGTTCCGATCTGTACGCTGACAGCGCCGATGGGAGCTGTGGCGGCAAGCACCTGCGGGACAGCATAGACCGTCATGCCGGCAACCACACCATATTGCCATTCGGTAAGATGGGTCGCGGAGAACAGGGGCGGGAGGACGAGAACGACAACGATGCCGAGCGCGGCCGTGAAGGCGATCGATGCGGCAACGTCATCTGACCGCGCTCCGATCACGGGGGCGGCCGCCACGATCGCCGAGTTGCCGCAGATCGAATTGCCGCAGGCTACCAGGGTCGCCAGACCGTCGTGGAGGCCGAGCAGCCTGCAGATGCTGTAGCTGATCATGAGGGACGCCAGCACGGTTGCAACGACGACGAGGATCATGGTCGATCCGGCACTGACGACGGTCGCCAGGCTTGCCGATGCTCCGAGCAGTACGATCGCAAGCTCCAGCAGGATCTTGCTGGAGAAGGAGACGCCCGCTTTCAGGATGGGAGCCAGCCCGAAGACCGTGTGGAAGACGGTGCCCAGAATGATCGCGATCACGAGCCCGTCCAGAAGCTCGGCACCCGTTGCAGCCTTTTCTCCTGCCACTAAGCCTTGAGACGTCGCTGTGATTGCCACTGCAAGCAGCGTCCCGGGAATAATTTCTACAAATCTTGGCACGGACGACATGTTTCCTCCAATGCGATGGGCATTTGAAGGTTAAGCTTCCACTCTGTTTTGTTCTATCGAATAATATTTGACATTTCATTCGTCTGGACAGAATGATTCCGCATGACCCTTGAGCAGCTATCAATCTTTGTCGCCGTGGCCGAGCGCGAGCACCTGACCCAGGCCGCCTCAGCCCTTCGCCTCACGCCCTCCGCCGTCAGCGCTTCGATCAAGGCGCTGGAGAATTTCTACAGCGTGACGCTGTTCGACCGGGTCGGAAGGGGCATTCAGCTGACGCGGGAGGGAAGGGTGCTTCTGCAGGATGCGAAGGAGACGCTCGCCCGCGTGAAGATGACGGCGGCCGTCCTCTCCGAACTCGGCGGCCTGAAGACCGGCGACCTGGATATCCACGCCAGCCAGACAATCGCGAACTATTGGCTGCCGCCGCTTCTCCTGAAGTTCTCGCAGGCCTATCCGGGCATAAGCGTCAATCTGACGATCGAGAACACGGCGAAGGTGGCAGCCGCCGTCATTGCGGGCGATGCCGAACTGGGATTCATTGAGGGTACCCGGGACGAGCCCGCTCTGGCGGCAACCGCAATCGCCGACGACCGCCTGGTTCTGGTCGCCGGATTGGAGAACGCCAACGAGATCGATCGGGAGAATCTCGGATCTCAGCGCTGGATCTTGCGGGAATCCGGTTCGGGCACGCGATCCGTCCTCGAGGAAGCGCTGCGAGCGATAGGCGTCTCGCCTTCGTCTCTCGACGTCGCCCTCGTCCTTCCATCCAACGAGGCAGTGCTTTCCGCTGTGCGCAGTGGCGCATGTGTGACTGCCCTATCCGAGGCGATTGTCACGCCGTTCATCCAGAACGGCCAGTTGCGCGCTGTCGAGGTCGAACTTCCGCCTCGGCGCTTCACGCTCCTGCGGCACAAGGAGCGCCACCGCACGGCACCGGCGCGTGAGTTTGAGGCGTTTTGCCGGGCTGATGGATAGAGCGAAACGAAAAATGGCGCACCCGACAGGATTCGAACCTGTGACCTTTGGAATCGGAATCCAACACTCTATCCAGCTGAGCTACGGGTGCATGCCTGACGAAATGAATCGTCGTCCGATGGGTGGTTCTTAGCCTAGCTTTGGCTCTGCTTCAATCGCGAAGTTCACGGAAAATCTGCGACTTGGGTTTTAAAGCGATTTCCGGCCAAGCTGTTGCCGAAATGAAAACTCCGCCGGGCCTTTCGGGCGGCGGAGTTGGCTTGTGGAGCAATCGATCGATCAGACCTGCATGGCGCCGGGGCCGGGGATGGCCTTGGGGGGCACCTTGCCGAGGATGATCATGCCGAGCACTTCGTCCTTGGTGACATCTTCGGTACGGGCGTGGCCGACGACCTGGCCGTTTTTCATGACGGAGACGCGGTCCGCGAGGTCGAAGACGTCGTGGATGTCGTGGCTGATGAGGAAGATGCCGATGCCTTCCTTTTTCAGCTGCTTGATGAGCTCGCCCACCTGCGCGGTTTCCTGCGGACCAAGGGCTGCCGTCGGCTCGTCCATGATCAGGATACGGGCGTTGAACAGGATGGCGCGGGCAATCGCTACGGACTGGCGCTGGCCGCCGGAGAGTGCCTTGACCGGCTCCTTGAAGCGCTTGAAGTTGGGGTTCAGGCGGCCCATCACCTCACGGGCGGAATGTTCCATCGCGACGTCGTCGAGCGTACCCCAGCGGGTCTTCAGCTCGCGGCCGAGATAGAGGTTGGCGGCGGCATCGACATTATCGGCGACGGCGAGCGTCTGGTAGATCGTCTCGATGCCGAACTTCTTGGCGTCGCGCGGATTGCGGATGTCGGCCGGCTCGCCGTCGATCAGGATCTCACCCGAATCACGCTTGTAGGCGCCGGAGAGGATCTTGATCAGCGTCGATTTGCCGGCGCCGTTATGGCCGAGAAGGGCCACGACTTCGCCGGGATAGAGATCGACCGAGGCATTGTCGACCGCGTGAATACCGCCGAAGGAGATCGAAATGTTTTTCAGTTCGACAAGGGGAGAGCGTTGTTCAGCCATGGTTCGTACTCCTCTTACTTCGCACGGGAGCGATAGACAGTGTCGAGCCAGACGGCAATGACGAGCACCGCGCCGACGACGACGTTCTGGATGGGTGTGTCGACGTTGGCGAGACCCATGCCCGACTGAAGCGACTGCATGACGAGCGCGCCGAGCATGGCGCCGGCAATCGTGCCGGTGCCGCCTGCGAGCGACGTGCCGCCGATGACGGCTGCGGCGATCGTATAGAGTTCGTAGGTCGTGCCCTGCGAATTGGCGGCGGCGTTGAGGCGGGCCGTCGAGATGGCGGCGGCGACCGCTGCGAGGAAGCCCATCAGCGCGAAGATGCGAACGGTCACCCAGCGGGTCTTGATGCCGGCGAGTTCGGCCGCTTCCGGGTTGCCGCCGATGGCGAAGACATAGCGGCCGAAGCGCAGACGCGTGGCGATGAAGGTCATGACGATGCCGACGAGGATGGCGATCAGCACCGGCACGGCAATGCCGTAGGGGATCATCAGGCCGGTTTCCGGCCAGGCGATGCTGTTGGCCTCGGCATAGCGCTTGGCGATGGCGACCGGCCAGTAATAGATCGTCGAGACCCAGATCGCGCCGAGCACCATGGCACAGCCGAGGACGCCGAGGACATACTCGGCCCAGAGCGGGCGGCGCGGGAAGTTGAAGCGCCGGCGCTGGTGACGCGAGCCGACGATCGAGACGACGATCAGCAGACAGGCGACGACGCCGATGATCCAGCTCCAGGTGGCGCCGATCGCGCCTTCGGCACCGCCGCCCATGATGCGGAAGGTGGTGTCGAGGGGCGCGACCGTCTGGCCGCTCGTGACATACCAGGCAAGGCCGCGCCAGGCGAGGAAGCCGCCGAGGGTGACGATGAAGGAGGGCACGCCCATAAAGGCGATGATGACGCCCTGGAACATGCCGATGGCCGAGCCGACGAGCAGGCCGCAGATCAGCGTGATCACCCAGGTGAAGGAATTGTCGAAGCCCAGATATTGCGGCAGGAACTTCGCCTGGACCACGCCCATGATCATGGCGACGAAGCCAAGGATCGAGCCGATCGACAGGTCGATGTTTCTGGTCACGATGACCAGCACCATGCCGGTCGCGAGAACCGCGATTTCGGTCGTCTGGACGGAGAGGTTCCAGAGGTTTCGGGGCGTGAGGAACAGGCCGCCGGTATAGAAGTGGAAGCCGACCCAGATGACCAGCAATGCGCCGATCATGCCGAGAAGCCGGGTGTCTATTTCCGTTGCCCGCAGGAAGCGCGTGAAGGGGCCTTCAACTGTCGTGCGCGGGCCGGATGAGGTCGATTGGGTAATGTCTGCCATGGGTTTGCCGTTTCCCCCATTGTTTGGGCGCAGGCCTGCTCCTGGTGGGATAGCTGGCCGACGATCGCCCTGTTCTGGATATGACCACCGGGACGCTTCCGAAAATAGCCGATCACAACGGCACTATTCTGGCAGGGAATCGAAGCATCCGCGATGTGCGCGAGAACGGAGAAGCACCACCGAATGGGCTTCAGCCGCATCCGGCGCCGCAGCGGAAGGCCACTGCGGCGCCGGTATTCAAATCAGCGAGCGAGGATTATTCGCAAGCCTTGACGGAGCCAGCCTTGACACCCTGGCAAGCTTCAGCCTTGGAGATCCAGCCGGCGTCGATGACGACGTTCAGGTTGTCCTTGGTGATGGCGAGCGGGGTCAGGAAGATGGACTGCATCTTCACCTTCTTCGGGCCACCTTCGAAGGTCTGCACGCCTGCAACCTTGTCCAGCGCAGTGCCGCCGGCGAGATCGAGAGCGATTTCGGCAGCGCGCTTGCCAAGCTCACGGCTGTCCTTCCAGACGGAAACCGTCTGCGTGCCCAAAGCGATGCGGTTGAGAGCAGCCTTGTCGGCGTCCTGACCGGAAACCGGAACGGTGCCGGCGAGGCCCTGGGCGTCGAGAGCGGCAACTGCGCCACCGGCCGTACCGTCGTTCGAAGCGACAACGGCATCAACCTTGTTGTTGTTGGCAGTCAGGAACTGTTCCATGTTGCGCTGTGCGTTCTGCGGCAGCCAGCCGTCGGTATAGGCTTCGCCGACGTTCTTGATCTTGCCAGCGTCGATCGCAGCCTTGACGACTTCCATCTGGCCGGCAAACAGGAAGTCTGCGTTCGGATCGGAAGACGAGCCCTTGATGAAGACGTAGTTGCCTTCCGGCTTTGCCTTGAAGACTTCCTGAGCCTGCAGGCGGCCGACTTCCTTGTTGTCGAAGGTGATGTAGAAGGCAGACGGGTTTTCGATCAGGCGGTCGTAACCGACGACCGGGATACCTTCGCTGGCGGCCTTTTCGACAGCCGGGCCGATTGCATCGGAGTCCTGAGCGAGAATGATGAGGGCGTTTGCGCCCTGGGAGATCAGCGATTCGACGTCGGTCAGCTGCTTTGCGGCCGAAGACTGAGCGTCAGCGGAAATGTATTTTGCGCCCTTGGCTTCGAGAGCCTTCTTGATGGCAGCTTCGTCGGTCTTCCAACGTTCTTCCTGGAAATTCGACCAGGAAACGCCAACGACGAGATCGGCAGCCATGGCAGCCGAGTGTACGGAAACGAGAATGGCCGCCCCGGCCATCAGCTTATAAAGAGACTTCATAATGTCCTCCCGAGTGAATTGCAGCCGGCCCAGCCTTAGCCTCCTCCGGCCACCGCGAAAGCCTGTCCAGAAAGGTTCGGATTTTTTTCTCGACAGTCGAGAAATTTAGTGTCAGAGATTTTTTCAACTGTCAACACCGCACTACCGGCTTATTTCCTTTGACTGGAGGGGGCTGGAGATGCTGTGGCAATAAGGGGCGGAACGAACGGGGAAGAGGCGGCGATAGATGCTGACCAAATCGAGCACGGAGCTCGTACGGCAGAGAAACAGCGTGCTTGTGCTCGCCACTCTCCGCCGCCACGGGCCGCTTGCTCACACGGAAATATCCGAGTTCACGCGGCTGTCCTCCGCAACGATTTCTGCGATCACCGCCGATCTCGAAAAGGCGCAGATCATCGAAAAATCCGAGCAGCAGCCCGCCAGCGGACGCGGGCGGCCGCGCGTGCTTTTGCGCCAGCGGCGGGACTGCGGCTATCTCATCGTCGTCATCATATCCTCGGATGCGGTGCAATATTCGCTGGTCGATTACGCCGGCAAGCTGATCGACCGTTTCAGCGAGCAAAGGTCGCATGATCCTGATGGGGCTTCCCGCTTCACGAATTCGGTGCGGGAGGGGCTTTTGCGCATCCTCGCCCGCTCGCGGATCGAACAGCAGAAGGTGCTGCTCATCTCGATCAGCAGCAAGGGTCTGGTCAATTCCTCCGAGCCGGTTCTCGTCTGGTCGCCGATCTTCGGAAGCGACCAGATCGATTTCGAATCGGCGCTCCGGCCGGAATGGCAGGCGAAGATCATCCTCGACAACGAGACGCTGCTGGTGGCCGCAGCACTCGGCGCCCATGAGGAGAATGTCAAAGGCGCGGATTTCCGCTCGCTGGCTGCCCTTTCGCTCGGGCACAGCATCGGGCTCGGTATAGTCCGGCGGACGAGCCATGGCGGGCATGACGTCTCGGCGCCCAATTTCGGGCACATGCTGCATATGGCCAATGGCGGGCTTTGCCGCTGCGGCACGCGCGGCTGCATCGAGGCCTATGCCGGCTTCTATGCCATCCTGCGCACCGCCTTCGAAGTGCCGCTCGACACGATCCCGGCAAAGTTCGTGCCGCTGGCCGAACTCGACAAGATCGCGGCCAGGGCGCGGCAGGGCCACCGCATCTCGGGCTTTGCCTTCCGGCAGGCGGGGTTGGCACTCGGCAACGGATTGTCGCGCATGCTGAGCCTGACGGAGCGCATGCCGATTGCCATCACCGGGGTCGGCACCCGCTATTACGATCTGCTGCGGCAGGGGATCGAGGAGGGGCTCGGCCAATCCCATGTGGTGCGCATGGAGGGCATGCCGGAGCTGAGGGTCGCCGCCGACGAGCAGAACCTCGTCTTCGAGGGACATCTGAACCGGGCGCTTGCTGTGATTGATGAGGATATTGTGGTGGCGGGAGGCCAGGGTGGGGATTGAGGATGTGGCTGTACCGGGGGGAAACCCCTCCCCAACCCCTCCCCACAAGGGGGAGGGGCTAACCCAGAGCACCGCCTTGTCCTTCCCGAAGCGTTGAGAATGTGGAAAACGGGTGCGGCAGTTTAAGCCCCTCCCACCTGTGGGGAGGGGTTGGGGAGGGGCCTTTTCAGGTCCGCCCGCGCGTCATCAAACGAGAAATGGCCGGGCGAGAGCCCGGCCATCTCATAATGGCGACCGTCGGGAGAGGGCGGTCAGCCGATCCTGATGAGCTTGCCTTCCTTGACGGACTGGACGGCCGCGTCTGCAAGCGCCAGCGCTGCCAGGCCATCGGCGCCTGACGGCGTGATCTTCGAACCCTTTTCGAT
This sequence comes from Rhizobium sp. 01L419, assembly GCF_056400025.1. NCBI lineage: Bacteria > Pseudomonadati > Pseudomonadota > Alphaproteobacteria > Hyphomicrobiales > Rhizobiaceae > Rhizobium > Rhizobium sp. 01L419. Next base: position 223,538 of record NZ_JBFTSM010000001.1, read on the forward strand.
CGCCGAGATGAAGCTGGCGATCTCGTTGGCATAGGCTTCCGTGTAGCGGGTCATGAAGAAATCGTGCAGCGGCGGGCGGGTATAACCGTCGCCGTTGGCGATTTCGATCGAGACCGGGCGCTGGTTTTCGGCCGAGACGACGCCCTTGGAACCGTGCGCTTCGATGCGCTGGTCGTAGCCATAGGTGGCACGGCGGGAATTGGAGATGACGGCCTGCTTGCCGGAAGCGGTCTGCAGGATGACCGAGACGCTGTCGTAATCGCCGGCTTCGCCGATCGCCTTGTCGACGAGGACGGCTGCGGTCGCGACGACCGAGACCGGCTCTTCGCCGAGCAGGAAGCGGGCCATGTCGAAATCGTGGATCGTCATGTCGCGGAAGATGCCGCCGGAACGCTTGATGTAATCGACCGGCGGGGCGCCGGGATCGCGCGAGGTGATCGTCACCATCTCGACATCGCCGATCTTGCCGTCGTCGATGGCCTTGCGGACCGCCATGAAATGCGGGTCGAAGCGGCGATTGAAGCCGACCATCAGCTTGGCGCCGGTTTCTTCCACGACCTTGATGCAGGCTTTTACGCGCGCAACATTCAAGTCAACAGGCTTTTCGCAGAAGATCGCCTTGCCGGCACGGGCGAAACGCTCGATCAGGTCGGCATGCGTATCGGTCGGCGTGCAGATGACGACGGCGTCGATATCCTTGGCGGCCTCGATCGCTTCGATGCTGCGCACTTCACAGCCATAGGCGGACGCGATCGCTTCGGCAGCCTGCGGGAAGGCGTCGGCGACGGCCACGAGCTTTGCATTGGCATCGCCGCTGACCGCTTTCGCATGGACCTTGCCGATGCGGCCGGCGCCGAGAAGACCAAATCTCACTGTCATTACTGCCTCCCTGGATTCGGAACAAATAAACCGAATTGATATAAGTTTAGAATTTTCATTCCATTTTCCTGTCGCCACGTCAAGCCCGCGGCCCTTTCACATTTGTGAAATCCATCCTAAAGACAAGTGTGGTCATCACAAGAGTGAGACGGCGTCATCACCAGAGTGAGACGGGTCATCACAAGAGTGAGACGGGTCAATGCGACAATGAGACAGAGATGCAGCTTATCGATCCCAATCATTCGGCCTATCGGCACCTCTGGGTCCGTATCCTTATTGTCGTTGTATGCCTTGGCTGGGCGGTCGTCGAATTCACGACAGGCGATCCCTTCTGGGGCATGCTTGCGGGCGGCGCCGGCGTCTATTCCTTCTATATGCTGATCTGGGCCTTCAACCCGAAGCCTCCGGAAGCACCGGCGCCTGCCGCATCCGAGGACGAGGGTGAGGAAAAGCCTGCAACCGACGAAGAGAAAAAGGCGGAATAGTCAGCGCGCCAGCCGGCGCAGCGCCTCGTCGATCAGCAGATTGGCGATCATCATACGCCTGTTTGCATTGGCGCGGAACGGCTGGGCGACGCCGTCAGGATGATTGGTCTTGGCGAAGGCGCGCCGCTTCTCGTTCAGCGTCTGCAGCGTATCGTGGGCCGCAATCGACAATTCTGCGGCAATCTCTTCCGGTGCAATGCGGGCGAGATGATCCGGCATGACCGGTTCCGGCTCAGGCGCCGGTGGGGGAGGCTCCTCGAGTGCAGGATCGGGGCCGAGATTGTCGAAATAGGCTTGGCCGACCCGCTGCGAAGAGGCCGATACACCTTCCATCACATCGAAAGCGAGACCGGTGCTGAAGCCGGAAACGCGATGGCTGACCGGCTCTTCCATTTCGCCGGCCGCGTCTTCTTCCTCTTTCAGCCGTTCGAGAACGGATTGGAATATGGATTGTCCGAACAGCATGCGCCTTCCTTTTTACGCGGGCGCATTAGACGGCGGCAAGTTGGCGCCGGGCTGGATTTCGGCGCGGGATCCTACCTTTCGGCCTGCCGGATGCTTTCTTCCAGGACGAGGTCGTAGAGCAGCCGGGCGCTTGGGGGCAGGGCGCGCTCGCGCACGGTGATCAGGCTGTAGGGCTTGACGTTGATCTCGAAATCGATCGGCAGGATGCGCACATCGGATGCTTTCGAACTCTGCGAGGCGAGAAACTGGGCGACATCGACGGCAACAGGGGCGATCGCATCCGTCTCGCAGATGATCGCGCAGGTCAGCAGCAGCGAAGAGGTGTTGACGATATTTTCCGGAAGCTGGACGGCGCGCGACAGGAAGATATCCTCGATCGTGCGGCGCAGCAGCGTGCCGGGCGGCTGGAATACCCAGTCGTAATCCTTGATCTCCGAGAGGCTGCTCGGCCTGTTTCTCTTCTTTAACAGGGGATGGCCGCTGCGCACGATCAGGCAGGCCTTCTCTGTGCCGATCTCGCGGACCTCGAAAAGGCGCGGGTTCAGGTCATCGGGGATGCGGCTGATAATGAAGTCGTGGCGGGCGGCGAGAAGCTCGCGCGCCAGCACGTTGCTGGTCTCGACCTGGATGTTGACCTCGATGCCCGGAAAGGTCTTGCGCACCGTATTGATGGCGGGAACGACGAGGCTCATGGCGGGTGCGGTGACGGCGCCGATAAAGACCGAGCCGCCCTTGCCGCTCTTCAATTCGCCGATCTCGCGGCTCGCTTCCCTGAGCTCCAGAAGGATCTTTCGCGCACGCCTGGCGAGAGCTTCGCCGAAGGTGGTGAGCACCACGCCGCGGGCGACACGCTCATAGAGCGGAGTCTTCACGATCGACTCCATATCGGACAGCATTCGCGACGCTGCCGGCTGCGATATGTTCAGCACTTCGGCGGCGGCGGAAATCTGCCCGCTATCTTCGATTGCGACAATCATTCGCAGGTGATTCAGCTTAAGTCCCGCGCGCAAAAGGCTGTCATCGCCAAAATTGTCGCTGTTGATGTCGACATGTTCCAACGAAAACGGCCCGGAGATGATCGTCATGGTTGCAGCCTCCCCACTGTGTTCCATTAAAAGTAATACTTTTTAACGATATACCAAATTTGTTATGCACATTGCCAGTTATTCTATTTGACAGTTATAGGAATCCATACCAGTTTGCCGCCGTGTGCTGGTTGGCACTCAACACGTGTGAGATCGTGGAGGAGACCTACTTCGTTTCTCACCATCTGAAGTAACTATCCAATACGGAACCTGCCACAGTTTCGGGGCGGGCGATTTTTCGTCCGTAAATCTTTAACAAGGGAGAGAGAAATGAAATCCATTATCTCATTGATGGCTGCGGCCGCCTTCGGCGTCGCATCGTTCGTTATGCCGGCAATGGCACAGGACAAGGGTCTGGTTGGCATCGCAATGCCGACGAAGGCTTCGGCTCGCTGGATCGACGACGGCAACAACATCGTCAAGCAGCTCCAGACTGCCGGCTACCAGACCGACCTGCAGTATGCTGACGACGATATTCCGAACCAGCTTTCGCAGATCGAAAACATGGTCACGAAGGGCGCCAAGGTTCTCGTCGTCGCTTCGATCGACGGCACGACCCTGTCGGACGTTCTCCAGAAGGCTCATGACGCCGGCATCAAGGTCATCGCTTATGACCGTCTGATCCGCGACTCGGCCAATGTCGACTACTATGCCACGTTCGACAACTTCCAGGTTGGCGTTCTCCAGGCTGGCACGATCGTCGACAAGCTCGGCCTCAAGGACGGCAAGGGCCCGTTCAACATCGAACTCTTCGGCGGTTCGCCTGACGACAACAACGCCTTCTTCTTCTACGATGGCGCAATGTCCGTCCTGCAGCCCTACATCGACTCCGGCAAGCTCGTCGTGAAGTCCGGCCAGACCGGCATGGACAAGGTCGGCACGCTGCGTTGGGATCCGGCAACGGCCCAGGCCCGCATGGACAACCTGCTCTCGGCTAACTACACCGACGCCAAGGTTGACGCTGTCCTGTCTCCTTACGACGGTCTGTCGATCGGTATCCTCTCGTCGCTGAAGGGCGTCGGCTACGGTTCGGCTGGGCAGCCGCTGCCTGTCGTTACCGGCCAGGACTCGGAAATCCCGTCGATCAAGTCGATCATCGCTGGCGAGCAGTATTCCTCGATCTTCAAGGATACCCGCGATCTGGCGAAGGTTACCGTTCAGATGGTAGATGCCGTCATGTCCGGCAAGGAGCCTGAAGTCAACGACACGAAGACCTACGACAACGGTGTCAAGGTTGTTCCGTCCTACCTGCTGAAGCCGGTCGCCGTGACCAAGGAGAACTACAAGACGGTTCTCGTTGACGGCGGTTACTACAAAGAAGACCAGCTGAAGTAATATGAATGGCCGGAACCCGCGCGATTGCGGGTTCCGGTCTTCGATTCTATGATCGCCGGGTCATTTCTGATCGCGGCGTTGGGTTTTTAGTCATGGAAAATACAATCCTCGAAATGCGGAACATCACCAAGACGTTCCCGGGCGTCAAGGCGCTCGAGAATGTGAACCTCAGGGTTCGCCAGGGTGAGATCCACGCATTGGTGGGCGAAAACGGGGCCGGCAAGTCGACCCTGATGAAGGTACTCTCCGGCGTCTATCCGGCAGGAAGCTATGATGGCGACATCGTCTATGAAGGCGATGTGCGCAACTTCAAGGTTCTGAAGGATTCCGAAGAAATCGGTATCGTCATCATCCACCAGGAGCTGGCGCTGGTGCCCCAGCTTTCAATCGGCGAAAACATCTTCCTCGGTAATGAAAACGCCACGAACGGCGTCATCAGTTGGGGCGAGACGTTCAATCGCACGAAGCAATTGCTCGCCAAGGTGGGCCTGGCGGAATCTCCGAACACGCTTGTCACCGACATCGGCGTCGGCAAACAGCAGCTGGTCGAGATTGCCAAGGCACTGTCGAAGAGCGTCAAGCTGCTCATTCTCGACGAGCCTACCGCATCGCTGAACGAAAGCGATTCCGATGCGCTGCTCACCCTGCTGATGGAATTCCGCAAGCAGGGCATCACCTCGATCATCATTTCCCACAAGCTGAACGAGATCCGCAAGGTCGCCGACCAGATCACGGTCCTGCGCGACGGCATGACCGTCAAGACGCTCGACTGTCACAAGGACGAGATCAGCGAAGACATCATCATCAAGAACATGGTGGGCCGTGACCTCGCCGACCGTTATCCGCCGCGCTCCGTGCCGATCGGCGAGACGATCTTCGAAGTCAAGAACTGGAACGCCTTCCACCAGCAGCATCGCGACCGCCAGGTCCTGCACGACATCAACGTCCATGTCCGCAAGGGCGAGGTCGTCGGCATCGCCGGACTGATGGGCGCCGGCCGCACCGAATTCGCCATGAGCGTCTTCGGCAAGTCCTACGGCCACAAGATCACCGGCGACGTCTTCGTCGACGGCAAGAAGGTCGACACGACGACGGTGCGCAAGGCAATCGACGCCGGTCTCGCCTACGTGACCGAGGACCGCAAGCATCTCGGCCTCGTGCTGGGCGAGACGATCGTTCACAACACGACGCTTGCCAATCTGGAAGCGGTGTCGAAAGCCACCGTCATCGACAGTGTCAGGGAATCGCGGGTCGCCTCCGACTATCGGTCGAAGCTGCGCATCCGTTCCTCCAGCATCTTCCAGGAAGCGGTCAACCTGTCGGGCGGCAACCAGCAGAAGGTCGTTCTGTCGAAATGGTTGTTCTCGGATCCCGAAGTGTTGATCCTGGACGAACCGACGCGCGGCATTGATGTTGGCGCCAAATATGAAATTTATACTATCATCAACCAGCTCGCGGCTGACGGTAAAGGCGTTCTGATGATTTCGTCGGAAATGCCTGAGCTTCTTGGTACGTGCGACCGCATCTACGTCATGAATGAAGGACGGATCGTTGCGGAACTGCCGAAGGGAGAAGCGAGCCAGGAAACCATCATGCGCGCCATCATGCGCTCAGGAGAGAAGAAACAATGACCCCGATCAATCAACCCATCACCGAGCAGGGGCGCGTCGTCTCCATCGGCGAATTTGTTCGCGGTAACATCCGTGAATACGGCATGTTCATCGCGCTCATCGCGATCATGGTGTTCTTCCAGATCTCGACCGGCGGCGTTCTCTTCAGGCCGCTCAACCTGACGAACATCATCCTGCAGAACTCGTTCATCGTCGTCATGGCGCTGGGCATGCTGCTGGTGATCGTTGCCGGCCATATCGATCTCTCGGTCGGCTCCGTCGTCGGTTTCATCGGCGCCATCGCCGCCGTCATGACGGTGCAGTGGCATATGAACTATGTGCTCGCGACCGTTATTTGTCTGGCCGTGGGTGCGCTGGTCGGCGGCCTCCAGGGTTATTTCGTCGCCTATCACAAGATACCGTCCTTCATCGTCACGCTCGCCGGCATGCTGGTCTTCCGCGGCCTGACGCTGACCGTGATGACGGGAGCCGGAACGGGCACCAGCATCGGTCCGTTCCCACCGGCTTTCCAGCTGATCAGCATCGGCTTCCTGCCCAACCTTTTCGATATGGGCGGCATCAACTCGACCTCGCTCATCCTGACCGTCATCGGCGCCGTGACCCTCGTCTATCTGGCGTGGCGCGCGCGCAAGTCGAACGAAAAGCATGGCAATGACGTCGAGCCTCTGGGCTTCTTCATCGCACAGAACGGCATCGTCGCTCTCGCCATCCTGGCGCTCGGCTATCAGCTGTCGATCTACAAGGGCTTCCCGAACGTGCTCGTCATCATGCTGGTGCTGATCACGGCTTACGCTTTCATCACCCGTCGCACGACGATCGGCCGCCGTATCTACGCGATGGGCGGTAACGAGAAGGCAACGAAGCTCTCCGGCATCAACACCGAGCGCCTGACCTTCCTCACCTTCGCAAATATGGGTCTGCTTGCCGGTCTGGCTGGTCTGATCGTTGCGCTGCGCCTCAACTCGGCAACGGCCAAGGGCGGCTTCGGTCTCGAGCTCGACGTGATCGCGGCCTGCTTCATCGGCGGCGCATCGGCACAGGGCGGCGTTGGCAAGGTCACGGGCGCTGTCATCGGCGCTCTGATCATGGGTATCATGAACAACGGCATGTCGATCCACGGGCTCGGCACCGACTCCCAGCAGATGGTCAAGGGTGCGGTGCTTCTCGCTGCCGTCTTCTTCGACGTCTACAACAAGAACAAGGGCTGAGGCCTAACTCAGCCCGAGCATTCGAAGTCATATGAAAATTGAATTCCGGCTCCGGATGGAGCCGGAGCGGCGGAGCTTTGTCATCGCCAAACGAAAGGATCAGGAACGTGCTTATTTCGCAGATCAAGGGCGCAAGCGGAGAGATCATCGTCGCCGTGCGTGAACCGGGTGCCGTCGCCAAGACCGTCAAGGGTGCAACGAGCGTCTACGCTCTGGCGCTGGAAGCCGCAGACAGCGGCAAGTCGCTCGTCTCCGTCATCGAGGCTCACGGATACGGCGATGCCGTCGATCTTGAAAAGGCCTATGCGGAGGGACGCTTCCTGCCGCCGATCACCCATCCCGATGCCGCGCACCTGCATCTGACCGGCACGGGCCTGACCCACCTTGGCTCCGCGGCAACGCGCGATTCCATGCACAAGAAGACGTCCGAGGCGGCAGAGGAAACGCTGACCGACTCCATGAAGATGTTCAGGATGGGTCTTGAAGGCGGCAAGCCGGCTGCCGGCCAGAAGGGCGTGCAGCCCGAGTGGTTCTACAAGGGTAATGGCTATGGCGCTGCTGCTCCGGGCGCGCCGCTCGTTTCTCCGTCCTTCGCGCTCGATGGCGGCGAAGAGCCTGAGATGGCCGGCATCTACGTCATTGCCAAGGACGGCACGCCGTTCCGCATCGGCTTTGCGCTGTCGAACGAGTTTTCCGATCACGTCACCGAGCGGATCAACTATCTCTTCCTCGCCCATTCCAAGCTGCGTCCGGCAAGCTTCGGTCCGGAAATCCGGATCGGTGTTGCGCCTGAGGATATCCGCGGCACGTCGCGCATCAAGCGCGGAAACCATGTGATCTTCGAAAAGCCGTTTCTCTCCGGCGAAGCGAACATGTCTCACACTTTCGCCAACCTCGAATACCACCATTTCAAGTATGGCCTCTTCCGCGTGCCGGGCGACATCCACGTCCATATGTTCGGTACGGCGACGCTTTCCTTTGCCGATGGCATCAAGGCGGAAGAGGGCGATGTCTTCGAAATCGAGGTGGCCGAGTTCGGCCTGCCGCTGCGCAATCCGCTGAAGGTTGCTGCCGAGGAAGAAATCGCCGTCAAGCAGCTCTGATTTCCAAGGCCGGCCGCCATGAAGTGGCCGGTCACTTGTCCAAAGGAGGCTCCAAGGCCATGACCGTCCATCAGAATCTCATTGCCGGCGAATGGACCGGCGCAAATGGCGTCGAGAACATCAACCCGTCCGATACGAACGAGGTTGTCGGCCTCTACGCTCAGGCGAGTGCCGACGATACCAAGGCGGCGATCGCGGCCGCCAAGGCTGCCTTTCCGGCCTGGTCGCGTTCCGGCATCTGGGAACGTCATGTCATCCTGAAGAAGGCCGGCGACGAGATCATGGCGCGCAAGGACGAGCTCGGCGCTCTGCTGGCACGCGAAGAAGGCAAGACACTGCCGGAAGCCATCGGTGAAACGATCCGTGCATCGCAGATCTTCGAATTCTTCGCCGGCGAAGCGCTGCGTCTTGCCGGCGAAGTCATTCCCTCGGTGCGTCCGAACATCGGCGTCGAGATCACCCGCGAGCCGCTCGGCGTCGTCGGCATCATCACGCCCTGGAATTTCCCGATCGCCATTCCGGCCTGGAAGATCGCGCCGGCGCTCTGCTACGGCAACACCATCGTCTTCAAGCCGGCCGATCTGGTGCCTGGCTGTGGCTGGGCGATCGTCGATATTCTGCACAGGGCAGGGCTGCCGAAGGGTGTCTTGAACCTCGTCATGGGCAAGGGCTCCGTGGTCGGCCAGACGATGCTCGACAGTCCCGATATTTCCGGCATCACCTTCACCGGTTCGGTCGGCACCGGCAAGCGCGTCGCTACCGCTTCGCTCGAACATAACCGCAAGTTCCAGCTTGAAATGGGCGGCAAGAACCCGATGGTCGTGCTCGACGATGCCGACCTGAGCGTCGCCGTCGAAGCAGCCGCCAATTCCGGCTTCTTCTCCACCGGCCAGCGCTGCACGGCCTCGTCGCGGCTGATCGTCACCGAGGGCATCCACGACAAGTTCGTTGCTGCGCTCACCGAAAAGCTGAAGACCATCGTCGTCGATCACGCCATGAAGCCGGGCACCCATATCGGCCCCGTCGTCGATGACCGGCAGCTGAAGACCGATACCGACTATATCGAGATCGGCAAAAAGGAAGGCGCCAGGCTCGCCTTCGGCGGCGAACTCGTTTCGCGCGAAACGCCGGGCTTTTATCTGCAGCCGACGCTGTTTACCGAAGCGACCAACCAGATGCGCATCTCGCGCGAAGAGATTTTTGGACCTGTCGTCTCGCTGATCCGGGTGAAGGACTACGAGGAGGCGCTGGCAACCGCCAACGACACCCCGTTCGGCCTGTCATCAGGCATTGCCACGACCAGCCTGAAGCATGCGACGCATTTCAAGCGCAATGCCGAGGCCGGCATGGTGATGGTCAACCTGCCGACCGCCGGCGTCGATTTCCACGTTCCTTTCGGCGGCCGCAAGGGCTCGTCCTACGGCCCGCGCGAGCAGGGCAAGTACGCCGCCGAATTCTATACAACCGTCAAGACGGCCTACACACTGGCTTGAGACGAAGCGCGATAACCCTGATCGTACGAGGCGATCAGGGGGTATCCTGAAGGACGGAGACTATGAAGAAGAAAGCAGAATGGCCGCGCAGGCTGAGGTCGCAGGAATGGTACGGCGGCACGAGCCGCGACGTGATCTACCACCGCGGCTGGCTTAAGAACCAGGGATATCCGCACGACCTGTTCGACGGCCGCCCTGTCATCGGCATCCTGAACACCTGGTCGGACATGACGCCGTGCAACGGTCACCTGCGCGAGCTCGCCGAAAAGGTGAAGGCGGGTGTCTGGGAAGCCGGCGGTTTCCCGCTCGAAGTGCCTGTTTTCTCGGCCTCCGAAAATACCTTCCGCCCGACCGCGATGATGTACCGCAACCTTGCCGCTCTCGCAGTCGAAGAAGCGATCCGCGGCCAGCCGATGGACGGTTGCGTGCTTCTCGTCGGCTGCGACAAGACCACGCCGTCGCTGATCATGGGCGCAGCCTCCGTCGACCTTCCGTCGATCGTCGTCACCGGCGGCCCGATGCTGAACGGTTACTTCCGCGGTGAGCGCGTCGGCTCCGGCACGCATCTGTGGAAGTTCTCCGAAATGGTGAAGGCCGGCGAGATGACGCAGGCCGAATTCCTGGAAGCCGAAGCTTCGATGAGCCGTTCTTCGGGCACCTGCAACACGATGGGCACGGCTTCCACCATGGCATCCATGGCTGAAGCGCTCGGCATGGCACTTTCCGGCAACGCTGCGATCCCGGGCGTCGATTCCCGCCGCAAGGTCATGGCGCAGCTCACCGGCCGCCGTATCGTGCAGATGGTCAAGGACGACCTGAAGCCTTCCGAAATCATGACGAAGCAGGCCTTCGAAAACGCCATCCGCACCAATGCGGCGATTGGCGGTTCGACCAATGCCGTCATCCATCTGCTCGCCATGGCCGGCCGCGTCGGCGTCGATCTGACGCTCGACGACTGGGATCGTTGCGGCCGCGACGTGCCGACCATCGTCAACCTGATGCCGTCGGGCAAGTACCTGATGGAAGAGTTCTTCTATGCCGGCGGCCTGCCGGTCGTGCTGAAGCGCCTCGGCGAAGCCGGCCTGCTGCACAAGGATGCGCTGACGGTATCGGGCGACACCGTCTGGGACGAAGTAAAGGATGTCGTCAACTGGAACGAGGACGTCATCCTTCCGGCTGACAAGGCGCTGACGCAATCGGGCGGCATCGTCGTCCTGCGCGGCAATCTCGCGCCGAAGGGTGCGGTCCTGAAGCCGTCTGCCGCCTCGCCGCACCTGATGGTGCACAAGGGCCGGGCGGTCGTGTTCGAGGACATCGACGATTACAAGGCCAAGATCAACGACGACAATCTCGATATCGACGAGAACTGCGTCATGGTCATGAAGAACTGTGGTCCGAAGGGCTATCCGGGCATGGCCGAAGTCGGCAACATGGGCCTGCCGCCGAAGGTGCTCAAGAAGGGCATCACCGACATGGTGCGTATTTCCGACGCCCGCATGTCCGGCACGGCTTACGGCACCGTGGTGCTGCACACCTCGCCGGAAGCCGCTGTCGGTGGCCCGCTCGCGGTTGTCAAGAACGGCGACATGATCGAGCTTGACGTGCCGAACCGCCGTCTGCATCTCGACATTTCCGAAGAGGAACTGGCGCGTCGTCTCGCCGAATGGCAGCCGAACCACGATCTGCCGACGTCGGGCTATGCGTTCCTGCACCAGCAGCATGTCGAAGGAGCCGATACCGGCGCCGACCTCGACTTCCTCAAGGGATGTCGCGGGAGTGCAGTCGGCAAGGACAGCCACTAACAGGGCGTATCCGACCGCAAATCGACGGGAAAGCGGGGGGAGCCCCCCGCCTGCAGCTGAAATGTGGAATACTTTCTGTCGCGAAACGCCGACTTCTACGGGTGGCTTTTGCGACAGAAATTTACGGAAAGTCCAGTGCTGGCGGGTTTATCCTGAAGGCTGGAATTCCGTGAAAAGGTCGGAATGGCGCAATGCGGACGGTCATTACGGCAGCACATGGCTATCTCCGATTTGATCATCGATAGTCGTTAGCCAGGGCCATCGCTGCAAATACTGGGTGCATTTATCCAGAAATAGGCCACGCTGAGGATTGAGAGGGTTCAGGCGCAGGATGCCATTCCACATGTCCTCCAAGCCGTCAGGCGCATAAAGGCTGCCGTCGTAAAGGCGAATACCGACCCTTGTGCAAAGCGTGAGGTAGCGGTCGATGCCATCCTCGGCCTTTTGCAACGTTGGATATTCCGCTCCGAACTTGTTCTTGTACCAGAGATGGACCCGAGCCTGGTTCTTGATCTCCACCGTTACGGGCAGATCGGCGACCGCCTGCTGCACCCGGCGAATGACGACGTCTTCGGCGTCCCAGGATAGGTCGGAGTCATCAAAGTAGAAGACGTCGTAATCCTTTATCCCGTACCGAGGGTCATAGCCGGACTTCAGATTCCAAATTGTCTGCACGAGGCAGCCAGCGGTCAGAATACCTTGAGGAATCTGGAGGGGCCCCAACCGGGTTAGCAATTCGGCATTTATCGGGTTACGGCGGACAGACCAGATGAATTGCTGCTCGCTAAACGACATAGCCTCTCCTTTGTCCGATAGCTTCGGCAAATCGGTTACCCCGAAATCCCCATTGTTCGAAACTCGAACAGACCATCCGAAAACCCGCGCGCAGCCTAACCTTCGGATCCCCCGCTCGGGTTTTCTGACGGTCTGTCGGGATTACGCGACAGGACAAGGCCGTCCATGTAGTGATCGAGATGGCTCTTCCACAACGCCGGCTTAAACAGCAACGCATGGCCTGCAGGAGCAGCAATGAATTTTCCTTCTCCGCCCGCCAGGAGGAATCGTTCGAAATTTCCTCTGCAGTGCCCTATTCGATAATATTGGTCATGACTTCCGTGCAACCAAAGCGTTGAAATTCCCGCTGATGCTCCACGTTCAAAAATAGCCGGATTTACAATTTCATGAGTGGCGCATCCTCTCCCGAGCCAACCACCGTTGAAATTGATGGCAGCCTGGAACGTGGCCGGGCGCATACCCGCATAGGCTACGGACAAGATGCCGCCGCGTGAAACTCCCCCGATGGCAAGCCGGCTCTGATCCACATCGGAGCGACCGCGAAGATGGCGCACGACAGCATCCACATCCGCGACGGCCCGCTCGAAACCCGCAATCGTAATTTCGACATTGCAGGAATAGCCGGAGCCGTCCGGAGCAAGTCCCTCTCCATAGTTTCCACCTGATTTTCCTCTGCCCCGGCGTTGCGGAAAGAGAACCATCCAGCCTCGTTCGACGAAGTAGTTTCCAACAACAGGCGGACACATGGTCCTTGTGTACAGGGATTGATTATGCCCCCGTCCGGTAGAGCCATGATTGAAAATAATTGTCGGATATGGCCCTTCGCGTTGAGGCTTGGCTGCGACGATTTCCAATCGTGCATCTGTCTCGTCGGAGGGTATGAAGAACTTTTCCAACTTCATGAGGCTGCAATATCCATACGTGTGCCACCTGAGCGGATCCGCGGCTTGTCGGGTCCCATGCATTCGTCAACCGCTTCCGGCAGAAGCGGCGGGCGCGCACGGTCTGTTCCAGAAAGACGTGCCATGATGCATTGTAGGGGCGAACGTTCATTTCTGGAATCCCAAGTGTTCGATTTACCAATGCAGAGTTGAATAAAATGATCGATCGCCACGGCACGGGCATAGTGCGCACTATGTGGAAAATGACCGCATGCGGCCCGGCCACGAGACGGCGGGCGATCGTTTCATCGGTGTAGTCGTCGGGTAGATCGGGATAGGCCTCGTCGCGCAGGTATATCTGGAAATAATCGGCCAAGAGATTGCCCTGATACAGAGCTCTCAACGTAGCTGCCCCGCACTAACAGGACCTGTCATTCCAAGTGCCCGATTGCCCTATTAGTAGTTGACAAGGAATTGCGGATTCCCTTCAGCGCCAAATCGTGGCTTGACGTCAAGCAGGGCGGCTGTTCGAGCAATGATTTCCTTCGCCATCGGGGCTGCGGTGGAAGCCGCTGTTCGTCCGCCATGGATACCGGTTTTGGGAGCATCGATTATCGTCAGGACGATGTATTTCGGCTTGTCCATCGGGAAGCCCGCCACGAAAGCGTTGAAGTTGATGTCACTGGCATATCGGCCATTAATCACCTTATCGGCCGTCCCGGTTTTTCCGCCGACGTTGAAGCCCTCTACCTGTGCGGCGCGGCCGGAGCCTTTCAGCCCGTTCCAAGTGTAGAGAAATCGCATATCGGCGCTCGTTTTTTCCTTGATGACGGTGCGTGAAATGCTCGCTGCCTCGTCTTTGGAGCGCGGAAGAAAGGTTGGGTTGGTCAGGTTTCCACCATTGATGAGGGCTGCGGCCGCGACAGCGGTTTGCAGCGGGGTAGTGGCGACCCCATGTCCGAACGAGATAGTGACGGAATTGATCTTCTTCCATGTCCGGGGTTGTGTGGGCGCGGCGACCCCCGGCATTTCCGTTTCCATCTTCGAAAGAAGTCCAAGCCTTGTCAGGAATTCCCGGTGACCTTCGATCCCGACCCTGTCGGCAACTGCCGCGGTGCCGATATTCGACGAATACTGGAATACTTCAGGGATGGAGAGAGGCCGGTTCTTGCCTTTGAAATCCTTGATCGTAAAACCGCCCATTCGGATGGGGCGGGAAGCATCGACAACCGAGTTCAAAGTAATCTTTTCGGCATCCAGACCCATCGCAAGTGTGAAGCTCTTGAAGGTGGAGCCCATTTCAAAGGTCGCATTGCTGATCCGGTTGAACCAGCCCTTTTCATATTCCTTGTCCACAGTGCCGTCGGGAAGCGTGCGGGAAGGCTGGTTCGGATCATAGTCGGGGACCGACGCCATGGCGATAACCTCGCCGGTCTCAACATCGAGGATCACGGCACCGGCCGCCTCGGCTTGATAGTCTTTCATTGCGCGTGCGGCGACTTCACGAGCGATATGCTGAACACGAACGTCAACCGACAAACGGACCGGTTCAAGCCGGGTGCCATTCGTCAATCCCGCAGCTCGCAGATCGGCGTATCCTTGCTGATCGATATACCGTTCCATGCCGGCCAGGCCGAGATTGTCAATGTTTACATGACCGACAATATGGGAAGCGGTGACGCCGCCTGGATAGAAGCGGCGCTTCTCTAAACGAAACCCTATGCCGGGTATACCGAGGGCAAGAATATCAGACTGCTGTCGAGGCGTGAGTTGGCGCCGTAACCACTGGAATCCAGAGCCTGACCGGAGCTTTTTATGAGTGTCACTCCAATCGAGATTGGGAAGGACCGTGGCCAGCTTTTCCACGACCTCATCGGCATCGACGATACGCCGGGGCTCAGCATACAGCGACACGGTGTTGATATCTGTCGCCAGCAGTTCGCCATTCCGGTCCAGGACATCCGGGCGGGAGGCCACGGCGTTCGCATTGAAATCGATCGAGCCTGTCACGACAGGTTCTGCGATGCCGTATTGGACGAGGCGCGTGCCGACAGTCAGGTACATCACTGCAAACCCGGCGATCAGGATGGTCAGCCTCTGCCTTGTACGATTGCGACGATCGGCAGCACCAGCGAAGGCTCCGGTGCTCGGGCCGGTTTTGCCCTGTAGGATGAAATGTGCGCGGCTTTTAAGCCGGACCACAAAAGCGATCATTCCGATTAAAACCCATGCATGCCAACGAATTGGAACTTCAACGGTCCTGCAAACCGCCGAATTGAAACCTGCACTTGAATGATCCAGGAACCAAGGGGAGCGCTGGCGGAGTACCCAATGTGATTGAATCTGTATTAATATATATTTAAAATTGCATACGGGTATTTAGCGTTTCGTTAACCGTGGTATCGACGACGCAAGAAACTCCGTGCTCTCGGCGGCGCCAAGGGAAGCGCTTATCAGCCTACAGCATCCGCCCACCGTTTTAACATCAGGCTCGCTCGAAGCAGGGAACTGGTTGCGACGGCAATTATTGCCTATTTCAACTCTCAAAGAGGCCGCAGCAAACCGGCCTGTTTTTGTCAGCTCTGGTTTTGGCTCTGCATCTGGCCGTTGTCCTCGACCTTTACGGTGACCGACAGTTTTTCACCTGGTGTACCGATACGCATACCCGAAACGGGAGCCGCATCGCGGTAGCAGAGGCCGGAGGCCATGCGGACGTAACGGTCATCCGGGCAGATCTTGTTGGCAGGGTCGAAGCCGACCCAGCCGAGGCCTGGAATATGGGCTTCGCCCCAGGCATGGGTGGCGGCCTGATCGACCTTTTCTTCCATCATCAGATAACCGGAGACGTAGCGCGCCGGAACATCCAGTGCACGCGCCGCAGCAATGAAGATATGGGCGTGGTCCTGGCAGACGCCGGTCTTCTTTTCCAGCGCCTGTTCGGCAGTGGTTTCGGTGCTGCTGGTGCCGGGCTTGTATTCGACGCTCTCGTGGATTGCCGCCATCAGCGCATGCATGCGCGCGAGCTCGTTCTCACCGGTTACGCCCTTGATCAGTTCCTTTACCAGCTTGCCGCTTTTTGTCAGCGGCGTATCGCGCAGGAAGAGCCAGAGCGGGCAGAAGCCGGTATGAGCACCGCTCATGCCGTTGCGGTCTTCGGTCTCGATCTCGCCTTCGGCGACAATGCGCGTCACCTGCTGTTCGCCTTCCAGCGACACGAGGTTCACATGATTGCCGAACTGGTCGTCATATTCGACTTCCGGCTTGGCGCCTTCGACATGCAGCGACCAGTTGAGCACGGTCTGGCCGCCCGTGGTCGGCGGCGTCAGGCGCAGCCGCTGCAGGGAAAACTGTGCCGGTTCGTCGTAGCGGTATTCGGTGAGGTGGCTGATCTTCAGTTTCATGATCTGACCCGCTTAAGCATAGAACCGGTAGCCATCGGAGATTTCGTTGCCGAGCTTGTTGTTTTGCGCGACGAAATCCTCGAGAAACTCATGCAGACCCTGATCCATGACATCCTTTATCTTCAATGTCTGCAGCGTGGTGCGAATGGCATCCGCCGTATCATGCGCGGCCAGCCGCTCGCCGTAATCCTTGGCGATGTAACCGAGGTTGCTGACGATCTTCTCGTAGCTATAGGCGAGCGAGCGTGGCATCTGACCGTTCAGGATCAGGAAATCGGCGATATTGGCGGCGCGGTATTCGCCGTCATAGGCCCAGCTGTAGGAGCGATGGGCGGAGACCGAACGCAGGATCGACTCCCACTGAACGTTGTCGACCGAAGACCCGACCTGTGAGATCGAGGGCAGCAGCACGTAATATTTCACGTCGAGGATGCGGCTCGTATTGTCGGCCCGCTCGATGAAGGTGCCGATGCGCGCGAAATTATAGAGCTCGTTGCGCAGCATCGAACCATGGAAGGCGCCGCGGATCTGGCCGGCGCGATGCTTGATGGCATCGATGACCTCGGGCAGCTCTGCCGCCTTCAGCTTCTTCGACAGCAGTTCCTTGAGATCGATCCAGCATTCATTGGTCGCTTCCCAGGTCTCGCGTGTCAGTGCGGTGCGCACCATGCGGGCATTGTTGCGGCCGAAATCGATGCAGGACATGACGCTCGACGTGTTCTGGCGGTCGCGCAGCATATAATCGATCGCATCGGGACCGGTCAGCTTCGAATGGGTCTCGTCATAGAGTTCGCGGACACCAGCACTTTGCAGCACGCCGTCCCAATTGTCGTCGCCAGCGTCGCTGCGCGTCAGCGACATGCGCAGGCCGGCATCGACAAGACGTGCGATATTCTCGGCGCGCTCGATATACCGGAACATCCAGTAGAGCCCGTTTGCAGTTCTTCCGAGCATCAGTCCTCCAATACCCAGGTGTCTTTGGTGCCGCCGCCCTGGCTGGAATTGACCACCAGCGAGCCCTGCTTCAGCGCCACGCGGGTGAGCCCGCCCGGAATGATCTGCACCTTGTCGGAGACCAGCACGTAAGGGCGCAGGTCGACATGGCGGGGTGCGATACCCTTGTTGACGAGGATCGGAACGGTGGACAGCGAAAGCGTCGGCTGAGCGATGTAGTTACTCGGCTTGGCCTTCAGCTTCTCGGCGAAATCGGCGCGCTCCTTCTTGGACGCGGTCGGGCCGACGAGCATGCCGTAACCGCCCGAGCCGTGTACTTCCTTGACGACGAGTTCTTCCAGGTGCTCCAGCACATATTTCAGGCTGCCGGCTTCCGAACAGCGCCAGGTCGGCACATTCTCGAGGATCGGCTTGCGGCCGGTATAGAATTCGACGATCTCGGGCATGTAGGAATAGATCGCCTTGTCGTCGGAAATACCGGTGCCGGGCGCATTGGCGATGGTGATGTTGCCGGAGCGGTAGACATCCATGATGCCGGGAATGCCGAGGGCTGAATCCGGGCGGAAGGTGAGGGGATCGAGGAAGTCGTCATCGACGCGGCGATAGAGCACGTCGATCGCCTCGTAACCGCGCGTCGTGCGCATCTTCACCTTGCCGTCGATGACACGCAGATCCGAACCTTCGACGAGCTCCACGCCCATCGTGTCGGCGAGGAACGAGTGCTCGTAGTAGGCGGAATTATAGATGCCAGGCGTCAGGACGGCGACACGCGGCTTGCCCTTGCAGCCGGGAGGTGCGAGCGAAGCGAGGCTCTGGCGCAGGAGATAGGGATAGTCCTCGACGCGCTGCACCTTGTTTTCGTGGAAGAGCTCGGGGAACATCTGCATCATGGTTTCCCGGTTTTCCAGCATGTAGCTGACGCCTGACGGCGTGCGGGCATTGTCCTCCAGCACATAGAACTCATCCTCGCCAGTGCGCACGATGTCAGTGCCGACAATGTGCGTGTAGACGCCGCCGGGCGGCCGGAAGCCGATCATCTCGGGCAGGAAGGTAACGTTCTTCTCGATCAGTTCGCGCGGGATGCGGCCGGCGCGGATGATTTCCTGCTTGTGATAGATGTCGTCGAGGAAGGCGTTGAGCGCGATCACCCGCTGCTCGATGCCTTGCGCGAGCTTGCGCCATTCTCGGCCGGAAATGATGCGGGGGATGATGTCGAAGGGAATGAGCTTTTCGGCACTGTCGGCGTGGCCGTAAACCGCGAAGGTGATGCCGGTTTTCCGGAAGATGTTTTCCGCATCGCGGGACTTGGCAATCAGGTGCGTCCGGTCTTGGCTATTGTACCACTCGAAATATTTCTCATATGGCGCTCGGGGACTTTCGTCTCCGGTGATCATTTCATCAAATGCCAAAGGTGTGGCTCCCCTTTTTTGTTCATTTGAATACAACGCAAAAGGCAATGCAAGAACCATGCGCAGTTCGCATGGAAGATTCATAAAATCTTCTGCAGTGCGAAAAGTGGGTGAAAAACTGGGCATTTACCGAGAAGTGGCGCCGCGCGGATCCGGATCAATTGTATGACGGCGCACAAAAGATGAGCAGGTGATTATTTACTGCTCCGGCGGCGGATCAAACTCTGTCCGCGGCTGACGGCAAAAAGAATGGGCCGGATCGCTCCGGCCCTGCCTGTCGTTAAAACTTATGCCCGTTCGCGGCGCTGGCCGCCGCCATTGCGGTTCTTGGTGCGGCGCATGCCGCCATTGCCGTCGCCACGCTGTTCGCCCTGGGGCTGCTGGTCGCCGTGATTGCGCGGCGGGCGGCCGTGGACATGCTGCTTGTTGCCGCGGTGATGGCCGTTAGCGTCGGCCGTCTGGGCCGGGCGCTGCTGCTGCGGCTTGCGAGCCGGGCGGAAATCCGAGGTCGAGACCAGATCATTGTCCGGGCCGTGATCCGGAGCCTGTTCGTTGCGGCGCTGGCCACGGAAATCCTGGTTGCGGCGATCGTGCTGCGGGCCGCCGCGACGGTCCTCACCGGCGCGGACTTCAGTGGCATCGCCCCCGTTACGCGGGCGGCGATCGCCATGGCCGGCGGGACGACCGCTGCCATTGCGGGTTTCGCTGCGCCGGGCTTCGCCGTCACCGCGTCCGCGTCCACCTTCACGCTGGCCACCTTCGCGCTGACCACCCTGGCCGCGCTGCTGGTTCTGGCCGCGGCCACGATTGGCGGCGCGGGGAGCGGCACGCATATCGGCAGGCGCTTCGCCGCTTGCAACCTTGATATCGATGCCCATCAGCTTTTCGATATCGCGCAACAGGCGGGCTTCGTCGGGTGCACAGAAGGCAATGGCAATGCCATCGCGCCCGGCGCGCGCCGTGCGGCCGATGCGGTGGACATAGGCTTCCGCCACTTCCGGCAGGTCGTAGTTGAAGACGTGGCTGACGGCCGGGATATCGATGCCGCGAGCGGCGACGTCGGTGGCGATCAGCGTCTGGATGGAGCCTTCACGGAAACCCTTCAGGGCGCGTTCGCGCTGGCCCTGGCTCTTGTTGCCATGGATGGAGGCGACGGAATAGCCGACCTGTTCCAGATGCTTCGCGAGCTTTTCGGCGCCATGCTTGGTACGCAGGAAGACGATGGAGCGGCCATCGGGGTTCTCGGTCAGCGTCTTCTTCAAGAGAACCGTCTTGTCGTTCTTGCCGGGAACGAAATGCACATACTGCTCGACCTTGTCGGCAGCCTTGCCCGGAGGTGTCACCTGGACCGTGACCGGATCGGTCAGGTAATCGCTGGCGAGATCGGCAATCGCCTTCGGCATGGTTGCCGAGAAGAGCATGGTCTGGCGGCGCTTCGGCACCATCTTGGCGATCTTGCGCAGGTCGTGCACGAAACCGAGATCCAGCATCTGGTCGGCTTCATCGAGTACGAGATATCGCACGGCTGTCAGCGTGATGGCGTTGCGGTTGCAGAGGTCGAGCAGGCGGCCGGGCGTGGCGACGAGGATGTCGGTGCCTTTTTCGAGCTGCAGCTGCTGCTTGTTGATGGAGACGCCGCCGACGACGAGATTGATGCGAAGCGGCGATTTGCGGACGAACTTCCTGAGATTGTCGGCGATCTGGTTTACCAGTTCACGCGTCGGGGCCAGGATCAGCGTGCGGACGGTGCGGTTGTCCGGGCGCTTTTCCTCGGTGAGCAGGCGCTCGATCAGCGGCAGGCCGAAGGCCGCGGTCTTGCCGGTGCCGGTCTGGGCGAGGCCGATGAGATCACGGCCCTGCATGAGAAGGGGGATTGCCTGTGCCTGAATGGGCGTCGGCGTTTCGATGCCGAGCTGGAACAGGGTGGCGACGATCGGCTTGGATACGCCAAGCGATTCAAAATTGGTCAAGTCATAACCTTTTAGGGCGCGCCAAACGAAAACGCCGGATCGCCGAATGCGGTCCGGTGTCAATCTGGCGTCAAGAACCCCGCGTGAAATGGGAACTTGTAAGTTGGAAAAACTTTCCAGCGCGTCTTGCCGCACTTGGGTCGCGGCATTATCAGAATGCGCTCTATCCTTCTTCAGCGTCTATCGCAGTGGCACGCTCACGCGGCGGCCGGAAGGTGAAAGCTGAGCCGCATTTGGTCTATTTCCTATCGAAAGTCAAGAGGATGTGCCGATAATAGCCTCTGCGGGCATGGAAAGGACGAAACTTCCTGTGGCAGCCTCGGTTCCGTTGATCAGGATCGCGATGCGATGTTCGCCGGGATAGTAGCGTCGCGTCGTGATCGGCCGCATTGCATGGCGGCGCTGCACGACATGGTCTTCACCTGCTGCGAGCGTGACGGTTTTCCATTTGAAGACTTTCGGGGAGAGCGAACCGTCGGCCTTCACGTGATGGATGGCATAGTCGATCATCAGGGATTGCGTGATATCGCCGGCATTGCGCAGGCGGATTTCGAAATCCAGTCCTCCACCGAAAAGCACTGCCGGCTTCGCCAGCAGCAGTTCGCACTCCAGAGATGCGGCTGCACCGAAGCCGAAATTGGCGAGCGCCTGAGCGTGACCTTTCTTCAAAAGGGTTCGGGAGGCGTGTTTCAGGAGCCAGCGGCGTTCGGCCGAGGCACCCCCGATATGCTCGGCGATGAAGGCCGCGACGAGGTCCGGATGGTCCTTGGCGATGTCGTTCAGGCTGTTTGCGACGGAGCGGCGAACATAATCCTCGGGATCGTCCATCAGCGCCGTCAGGATCGGCCATAGGGGAGAGGGATCCTTGATCAGTTGCGGCAGGCGCATCGCCCATGGCAGGCGGGGGCGGGTGCCTTCGCTTGCCAGCCGCCGGACATGATGGTTCCGATCATCGACCCAGGGGGTGATCGTCGCCAGCGCACGTTCCTGATCCTGATGGATGAACTGGCGGATACCGAACTCCGCGGTAAAATGCGGCGTCAGCGCTTTCAGGAGATCGAGCGCGATATCGAAATGCTGCAGACCCCGCACAGCGATGAACTGGCTGACGGGCAGCAGCATCCAGCCCGTCAGCCCCGCCTTGCCGGGGGACGGCAGGCTTGCGTCAAGGATTGCGGCAGCCTCGGGAAAGTTTTCGGGCAGGGTCGCAAAGAGCGCGTCACGGATCAGTGCTGCGCGCTCCATGAGTTCCAGCGATTCGATGCCATCGGTTGCGAGCGCCGTGAACCGGCCGCTCTCGAAAGACGGCGCGTTGGCGGCGATGATATCTGCCATCCCACGCACGAGCGCCGGATGCAGAAGGTTCTTGAGTGGTTCCGGCATCGCATAATCTCCCTCTGACCATGCGATGCATGGCCCGGCGTCGGCTGGAGGTCAAGCGTCGCCGGAAAGACCCTCAGCGCCTGCAGACTTCGATGCGATAGGGTTGACCCCAACGGTCGTAGCGCCATTCCGGATGGCAGAAGCGCGGGCCATAATATTCAGGATATGCAGGATAGTAAGCGTAGGAGCGCGGATAATAGGCATAGGGTGCCGGATAAGCGGGACCCGAAGCGATCGCTCCGCCCACGAGGCCGCCGACGACGCCACCGGCTACACCGCCCCAGAAGGCATCGCGCGGCTGGGCGTTTGCGGTATCGGCTGATGCCAGCGAGGCGCCGGCAAATGTCAGTGCAATCAGGCCCGCCGCCATTGTCTTATGAAGAACGGACATGTCGATTCCTTTCATTTTAGGCTCGTCATTCAAGCCACGATCAGACTCTGCTCCGATCTCGGCGCGTTGATGGTCACGCAAGCCGTGCGGGAATTAAATTTTCTCCATACTTGCCGTACCTGAATTGGGCTGTCGGCGTTTTCCCCGTGATCTTCTGACCATTTCAGCTTCGTGCAAGCCTTTGTTGTCACTCTGATTCATCAACTTCATGAGCCGGCTTGGAATTATTGCCTGTGGAATTTTATGGTTAACAGCTTGTTAAAGGCCTTGGCCTTATAGTTGTTCTAAGGGATATTTCATTCATTGCGGGAGTGAAGACTTTTTGATTTCTACCGGGGAACTCTTGGAGCTGGCCTGCCGCCGGATCGCTGATCTGGATACCCCGGCCTATGTCAAAAACAGCGAACTCCGCTATGTCGCCGTCAACGAGGCCTATGCCCGCTTCTTCGGCCGCGAAATCTCCGATTTCATCGGGCAGCGCAGCCGCGAGCTCTTCGAGCGCCCCGAAGAAGAGGAGCGCGAGGACCGCGAGCGTCGTGCGCTGGTTTTCGGCACGGAAGAGAGTGCCATCTCCTTCGACGCTGCCGGTCTTAGCCATGAGCGGGTGCTGATAGAGAGCTTTTCGCCCTCGCAGGACCGGGCCTATGTGCTCGGTATCTTCGAACCGCGCGAACCCCACCGCGCCATTCCTGAAGTTGCCGATACGATTGCCACCGATCTCGGCCGAATCCGCGAGACGCTCGAAAATCTCGATCATCCGATCGGCATCTTTGCGGAGGATGGCCGTCCGCTGATCGTCAATGCCGCCTATCGCAATGGCAGCAAACCTGCGCCAGCTGGCAGTTCGCCTGCGCCAGATGGCAGCACGCCTGCGCCGGCCAGCGAGACTGCCTGGCATGAAAGCGTGCGGGAGCGCGACCTGCTGCGTACCATCATGGAGGATCTTCCGGTCGCCGCTTTCGTGCGCGACGAGGATCACCGGCTGGTCTACGCCAACCAATATTACGAGACCTTTACCGGCCACGCCCGCTCCAGAGCGCTCGGCATGACCGAACACGACATGTTCGGGCAGGAGGCAGGCGAGGCGATTTACCGGGAGAACCTGCGGGCGCTGAGAAACGGCGTTCTGACCGAGGTCGAGAGCAATCTGCCGAATACCGACGGGGAAATCTTCCAGGTCATCTCCCGCGTCAACCGCGTCGTCACACCTGATGGCAAGCGCTATGTCGTCGGTTCCTTCTCCGACATCACTCCGCTGAAAGCGCGCGAGAAGGAATTGATCGAGGCGCGCGAACAGGAAGAAGTGCTGCATCAGGAAATCGAGAGCATCCTGCGCTCGCTGCCGGTCGGCGTGCTGATCCTCGATAACGATCACACGATTCTCTACGTCAATGACGAGTTCTACAGTATCTGGGAACTGCCGCTCGACGACCGTTTCGATGGGCGGCCGTTCATCGATGTCATCAAGCGCAATCACGAGCTCGGCCGCTACGGCGACACGCAGGCGCCGGAAGATATCTATACGTTCCGCAAGGGGCTTTTCGAGGCTACAAACCCGGAGCCGATCCAGCTCGACTGGGCTGCCGGCAAGTCGGTCATCTTCGACTCCAGGCGCATTTCCAGCAATCGCATCCTGCTGACCTATTCCGACATTTCCGCCGTGCGGGTGCGCGAACAGGAAATCCATGAGGCGCGCGAGGCACTCGAAAACCTCGGCGAGATGATGCGCGATGCGACGCATGCGATGCCGCAGGGGCTGGCGATCGTCCAGGACGGCGTGATCAAGCTTTCCAATGACGGGCTGGCCGACGTGCTGCACATTCCGGCCGAACTGACGGACGTTGGCCGGGAATGGATCGATCTCTTCCAGTTCTGCGCCAATCGCGGCGATTTCCACGACAAGGCGGTCGAAACGCTGGAGGAGTGGCGCGCCAATATCGCAGCGCGCCAGCCGATCTCCACCGTTTTCCATGTCGGCGGCGAGCGCTGGGTGAACATGGACGCCACCATCAGCGAACGGCAGCACTGGGTGGCGCTCTTCACCGACGTCACCGAGATGAAGCAGCGCGAGGAGGAGCTGACGGAGCTTCTGTCGCGCGCCGAGGCCGCCGATCGCGCCAAGTCGGAATTCCTCGCCAATATGAGCCACGAGATCCGCACGCCGATGAACGGTGTGCTCGGCATGGCGGAACTGCTGGCCAAAACCAATCTCGATACGCGCCAGAAGACCTTCGTCGACATCATCGTCAAGTCGGGCAACGCGCTGCTGACGATCATCAACGACATCCTCGATTTCTCGAAGATCGATGCGGGGCAGATGAAGCTGCGCAAGGCGGCCTTCGATGTGATCGAGGCTGTCGAGGATGTGGCGACACTGCTTTCCTCGCCCGCTGCCGAGAAGGATATCGAGCTTCTGGTGCGTGCGGCCCCCGATCTGCCTGCAGCCGTTATCGGCGATGCCGGGCGCTTCCGCCAGATCGTTACGAACCTCGTCGGCAATGCGGTGAAATTCACCGAGCGCGGCCATGTCTTCGTCGATATCGGCTCCGAGCCATCCGCCGGCGGCGAGATCATGGTCAGCATCCGCATCGAGGATACCGGCATTGGCATTCCGCCCGAGAAGGTGGACTCGGTCTTCGACAAATTCTCGCAGGTCGACGCCTCGTCAACCCGTCGGCATGAAGGCACGGGCCTGGGCTTGGCAATCACTGCCGGTCTCGTCGATCTCTTCGGCGGTTACATCGATGTCGAAAGCGAATGGGGCAAGGGCTCGATCTTCACCGTCAAGCTGCCTTTCGCCATTGCCGCTGCTCGCGTCGAGCCGAAGCCGCTGCCGATCAACGTGCAGGGTGCGCGCGTCCTTGTCGTCGACGATAACGAGGTCAATCGCCGTATCCTGACCGAACAGTTGAGCCTCTGGGGCTTCGACGGCGTTGCCGCAGAAGGTGGTGCGACGGCTTTTGCCATTCTGGAAGCCGCCGCCGATCTCGGCATCAAGGTAGATGCCGTCGTGCTCGACTACCATATGCCCGACATGAACGGCGCCGAAGTCGCCCGTCGCCTGCGGGCCGACAGCCGCTTCGGAGAATTGCCGATCATCTTCCTGACGTCGATGGATATATCGGGGACGGAGAAAGAATTTGCGGCGCTGAACGGCCATGCGCATCTGATGAAGCCGGCGCGCGCCAATCTGCTCCGCAACACGGTTGTCGAAGTCGTGCGTGCAAACCGTGTCAAGCAGGCCTCCGAGGCGGAGATCACGCGACTGCAGAAGGAAGTGGAGGTGGCGCCGCCGCCGGCGCCTGCACCCGCTCCGAAGCGCGCTGCCGATTTCGTCGATGTCCTCGTGGCCGAAGACAACGAAGTCAACCAGATTGTCTTCACACAGATCCTGCAGGGAACCGGGCTTTCCTTCCTCGTGGTCAATAACGGGCAGGAAGCTGTCGAAGCCTGGGAGCAGCATACGCCGCGCCTGATCATGATGGATGTCTCGATGCCCGTCATGAACGGTCACCAGGCAACCAGAATGATCCGCCAGAAGGAACAGGGGCAGGGGCACCGCGTGCCCGTGATCGGTGTGACGGCGCATGCGCTGGAAAGCGACCGGGAACTCTGCCTCGATGCGGGCATGGACGACTATATGTCCAAGCCGATCAGCCCGGAGCTGCTGGAAGACAAGATCCGTCAGTGGCTCGGCGGTGGCGAATTGCAGCCGGGCCGTTCGGGCTACTAAGGCTTGATCCCACAGAGCATTTCCCGCTTGCCGGCAAAACCCTTGCGTCGCTCGACAGTAAAGCCTGCGGCGGCGAGATTGCGGCGCACGAAGCCTGCGGCTGCATAGGTGGCGAAGCTTCCGCCGGGAAATGTCTTTTCGCAGACGAGGCGCATCAGCTCTTCCGACCACATGTCGCCGTTGCGCGACGGGGCGAAGCCGTCGAGATACCAGGCATCGAAGACGGGAGCAGCTTCGGCGACACCGTCGAGGGCGCGGCCACAGACGACGCTGAGTCTCGTCTGGTCGTCGAGATCAAGCGAGACGATGCCTTCGGGCATATCCGGCCAGAGGGCCGCCAGCGCCTGCCGTTCGGTATCGATTTCGGGCCAGTGAGCCAGCGCCCGGTCGATTTCCTCCCGGCGCATCGGATAGAGCTCGAAGGACATGAAGTGCAGGTGCTGGCCGGGCTGGCGGTAAAGCTTCCATTGCCGCCATGTCTCGGAAAAATTCWGCCCGGTGCCGAAGCCGAGTTCGCCGATAAGAAAGGTCGGGCGATCGTTCCATCGTTCAGGCAGACCGTTTCCAGAGAGGAAGACGTGGCCGCATTCCAGCCGACCGTCGGTCTGGCAATAAAAATGGTCGCCAAAGGCGGTCGAATAGGGCATATCGCCGTCGCGCCATTCGAGGGGCTGCGGCTTGCCCGCGCCGATCTGATCGGGATTAATGTCTGTCATGGAAAAAGCCGATAGTCCGGCCCTGGCCTCGGGTCAATCATCCATCGATCTCCTCATCATCGGCGGCGGCATCATGGGGCTGTGGGCGGCCGTCCATGCGGAGCGGCGTGGCATTGAAACACTGCTTGTCGATGCGGGCCAGCTCGGAGGCGGCGCAAGCGGCGGACTGCTTGGCGCCCTGATGCCGCATATGCCGGACCGCTGGTCGGAAAAGAAGCAGTTCCAGTTCGATGCGCTTGTTTCTCTCGAGGCAGAGATTGCCGCCATCGAAGTGGCGACCGGTCTTTCTGCCGGTTATCGGCGCTCCGGTCGGCTCATTCCGCTGCCGAAGCCACATCTGCGCAAGATTGCGTCAGGCCATTCCGCAGATGCCGAGGCCCATTGGAAGGCGGGGGAACGACGGTTCCATTGGCATGTGCTGGACCGGCCGCCGGGTGACGGCTGGATCGCTGCGGCGGCCGGCGAGAGCGGTTTCGTGCATGATACGCTTGCCGCCCGCGTTGCGCCTCGTTCGCTTGTCGCTGCCCAGGCAGCCTTTCTGCGCAAGGCGAGGCATGTCCGTGTGCTGGAAAATATGGACATCCTGGACCTTGATCCGGTACGGGGAACGGCGTCGACCGGAGCCGGGACGATCGCCTTCGGGCGCTGCATCCTTGCCGCGGGATATCGCTCATTTCCCCTTCTGGAGAAGCTGACGCCGGGCCTGCAAAAACCTCTCGGACAAGCCGTGAAAGGGCAGGCTGCGCTGCTTGCCGCCGATATCGATCCCGGCTTGCCGACGATCTTCCGGGATGGGCTTTATGTCGTCGCGCATGAGGGCGGTCATGTGGCTGTCGGCAGCACCAGCGAAAACAGCTTCGCCGACCCCTTTTCCACGGACGAGCAGCTCGAAGTGCTGATCGAGGCGGCCCGAGACATGGTGCCGGCGCTGCGCGATGCGCCTGTCATCGAGCGCTGGGCCGGATTGCGCCCCAAGGCGGTCGACCGCGACCCGATGGTCGGAGCGCATCCGGCGAATCGCAACCTCATTGCCTTGACGGGTGGCTTTAAGGTCAGCTTCGGCCTGGCGCACCGGCTGGCGGAAGCGGCAATATGCATCGCAAGCGATGTACCCACGGAATTTTTATTGCCGGAAAGCTTTGGAATTTCAAACCACATCGCGGTCTCTTCACGTTAGACGTGAATTAGAAACCGCTCCGCTTCGTTATTCTGTCATGCAAATCACCTATCTGCTTGCGCATCAAGGGCGCGGGACGCGATCCCGCGCTCATTTCATCCGATGGAGGAAATCGCATGCGCTATGCCATTTGCTTCACGCCATCAGCGAGCGATCCGCTCTCGCATGTGGCGGCCAGTTGGCTTGGCCGCAACGTATTTTCAGGCGATATGGTCGAGCCCCCGGCAATCCGCGGGCTCGGTATCCATGAGATCGCCTTTCATACGGCAGTGCCGCGTCGCTACGGATTCCATGGCGTGTTGAAGGCTCCTTTCCACCTCTCTTCCGAGGTGTCCGAATCGCAACTCCTGCGCGACATGATGCGGTTTTGCGGGACGCTTTCGCCTTTCCAGATTCCGCGTCTGGAAGTTGCGCGTCTCGGCACATTCTACAGCCTGTCACCGATCCGGCCCTGCGATCAGGTTCACTACGTCGCTTCGGCGATCGTTCAGGAATTCGATCGTTTCCGGGCGCCGCTGACCGAGGCGGATATCGAGCGCAGCGATCCGGATGGTCTTTCGGCGGCGCAATTTGCGAACCTGCATCGCTGGGGCAATCCTTACGTGATGGATGAGTTCCGCTTCCATATGCCGGTCACAGGTCCGGTCAACGCGGTCGACATGCCACGCATCGAGCAGGCGCTGCGATCGCTCTTCGATCCGGTGCTTGTCGAGCCGGTGACGGTCTCGAATGTCGCGCTGATGATCGAAGAAGGTGCCGGCGGGCCGTTCCGGGTCCACTCGCTGCATCCGATGGGCAAGGTGAGCGCGCGCAAGATCGCCTGACGCGCCGAGCCTCGGGCCAAAGGTCATCTGAGCACTTTTACGCCTCGACATTCCGCCAGTGGATGCTACCGTTTCACCTGTCTTTTCAGAAGGTGATTTGATGGTATCCGAGACCTATCCGCGCAATCTCGTCGGTTACGGGCGCAAGACCCCCGATCCGAAGTGGCCCGGCGAGGCGCGCGTCGCAGTGCAGTTCGTCATCAACTACGAAGAGGGCGGCGAGAGCTCTATTCTCGACGGCGATCCGGCTTCGGAAAACCTGCTGTCGGAAATCGTCGGCGCGCAGCCCTGGCCGAACCAGCGCAATCTCAACATGGAGTCGATTTATGAATATGGCTCCCGTGCCGGTTTCTGGCGGCTCTGGCGTCTTTTCACCGATCTCAAGGTGCAGGCAACCGTCTATGGCGTGACGCTTGCCATGGCCCGCAATCCGGAAGCGGTCGCCGCCATGAAGGAAGCCGGCTGGGAGATTGCCAGCCACGGCTATCGCTGGCTGGAATACAAGGATTTCCCGGAAGATCTGGAGCGTAAGCACATCCTTGAGGCTGTGCGGCTGCACACCGAGCTGACTGGCGAGCGACCCTATGGCATGTACCAGGGCAAGCCCTCCGACAACACGCTGCGGCTGGTGCAGGAGGAGGGCGGTTTCCTGTATTCGTCGGACTCTTATGCCGACGATCTGCCCTATTGGGTGAAGGGCATCGACGACAACCCTTTCCTCATCATCCCCTATACGCTCGATACCAACGACATGCGGTTTGCCACGCCGCAGGGCTTCAATTCCGGCGACCAGTTCTTTGCCTATCTCAAGGATGCGTTCGATACGCTCTACGAGGAGGGCAAGGAGGGCAGCCCGAAGATGATGTCGGTCGGCCTGCATTGCCGTCTCGTCGGCCGGCCGGGGCGCATAGCCTCGCTGCGACGTTTCATCGAATATGTGCTGAAGCACGACAAGGTCTGGATTCCGCGCCGCGTCGAGATTGCGCAGCACTGGCATGCGAACCATAAGCCGGAAACGATCTGATGATCTCGCGCAACGAGTTTGTGTCCCGCTTCGGCGGCGTATTCGAGCATTCGCCGTTCGTTGCCGAACGGGCCTATGACGACGGTTTTGTCAGCGAAAAGCTGACAGTGGACCGCGTGCATACGGAGCTTGTGGCCATATTCCGCGCCGCGAGCCGAGAGGAGCGTCTCGGTGTCTTGCGCGCTCATCCCGATCTTGCCGGGCGGCTGGCGATATCGGGCGAGCTGACTGAAGATAGCAAAAAGGAGCAGGCGGGCGCCGGGCTTGACCGCTTGAGCCCCGCCGAACATGCGCGCTTCACCGAACTCAATTCCGCCTATACGCAGAAATTCGGCTTTCCCTTCATCATCGCCGTGAAGGGGCTGAACAAGGATGACATCCTTGCCGCTTTCCAAAAGCGGATCGACAACAGCAGCGACGAGGAATTCGTGACTGCGGCAGCACAGGTCGAGAAGATCGCGCTGCTTCGCCTGACATCCATGCTTCCGGAGACTTGAATGACCGATACAACCGATACCAGCCTGCCAGCCTTCGCCACCGGCGCCATCAATCTCGCCTCGGCCCGTCTCGGCGCCAAGGGACTTTCTGCCACCGACGAATTTTTCGCGCCGCTGGAGCGCATGCTGCAGGATGTGCCGGCAAGCTTCGATCCGGATCTCTACGACGATAACGGCAAGTACATGGACGGCTGGGAAAGCCGCCGCAAGCGCGTTCCCGGCCATGACTGGGCGATCGTCAAGCTTGCCATGCCGGGCCGCATCTTCGGCTTCGATGTCGATACCAGCTATTTCACCGGCAATTACCCGCCGCATTGCTCGATCGAGGCTGCCTTCGTGGAGAGCGGCGATCCGACCGATGCGACGCAGTGGAGCGAAATCCTGACGAAGTCGCCGCTCGGCTCCAGCGCGCACCACTTCTTCGAAAATGCCGACAAGCAAAAGATCTGGACGCATCTGCGCCTGCATATCTATCCGGATGGTGGCGTGGCGCGCCTGCGGGTCTATGGTTCGGCCTATTTCGACTGGTCGAAGGTCGGCGCCGGCGAGGAAGTCGATCTCGCCTATATCTTCAACGGCGCGAAGGCGCTTGCCTGGTCGGATGCGCATTACGGCCATCCCGACAAGCTGCTCGGCCCCGGACGTGGCCTCAACATGGGCGATGGATGGGAAACCAAGCGTCGCCGCGGCCCGGGCCATGACTGGGCAATCATTCGCCTCGGTCATCCCGGCACGATCAAGCGCGTCATCGTCGACACCGCCTTCTACAAGGGCAATTTCCCCGACACCTGCGAACTGTTTGGCGCCTACCTGCCTGATCTCGGCGACACGCTTTCGGAGGCCGATATCGCTGCCTCCGAAAGCTGGAAGCCGATCCTGCCTCGCAGCAAGCTGCAGATGGACCATATCCATGAATATGGCAGCGACGTCGTTGCCGATATCGGCCCGGTCACACATGTGCGCTATGCCATGCATCCGGATGGCGGAACGATGCGCCTTCGGCTTCATGGGGTGAAGGCTTGAGTTCTTTCCTCTTTCCAACGCGTCCCTTATATTCGCGGCATCAGGAGTGATGCCGCGATGAGACCGTCGGAAGTGCTGGAGAAGAACAGGCAGGCGATCCGCGAAGCGACCAAACGCTTCAACGCGACAAACCCGCGAGTCTTCGGCTCCGTCGCCCGCGGCGAGGATCTGCCGGATAGCGATCTGGATATTCTGGTGGATGCTTTGCCGGGCAGCACATTGCTGACACTTGGCGGTTTGCAGGACGCGTTGGAGCAAATGATGCTTGGCACGCCGATCCACTTGCTGACCCCCGGCGACTTTCCCGAACCGATCCGCATCCGGGTACTTTCCGAGGCGAAGTCCATATGAACGAAAGTCGTATCCCGTATCTTCTCGAGCGGATGCGATCCGCGGCGGCCGAGGCCAATGCAATGATCGCGGATGTCAGCAAGCAGCGGTTTCTTGAGGATATTATCCTGCAGCGCGCTGTAGGGATGAGTCTCTTGATGGCGTCGGAAACAGCTGCTCAGCTGATGAAGATTCATCCCGAATTTCCTGTCGAGCACCCGGAATTTCCATGGGGGGCGATGCGCGGTATACGCAACCGCATCGCGCATGGTTATTTCGACATTGATCTTGAGACAGTCTGGGCCACAGCCAAGGACGATGTGCCTGATCTGCTCGACAGGCTCGATCTTGTCCGCAACTGGCGTGCGCAGGGCGAATAGTAGGCAATGTCCCGATATCTCGACATACAACCTCTCACAGAGTCCGCCTTCGCAACGTTCGGCGAGGTGATCGAAGCCGATCCCGCGACCATGCGTTATATCAACGGCGGCAATACCGAGCGCTTCCATGCGCTTGCGGCACCGGAAGCCGCGGGCGCGGGCGCGCGGGTCATCATCAATCTCTTTCGCGGCCAGCCACGCGGCTTTCCCTATGACGTCGGCATGATGGAGCGGCATCCGTTCGGCAGCCAGAGCTTCTCGCCGATATCGGGCCGTCCTTTCCTGGTCGTCGTCTCTGAAGATGAAGACGGGCGTCCGGGGCGTCCTCGGGTCTTTCTCGCCCGCGGCGATCAGGGCGTGAACTATCGGCGCAATGTCTGGCACCATCCGCTGATGGCGCTCGGCGAGCCCTCCGATTTTCTGGTTGTCGATCGCGACGGGCCTGGCAACAATCTGGAAGAATTCTTCTTCGACATCCCCTTCATCATCAAAGAGCCAGAGCTATGACCGGACTGACCACCCATGTTCTCGATACTGCTCTCGGCAAGCCGGCGCAGGGGCTGAGGATCGATCTCTTCCATATCGAGGGTGAGGTTCGCCACCATCTCAAGTCCGTCGAAACCAATGCGGATGGGCGGGTCGATGGCGGGCCGATCCTGATCGGCGAGAGCTTTCGAACTGGCACTTACGAACTGCTCTTCCATGCCGGCGATTATCTCAGGGCAAACGGCACACCGCTGCCGCATCCGGCCTTCCTCGATCTCGTGCCGATCCGGTTCGGCATCGCGGATACCTCGGCGCATTACCATGTGCCGCTGCTGATCTCGCCCTACGGCTATTCCACCTATCGGGGAAGCTGACATGCGCTTTGCCGCGATCGCCGATATTCATGGAAACCATACGGCGCTGGAAGCGGTGCTTGCCGACATAGCAGCATTGGGCATTGTCGATATCGTCAATCTCGGCGACTGCTTCAGCGGTCCGCTGGAGGCTGGCAAGGTGGCGGACCGGCTGCTGTCACTCGCCATTCCGACCGTGCGCGGCAATCACGACAGATATCTGATCGAGCAACGGCCGGAGGATATGCACATCTCCGACTCCGTCGCCTATGCGCAGCTCGACGCCGCGCATCTCGATTGGCTGCGGTCGCTGCCGGTCGACCTGATCTACCGGGATGAAGTCTATCTCTGCCACGCAACGCCTGAGGATGATAATCTCTACTGGCTGGATATGGCCGCTGCCGATGGCAGCGTGGTGTTCAGGCCGCAGGCAGAGATCGAAGCGCTGGCGGAAGGTATCGAAAGCCCATTGATCCTATGTGGCCACACACATATTCCGCGCATGGCAGCACTTTCCGGCGGCCGTCTTATCGTCAATCCCGGCAGCGTCGGTTGCCCGGCCTATGATGACGACAAGCCCTATCCGCACAAGGTCGAAACCGGCCACGCGCTGGCGAGTTATGCGGTGCTGGAAAAATCGGCCAGTGGATGGACGGCACAATTCCGCAATATCCGATACGACAACATGGCTATGTCGGCGTTGGCAAAGGCCAACGGTCGCCCAGAATGGGCGTCTGCGCTCGCGAGCGGTCGCGTGCGCTGAGCCTCGAGAATCTTCGTTTTTCCTCGAAGCACGAAGATGCTCTGTCTCTCTGTTTTTGCGCAATTCCCGGCGGAAAACCGCTGTGCACTTTTGCTGGAATTGCTCTATTGCCGCCCTGCGATGATCGAGGAATCGACATCCTTGATGTCGCGCTTGCCGCAGAGCGCCATGGTGATGTCCATCTCCTTGCGAATGATCTCGAGCGCCAGCGTGACGCCCTCCTTGCCCATGGCGCCGAGGCCATAAAGGAAGGGGCGGCCGATATAGGTGCCGCGTGCGCCGAGTGCCACGGCCTTCAGAACATCCTGGCCGGAGCGGATACCACCATCGATATGCACTTCGAGACGGTCGCCGACGGCATCGACGATCCGCGGCAGCATGCTGATCGTAGAGGGGGCGCCATCGAGCTGGCGACCGCCATGATTGGAGACGATGATGGCGTCGGCTCCGGTTTCGGCTGCCTGCCTCGCATCCTCGACATCGAGAATGCCCTTGATGATCAGCGGACCGCCCCATTGTTCCTTGATCCAGGCGACATCTTTCCACGATAGCTGCGGGTCGAATTGTTCGTTCGCGAAGGTGGTGATCGAGGGAAGGTCGTCGAGGCCCTTGGCGTGGCCGAGGATGTTGCCGAAGTTGCGACGCTTCGTCTTCATCATCTCCATGCACCAGAAGGGGCGCGTCGCCATCTGCCAGATATGTTTCGGCGTGAATTTCGGCGGCGCCGAGAGGCCGTTGCGCAGATCCTTGTGGCGCTGGCCAATAATCTGCAGGTCGGCGGTCAGCACCAGCGCTGAGCATTTGGCGGCCTTGGCGCGGTTGATGAGATCGACCACGAAGCCTCTGTCGCGCATGACGTAGAGCTGGAACCAGAATGGTTTCGTCGTGACGGAGGCGACATCCTCGATCGAGCAGATGCTCATGGTCGAGAGCGTGAAGGGTACGCCGAATTCCTCGGCGGCGCGGGCCGCCAGCATTTCACCGTCGGCATGCTGCATGCCGGTCATGCCGGTCGGAGCAAGTGCCACCGGCATCGACACGTTCTGGCCGACCATCGTCGTTTCGAGCGTGCGGTTGGTCATGTCGACCAGCACGCGCTGGCGCAGCTTGATATCCCTGAAATCGGCTTCGTTCGCGGCGTAGGTCGATTCCGTCCAGGCGCCGGAATCCGCATAGTCGAAGAACATCTTCGGCACGCGGCGCCGAGCCATTGTCTTGAGATCGGCGATGGTAAGCGGCGTGGCCATGAAGCGGACCTTCACATCTGAAAGATGCTTTCGCATACCATGCTTTTTCGGCCTTTGGTATTTGATTCCACGCCGGTTTTCACCTCAGCGGGCAGCTTGGGAAAGCCCACTCTTCATCGCCACGCCGGCAACATAGGTTTCCGTCACGGAGCGGTCGTCGCCCATGGTCTGCAACAGGAAAAGTTCTTCCGGAAGCGTCTTCACCACCTCCATCTTCAGGGCCATGGCAGGTGTCGCGGCGGCATCGAGAACGACGAGGTCGGCATCCGTGCCGGGCTCCAGCGTGCCGATCCTGTCGGCCAGCGAAAGTGCCTCGGCATTGCCGAGCGTCATGTAATAATAGCTGTCGAGCGGGTTCAGCCGTTCGCCGAGAAGCTGCTGGATCTTGTAGGCCTCGTCCATGGTCCGCAGCATGGAATAGCTGGAACCACCGCCGATATCGGTGGCAACGCCGATACGGACCGGCTTTTCGCGGCGGGCAAACGCCTTCAGCGGGAACAGGCCGGAACCGAGGAAGAGGTTGGAGGTCGGGCAATGGACGGCAACCGCGCCCGCTTCGCTCATGGCGTCGGCCTCCCGCTCCGAGAGATGGATGGCATGGCCGAAAAGGCTTTTCGGTCCGAGCAGTCCGTAGCGGGCATAGATATCCGTGTAGTCGATCGCCTCCGGATAGAGCTCGCAGGTGAATTTGATCTCGTCGTGATTTTCCGACAGATGCGTCTGGATGTGCAGGTCGGGGAATTCGCGGGAGAGTGCTGCCGTTGCCTCCATTTGGGCGGGCGTCGAGGTGATCGCAAAGCGCGGCGTGATGGCGACGTGGTTGCGGCCCTTGCCATGCCAGTCGGCAATCACCTGCCGGGTCTCGTCGTAGCCCATCTCAGGCGTGTCGAGCAGCCCCTGCGGTGCGTTGCGGTCCATCATCACCTTGCCGCCGACCATGCGCATGTTGCGGCGCAGAGCTTCTGCGAAATAGGCATCGGCAGATGTCTTATGAACGGAGCAATAGGCAACCGCCGTCGTCGTGCCATGGCGGATCAGCTCGTCGTAGAAATGCGTGGCTATCCTCTGCGCATGGGCGCTTTCGACGAAGCGGCATTCCTCCGGGAAGGTGTAGGTGTTCAGCCATTCCAGAAGGTTTGCGGCATAGGAGGCAATGACCTGCATCTGCGGGAAATGCAGATGCATGTCGATCAGGCCCGGCATGATGAGATGCGGGCGATGATCGATTTCGCTGACGTCTTCGGGCGCCTTCGCCTTGATGTCGTCATAGGCGCCAACAGCTGCGATGATGCCATCCTCGATCAGCAGGCCGCCATCCGTCTCATAAATATAGCTCTCGCTATCGGCGAGGCTGAGCGGGGCGCGGCGGAAGGAGAGCAGACGCCCGCGCAGGAGTGTTGTGGTCATTCTCGTTTGCCTTCGACTGCGCTTTCGAACCAGGCGACGAGCAGCTTGCGCTCGTCGGGGGTAATGTCGGTCACGTTGCCCGGCGGCATGGCATGGCTGCGGCCGGCCTGTATATAGATTTCCCGCGCATGCGCGGCAATTTCCGCGTCATTTTCCAGAACGACGCCTTTCGGTGGCCGGGCGATGCCTTCATAGACCGGCTCTGCGGCATGGCACATGGAACAGCGTGTGGAGACAAGCTGCTTCACGGCGGGAAAATGCG
Organism: Rhizobium sp. 01L419; assembly: GCF_056400025.1. Lineage (NCBI taxonomy): Bacteria > Pseudomonadati > Pseudomonadota > Alphaproteobacteria > Hyphomicrobiales > Rhizobiaceae > Rhizobium > Rhizobium sp. 01L419. Next base: position 260,430 of record NZ_JBFTSM010000001.1, read on the forward strand.
GATCGCCGGCAAACTGCTGGAAGGCGGGAGCGACCGACGCGTTTTCATCTTCGCCCGTGAGCAGCTTGGGCACGGTCGACAGCCACATGATGAGGATGAAGAGCACGACGGTGACGATCCAGGTCCAGGTTGGCCGTCCCTTGCGGGCATGAGTGGTGTTGAACCAGTGGCGGATCGTGACGCCCATCAGGAAGACCAATGCGGCGATCACCCAGTTGAAGGCGGTGCCGAAAGCCAGCGGATAGTGGTTCGACAGCATGAAGAAGATGACGGGCAGCGTCAGGTAGTTGTTATGGAGAGAGCGCTGCTTGGCCATGTAGCCGTATTTGGCGTCCGGCGTGCGACCGGCGATCAGGTCGGCGACGACGATCTTCTGGTTGGGGATGATGATCATGAAGACATTGGCCGACATGATGGTGGCGGTGAAGGCGCCGAGATGCAGGAAGGCGGCGCGTCCGGTGAAGACCTGGGTGTAACCCCAGCCCATGACGACCAGCACGACGTAGAGGACTGCCATCAGGCCCCAGGTGTTCCTGCCGAGCGGCGATTTGCAGAGCAGGTCGTAGATGATCCAGCCGCCGGCCAGTGATGCAAGCGAGATCAGGATCGCCACCGGTCTGCTGATATCGAGCACATGGCGGTCGATCAGGAAGAGGTCGGCGCCGCCATAATAGACGATGCAGAGCATCAGGAAGCCGGAGAGCCAGGTGAAATAGCTCTCATATTTGAACCAGGTCAGATGTTCCGGCATCTGCGCCGGCGCCACCAGATATTTCTGGATATGGTAGAAGCCGCCGCCATGGACTTGCCATTCCTCGCCGTGAACACCGGCGGGCAGATGCGGCCGCTTCACCAGCCCCAGGTCGAGCGCGATGAAATAGAAGGACGATCCGATCCAGGCGATCGCGGTGATGACATGGAACCAGCGCGCCGCAAAGGCCAGCCACTCCCAGGCTATTGCATATTCATACATTCAGTTCCCCTGTTCTTCTTCCCGACTCGTGAGATTGCGAGAAATTCAAGCGCGAGGAAAGGGGGCACGTGGGGTTTCTTGCCGCAGTGGAGATTGCAGGAAGAGCTTGCCGGGTGCGGCATTTGTGCTAAGGCATCGCCGACGACGCTAATAAGGAGCCGCTGAAACATGCAGATCGAAGTCCCTTGCCCGAAGTGCCGCAACACGCGCATGAAATTTCCGCGCCCGCAGCCGATCGACAGCGACATCATCACCTGCTTCAACTGCAATTTCGAACTCGGCACCTATGGCTCGATCAAGACCAAGATGGTGGCGATGCTGAACCGCGTTGCGGCTGCCGAGGAGCAGCAGAAGAAGCACTAATTCACGGTTTAAGCCGGTGCAGTCGCGCCGGCCGCGGCAAGGGGCCGTGCACCGATGTCGGTAAGCCGAGCCCGGTTCCTGAGAAGGCGGTAGCCGAGGCGCGGCAGCGTCATGATCCATTCCTGGCCATCCGGCTGTTGTCCGAGTGCCTCGCGCAGATGGGTGATCTGTACAGAAAGATTACCGTCCTCGACCATCAGCCCGGGCCAGCCCGCCTTTTCCAACCTGGCGACCGTCGGGTATCAAGCAGCGCCTTGAGCCGTGAAATCGCGCGCTGGCCGAGCGCAACTGGCTGGCCATCCCGCAGCACGCCGCTGCCGGGGTCGAGCATGAAACGGCCGAAAGCATATCACTGCTCTTCCGTCGCAGTGCTTATATCCGCGCAATTTGAGGTGGCAATCTGGTTGTACGCTGTGCTGTGGAGCGGACGTCTCATTCGCACGCCTTAAAAAATGGCGGATTTCTGCGACATTTTATCCACCGCTAATGCTCCAAAGTGGAGCAAACGATTCCTTGAAATGTGAAGATCGGGTTACAGTTTTGAAATACAGGCCGCCGGGATGAGGTGGAAACCGCATGACACTGGCGGCGCATTCATCGACGGAGAAGATGCCCATGCGCAGCATTCTGACATGCGTGATGATTGCCTATGCGTCGTTCGCGACAGCCCACGACGCCGCTACGGGTTGGAGTTACGACCCCTACTGTTGCAATGGAAATGCCGAAAACGGCGATTGCCAGATGATCCCGTCCAAGACCGTGGCCATCACGCCGGATGGCTATCGCGTGACGCTGAGACCCGGCGATCACCGGCTGGTAACGCGAAGCCATGTCTTCCTGCTGCCGATGACCAGGGCGATGCATTCAGGCGATAGCGACTACCATATCTGCCTGTTCCCGAACGAAGATACGCCGCGATGTTTCTATGCGCCCGATATGGGCTACTGAGAGGATTTAAGCCCCGCCATTTTGCGTGACATGTTCAGTCCTGCTCCACATCGAATTTCTGCAGCAGCCATTTCCGGAAATTCCTGATTTTCGGCACGTTCCGCCTGTTTTCAGGATAGGCGAGCCAATAGTCGCGCCCGTCATTGCCGGTCAGTTCAAAGGGCTGATAAAGCCTGCCGGCGGCGACATCGTCCTGGAAATGGCCGGGATTGAGCATGGCGACCCCGCCGCCGGCAATGGCGATGCTGGCATCGAGGATCTGGGTGCCGAATTCGCTTTTCGGATAGCGGGAGAGATCGGCATCCTTGACGCCGGCCGCCGTGAACCATTCTGCCCACCAGGAATCGCCGGCGCTGATCAGGAAAAGCTTCAGCAGGTCTGCCGGCTCGTGGATGCCACCGATTTCGGCCGCGAGCTTGGGGCTCAGCATGGGGGAGTAATCAAGTCTCATCAGCCGATGACTGATCAGGCCCGGCCAATCGCCGCGACCCCAACGGATCGCCACGTCGGCGGCCTCTTTCTGGAAATCGACGATGGTGCCCGATGTGATCAGCCTCACCGCAATATTAGGATATTGCAGCTGGAACGCGCCGATGTAGCGCGAGAGCCATTGCTGGGCAAAGGTCGCCGTCGAATGGATCGTCAGCGTTTCCCCTGTTGTCTTGCGCATCGAGGCCATGGCTTCGATCAGAATGTTGAATGCTTCGGAAACCCTGGGCGCGAGATGTTTGCCTGCTTCCGTCAACTCGATCTGGCGGGGCAAGCGCAGGAAGAGCGGCTCGCCGATATTCTCCTCCAGAAGCTTGATCTGGTAGCTAACCGCCGTCTGCGTCATGCCGAGCTCGTCGCCGGCTTTGGTGAAACTGCTGAGCCGAGCCACGGCTTCGAAGACGCGCAGCGCATTCAGCGGGAACTGCTTCGACAGCTTCATGGATAAGTTCTCTTTATGGATGCAGACGGTTGTTCGATTGGAATTGCAGCATTTTTCCCGGCAAACTGCAATCATCTCATCAAACCATCAAGGTGATGTCATGGATTGCCAAAATATCGAAGAGCGTTCTCCCACAAGAGAAGGATTGCTCACCATCACGATCCGCCGGCTGGCCCGGGGCATCGGCAGCCGGATGCCGCAGCTGGATATGGATGTCACACCCGATCGCATCAAGCGTGATCTCGGCTTCCTGGACGGACGCGATCCGCGTTACGAGGATGACCGGTTGCGATAGGCGGCAAGTGCGGTCAAGATTTCGGCTGCCGTCATGGCAGCGATCACTTCGGGGCGTTTGTCCTTCACCGCCGATCCGCCGATCGGCAAAGTAAGGCGATCGAGCCAGGAGCGTTCGCCGCCTGCCTCGCGAGAGAGCCAGCTTGCAAAGGTCGCGCGTTTGGTCGCCGAGCCGATCATGCCGATATAGGCAAGGTCGGTGCGGGCGAGCGCTTCATGAGCGATCAGGAAATCCAGCGCATGGTCGTGCGTGAGGATGACGAGTGCCGCACCAGCAGGAATATCTTTCACCAATGCCTCGGGCATCGGCACCAACAGGCATTTTGTCCGAGCTGGAAGATTGGCAAGCTCATCCTGCCGGGTCTCGATGACGGTGACCGAAAGCGGCAGCGGGGCGAGTGCGGTGGCAAGGGCGCGGCCGACATGCCCGGCGCCGAAGACGTAGACCTCGGGCAGGCGTTCTGCCTCGTCTTCCTGCTTCTTCTCCAATTCGCCTCTGACCGCATCTGTCACATGCCGAAAGCGCAGTTGCGTGCGGCCGCCGCAGCATTGGCCGATTTCCGGTCCGAGCGGAATATCCATCATGTCAGTGCCGCCGGTGCCCGCCAGCAATTCGCGGGCATTGCCGATGGCGATGAATTCAAAGTGGCCGCCGCCGATCGTGCCCCACACGCTGCCAGCCGCGACCAGCATGAAGGTGCCGGCCTCGCGCGGCGTCGAGCCCTGTGTATCGGTGATTTCGACGAGGATCGCTTCGGGCTGCAGGGCCAGAAAGGCGCGGAAGTCGCTGCCGGGCACAAAACCGGAAAGGATCTCGCGCCGCGTCATGGCTACACCCTCTTCATCCTCTCGACAGCCATCAGCACACGTTCGGGCGTTGCGGGCGCATCGAGATGGGGACAGACGCGGTAGTTCGCGACACTGGCAACGGCCATGGAGAGCGCTTCGAGGACCGATATTGCCAGCATGAAGGGCGGTTCGCCGACGGCCTTGGAACGGCCGATCGTGGCTTCCGCATTCTCGGACCATTCGGCGAGTTGCACATTGAAAATCTTCGGGCGGTCGGAAGCGAGCGGGATCTTGTAGGTGGAGGGCGCGTGCGTGCGCAGGCGGCCCTTGTCGTCCCACCACAATTCTTCGGTCGTCAGCCAGCCCATGCCCTGAACGAAGGCGCCCTCGACCTGGCCTATGTCGATTGCCGGGTTCAGCGAACGGCCGACATCGTGGAGGATATCGGTGCGGTCGATCAGATACTCGCCGGTCAGCGTGTCGATCGAGACTTCGGTGCAGGCGGCGCCATAGGCAAAATAGTAGAAGGGCGTGCCGCGGCCGGCCTTGCGGTCCCAGTGGATCTTCGGCGTCTTGTAGAAGCCGGCAGCGGAAAGCTGCACGCGGGCGAAATAGGCCTGCTTGATGAAATCGGGGAAGGGGATTTCGATCTCGCCGACCCGCACGCGGTTCGGCAGGAAGGCGATCTCCGAGACCGGAACCTCCCATTTCTCGGCCGCGAAGGCGACCAGTCGTTCCTTGAGCTGGCGCGCCGCGTCATAGGCGGCCATGCCGTTCAGGTCCGAGCCGGAAGACGCGGCCGTGGCCGACGTATTCGGCACTTTGGCTGTCGTGGTCGCCGTGATCTTCACCCTGTCGATATCGACCTGGAAGCTGTCGGCCAGGACCTGCGCCACCTTGGTATAGAGGCCCTGGCCCATCTCGGTGCCGCCATGGTTCAGGTGGATCGAGCCGTCCTGATAGATATGGACGAGCGCGCCGGCCTGGTTGAAGGCGGTCATGGTGAAGGAAATGCCGAACTTGACCGGCGTCAGCGCGATGCCCTTGCGGATGTAGCGGCTGTCTCGATTGAAGGCGACGATGGCATTGCGCCGGACGCGGTAGTCGGCGCTGTCCTCCAGCTCCTCGACCACACGGGCGATGATGTTATCCTCGACTTCCTGATGATAAGGCGTCGTCGTGCGTCCCGAGCCCGGCTGACCGTAGAAATTCAGCTTGCGGATATCGAGCGGATCCTTGCCAACGGCATAGGCGATCTCCTCGATGAAGCGTTCGGCGCCGAGCATGCCCTGCGGGCCGCCGAAACCGCGGAAGGCGGTGTTGGAGACCGTATGCGTCTTCAGCGGCTGAGAGACCAGGTGCACATGCGGATAGAAATAGCTGGAATCGGCATGGAAGAGCGCGCGGTCGGTGACCGGGCCCGACAGATCCGAGGAGAAACCGCAGCGGGCCGAATAGGTGGCGTCGACCGCATGAATGCGGCCCTCGTCATCGAAGCCGAGTTCATAGTCGACACGAAAATCGTGGCGCTTGCCGGTGGCGCTCATATCCTCGTCGCGGTCGGGGCGGAACTTGATGGCGCGTTTCAGCTTCTTGGCGGCGACTGCGGCAAGGGCTGCGAACTGGTTGCCCTGTGTTTCCTTGCCGCCGAAGCCGCCGCCCATGCGGCGCACGTTCACAGTCACGGCATTCGATGGAATGTTCAGAACATGGCCGACGATATGCTGGATTTCGCTTGGATGCTGGGTCGAAGACCAGACGGTGACCTCGTCGTCCTCGCCTGGGATCGCCATGGCGATATGGCTTTCGAGGTAGAAATGTTCCTGGCCGCCGATGCGCATGCGGCCTTTCAGCCGGCGCGGGGCGTTTGCCATTTCTGTTTCGGGCTCGCCCCGCTTCAGCGTCATCGGCGTGATGACGAGCGGGCTGCCGTTCTCGATGGCGCCGTCGATATCGCTCCAGTGCGGCAGATCGCGATATTCGATCGTCGCCTTGCGGGCGGCGCGGCGGGCGATCTCGCGGGTTTCGGCAATCACGGCAAAGATCGGCTGGCCGTGGAATTGCACCAGGGTTTCGGCAAGCAGTGGTTCGTCATGGCTACCGTTCGAGCTGACGTCGTTGACACCCGGAATGTCCTTGCCGGTGAAGACCCAGACGACGCCGGGATAGGCCGCGACCTCCGACAGGTCCATCGAGAGGATCTCGGCATGGGCGCGGTCGGACATGCCGAGCGCGCCGTGCAAGAGATCCGAGGGTTCGGGAATATCGTCGATATAATCGGCACTTCCGGTGACATGCTTATGCGCTGAATCATGACGAAGCGAGACATGCATCTGGCCGTTGATGAGCTTGCGATCCTCGAAGGTAGACTTGTCCATTAGATGCCTCCTTCAGGAGGAAATGTGGTGCTGCGTGGGGCCCTCATCCGCCCTTCGGGCGCCTTCTCCCCGAGGGGAGAAGGGGGAAACGAGACGGCCCGGCATCCTCTTCTCCCCAGCGGGGAGCAGGTGCCCGAAGGGCGGATGAGGGGGCGGCTTGCGCCGATATGCGTCATCCTCATCATGCCACCTCCTCGAACCGCTTCAGTTCAGCGGGCGCACCGACCGTTTCGAGGTAAAACCGCGTCAGCAGGTTCTTGGCCGTCAACTGGCGATATTCAGCAGTCGCGCGCCAGTCCGTCAGCGGCTGGAAGTCGGTGTCGAAGGCCGGGCGTGCAGCCTCTATGGTTGCTTCCGTCCAAGGCTCGCCGATCAACTCGGCCTCGACGCTGCGGGCGCGCTTGGGCGTTGCCGCCATGCCACCGAGTGCAATGCGGATGTCGGTAACGCGGTCCGTCTCATCCAGCACCAGATAGAAGGCGCCGAGTACGGCGGTGATATCCTCGTCCCGGCGCTTGCTGATCTTGTAGACGGCGAATTTAACATCCGCCATGGGGTAGGGCACGAAGACGCTTTCGACGAATTCGCCTGGCTGGCGATCCTGCTTGCCATAGGCGATGAAGTAATCCTCCAGCGGGATCGTGCGGGCGCCTTCGGCCGAGCGCAGCGTCAATTGCGCGCCGAGTGCGATCAGGGGCGGCGGGCTGTCGCCGATCGGCGAGCCGTTGGCGATATTGCCGCCGATCGTGCCCATGTTGCGCACCTGATCGCCGCCGATACGGGTGATGAGGCGGGCAAAGGCGGGGATCTTCCGGGCGATGGTGTCGAGCGCGCGGGTGTAGGTGACGCCGGCGCCGATCGCGATGCCATATTCGCCCGCGGTAATCGTCTGAAGCTCCGTCAGGTGATTGACGAAGACGACGGGGTTCAGCTGACGCATCTGCTTCGTCACCCAGAGGCCGACATCGGTGGAGCCGGCAACGATGGTCGCCGTCGGCTCGGCCGCAAGCACCCGCGCAAGCGCGTCAACGGAGCGCGGCACAATGAGGCGGCCTTCTTCTGACACAATCGAGATCGTATCGGATGCCTGCATGGCCCAGAGGCGAGAGATGATTTCGGCACGGGTCTTTTCGAGTGGATCGAAGAGGGCGCTCGGTCGCTGCAGGCTCACCTGCTCGGCGGCCTTGACGATAGGCTCATAGCCTGTGCAGCGACAGAGATTGCCTTGCAGTGCCTTTTCGATCTCGGCACGGTCAGGCTTCTCGTTGGACAGCCAGAGGCCGTAAAGGGACATGATGAAGCCGGGCGTGCAGAAGCCGCATTGTGAACCGTGGCAATCGACCATGGCCTGCTGCACCGGATGCAGCGTGCCATCTCTGGCAGCCAGATGCTCGATCGTCACGACATGGGTCGCTTGCAGCGAGCCAGTGAAGCGGATGCAGGCATTGACGGATTCGTAGAAGAGCTTGCCGTCGATCAGCCGGCCGACCAGCACGGTGCAGGCGCCGCAATCGCCTTCGGCGCAGCCTTCCTTGGTGCCCGTCAGCCGCCGCTTCAGCCGGAGAAAATCGAGAAGAGTCTCTGTCGGGCGGACGTTGCTCAAGGAAACGTCCTCGCCATTGAGGATGAAGCGGATGCTGTCGTTCATGATATTCCCGGTTGTTTTTCTTAAAATGGTTATGCCGCTGTCCAGCCCCCGTCAATCGAGATATGCGTGCCGGTCACCTGCCGGGCTTCCTCGCTTGCAAGGTAGAGGGCGAGCGCTCCGATCTCCTCGGCCTTGACGAATTCGTGGGTCGGCTGTGCCTTGAGGATAACCTCGGTCTTGACCTGCTCTTCGGTCATGCCGCGCGCTTTGGCGGTATCGGGGATCTGCTTTTCGACGAGCGGGGTCAGCACGTAGCCGGGGCAGATGGCGTTTACCGTCACACCGAATTCGGCAAGCTCGAGTGCTGCCGTCTTCGTCAGACCCAATATACCATGTTTTGCCGCTACATAGGCAGATTTGAAGGGCGAGGCGACCAGACCATGCGCCGAAGCGATGTTGATGATGCGGCCGGACTTTTTGGCCTTCATCAGCGGGATCGCGGCACGCATCGTATGAAAAGAGCTGGACAGATTGATCGCGATGATCTGATCCCATTTCTCGATCGGGAAATCCTCGATCTTTTCGACATGCTGGATGCCGGCATTGTTGACGAGCACATCGACCGTTCCGAAGGTCCTGCCGGCAGTCTCGATCAGATCGGCAATCTCTGATGGCTTCGTCATGTCGGCCGGGTGATAGAGTGCCTTCGCTTTCGACGATGATTCAAGGCGTTCGATTATCGCCTTGATTTCGTCGTCCTTTCCGAAGCCGTTGATGACGACGTTGTCGCCCCTGGCGGCAAAGGCGGTGGCGATCGCAAGCCCGATACCGCTGGTGGAGCCGGTGACGACGACGGATCTGCTCATGCTTCTTCCTCCCTGGATGCGAGATGCTGCATTGCAGCGTCAGCGCGAGGTTATGCCCAAAGGCGGCGTGCTGGCAATCGGGAAGTGGCTGAGAGGCCAGACCGCCACTTACGCCCTTCCAAGCCAGGCGGACCTGCCCTATTGATTTGCCACGACAACAGCATGCAGCGGGAGGAATCGCATGGGTGGATATGTTCTGGCGGTCGATCAGGGAACGACCTCGACACGGGCGATCGTCTTCGACGGCGACATGAAGATCGCCGGCATGGGCCAGAAGGAATTCACACAGATCTATCCGCGCTCCGGCTGGGTGGAGCATGATCCCGAGGAAATCTGGGATTCGGTCGTTTCCACAGTCCATATGGCGCTGCGCGAAGCCAAGGTAACGGCTGGGGATATAGCAGCACTTGGCATCACCAACCAGCGCGAGACCGTCGTCGTCTGGGAGCGCGAGACCGGCAAGCCGATCCAGAACGCCATCGTCTGGCAGGACCGGCGCACGGCAAGCTATTGCGACAATCTCAAGCGGCAGGATCTCGAACGCACTTTCACGAAAAAGACCGGCCTTATCCTCGATCCCTATTTCTCGGGAACGAAGCTTTCCTGGATGCTCGCCAATGTGAAGGGCGCGCGGGCGAGGGCGGCGCGGGGCGATCTCTGCTTCGGCACGATCGACACTTTCCTCATCTGGCGGCTGACCGGCGGCAAGAGTTTTGTCACCGATGCGACCAATGCGTCGCGCACGCTGATGTTCAACATCGCGACCAACGAGTGGGACGAAGACCTGCTCGATATCCTGCGCGTGCCGGCCGCCATGCTGCCGGAGGTGAAGGATTGCGCCGATGATTTCGGCACAGTCGATCCCGAGCTTTTCGGCGCGTCCATCCCGATCCTCGGCGTTGCCGGCGACCAGCAGGCGGCGACGATCGGCCAGGCCTGCTTCGAGCCGGGGATGCTGAAATCGACCTATGGCACAGGTTGCTTCGCTCTCCTGAATACCGGCAGCGACATGGTGCGCTCAAAGAACCGGCTGCTGACCACCATCGCCTATCGCCTTGATGGTCAGACGACCTATGCGCTTGAAGGCTCGATCTTCATTGCAGGGGCGGCTGTCCAGTGGCTGCGTGACGGGCTCGGTATTATCGACAGGGCATCCGATACGAATGATCTGGCGGAGAAGGCCGATCCGACGCAGGAGGTCTATCTCGTGCCGGCCTTCACCGGCCTTGGCGCGCCGCATTGGGATGCCAAGGCGCGCGGCGCGATCTACGGCCTGACGCGCAATAGTGGGCCGGCGGAGCTTTCCCGTGCCGCACTTGAGGCCGTCTGCTACCAGACGCGCGACCTCCTGGAGGCGATGCAGAAGGACTGGAAGAACGGCACCGACGATACGGTGCTGCGCGTCGACGGGGGCATGGTCGCCTCCGACTGGACGATGCAACGTCTTTCCGACCTGCTGGAAGCGCCGGTCGACCGTCCCGTCATTCTTGAGACAACAGCGCTCGGTGCTGCCTGGCTTGCCGGCAGCAGGGCCGGTGTCTGGCCGGACCGGCAGAAGTTCTCCGCGACCTGGAAGCGTGACCGACGCTTCGAGCCCTCGATGGACGAGAAGACCCGTGCTGCCAAGCTCAAGGGTTGGAAGAATGCGGTGAAGCGGACGCTGAGCGAGCTCTGACTCTTTCTATTTACGCAATTCCGGACGCAAAACCGCTGCACACTTTTGCTGGGATCGCGCTAGGTTACCGGGCTCATATGAGCATATTGCTTGCGGTATTCCGCAGGTGTTACGCCAAGATGGCGCGTGAACGCGCGGCGCAGGGTGTCGTCGTCGGCAAAGCCGCATTCGCTGGCCACCTGTTTCGGCGCATGGCCGCTTTCGAGCAACCGGCGGGCAGCCGTGATGCGACTGGATTCGACCCAGCTTGCCGGTGTCATCCCGACCTCTTCGCGGAAGAGGCGGGCGAAATGACGAGGGCTGAGTTCCATCCGGCGGGCGAGTTCCGCCACGCTATGGTCGACGGCCGGATTGGCGGCGATCCAACGCTGCACCTCCTGCAATGCCGAACGGCCCGCAGGGGCTGCTTCGCCCTTGCGGCTGAACTGCATCTGGCCGCCCGGACGCTTGAAGAACATGACGAGTTGGGCTGCCGTGCGCATCGCCACGTCACGGCCGAGATCTTCTTCGACGAGGGAGAGGGCGAGGTCCAAGCCGGCCGTAACTCCGGCCGCGGTCCTCAGTTCACCATCCGCTACGTGGATCGCATCTTCCTCCACGGCGACGGAAGGATAGGCTTCACGCAGCCTTTCCGCGACGGCCCAATGGGTCGTTACTCGTCGGCCGTCGAGCAGCCCGGCGGCCGCGAGCAGAAACGCGCCGCTGCAGACTGAGCCGTAACGCCGGGCCCTCGGTGCGGTCTTGCCGAGCCATGTCAGCAGTTTTGCATCGGGTTCGATCTCGGCCGCATTCGGGCAGCCGGCGACGAGCAGCGTATCCAGCGGACCGATCTCATCCTCGATCGTGTAGTCGGCGACCAGCCTCACGCCGGAGGAACTGCGGATATGGCCATGGGTGGTGGCGATAACGACGGGGCAATAGGCCTCCGTGCCGCTTTGAACATTAGCCTCGGCGAAGACGTCGAGCGGGCCGGAGACATCCAGAAGCTGGACGCCGGGAACGGCAAGGATGGCGATGTTCCTGGGTTTCATCTGACGGCCTCATGTCCGCGGCGGAATGGTTTTGGCAGAAAATGACGGATAGCGTCGATTGCCGCCATTGTGGGCCGCTTTTACTCTCCCTGACATCCACCATCAAGGAGAAAGACGATGACATTGACGATTGGCGATATCAGCATTCCAGACAGCAAGCTGGCACGCGACATCACCGCGCTGGTTCGGGACACGGAGTCGCCGCTGCTCTTTCACCATTCCAGCCGGGTCTACTATTTCGGCGCACTCTCGGGAAAGCGCCGTGGGCTGAAGTTCGACCCTGAACTGCTCTATGCCGGTGCCATGTTCCACGACATGGGACTGACGCATCAGCACAGTTCGGAGCATGAGCGTTTCGAGGTCGATGGCGCCAATGCCGCTCGTGATTTCCTCAGGAGTTACGGCATCTCGCAAGGTGATATCGACACGGTCTGGACGGCAATTGCGCTGCATACGACACCCGGCATTCCGCAGCACATGCATCCGGTCGTCGCGCTGGTGACGGCGGGCGTGGAGATGGACGTGCTCGGCATCGATTATCACGGTTTCCATGACACCGATCGCGAAGCTGTGGTGCATACGCATCCGCGCACGCCGCATTTTAAAGAGGATATCCTCCAGACCTTCTACGAAGGCATCAAGCACAAGCCGGAAACGACCTTCGGCAATGTGAAGGCGGATGTGCTGGCCGACAAGGATCCACATTTCCACAGAGGCAATTTCTGCAGTGTGATCCGCAACTCGGCCTGGGTCGGCTAGAGTATTCGAAAACTCCAGGCAGGCGGCTTCGATGCCGCCTGCCTGTTCTCGTTACTTCTTCAGCCAGGGTGTCGCCGTGCTCCAGAAGATCACGTTTGCGCCGAGGTAGTCCTGCGCGAAGGTGGTGAACTCCTCTTTGGTGAAGGGCTTCCTGGTCAGCGGGTTCTTGTAGGTCAGCGTCGGCTCCTGGACGGCGAGGCCGACATAGGAAAGCTTGCCCTTGTAGTTGTTGAAGAAGGGGTAGGAGTTCTTCATCTGTGCCTTGCGGTTCGGCACGATGTCGGGGCCGCCGAGGCCGACATTGTTCTTGGCGGCATAGTCGAAGAGCCGGCCCATATAGTTGTGGTCGTTCTCCCATTCGCAGGGCCAGAAGTTCACATATTGCACGACCAGCGACTTTTCGAAGGCCTTGCGGGCGAAGGCAAGGTTTTCCATCTCGGCCGAGAAATAGGCATCGCAAGAGAAACCCTTCGGCTCGTGCTTGGGATCGAGATCGATGGAGGTTTCCGGCAGGTTTATGCCGTAGACTTGGCCGTCGAACTTTTCGGCGAGCGCCTTCAGCAGCGCCTGGTAACGTTCGCGAACGGCCGGGTTCCACTGTTGGGCAACCCAGCCGGAACCGACGGGCTTGTTTTCGCCGGGATTGTCGAATTGCGGGGTGAGGCCGCCGTCATATTCCGGCTCGGTCAGCATGTAGTCTGGAATGTTGCGCGCCTTCGGATTGAAGAAGCGATCCTGCACCTGGATGAACATTTTCTTGTTCAGGCTTTTAGCGATGGCGAGGTCTTGCTCGATGGCAGAGAAGTCGTACTGGCCTTTCGCAGTTTCCAGGTTTTTCCAATTATAGACCACCTGCACGCCACCGATATCGGGCCGAGCGAGCTTCGCCTTTGCGGCGGCGAGGTCGCCGGAGCCCATATAGAGGAAGTTTTCCGGAGCGGAGGCGGCATGGGCAGCCTGCATCGGCAACACGAGGGTGGCGAGTGCGACGAGAAGTCTCTGAGATTTGTTCATAGGGTTCTCGAATGGATGGAAAGCGCCGACAGCTCTCGGGGCCAAATTGGGCAACTCAATGGCGGCGATTATCGCGCCCGTGCGCATAGTTAACCGGGGCGGTTCAATCAAATTTACTGGTTTTCCCATCCGTAATTTTTTGATGCGGCCTGTCGGCCAAACGGTTACTCCTTCGTCATTCGGAAAGAGGAGCTACCGATGCTTTACGCAATCCTTTGCTACGCCAATGAGGAAACCGTTTTCGCCTGGACCGAGGAGGAAGAGGCTGCCGTCATGGGAAATCTCCATGCCGTGATCGAGCCGCTCGTCGCTGCCGGCAAGCTCGGCCCGACCGGCCGGCTGATGCCGACGACGACGGCAACGACCGTGCGCAAGGGCAAGGACGAGGCCTTCGTCGTCGACGGGCCGTTTGCGGAAACCAAGGAGGCGCTTCTCGGCTTCTACACGGTTGATTTCGAAACGCTGGATGAGGTGATCGCCTTCTCCAAGCAGCTTTCGGCGGTCAATCCGGGTTCCACCTCTTACGAAATTCGGCCGTTCTACACCTTCAGGCCGGGAGATACCGCATCATGACAGACATTGCCTGGATCGACCTCGCGCTTGCCTCGGCCCGGCCGAAGGCGCTCGGTGCGCTGCTACGCTATTTCCGCAATCTCGATACGGCGGAAGAGGCGTTTCAGGAGGCGTGCCTGAGGGCGATCCGGACATGGCCGGAAAAGGGGCCGCCGCGCGACCCGACCGCCTGGCTGATCTTCGTCGGCCGCAATAGCGGCATCGATGCGGTGCGCAAGCGGGCGAAGATCCAGGCTCTGCCGGATGAGGACCAGATTTCAGATAAAGAGGACGCCGAAAGCGATATCGCCGACCGGCTGGACGATTCCCATTATCGCGACGATATCCTACGACTGCTCTTCATCTGCTGCCATCCGGACCTGCCGGCCACCCAGCAGATCGCATTGGCGCTACGCATCGTCTCCGGCCTGTCGGTGATGCAGATCGCTCGCGCTTTCCTCGTTTCCGAAAGCGCGATGGAGCAGCGTATTACCCGCGCCAAGGCGCGAGTGGCAAAGGCTGGCGTGCCGTTCGAGACGCCCAGCCCGCAAGAGAGGGCCGAGCGGCTGGTGATCGTCAGCACGATGATCTATCTGATCTTCAACGAAGGCTACAGCCAGGCCGACCCGAAGCAGGAGGCGGCTGCCTTCAGCGACGAGGCGATCCGGCTGGCACGGCTGATGCTGCACATCTTCCCCGCCGAGCCGGAACTGATGGGGCTGCTTTCCCTGATGCTGCTGCAGATTTCCCGCCGGCAGGCGCGCTTCAACACCGAAGAGGAGATCGTGCTTCTGGAAGATCAGGACCGCTCGCTCTGGAACCGGCCGTTCATCAACGAGGCGCTGGCGCTGCTCGACAAGGCACTGCGTCACCGCAAGCCCGGTCCCTATCAGCTGCAGGCGGCAATCGCCGCTGTTCATTCCCGCGCCAAACGCGCCGAGGATACCGACTGGGTGGAAATCGATCTGCTCTATCGTGCGCTCGAACGTGTTCAGCCTTCGCCCGTGGTAACGCTCAACCGCGCGGTCGTGGTCTCAAAGCTGAATGGACCCCACGAGGCGCTCGATCTCATCGAGCCACTCGGTGAGAAACTCGACGGCTATTTCTATTATCATGGCCTGCGCGGCAATTTGCTGAAGCAGCTCGGCCGCATTGCACCGGCGCGCATAGCCTTCGATCGCGCCATCGCGCTTGCGCACTCGGCGGCGGAAGCTGCGCATATCCGCCGGCAGATCGACAAGATGCAGGAAGAGGCGGCGCAGCCTGTCGCGAGAACGTAGTCTCGTTTCCTGTTCGATCGAAACGACAATCCATCACATTCGCTGCTGGTATCCGCAAACAGGTTGAATTGGTGGAGCCGCTCTTTTGCCCATAGGGTGGCGTCATTTCAGCAGGGAATTTCGGATGACCATCTCCATCGCGCCAATCACCGTCGATACTATCGACGAGTATCACCACGTTCTCGGTGCCGTTGCGCGGGAACGGAAATATCTGGCGCGCGAAGACGCACCGCCGATCGAACGGAGCAGGGCCTTCGTGCTTGAGAATATGGAGCGGGGCAATCCGCACTTCGTTGCGCTCGATGGCGTCAGCGTCGTCGGCTGGTGTGATGTCAGACGTAATACCGAGTTCAATGCGCTGCATGCCGGAATGCTCGGAATGGGAGTGCTTGCCGATTACCGCGGGAAGGGCATCGGCAGCCGCCTGATGGAGGCGGCGCTTGCCGCGGCATGGTCCATCGGGCTGACCCGGATCGAGCTCAGCGTGAATGCCTCCAATCAGCGGGCCATTCGTCTCTACGAGAAATCCGGTTTCGAGTATGAGGGTGTATTGCGCAATGCAATCATGCTTGATGGCGACTATCAGGACGTGGTGATCATGGGTATTCTGGCCGAACCGCGGCTATGCTGACGGGGTGTTCCGGCTATCGATTTTCTCGAAGCTATCGTTCCAGAATTTCTGTTTGCTCTTCACTCGCGGCGTCCTTATCTCGAGGCTGAATTCAACAGGATGCCGACCATGGAACTGGGTCTTTATACATTCGCAGACGTCAACCCCAATCCGTCCCGCAACAAGGGTGTGGAAGGGGCCGAGCGGATCAAGCATCTGATCGAGGAGATCGAGCTTGCCGATCAGGTCGGGCTCGATGTCTTCGGGCTCGGCGAACATCACCGGCCTGATTATGTGGCCTCGGCGCCGGTGGTTGCGCTGGCAGCGGCTGCGGTGAAGACGAAGAATATTCGTCTCACCAGCGCCGTCACGGTTCTCTCCTCCGACGATCCTGTGCGGGTGTTCCAGCAGTTTGCGACGCTCGATCTGATCTCTAACGGCCGTGCGGAAATCATGGCGGGACGCGGCTCCTTCATCGAATCCTTCCCGCTCTTCGGCTACAATCTCGAAGATTACGACCAGCTTTTCGAGGAGAAGCTCGATCTTCTCCTGGCGCTGCGCGATGGCGAGATAGTCGACTGGAAGGGCGAGCTCCGCGCGCCGATCCAGGGACGCGGCGTCTATCCGCGGCCGCTGCAGGATCCGTTGCCACTGTGGATCGCGGTAGGCGGTACGCCGCAATCCGTTGCCCGCGCGGGTGCGCTCGGCTTGCCTGTGGCGATCGCCATCATCGGCGGCGAATATCCGCGCTTTGCGCCGCTGCTGGATCTCTATCGGGAGGCTGCTCGCCGGGCAGGGCAGGATGCGGCGAAGCTGAAGACCAGCATCAACGTGCACGGTTTCATAGCCGATACGACAGAGGCCGCTGCCGACCAGTTCTACGGCCCGCAGGCCGAAGTGATGAACCGCATCGGCCGCGAGCGCGGCTGGGGCCCGACGAGCCGGGCGCATTTCGACATGTCGCGCGGCCCGACCGGCAATCTCTTCCTCGGCGATCCGGAAGTGGTGGCCGAGAAGATCATTGCCGCCCACAAGGTTTTCCGCAACGACCGCTTCCTGCTGCAGATGGCGATCGGCCTGATGCCGCACGACCAGATCATGCGCGGCATCGAGCTCTACGGTACAAAAGTGGCGCCGATCGTCAGAAAGGCATTGACTGAGGCTGCCGAAGGCGCGAAAGCCACCGCTTGACGCAGAGCCTGTCGCTCTCGGGTAAAATCCGGAACGGTCTATGGTTATCGAGAACGACGAAGAACTTACCAAGCTTAAGGATATCGGCCGCATCTGCGCCAATGCCATACAGGTGATGGCGGCGGCGATGGAGCCGGGCATGACGACGCTGGAGCTCGACCAGATTGGCCGCAAGGTGCTGGAAGATGCCGGTGCGCGTTCGGCGCCTGAATTCTGCTACCAGTTTCCGGGCGCCACCTGTATCAGCGTCAATGAGGAAATCGCCCACGGCATCCCCGGCAAGCGGATCATCCGCCCAGGCGATCTCGTCAATATTGACGTGTCGGCGGAAAAAGACGGTTTCTTTGCCGATACCGGCGCTTCCTTCGCGGTGCCACCGTCTAAATCGAAGATCGAGAAGCTTTGCCGCGACGGAAAGCGGGCGCTCTGGATTGGCCTCAACCAGATCAAGGCCGGCGAGCCGCTGGCGAAGATCGGCAATGCTGTCGGTGCCTTCGCGCAGAAGAACCGCTATACGCTTGTCGCCAATCTTGCCAGCCACGGCGTCGGCCGTTCGCTGCATGAGGAGCCGGCCGAGCTTTCCACCTGGCCCGATCCGTCGGAACGGCGCATGATGACGGAAGGTCTCGTCTTCACCGTCGAGCCTTTCCTGTCGCTCGGCGCAACATGGGCGGAAGGCGGTGATGACGCCTGGACGCTCTATGCCGATCCCAAGGCCCCGACGGTGCAGTATGAACATACCGTCGTTGCAACACGCAACGGGCCGATTATTCTGACATTGGCGGCTTAAGGGGCATCACCCCCTCGCTGTTGGAGGTCGAGATGGCTGTTGCCTTTACCAAGGAAGAGAGTGCCGAAACCGCATCGGAAACGCTGCTGCCCGATCGCGCGATTTCGCCTCATCCCAATCTCGTCACAGAAACCGGACTGAAGGCGCTGGAACTGCAGGTGCACGAAGCGCGCCAGGCCTATGAGGCTGCGAGCACTATCGAGGACGTCAATGAGCGCCGACGCCAGACGTCTGGCCCGTTGCGCGATCTGCGTTACCTTGCCGAAAGAATTCGCACGGCCCAACTCGTCTCCAACCCGATCTCGACTGCTACCGTTGCCTTCGGAAGCACGGTCACCTTCAGCCGCGATGATGGCCGGGTCCAGACATATCGCATCGTCGGAGAGGACGAGGCCGACCCGAAGGCGGGATCGATTTCCTACGTCGCTCCCGTGGCCCGCATTCTGATGGGCAAGGCCGTCGGCGATGTCGTTGCTGTCGGCGATCAGGAGCTTGAGATTATCGAGATTTCCTAAAGCGCCGCGCGTGCTCGACGCCCGGCACTCGTGTTGACCGCCTTGAGATCAGGCGGCTTGCGGCAAGCGGGCGATGACCTTGATCTCGAAGTCGAAGCCGGCCAGCCAGTTCACGCCGACGGCCGTCCAGTTCGGGTAGGGCGCCTCGCCGATTTCCTTCATTCTGATACCAGAGATCGTCGGCCACTGCGCTTCGGGATCGGTGTGGAAGGAGGTGACATCGACGACATCGTCGAACGTGGCGCCTGCAGCTTTCAGCACTGCTTTCAGATTGTCGAAGGCAAGCTGTACCTGCTTTTCGAAGTCGGGCTCGGGAGAACCGTCTTCACGACTGCCGACCTGGCCGGAGACGAAGAGCAGATCGCCTGAACGGATCGCCGCAGAGTAGCGGTTGATCTCGTAAAGAGCCTGCCGGCCTGCGGGGAAGATTGCATCACGTTTTTTGGTCATTGTTTTACTCCTGTCTAGACAAACGACACCGTCTCCGAACTCTCGTTCGTCGAAAGAGGTGAGCATTTATGGGAATGGGCTGCCCACTATCCGGAGCGATTGATATACGCTCCGTATGCGGATATAATCAGACATACGCAACGTATGTCAATACACATACGCAACGTATGTGTATTTTGGGAGATGGTGATGGCCGCAAAGACCCGGGCGCAGATGATGGAGGAGACGAGGGCGAAGCTTATACAGGCTGCCCGGAAGGCTTTCGCCGTCAAAGGCTATGCGGGAGCTTCGATGGATGATCTCACCGCCGATGTCGGGCTGACACGCGGGGCGCTCTACCATAATTTTGGTGACAAGAAGGGTTTGCTGCAGGCCGTGATCGACCAGATCGACGGCGAAATGGGGGAGCGGTTGCGCATCGAGCGCGACCGGGCCGAAACGATCTGGCTTGGCCTTCTGGCGGAATATACCGCCTATATCGAAATGGCTCTGGAGCCGGAAATCCAGCGCATCATGCTGCTCGACGGGCCGGCGGTGCTCGGCGATCCCTCGCAGTGGCCCAGTCAGAATGCCTGCCTTCGCACGACAACCCAGACCATCCAGGCGCTGATCGACGAAGGCACGGTCAAGCCTGTCGATGCTGAAGCTGCTGCCCGCCTGCTCAATGGAGCGTCGCTCAGTGCCGCGCTCTGGATCGCCGCCGCGGAGGATCCGCACAGCCTTCTTGCGAAGGTCGTCGAGGTTTTCCGCGGTCTCGCGAGTGGTCTGCTCAAGACCTGACGGTGACGAGGCGGCGGTTCACGCCGCCAATCGTCGATGTGGCTTCAATCCCGTTGCGGGTCGGTCTTGCCGCCTTGCAGGATTTCCATGGCCGCACGCTCCAGAATCCCGGAAATCCTGATAGCTTCGCTTGCCGACCAGGGATGACGCATCCGCAGTGCAGAACGCAGCAGCTGGCGGGCAGCGCGGATGTTGCCGTCGTCGCGGCCGAAATCGTCATCCTCCTCGTCACGACGGTGTCGGCCGCCGCCTCCACCCTGATGCTGATCGGGGTCGAACATGCGATTGACGAAGGCCATGCCCTCGGCAATGCGCTCCAGCTTGGCGAGCGCCTGGTCGATCATGGCGCGGTTTTCCTCCACCTTCTGACGGCCGGCCTCGGTGATCTTGTAGAGCTTCTTCGTTCCTTCGTTTTCCACTTCCGCCAGTCCGGTCTCTTCCAGATAGGTGAGGGCCGGATAGATGACGCCCGGGCTCGGCACGTAAAAGCCGCCGGAGCGCTCCTCCAGCGTCTTGATCAACTCGTATCCGTGACGCGGACGCTCTTCCAGCAGCGCCAGAAGGATCACCTGCAATTCGCCCGCGGAAAACCTGCGGCCCATTCCCATGCGCATCGCCTCACCGACGAAACCGCCTCGAAAGCCTCTCATGACATACTCCTTCGTATCAGATGTATCGTTCACTATGTCGTAAATATATATCGTAAGATATGTCTTTCAAGAGAGAGTGCGGAAATCCTGTTCGCGAAATTGAAGCATCCATCAGAATTACTCACTTGTGGCGGTCATGCTGCAGCGCGATAAACGCGCCATGTTGGCTCCGAATAACGACCGCCCGGTCAATCTCCTCACCGCCGCGCTTGCAGGCGCCATTGCAATGGCGGCGGCCATGGGCTTCGGGCGATTTTCCTTCACGCCGATCCTGCCGGGCATGATGGTCGGCGTGCCTCTTTCGGCTGCCGATGCGGGTTTTATCGCTTCCGCCAATTTCGTTGGTTATCTCGTCGGCGCTGTTCTCGCCGCCTATGGGTGGGCTGCGGGGCGCGAGCGGCTGGTGGCGCTTCTGTCGCTGCTTGCGACTGCAATCCTGCTGGCGGCCATGGCGGCGACGGATTCCGTCTTGCTCTTTGCCGTCATCCGCTTCCTGGCGGGCGTGGCGAGCGCCTTCACGCTGGTCTTCAGTTCGGCAATCGTGCTGAGCCATGGGGCGGCTGCGAATAATGATCACGTTCAGGCAATACATTTCGGTGGGCCAGGGGCGGGGATCGCGATTTCCTCCGTCATGGTGCTTGCGCTCGGCTATGTCTTCAACGATGCAGCCGGCGGCTGGCGCGCAGACTGGATCGGTGGAGCGCTCTTTTGCCTGGTCAGCCTTGTTATCGTCTGGGCATTGCTGCCGAAGTCGCCGGTGCATGCGGGGCAGGCGAAGGAGCCGGCACTGATCTGGAGCCGGCCGATGGTGCTGCTGACGCTGTCCTACGGCTTGTTCGGCTTCGGCTATGTCATTACCGCCACCTTCCTTGTCGCCATCGCACGCGCGAGCGCGTCCGGGCCGATCGTCGAGTTCCTCTGCTGGTTCATTGCGGGGCTGACGGCCACGGTCGCGCTGTTCATCTGGAGGCCCTTCGTACGCTTGCTTGGGCTTGGCGGCGTCTATGTCGCGGCGCTCATCATCGAGGCGATCGGCGTGCTCGCAACCGTGGAACTGCCGCATTCGGTGGCGCCGCTGATCGGCGGCGCGCTGTTCGGCGCAACGTTTCTTGCCATCACTGCCTATGGATTGCAGATCGGCCGCAGACTGTCACCCGAAAGCCCGCGCCGCATCCTGGCGCTGATGACGGCGGCCTTCGGCGTCGGCCAGATCATCGGTCCTGTCGTTGCCGGCTGGATTGCGCAGACAACGGGAAATTTCGTGCTGCCGACCGTTATTGCAGCGATCGTGCTGGTTTTCTGCGCACTGCTGGTCATGCCGGTGATGAAGAAAATCCCATAAGTGGTTACAAGTGCGTAACAATGGGTTGAACCCATTGCCGCTTTCTTCGAACTGCCTTAATTTCCGGGCAATCAGTGGTTCGCCACTCTTCCGTGACTCCAGTTCAGGAAAGCAAAGCTCCCCGTGTTTCATTCCTTCTTTCCCCAGCCAAAGGCGTTCTTTACTTCGCTCACAATCTGGACGCTGGCTGCGATTTTAGGCTGGTATTTCTTCGCCGCCGATCTCGGTGCTTCGCTTGGATTTGCGCCGGTTCCTGAAGAGCAACAGCCGATCGATCTCTCGTTTTTCCTGTTGCCGGAGAACCTTTGGTTTTACGGCTACTTCCTGGCGAGCGCTTTGATCTTTTGCGGCGCTTGGCACATCAAGGCGATGAGCCACCCCTGGAAGATATGGTCGATTTGGGGGTCGGCGCTGATCATCTTCGTGACCTATTTTAGTGTGCAGATCTCGGTCGTGATCAACAATTGGCGGCGGCCATTTGGCGACCTGCTGCAGAACGCGCTGGCGAAGAAGCCGGGTATTACAGTCGAGAACTTTTACGACCTGTTTCTGGTTTTCGCGCAGATCGCCTTCCTCGCCATGTTCGTATCGATCATGACCGATTTCTTCACGAGCCATTATATCTTCCGCTGGCGGACGGCGATGAACAATTTCTACATGGCGAATTGGGAAAAGCTGCGTCACATCGAAGGCGCATCCCAGCGTGTACAGGAAGACACGATGCGCTTTTCCAGCACCCTGGAAGGTCTCGGCATCAACCTGATCAATTCGGTGATGACGCTGGTCGTCTTCCTGCCGATCATGCTGGCACTGTCACATTACGTGACGAGCCTGCCGATACTCGGCGAAGTGCCGAATTCCCTCTTCTGGCTGGCTATCTTCTGGTCGGCTTTCGGCACCGTCCTGCTCGCTTTCGCGGGTATCAAACTGCCTGGGCTGAATTTCAAGAACCAGCGCGTGGAAGCGGCCTACCGCAAGGAACTGGTTTACGGCGAGGACCATGCCGACAGAGCGCAGCCGCCGACGGTCCAGGAACTGTTCTCAAGGGTACGGAGAAACTATTTCACGCTGTACTTTCACTACATGTACTTCAATGTCGCCCGCTCGTTTTACCTGCAGGCGGACAATCTTTTCGTTTATTTCTTCATGGCACCGACCCTCGTCGCCGGCGCCATCACCTATGGTATCTTCCAACAGATCGCGACCGCCTTCGGCCAGGTCAGCAATTCCTTCCAGTATCTCGTCAATTCCTGGTCGACGATCATCGAACTGCTCTCCATCCACAAGCGTCTCAAGGCCTTCGAGGCTGCTATCGATGATGAGCCGCTGCCTGATATCGATCAGCGCTATCTGGAGCGCGAAGCCGGTGCTGTTCACGTCGACGGCTGACAGAAATAGAAAGGGCCACCGAAGCGGTGGCCCTTCTTTTTTGAGAGGCCGGCGGATCGTCAGTTCGGACGGCTGGAGCCCGGATTTTTCCAGTCCAGATCCATCAATGCCTCCAGGATATGGTCGGCCGCGGCCGTGTTGCCCTCCCTGACTGCGATGTCGTAGGCGGCGAGGCAATGGTCGAGCAGCGGTGTCGCCACCGGCGCTTCCTCGGGGAGGGGAAAGACGATGCCGCCGTAGAGGGATGGAATGCCGGTCCTGTCGCGGAAGCATCGTCCGAACGCCATCACCTGATGGAAGGCACCGTCGGCGCGGCGAGTGCGGTAGCTCTGGTGCTCCGGCTCTTGCGTAAGGATCGTATCATGGATGATCCTGGCGGCGGCCGGCTGATCCTCCGGATGGATGCGGGAGACATAGACTTCGAGCGGCAGGCCGCGTGCCGTTTCCGCGGAGTCGAGCCCAAACATTTCGGCAACCGCTCCGTCGCCGTAAAGAAGATTGGCAACGATATCCCATATGAAAAAGCCGGTTTCACAATTGCGGAATTCGTCTTTGTCAGTCAGACACTCCAGGTCCACAACAGCTGTCACGACGCACCACCCACGTTTGCGCGCATTCATGATGCAATGCTTATCAAAGCGTAAGGTGGATGCAATCAATAGGTGCAGGCCGTAGTTGAATATCCAGTGTTTTTAACACATAGGAGTGCTTTACAACCCAGATGTCTGCTGCAGCGCCCCGCGCTTTTCGATGAGAGGGATCGCTTCGGAGTAGCTGACGCAGGCGACATCGGCCCTATGGCAGACGTCGCTCACCAGTCTGTCGAGCGCGCGCCAATATGCGCCGCCGTTCATTTCCACGAAATGGAAGCCGAGTTGCAGGGGAATGCGACTGCCGGCATATTGCTTGTCGAAAGCCTCTTTAAAGGCCGTATAGGCGCGCGCCTCGAAGGCGGCGCTGTCGGCGGAATCCTCTTCGCCCTTGGAGTGACGGACGAAGAGATTGTAATCCATGCCGATGATTGGCTTTTCAGCCGGGCCTTCCGGAATGAGCGGCAGGCCGAAGCGGATGATGCCGTCTTCTTCGACCGGCATGGCAGGTCCCTTGGTGACGAGGCTTGCATCATAGGCGAAGCCGGCCTTCTTCTCGGCCGTAATCATGTCGGCTCCACCGCCGGTCGACAGGTAGGGAGCACGGAAACCCTTGATGCCATGGTCGACGAGATCCCGCCAGCCGGCCGGTTCGTCCAGACCGACGCTTTTCCAGGCGGTCTTCAGCGTCGTCTTGAAGGTCGCATATTCGGCCGACCAGTCTGCCTCGCTCCATTGCCGGCCATCGAAATGGCCGCAGGCGTGGCTGGAAATATCGTGGCCCTCGAGATGGGCGTGCCAGATATTGCCGAGGCGTTCGCGGATCTCGTCGTCGCTCTGCGCGAAGCCGACATTGGATTTTGCACGTTTCTGATGAGGGGCTTGGTAGGCTTTCTTCGCTGCCTCATTCATCAGGAAGGTGCAGGAGAGGAAATAGGTGAAGTGCGCGCCATTCCGGGCTGCCATTTCGCGGCTCTTCTGCCAGAGCGCATTATCGTGAGCACCGTCGAAAGAGACGATGACAAGCTGTTTCGGCTTGTCGGCGGCCTCAGCAACGGCGGGAAAAATCAGAGACAGGGCGAGGGAGGCCGGAACAATCGAACGAAACATGGGCACCGCGACAATTTGCATTGCGGTTTTCCTGTTACAGAATTGCGGCGAAGCTACGGTCTTGCTGGCAATTTCCCTCTTCTGCCGGTAATTCATGGCTGACCGTCAAACAGGAAAACCGGATCACCATGGTTCTGCTCGCCCTCAGCCTCATTCTCTTCCTCGGCCTCCACCTGATCCGCGTCGTTGTTCCGGGCTTCCGGCAGGCGATGATAGACGGGATCGGCAAGCCCGCCTGGGTCGCCGTTCATGCGATTGCGAGCATCCTGACGCTGATCTTCGTGATCTATGCCTTCGGCGCAGCGCGTAGCGAGCCGATCGGTCTGCTTTACAACCCGCCAGTTGGCATGGCGCATCTGACCGTCACGCTGATGCTGATTGCGATGGTCTGTCTGGTCTCCGGTTTCCTGCCGGCCGGCCACATCAGGACGAAGACCAAGCACCCGATCGTGCTGTCGGTAAAGATCTGGGCGCTTGCCCATCTTCTGTCGAACGGCGAAGCCTATTCCGTACTGCTCTTTGCCGCTTTTCTCGCCTGGGGCGTGGTGCTGCGCATTTCGTTGAAGCGGCGCCAGAGGCGGGGCGAGATCACATTGCCGACCTTCGTATCGGCCAAATACGACCTCTACGCCGTCATCATCGGCGCGGTCGTCTGGGCGCTGATGATCTGGCGCGTTCATGAATGGCTGATCGGCGTTGCACCTCTGCCGATGCTTGCTTCGTGACGATTCTGCGATATCCCCCTTACAACGGCCGCAAAATGGAGTAGAAGGCCCGACAATGTGCGTTTTGCACTGTGTATGGGTATCCGCGACCGGAGACGAGAATGGCATTCAACGACGACAGCTTCATTCGTGAAGTCAACGAGGAACTGCGTTCCGACCAGATGAAGGGCGCAGTGCGCCGGTTTGGCCGCTATATCATTGCCATTGCCATTCTCATCGTGCTCGGAACCATCGGCAAGGTCGCCTACGAATATTGGGACAATAACGCGTCCTCCGGCGCCGGCGACCAGTTCCTGGCGGCGATGAAGCTTGCCGACGAGAACAAGACGGATGAAGCGCTCGCCGCACTCGACAAGCTGGAAAAGGAAGGCCACGGCGCCTATCCGGTTCTGGCGCGCATGCGTGCAGCGACCGTCCTGTCGCAGAAGGGCGACAATGCCGGCGCGATCGCATCTTTCCAGGCGATCGCCAAGGATAAGTCCGTTCCGGCTGCCGTGCAGGATGCTGCCAAGATGCGCGCCGGCTGGCTGCTGATCGAGAACGGCACCTATGAACAGGTTTCCGCCGCAGTCGAAGAAATGGCCGTACCGGGCAATGCCTTCCGTCATTCCGCGCGTGAGGCACTCGGTCTTGCTTCTTACAAGGCTGGCAACATGGCGCAGGCGCGCCAGTGGTTCCAGTCGATCGTCGACGATGTGGACAGTCCGCGCAATGTTTCCAATCGTGCCCATATGATGCTCGATCTCATCACCGCATCCGGCAAGGCGCCCGCCGCGCAGGGCTGAGGCTTAAGGGAAAATAATGAGTTTTACGGTCGCCATCGTCGGACGCCCGAATGTCGGTAAGTCGACGCTTTTCAACCGTCTGGTCGGGAAGAAGCTTGCGCTTGTCGATGACACGCCCGGCGTGACCCGTGACCGCCGTCCGGGTGACGCGCGGCTTATCGACCTGCGTTTTACGATTGTCGATACGGCAGGCCTCGAAGAGATGACGGACGAGAGCCTGCAAGGCCGCATGCGCCAGCAGACGGAAACGGCAATCGACGAGGCCGATCTGTCGCTCTTCGTCGTCGATGCCAAAACCGGGCTGACGCCAGTCGATACGGCGCTCGGCGAGATGCTGCGCCGTCGCGGCAAGCCGGTCGTGCTCGTTGCCAACAAGTCCGAGGCGCGCGGTTCCGACAGCGGCTTCTACGATGCCTATTCGCTGGGGCTTGGCGAACCCGTGCCGATTTCGGCCGAACACGGACAGGGCATGCTCGATCTGCGCGACGCCATCGTTGCTGCGCTCGGCGAGGATGTCGCTTATCCGTCGAAAGACGATGTTGCCGTCACCGACGTCGATCTGCCGCAACCATCAGGTGAAGAGAGCGAGGAAGACGAAGAGCCCGCCTATGACGAGACCA
This sequence comes from Rhizobium sp. 01L419, assembly GCF_056400025.1. Classification (NCBI taxonomy): domain Bacteria; kingdom Pseudomonadati; phylum Pseudomonadota; class Alphaproteobacteria; order Hyphomicrobiales; family Rhizobiaceae; genus Rhizobium; species Rhizobium sp. 01L419. Next base: position 287,418 of record NZ_JBFTSM010000001.1, read on the forward strand.
AGCCGCTTCGCGTGGCAATCGTCGGTCGTCCGAATGCCGGCAAGTCGACGCTCATCAATCGCTTCCTCGGCGAAGACCGGCTGCTGACGGGGCCGGAAGCCGGCATCACGCGCGATTCCATCTCTGTGGAATGGGACTGGCGCGGACGCACCATCAAGATGTTCGATACGGCCGGCATGCGCCGCAAGGCCAGGGTGATCGAGAAGCTGGAAAAGCTTTCGGTCGCTGATGCACTGCGCGCCATCCGCTTTGCCGAACTGGTCGTCATCGTCTTCGATGCGACGATCCCCTTCGAGAAGCAGGATCTGCACATCGTCGACCTCGTGCTGCGCGAAGGCCGCGCCGCCGTGCTCGCCTTCAACAAATGGGACATGATCGAGGATCGTCAGGCCGTGCTTGCCGACCTGCGCGAAAAGACCGACCGGCTGCTGCCGCAGGCGCGCGGCATCCGCGCCGTGCCGATCTCCGGCCAGACCGGCTGGGGCCTCGACAAGCTCATGCAGGCGATCATCGACACGGACCGTGTCTGGAACAAGCGTATCTCGACCGCCAAGCTCAATCGCTGGCTCGAGCAACAGCAGGTCCAGCATCCGCCACCGGCTGTGTCCGGCCGCCGCATCAAGCTCAAATATATGACGCAGGTAAAGGCCCGCCCGCCGGCCTTCATGGTGTCCTGCACCCGCTCGGACGCCCTGCCGGAATCCTATACGCGTTACCTGATCAACGGGTTGCGTGCGGATTTCGACATGCCGAGCGTGCCGATCCGGATCCACTATCGGTCGTCGGACAATCCGTTCGAAGGCAAGAAGAGGCGGACCTAGTCCGCTCCCGTCGCTTGCCGGATTCCCGAACCGTCAATGCTCGGTATAGGCCTTGCTAGGCAGGTCAATAAGCCTCAGACGCGTTTTTATTCAGCGCTTCCCTCAAAGCGATGATTTCGGCCTGCAGCCTTGCAAGCTCGTCAGTGCTGCGGCCGCTGGAGTCGACGATGCACCCCGGCACGGCCTCGGCCTTGTCCTTTAGGCGCTTGCCTTTTTCCGTCAGGCGCAGCACGACGACGCGCTCGTCCTGCCTGCTGCGTTCGCGGCGGATGTAGCCTGCCGTTTCCAGACGCTTGAGGAGAGGGGTCAGCGTGCTCGATTCCAGGAAGAGCTTTTCACCGAGGCCGCCGACGGTCAGGCCGTCTTCCTCCCAGAGGCAGACCATTGCCAGATATTGCGGGTAGGTAAGGCCGAGCTTGTCGAGCAGAGGCTTATAGACACGGTTGAACGCGTGGCTTGCCGTATAGACTGCAAAGCAGATGAAGGTGTCGAGTTTCAGCTGGTCCGACATGACGCAATCTCCAAAACAACCAAGGTTTATATCGTGCGATAAATAATCGTAGCCGCTTTTAATGCATGGCAGGTATGCTAAATTTATTATCGCGTGATAAATAGTCGTGTGCGATATAAAAAACGTGTTCAGGACGAACGCAACAAACCCAAGAGGACACGACAATGTCGACCATCAAGACCGCAGTTTCCGCAGCAGCAATCCTGGCAACTTCCGCCATTGGAGCGTTTGCCGATCCGGTACTGGAACCGACAACACAGAAATTCATCGACAGTCTGGCCGGTTCCAAGCCGATCTATACGTTCTCGCCGGCTGACGCCCGCAACATTCTCGCCGGTGCCCAGAAGGGCGAGGTGAAGAAGCTGGCCGCCCAGGAAGAAAACAAGGTCATCAAGGTCGGCCCGACTGGCAGCGTCAAGCTGCGCATCGTTCGTCCGGAAGGCGCAAAGGGCACGCTGCCTGTCATCCTGTATTTCCACGGTGGCGGCTGGGTGCTGGGTGATGCCGATACGCATGACCGGCTAGTGCGCGAAATCGCCAATGGTGCCAAGGCTGCTGTCGTCTTCGTCGATTACGACCGTTCGCCGGAAGCGCGTTACCCTATCGCTATCGAGCAGGCTTATGCCGCGACGAAATATGTCGCCGAACACGCCAGGGAATTCCATGTGGATGCGAGCCGGCTTGCCGTTGCCGGCGACAGCGTTGGCGGCAATATGGCAGCCGTCGTGACGTTGCTTGCCAAGGAGCGCGGTGGTCCTGCTATCGACCAGCAGGTGCTGTTCTACCCTGTTACTGACGCCAATTTCGAGACCGGCTCCTACAACCAGTTCGCCAATGGCCCGTGGCTGACCAGGGAAGCCATGAAGTGGTTCTGGAACGCCTACCTGCCTGACGAAGCCAAGCGCAAGGATCCTACCGCTTCACCGCTGCAGGCTTCGCTCGACCAGCTGAACGGCCTCCCGCCGGCACTTATCATCACCGACGAAAATGACGTGCTGCGCGATGAAGGCGAAGCCTATGGCCGCAAGCTCACCCAGGCAGGCGTGAGGGTTACCTCGATCCGCTACAACGGCACGATCCACGACTTCGTGCTCTTGAATGCGATTGCCGAGACGCCGGCCGTCCGCGGCGCCATCTCTGTCGCCAACGACACGCTGCGCGCTGCCCTTCACAAGTAAGGGTCAATCCGCGGATGGAAGAGGCCCGGCAGGTTCGCCGGGCTTTCTTCTTGGAAGGGATTTGGTGGCATATTGCCATGCCTTCTTCCATTTCGGCGTGATGATGCCGTTGGCGGCGCGGATATTGTTGATGAACTGCAGTGTCGCCGCTTCCCAGGAATATTGCATGGCAAGCTCGCGCGCTTTCTCCCGCGAAGCGGACAGGGCGGCAAGGCAGGCAGTCTGCAGATTGTCGTCCAGCGCGCCGACGAGGCTTTCCTCGCCGATAATATCCAGCGGCCCGGTGACGGGATAGGCGGCGACCGGGACGCCTGATGCCAGTGCTTCCAGAATGGTGTTGCCGAACGTATCCGTCAGCGACGGGAAGACGAAAACGTCGGCCTGCGCATAGGCCTTCGCCAGATCCTCACCGAATTTCACACCGGTAAAATGCACATCCGGATAACGCTCTTCCAGCTCTGCGCGCGCCGGGCCGTCGCCGATGACCACCTTCGAACCGGGCAGGTCGAGATCGAGGAACGCCGGCAGGTTCTTTTCCAGCGCCACGCGGCCCACCGTCATGAAGATCGGGCGGGCAAGACCGAAGGGCTTTTCCTCCAGCGGCATCGGGTGGAATTGGGTGGCATCGATACCGCGGCTCCATGGCATGAGGTTTTTGATGCCTTTTGCAGAGAGCTCGCGGGCAAGGCTCGGGGTCGCGACCATGCAGCCGGCGCCACCATTGTGGAACCAGCGCACGAAAGCATAGAGCCAGCTTTCGGGGATCGGCAGCCGGGCCGAGACATATTCAGGAAAACGGGTGTGATAGCTGGTGGAGAACGGCATGCGCTTCCGCAGGCACCAGCGGCGCGCCGTCAGCCCCAGCGGGCCTTCCGTGGCGATATGGACGTAGGAAGGTTTATGCTTTCCGATCTCGCGGGCAACGCGACTGTACCAGGCGACCGACAGGCGGATCTCGGGATAGGTGGGGCAGGGGATACTTGCGAAACGCTCGGGCGTCACCATCGAGACTTCGACGCCCATCCTGGCCAGTTCGCGATTGGTGTTCTCGATGGAGCGGACGACGCCATTGACCTGTGGGTGCCAGGCATCGGTAACGATCACCAGCCGTTCGGGCACGGCTCCAGCCGCACTAGCCCAGCTTTCGCCGCTATACGAATTAGACGGACGTTGCAGCATATCCCCATTTCCATCAGCGCCGCATAGTTCTGGCAACGCGCAACCCCTGGCGGGTTTCCGGAATGGCGATTCCCGCGGCTCTATTCTGGCGGAAGTGCATGATGGAAATATTACAGCCCTGTATGAGTATTTACAGGAGCTTACAGCCGTGGTGACCGGCAATTATGTCGGCAAGTGAAAGGCGGAAAGCGAGGCGCCTTAAAAAAGAACGGCGCCGGCGGGGAGGCCGGCGCCGCAATAAAACTTAGGCTGCTGCCGAAGCGGAGCCGGAAATCGGAACTTCCGATATCGTCTTCAGAACCTGCGACGCGATCTGGTAAGGGCAGCCCTGGGAGTTCGGGCGGCGGTCTTCCAGGTAGCCACGGTAATCGTTCTTGACGAAGGAGTGCGGAACGCGGATCGAGGCGCCACGGTCGGCAACGCCGTAGGAGAACTTGTTCCACGGAGCCGTTTCGTGCTTGCCGGTCAGGCGCTTGTCGTTGTCGGGGCCGTAGACATTGATGTGGTCCATCAGGTTCTTTTCGAACTGGGCCATCAGTGCCTCGAAATAGGCCTTGCCGCCGATTTCGCGCATATACTTGGTGGAGAAGTTGCAATGCATGCCCGAGCCGTTCCAGTCGGTGTCGCCGAGCGGCTTGCAGTGATACTCGATATCAATGCCATACTTCTCGGTCAGGCGCTGCAGGAGGTAGCGCGCCATCCAGATCTGGTCGGCGGCCTTCTTGGAGCCCTTGCCGAAAATCTGGAATTCCCACTGGCCCTTGGCCACTTCGGCATTGATGCCTTCGTGGTTGATGCCGGCAGCGAGGCAGAGGTCGAGATGCTCTTCGACGATTTCGCGGGCAACCGAGCCGACGTTCGAATAGCCGACGCCGGTATAGTACGGACCCTGCGGAGCCGGGTAGCCGCTCTCCGGGAAGCCGAGCGGACGGCCGTTTTCGTAGAAGAAATATTCCTGTTCGAAGCCGAACCAGGCATCTTCGTCATCAAGGATCGTTGCACGAGCGTTGCTTGCATGCGGCGTGACGCCGTCCGGCATCATGACTTCGCACATGACGAGCACGCCGTTGGTGCGGGCCGGATCGGGATAGATGGCAACCGGCTTCAGCACGCAATCCGAGCTGCGGCCTTCGGCCTGCATCGTCGACGAACCATCGAAGCCCCAAAGCGGGAGCTGTTCGAGTGTCGGGAAATTATCGAATTCCTTGACCTGTGTCTTGCCACGCAGGTTCGGTACCGGGGTGTAACCGTCGAGCCAAATATACTCGAGCTTATACTTTGTCATCTGCGACTCTCTCTGCTGCGAACTGAACCCTGCGGCGGTAGACGCAAGAGTGCGTCGTCCCGTCAGGGATTGCCTATGCAAATGCACGTAGCGTGCCAGTTCGGTGAGCCGACATAAAAAATTTACGAATCACGAGGCCGAGCCGGTTTTCGGTACGACGCCGTACGAGGGAGGTCAAAGCCGGTTCATCTCTATTGGCCTTTCAGGCCGCCATTTTCGGCTTGGAACCAGAGCCGAAGTCGGGCGTTCGGAGAAATGGATGAAGTTTTAGACAATTCAGAGCCGGCTTTATCGGAAAATGCTGCATAAACGGTCCGCGACGGCAATGCTGCCGATATTTTGTGCAATTTGCATAAACTATGTGCATTGTGCTACTGTAGCGACCGTAAATGTTGATAGGCCGAGCTGAAGAAAGGCTATCTCATGGCAATCGGTTTCCATCGCGAATCCGCGACGATCTATCAGTTTCCCATCAGGGCCGTTCAGGCGCCGAACCGCTTCGAGCGTTTTCGGATGATGGAGCGTGAGGCTGCCGATGTGTGCGATGCGCTCGACAGCTGCTGGTATCACGATGAGGCCGTTCGGACCGACGACAAGAAGCCCAATTCCTGATCTGACGATCGACATGAATGACCGCTGAGGCGGGGGCGAGCCTGCGCGTGGCTGCTTGAGAAGCAACATGCGCAGGCTTCAATCAGATGATCAGAGGCCGAGCTTTTCCTTCGGCACCAGTGCGCCATGCTCGCTCACAACGCGGGCGGCGATCTTCGCTCCAAAGCGGGCGGCTGCCGGGGCATCCCGGTTTTCGAGATAGTGCGCAAGAAAAGCGCCGTTGAAGCTGTCGCCGGCGCTGGTCGTGTCGACGACCGTGTCCACCTTTTCCGCAGGCACATAGGTTTGCTCGTTGGCGAAGCTCAGCGTTGCGCCTTCCGCACCATTCTTGACGACGACATGCGAGGCGCCGAGTCCGCGATAGCGTTCAATGGTGGCTTCGATGGAGGCATCGCCGAAATGGGCAGCCTCGTCGTCGAAGCTCGGCATAACGAGCGAAGAGGCACGCCCGCCTTCACTGATCGTCGCGTGCATGACGTCGTAGCTCGACCAGAGGCGAGGGCGGATGTTCGGGTCGAAGACAACGAACTTGCCGACTGCCTTGGCACGGCGGATTTCCGCAAGCAGCGTCTCGGCGTCGTCATGGGACAGGATAGCTAGCGTGATGCCGGAGAAGTAGACCACCTCGGCGCTTTCCACCGCCTCACGCAGCTGGTCCGGATCGGCGGCCAAGCTGCGCGCAGCCGAGTTGTCGCGCCAGTAGCTGAAGGAGCGTTCGCCGTTCCTCAGATTGATCATGTAGAGACCGGGCGTCTTGCCCTTGATGCGGCAGATGAGGTCCGTGCCTATGCCGGCCTTGTCCATGAAGGCGACCATTTCGTCCGACATCGGATCATCGCCGAGCGCGGTGAAATAATCGACCGACCAGGCGGGCGGCAGGCAGGCACGGGCATACCATGCGGTGTTGAAAGTATCGCCGGCAAAGCCTTTGCGCAGCAGGCCTTCACCCGCCTGCGAGAGCTCCACCATGCATTCGCCGATCGACAGAAACCGTCCGCTCAAGCTTTCCTCCCGGATTTTTTCTGCTCTTGCGGATACGCGAAGAGGCCGGAGGAGACAAGTCAAGGAGAGTTGAAAGTCCATCGCCCCGGTGCCGGGGCGATGGCGAATATCAGATCAGGACTCATCCATATGGTAGCAGGCGGCCGTCTGGCCGGGGCGGACGAGTTCCGTCGGCGGCATTTCCGTGCGACAGATATTCGTCGCCTTCCAGCAGCGCGGCGAGAAGACGCAGCCTTTTGGCGGATTGAGTGGCGAGGGTGGATCTCCCTGCAGGCGGATACGGCTACGCTGACGCGCAAGCTTCGGATCGGGGATCGGAGCCGCCGAGAAGAGTGCCTGCGTGTAGGGATGTGCCGGATGTTCGAAGACCGTGGCGCAATCGCCGGCTTCGACCACCTTGCCGAGATAAAGAACCAGCACGTCGTCCGAAATCAGGCGCACGACCGAGAGGTCGTGGCTGATGAAGATCAGCGTCAGCCCGAACTCCTTGCGCAGCTTGCGGAGCAGCGTGATGACCTGGCCCTGGATCGATACGTCGAGAGCCGAGACCGGCTCGTCGCAGATGATGAGTTTCGGCCGGGTGACGACAGCGCGGGCAATGCCGATACGCTGAGCCTGACCGCCCGAGAATTCGTGCGGGTAGCGATTGATCATCTCGGGCACGAGGCCGACGGCCGTCATGATCTCGCGCACGCGCTCAAGCCTCTGAGCCCTGTTCAGCTTCGGCTCGAAGACGGTGAGCGGTTCGGCAATGATATCGCCGACTGTCATACGCGGGTCGAGTGACGCGATCGGATCCTGGAAGATGATCTGCATGTCGCGGCGTGCGGCGCGCATTTCCTCATCCGAGAGATCGAGAAGGTTGCGGCCCTGCCAGAGGATCCGGCCTTTCTGTGCCTTCAGAAGACGCAGGATCGAGCGGCCGAGCGTGGATTTGCCGCAGCCGGATTCGCCCACAATGCCAAGCGTGCGGCCTTCGGCGAGATCGAAGCTGACATTGTTGACGGCGGTCAGCATCAGCGGCGGTTTGAAGAAGGATTTCGAGGGGATCTCGAACTGGGTCGTCAGGTTCTCGACCCTCAGAAGCGAGCGCTCAGCCATGGATCAGCAACTCCTCGCGGCGGGGGAAGGGATGGAAGCAGGCGGCGCAATGGTTTGCCCCTTGCTGCTGAAGTTGCGGCGGACGGTCGATACAATCGTCCTGAACCTGCGAACAGCGCGGCGAGAAATTGCAGCCCTTCGGCAGATGCTGCAGGTTCGGCGGACGGCCGGGAATGACGACGAGGTCGTCGACATCCTGGTCAGGGCGCGGGATCGAAGCGTGCAAGGCTGCTGTATAGGGGTGGGCCGGGTTCTCGAAGAGCTCGTCAACAGGAGCTTCCTCGACGATACGGCCGGCATACATGACGGCCACCCTGTCTGCGAGACCGGCGACGACGCCGAGGTCGTGGGTGATCATCAGGAGTGCGGTGTTCATCTCCGCCGTCAGATCGTTGAAGAGATCGAGGATCTGCGCCTGGATGGTGACGTCGAGCGCTGTTGTCGGCTCGTCGGCGATCAGCAGTTTCGGTTTGGTGAGCAGCGCCATGGCAATGACGATGCGCTGCCGCATGCCGCCCGAAAGTTCATGCGGATACAGGCCGAAACGGCGCGTGGGATCAGGAATGCCGACGCGCTTCAGCATGTCGAGTGCCTCTGCGGATGCCGCCCTGGCGGTAAAGCCACGATGGATCTCAAGCTGTTCCGTCAGTTGCCGGGAAATCCGGAGCGACGGATTAAGCGCAGTCATCGGATCCTGGAAGACCATGGCCATGTCCTTGCCGCGGACACGGTCGAGTTCGCGCGGCTTCAGCGCCAGCACGTTCTTGCCTTCCAGCAAGGCCTGGCCGGTCGTTTTGCCGTTCTTGGCAAGCAGGCCCATGATGCCGAGGAAGGTCTGGCTCTTGCCGGAACCGGATTCGCCGACGATGGCGATGCGCTCGCCGCGGCGAACCGTCAGGTTCATGTTCGAGACCGCCTTCACCTGCCCTTCGGGCGTCTCGAAGGTGATCGAGTAGTCCTTCAGTTCGAGAAGGGTATCGTTCTGTTTTTCCTGAGACATCTTATCGATCCTTCGGGTCGAATGCATCGCGCAGCCCGTCGCCGATAAACAGCAGGCTGAGCAGCAGGGCCACGAGGAAGCTTGCCGGGAAAACCAGCAGCCAGGGCATGCTTTCCATGGCATCGGTGCCTTCGGCAATCAGGGTGCCGAGCGAGGTCAGCGGTTCCTGAACGCCAAAGCCGAGATAGGAGAGGAAACTCTCGGTCGCGATGATCTCAGGCACGGTCAACGCCGCGAAGATGACGACGGGGCCGACGAGGTTAGGGATGATGTGCTTGGTGATGATCTTGAAAGGCTTCTGACCCGAGGCGCGGGCAGCTTCCACGAATTCGCGGTGCTTGAGCGACAGGGTCTGACCGCGCACGATGCGGGCCATGGTCAGCCATTCGAGTGCGCCGATCGCTGCAAAGAGCAGGTAGACGTTGCGGCCGAAGATCACCATCAGCAGGATGACGAAGAGGATGTAGGGAAGTGCGTACATGATATCGACGAAGCGCATCATGATGGCATCCAGCCTGCCGCCGATATAACCGGATACCGCACCGTAGAGCACGCCGATGACCACGGAGACGAGGGTTGCCGTCAGCGCCACGGCAAGCGAAATGCGCGTGCCGTAGAGCACACGCGCAAGCAGGTCGCGGCCGTTCGGGTCGGTGCCGAAATAGTGGCCGTTTTCGAAGGAGGGTGGGGCGCGGAAGGCGGCCCAATCAGGGTCTTCATAGCTGAAGGGAATGAAGTTCGGGCCAAGGAAGGCGGCAAGGATCAGCACCACCAGAACGCCGATGGAGATGACTGCCGCCTTGTTGCGAGAGAGGCGGCGCAGCGCATCCTTAGTTAGAGAGCGGCCTTCCGGAGACAGACCTTCGGCCTCCAGCAGTTCGGCTGCGAGCAGCTCTCTTTTCGCGGGATTGAGGATCATCTGTTTCTCACTTTCGGGTCCAGCCAGGCATAGGCGATGTCGACCAGAAGGTTCAGGAACACGATCAGCACCATGTAGAAGATGACCGTACCGAGAACCATGCCGTAATCGCGGTTCAGCGCTGCGTTGACGAAATAGCGGCCGATGCCGGGCAATCCGAAGATGCTTTCGACAACCAGCGAGCCGGTGAGAAGGTAACTTGCCGCCGGTCCCAGATAGGAAACGACAGGCATCAGGGCGGGCTTCAGCGCGTGGCGCATTACCGTCAGGCGCGGGCCAATGCCCTTGGCCTTGGCGGTACGGATGAAGTTCTGGTTCATGACCTCGATCATCGAGCCGCGGGTGATACGCGAGATGCGGCCCGCATGTGGCAGGGCCAGAACGACGATGGGCAGGACGAGGTACTTGATCGAGCCGTCACCCCAGCCGCCGACCGGAAACCACGCGAGATGGATGCCGAAGACGAGTTGCATGATGGGCGCGATCAGGAAGTTCGGCAGGACGACGCCCACCAGAATGAGGGCACTCAGAATATAGTCCGGTGCCTTGTTCTGATAGAGCGCCCCAAGACAGCCGACAGCAATGCCAACAATGATGGCAATCAGGAACGCAGCCGTGCCGATGGTGAAAGTGTAGGGCAGGCCGATCATGATCTGCTGGGCGACGGTAAAGTCCTCGCTTGCGAAGGAGGGGCCGAGGTCGCCTTTCAGCAGGTCGCCAACGTAGATCAGGTACTGCTGAACAAGCGGCTTATCCAGATTGTAGTGGATCGCAAGGTTTTTCAGGATCACCGGCGGCAATGGCCTTTCGCCATCGAAGGGGCCGCCGGGAGCAAGGCGCAAAACGAAAAAGCAGGCTGTGACGGCGATCCACAGGACGGGGATCGTCGACAGCAATCGACGGAGTGCATATTTGATCATGGGCGTGGAACGGCTCTTTCCGGGCCTGCCGGAAAGAGCCTTTCATCCTTATTCTTTGATGGACAGCCAGCGCGTGCGGTGGATGTCCTGAACGTTGTCGACGAAGCCTTCGATCTTAGGCGAGACGACGTTCTTGGAGACGTAGTAATAGATCGGCAGCGCGGCGGTATCGTCCAGCGCGAGCTGTTCGGCCTTCTTGAAGATCTCGGCGCGCTTCGTCAGATCGGTCTGAGCGTTGCCCTCCTTGATCAACTTGTCGTAATCGGCATTCGACCAGCGACCGTAGTTCATCTGGACGCCCGTCACGAGAAGGTTCAGGAAGTTGTCCGGGTCATTGTAGTCGGCAAGCCAGCCGGCACGGCCGATCTGCACTTCACCGCGCTGCAACTGATCGTAGTGGACCTTCGTTTCAGCGTTGACGAGTTCGACGTTTACGCCAAGCGGCTTCCACATGGAGGCGATCGCGACGGCGATGCGCTTATGGTTGTCGTTGGTGTTGTACTTGAGCTCGGTGGTCAGCGGATGATCCGGACCGAAACCGGCTTCCTTCAGCAGCTTTTTGGCTTCTTCGACCTTGTCCTTGTAAGGGAGATCCTTCCAGGAGACGTAGGCAGGTTCGCCGTAGTTTGCCGTGCCCGGCGGGACCCAGGAATAGGCCGGCAGTTCGCCGGTGCCGAGGATCTGCGGGCCGATGACTTCGCGGTTGATCGCCATGGACAGAGCCTGGCGCACGCGCTTGTCGCTGAAGGGGGGCTTCGTCGAGTTGATGACGTAGTAGTAGAGGCCGGAGAAGGGGGCGACATGCGCCTGGCCCGGCAGGTTCTTCTTCATCCATTCGTACTGGTCGGTCGGGAAGTCGGTGAGGATGTCGAATTCGCCCGCGCGGTAGCGCTTCAGCGCAGCTTCCTGGTCTTCAAGAACGAAGAACTTTGCGCCGTCGATCTTGATATCCTTGGCGCCGTAGTACTGATCGTTCCTGACGGTCGTGACGTGCGAACCGGGGACCCACTCGGTCGGCTTGTACGGACCGTTGGTGACGATATTGCCGATCTTGACCCAGTCCTGACCCTTGGCTTCGACGACATGCTTCGGCAGCGGATAGGCCGTGTAGTGCATCAGGGCGTTGATGAAATAGGGGGTCGGGTTCTCGAGGGTGATCTCAAGCGTCTTGTCGTCGATCGCCTTGACGCCGAGCTCGTTCAGATCGGTGATCTCGCCCTTGTTGATCTTTTCAGCATTCTTGATGGTGAACTGCAGATAGGCATAGTCGGCAGCATTCTTCGGGTCGATGAGGCGCTGGAGGGCGAAGACGAAGTCGCCGGCCGTTACCGGCTGGCCGTCGGACCACTTGATGCCATCACGCAGCTTGAAGGTGTAGACCTTGCCATCGGGGGAAATGGTCCAGCTTTCGGCCTGGCCAGGGATCGGATTATCCTTGGCATCTTCGGTGACGAGGCCTTCGAAGATATCGCCGGCAATGCGGTTTTCCCAGTCGCCGGAGAGCTTTTGCGGATCCAGCGAAGTGGGGTCGCCACCATTATGGATGTTCAGCGTGGCTGCGTGGGCCGAAAACGCGAGCAATGAGCCAACCATTGCAGACGCGAGAAATTTTTTCGTAAAAAAGGACATTATGGGTCCACCTTTCTAGGCTTTTCGCCTCTTCTTTAGTCATTTGTTCCCGGTTAGACCTGTTACGTGCAGGTCAACGGCACCTTAACGCAAAGGTTTGGCGTTGCAACCCCTAAACCGGTGGGTAGCATTAGGGTGTGGACAAGCCTATAAGCGTCTCCCTTTTGCCGGATCGCGACGGCCTGTATTCGTTGCCAAATAAGTCATCGCGCTGTTGTTTTTTGCCGCACCGTCTTTAGTGTTGCGGTCGAAATGAAGCAGGAGACGGCGGTCGATGGCATTGCAGACAGACGGGAATGCGGATTGGTGGCGCGGCGCGGTGATCTATCAGGTCTATCCGCGCTCGTTTCAGGATACGAACGGCGACGGGCTCGGAGATATCAAGGGGATAACCCGGCGCTTGCCACATATTGCCAGCCTCGGCGTTGACGCCATCTGGCTTTCTCCCTTCTTCAAATCGCCCATGGCCGACATGGGCTATGACGTCTCCGATTATTGCGACGTCGACCCGATTTTCGGCACGCTCGACGATTTCGACGCGATGATGGCAGAAGCCCACAGGCTCGGCATAAAGGTCATCATCGACCAGGTGATTTCCCATACATCCGACCGGCATCCATGGTTTGTGCAAAGCCGTTCCAGCCGCACGAACGACAAGGCCGACTGGTATGTCTGGGCCGACCCAAAGCCCGACGGGACGGCGCCGAACAACTGGCTGTCGATCTTCGGCGGGCCTGGCTGGGAATGGGACGGCGTGCGCCGGCAATATTACCAGCATAACTTCCTGACCTCGCAGCCGGACCTGAACTTCCACAGCAAACGGGTGCAAGATGCGCTGCTGCAAACCGTAAAATTCTGGCTCGACCGCGGCGTGGACGGTTTTCGGCTGGATACCGTGAATTATTACTTCTGCGACAAGCAACTCCGAGACAATCCGCCGCATGAGCCAGACCCGGATCAGCCCGGCCTCGATGCGCCCGACAGCAATCCCTATGGCATGCAGAACCATCTTTACGACAAGACGCAGCCGGAGAACCTCGAATTCCTCAAGCGCTTCCGTGCATTGCTCGACCAGTACGAGGGGCGCACGACCGTCGGCGAAGTGGGCGACGGTGCGCGCTCGCTGAAGACCGTTGCGGCCTATACGACCGGCGGCGACAAGCTGCATATGTGCTACACCTTCGACCTGCTTGGTCCGGACTTCACGGCAGATCATATCCGCGGCTGTGTCGAGAGCTTCCAGCGCATGGTGAAGGACGGCTGGGTCTGCTGGGCTTTCTCCAATCACGACGTCAACCGCCATGTCAGCCGTTTCGCGCTGACGGAAGACGAACGTCCGGTTATCGCCAAGCTGGCAATTTCGGTGCTGGCAGCACTTCGCGGTTCGATTTGCCTCTATCAGGGCGAGGAGCTGGGGCTGCCGGAGGCGGAGCTTGCCTTCGAAGACCTGCGCGACCCCTATGGTATTCGCTTCTGGCCGGCCTTCAAGGGCCGCGACGGATGCCGCACGCCGATGCCATGGGAAGCCGGCAAGGCGCACGCCGGTTTCACCAGCGCCGAGAAGAGTTGGCTGCCGGTGCCCTATGAGCAGGCAGCGCTGTCCGTGGACACGCAGGAAAACAGCGACAGTTCCGTCCTGCATCATTATCGGCGCACGCTGGAATTCCGCAAAAGTCAGCCGGTGCTGCTCGACGGCAGCATGGAATTTGTCGGCAGCAATCAGGATCTGCTCGCCTTTATCAGAGAGAAGGGCGGGGAGAAGCTGCTCTTCGTCTTCAACCTGACGCGCGAGCCAGCGGAGTTCCGTCTCCCTGCCGGCATGTCGTTAGGCGAACCGCTGAACATGCCGGGGTTCAAGGCTGTTTCGCGCGATCATGCGGTCAAGCTCGGCGTGCTCGACGCTTTCTGCGCCCGTATCGTCTGAGTGATCAGCCGATCAGCATAAAGCGATCGACATCAACCATTCCCTTGTCCGAGATCTTCAAGTGCGGGATCACGGGCAGGGGCAGGAAGGCGACCTGCAGGAAGGGTTCTTCCAGCGTCGTGCCAAGGGCGTAGGCGGCCTTGCGCAGATGATGCAGCGTGTCGCGCACCACCTCATAGGGCTCCAGGCTCATCAGGCCGGCGACAGGCAGCGCGATTTCGCCGGTAACCTTGCCGTCTTCGACGACCACGAAGCCGCCCTTGATCTCGCCAAGACGGTTAGCGGCGAGTGCCATGTCGTCCTCGCTGACGCCGACGACACAGATATTGTGGCTGTCGTGGCCGACCGTTGAAGCAATCGCGCCTTTCTTCAATCCAAAACCCTGCACGAAGCCGTTGGCGTGATTACCGTTCTTGCCGTGCCGCTCGATGACGGCGACCTTGATGATATCGTTGCCGAGATCGACGGTGGTCTGGTTGCCCCTGGCCGGCAGGCGGTAGCGACGATGCTCGGTGATGATCTTGCCCGGCATGACGCCGATGACCGGCGTTTCACCTTCGGCGACCGGTACGCCGAAATGGGCCGCATTGACCGGCCGTGCCTTGACGCTGTCGAGGCCGACAGGCGAGACGGGCTTGCGGGTGGCAAAGAGCGCGTCGGTGACGTGGCGGCCGGCCGAGAAGACGATCTCTGCCCGGCAATTCTCCAGGCTGTCGATAACGGCGAGGTCTGCCCTCCAGCCGGGGGCAATGAGGCCGCGGTCACGCAGGCCGAAGGCGCGGGCGGCGGAGATCGAGGCGGCCCGGTAGATTGCCAGTGGCTCGACGCCGGCAGCGATCGCCGTGCGGATCATGTAGTCGAGATGGCCCTGCTCGGCGATATCGAGCGGGTTGCGGTCATCGGTGCAGAGCGCGAGGTATGGCGAGAGGCGTTCAGTGATGATGGGCATCAGGGCGTGTAGGTCCTTAGAGACCGAGCCCTCGCGCACGAGGATATGCATGCCCTTGCGGATTTTCTCCAGTGCTTCGGTGGCACTCGTGCATTCATGCTCGGTGCGGATGCCGGTGGAGAGATAGCCGTTCAGATCATTACCTGAGAGCAGCGGCGCATGCCCATCGATATGGTCACCCTGGAAAGCATCGAGCTTTGCCATGCAGACGGGATCCTTGTGGATCACGCCGGGGAAATTCATGAACTCGGCAAGGCCGATGACCTTGGGATGGTTGCGATAGGGCAGAAGGCTTTCGACCGGCAGATCGGCGCCTGATGTTTCCAGATGTGTAGCCGGTACGCAGGAGGAAAGCTGGACGCGGATATCCATGATCGTTTCCAGCGCCGAAGCGAGGAAATATTCGATGCCTTCCTTGCCGAGCACATTGGCGATCTCATGGGGGTCGCAGATCACGGTCGTCACGCCATAAGGCAGGACGCAGYGGTCGAATTCATGCGGCGTGACGAGCGAGGATTCGATGTGTAGATGCGTGTCGATGAAGCCCGGAACGACGATCCTGCCGGAAACATCGATCTCGGTCTCGCCGCTATAGTTGCCGCAGGTGCCGACGATGCGGTCGCCGCAGATTGCGATATCAGACTGGATAAGCTCACCCGTCACGAGATCGAAGAAGTGCCCGCCTTTCAGCACGATATCGGCCGGTATGCGACCCACACCCTGATCGATGAGACGTTCGAGCTTGGCGGTCATGGTCTTCACCTTCTTCAACTGATTTCTGCTGCTGGCGCAGGATGCCGGAAAAACTTCCCGGTTGTATTTCGGGCTACTTTCGCCTGCAGATCGGCAATGCTAATGACGCGAGCATACAGATGCGAAGTTCCAACTCAAGGCCATGATATGAAAGCAATTATTTCAGCTGCTTGTGTAGTCGTGCTTCTCTTGAATAGCTGTTCAACGGTGGCTTTGGTCAAGCTTGAGACTGACAAGAACGGCCGAGTGAGCCAAGTTACAGTGAAGCAATCAAGTGGAAACACCGACTATGATGAGTATCTGAAGCGCCTGGCGATCAAAAACTTCCACAACAAGGTTCCGCGGCCAGCTTCCAACGGCGTTTACGTTCAACCCTTGGTCATCGAATACAATACGCTGAAAGATTATGTTGGAGGCGGTCCCAAGCTGCCAGAGTGACGGTGTCTTCGCATGGCAAATAGAAATCGGGCGCCGTGAGGCGCCCGATCCCGTTGTCAGCACTGTTGCCACTTACTCGGCAGCGACGATCTTGCCGCCTTCCCACTTGTAGAGTGAGAAGCTCTGCGAGGAGAGGTCGCCGGTTTCGCCGTAGGTGAGCTTGCCGATGACTGTCGGGATCTGGTCGCCGCCCTTCAGGGCAGCCGCGACGGCTTCCGCATCTTCGGCGCTGCCGGCCTTTTCGATGCCGGCCTTCAGCACTTCGACGGCAGCATAGGCGTTCAGCGTGAAGGCTTCGGCCGGGATATTCTTGGCGGCGAGCGCATCGGCAGCGACCTTGGAGTCCGGGCTCTTGGTGGCGTCGGAGGCGTTGGTGAACAGTGTGCCGGCTGCCGCATCCGTGCCGATCGTCCAGAACTCGGTGTTGGAGAGACCGTCACCGCCGATGATCTGGGCATTCACCGAGAGGTCATGGAGCTGGCGGGCGAGCAGGCCGCCTTCCGGGTGGTAACCGCCGAAGTAGACGAGATCAACCTTCTCGGCCTTGATGCGGGTGGTCAGGGCGGAAAAGTCCTTGTCGCCGGGCGTTATGGAGTCGTTGATGACTTCGGTGATGCCGCCGGCATTCAGCGTTGCCTTGAAGGCATCGGCGAGGCCCTTACCATAAGCGCCCTTGTCGTTGATGATGGCGACGCGCTTGTCCTTGAAATGCTCAAGAACGTATTTGGCGGCGACTTCGGCCTGCTGGTCGTCGCGGCCGCAGGTGCGCAGAACATTGGTCAGCCCACGCTTGGTGAGGTCAGGCGCGGTTGCAGTCGGAGTGACCATCAGTACGCCATTTTCGGCCAGAACGTCGGAGACCGGGATAGCAACGCCAGACGTGACCGGGCCGACGACGAAGCGGATGCCGTCGCCGACAACCTTGTTCGCGGCGGAAACGCCCTGCTTCGGTTCGCCAGCGTCGTCAGCCAGTTCGAGCACGACCTTCTCGCCGAGAATGCCGCCGCTCTTGTTGATTTCGTCGACGGCGGTCTGCGCGCCGTTCTTTACCTGGTCGCCATAGGCTGCCACCGGGCCGGTCAGCGGCGCGATGAGACCGATGGTGATATCCGCATGCGCGAGCGGCGCAAATGCCAGCGAGGCAACGAGCGTCGCCGTCAGAGTCTTCAGAGTCATGGTCTGTCTCCTTGGGTTGGGGTCGTCTTCGACCACCGGTTGTTTGCCGCGCAGGCCGTTCCTTTGTCAGCGATCCTTTTGGGAGCGTGCCAAGGACGAGGAAAAGCTGCGCGATCAATGAACCTCGCGGCCATGTTTGGCTCGCCCGGCGCATGGCAAGATTTCTAGAAATTTCGGTGGGATTCCGCAAGATGATAACAAGATAGGGTTTGTTTTCGCCCGATATGGAAAGATTGCGCCCGATTTTTTGATTTTTCAGTCCATTTCCCGCAATTTTCGGTCTGCCTCATCTCGATCGTTCACAGGCTTGGCGTGGCCGTGTCACGGCAGTCACAACCTGCGACCATCAGGCGATGTTCTCTGATAGGGTGCTTTCAGTCTTATGTGACTTGCGGCTTTTGCAGAAAGCCGAAGCGGATCTTCTTCGACAGAACATATCGATGGCCGCGGATAAGCAGATATCTGGAAATTTCGCCAACGATCCTTGTTGTAGATCATGTATTCACGCCAATTAACAATTGATTCTAAGAGTCCTAGTATAACTATTATTTCCTAGTGTTTTGTTGCATTGCAATAAAATATTCGATTTGTCGAGGCAGGGATATAGCGGGACAGATATCTGGATGCTCAAGCGTATTGAAGCCAGGCAGGTGCGGACCGGAATGTTTATCGAGATGGTCGAGGGCATCTGGCACGATCCTCTTCTGTCTCGGCGACGGTTCTTACTGCGGCGCGAGAGCGATACGCTGAAGCTTAATGATTGCGCTAACACGGCCGTCGTGATCAACACCACCAAGGGCCTCGATGTCAGGGACGCCTCTCGCAAGCTCGAGATCGACGTCAAGGCGGCGCGCGAGACCATTCAGAAATCCGTGGAGGTGCTGGAGAACGTCTTCGGCCGGCTGCAGGGCGGGGACGGGATCACTGTCGATCAGGTCGAGCCGGTCATTTCATCCGTTTCGAAATCGATGGATGACCATCCTGCCGTCTTCATCAGTGTTACCAGGCTGAAGTCCAAGGACGAGGTGACTTTCATCCATTCACTCTCGGTCAGTGCCTTGATGATCCTTTTCAGCCGCCATCTCGGACTGGACGAGAAAGTGGTGCAGACGCTCGGCACGGCAGGGCTGTTGCACGATGTCGGCAAGCTCGAAATTCCGCTTGAAGTGCTCAACAAGGAAGGACGCCTGAACGAAGCCGAGATCCAGTTGATCCGTGACCATCCGGAAAAGGGGCATGCGATCCTGTCGCGTCAGGAGGGCATGTCCGAAATCGTTCTTGACGTCTGCCTCAATCATCATGAACGGATCGACGGCAAGGGTTATCCGCGCAAGCTGTCCCACGGCGAGATCAGCCTTCACGCGCGCCTTGCCGCGATCTGCGATGTCTATGACGCCGTTACGTCAGCGCGCCCCTACAAGGCCCCTTGGAGCGCGAAGGAGGCACTGACCTGGATGTTGGCGAATGAGGGCCATTTCGACCGCCGGCTCGTCAAAAAATTCGCCCTCTGCTTGTCGATTGCCTCCGTTTCCTGAGGCAATTCGTTTTCATGACAGGTGCCTGCGGGAATCTGGTCCGCCGCAAGCGCTGGAGCTGAGGAGCCGCGCTATTGTCGAGGGAGCGCCGTTCCCAGGAAATCCGTGACCATGCTGGCAACCTGCCGATGAATCATTCCTCGATCCGCGCCGATACCGTCTCGGCAGACGATGCTTTCGCCTGGCGCCTCTTTCTCGATCAACTCGGCGGCGCCGGGCTTGCAAGGCTGCATGAAGCTGAAATGCAGCGATCCCGGGATAAGGCTGTATTTGGTGGTCGCTGGCGGCAGATAGCGGGCTACGTAGCCTGAATCCTTGTTGGTGGCGGCTATGTCCGCCCTGGTTGCCGTGTCCGCGTCGACATCTGCCGCAGCGCCCAGCACCATGATGGGGATATGGACTGCCGCGAGGCTCGCTGGTGTCAGCCCACGACCGGGTCCGAGATCGAGTGACACGACGGCACGGATTCTCGGATCGCTGAGATCGGCGGCCAGCGCAGCACTGGAGGAGGCATCGCGCCCGATGCCCAGTGCGTCGAATATCCTGCAATAGAGCTGGCCGAAGTCAGCCATGCAATTCTTCGTCACAACAGCCGCATCGAAACGACCGCCTGCCAGTTCGACGACCGTCCAGCCGCCGAGCGAATGGCCGATCGCGGCAATCCGATCGGATGCCACGCCGCCCGTCAGATCCGTATTGTCGAGCAGAGCATCGATCGTGCGGCTGAGATCGCCGGGGCGCCTCCATAATTCGACAGCGTCAGACTTCCGCATATCGAATGTGGTCGTGCCGGGATGATCGGGTGCAGCGACGACATAGCCTGCGTGCACGAGATCGGCGGCGAGCCAGGCGAGGTTGCGCCAGCTTCCGCCATAGCCATGGGAGAGCACGACCAACGGATGTGGGCCGGGCACGGGTTCGGCATCCCTGATGACGGGCTGGCCGATAAAGGCCGGCGTTTCGCCCAGAAGGACTGGGGCGGCATCTGATGCCGTCGGATACCAGATGCTGACATGGACGGGACGATCGGTGTTTTTGCCGGGCAGGGTGATTTCACGGAAGCCGGTTCCGGCATGTGCTGCCGATACCAGCAGCAGGAGCAGGGGGAGAATAAAGACAAGTCTTGGCATGGGATCTCCATTGGGTTGGTTTGCCCTGTCTGGAGGAAATCCCTGACACCGGAGACCGATAACGCGATCAAGGTCGCCGACATCAAAAGAAAAGGCGAGGCCGGAGCCTCGCCCTTGAATTCAAGTCGGGACTATCGAGATCAGATGTTGTTCTGCAGGATCGTACGCAGCTTGCCGAAGAGCTCGTCGATGTGCTTCTTCTCGATGATCAACGGCGGGGAGAGCGCGATGATGTCGCCTGTCGTGCGGATCAAAAGTCCGCTTTCGTAAGCCTTGAGGAAGGCCGTGAAGGCGCGCTTGGTCGGCTCACCGGCGATCGGGTCGAGTTCGATCGCGCCGATAAGGCCGGTATTTCTGATGTCGATGACATTGGGGCAATCCTTCAGCGAGTGCAGCGCATCGGCCCAGTAGTCGGAAAGCTCGGCTGCGCGGGTCAGCAGGCCTTCTTCCTTGTAGGTGTCGAGCGTCGCGAGTGCTGCGGCCGAGGCGATCGGGTTCCCGGAATAGGTATAGCCGTGGAAGAACTCGATCATGTGCTCGGGGCCGTTCATGAAGGCATCATGGATTTCCGAGGTCACGAAGACGGCGCCCATCGGGATGACGCCGTTGGTCAGGCCCTTGGCGGTGACCATGATATCGGGCTTCACGTCGTAATACTGGGCGGCAAAGGGAGCGCCCAAACGACCGAAACCGGTGATGACTTCGTCGAAGATCAGCAGAATGCCGTGCTTGGTGCAGATTTCGCGCAGCTTCTGCAGATAACCCTTCGGCGGAATGAGAACGCCGGTGGAGCCGGCGACCGGCTCGACGATGACGGCAGCGACCGTGGAAGCGTCATGCAGGGTAACGATGCGCTCGAGTTCGGTGGCGATATCGCCGCCATGCTCGGGTTCGCCGCGGGTGAAGTTGTTCTTGCCGGGCAGGTGGGTGTGCGGCATGTGGTCAACGCCGGTCAGCAGCGTGCCGAACATCTTGCGATTGGTGACGATGCCGCCGACTGAGATGCCGCCGAAGTTGACGCCGTGATAGCCACGCTCGCGGCCGATCAGGCGGAAGCGTGAGCCATTGCCCTGCACGCGATGATAGGCGAGCGCCACCTTGAGCGCCGTTTCCACCGATTCAGAACCGGAATTGGTGAAGAGGACGTGATCCAGGCCATCAGGCGCGATGTCGACCAGGCGGTTGGCAAGCTCGAAAGCCTTGGGATGGCCGAGCTGGAAGGCCGGGGCGTAATCGAGTTCGCCCGCCTGCTCGCTGATCGCCTCCGTGATCTTCGGACGGCAGTGGCCGGCATTCACGCACCAGAGGCCAGCCGTACCGTCCAGAACCTCGCGGCCGTCATGGGTCTTGTAGTACATGTCCTTCGCGCTCACGAAGAGGCGCGGTTCCTTCTTGAACTGGCGGTTCGCGGTAAAGGGCATCCAAAAGGCGCGAAGGTCGTTTGGCGTTGCATTCAGGCGGTTGGACATGCTGTTCTCCTGGCGGTCGGGGAGGTCGGTCCCGTTCAAGGCTTTGCGCCGTTTATTTTTACTGCCCGGTCAAATTATCAGCGCCCGGCAAGGCGTCAAGCCGGAGAAGCGCCGCCTCTGCCGTTCCCGGACACTCGAGCGTCATCAATCCTTCGCCCGGCATTGCTACAAAAATCGATGGCCGCAATGGCCAAGGACGTTTCATTCATTTCCTTGAAATTCAACCACTTTTACCGGAGGTAGTCATGACGGACCGCCAGAAAACCAGGCCGCGCCCAAATCCGCGGCGTGCATTTGCGCCGAGCTACGGCACCATTCTCGAAGAAGGCGTTCGTCGCCGTGCCGTTCTCAAGGGCTTCATTGCAGCCATGGGGGCGGCCGCTTTTGCGCCGGCGCTCGAAGCAACGAAGGCAGAAGCTGCGGATTCGACGCTTACTTTCCCCGAACTGAAGCGCGTGCGCGACACCGCCGATCACTGGCCTGATGGTTACGAGCGCCAGATCCTCGTGCGCTGGGGTGACGCTCTCTTTGCCGACAGCCCGGAATTCGATGTCGCCAAGCTCGACGGCAAAGCCGCCGAGCGCCAGTTCGGCTACAATAACGACTTCACGCAGTTCCTGCCGCTGCCGTGGGGTGAGAAGAGCTCCGATCACGGCCTGCTGGTCGTCAGTCATGAATATGCGACGCCCTTTCTGATGTTTCCGGGTCTGACAGCGGACAACTACCGCGAGAAAATGACCGAGGATCAGATCCGGGCCGTCATGGCGGCTGTCGGCGTCTCTGTTTTGGAAGTGCGCAAGGACGGCAACCAATGGCAGGTGGTCAAGGACGGAAAGTATAACCGCCGCATCCACATGAGCACGGAAATCGGCATTTCCGGCCCGGCGACGGGTGACGACCGTCTCAAGACGAAGGCTGATCCGACCGGTACCGTCGTTTTCGGCACGATCTCGAACTGCAATGGCGGCATCACGCCCTGGGGCACGATGCTCTCTGGCGAAGAAGGCGCAATGGACGTCTTTGCCGGCGACTATAAAAAACTGCCGAACCAGGAACTGGTCGAACGCCAGGGCTGGGACGAGGATGAGAACGACATCTATTCCGTCAGCCGCGTCGAGCCGCGCTTCAAGTTCGAGGAAGAGCCGAACGAGTGGATGCGCTTCGACTGGGTGGTCGAAATCGATCCGTTCGATCCCTCGGCAAAGCCGGTCAAGCGCACGTCGCTCGGCCGCATGACGCACGAGGGTGCGCAATGTTGCGTCGCCCCCGATGGCCGCGTCGTGGTCTTCATGGGTGATGATGACGATTTCGAATATATCTACCGCTTCGTCACCCGCGACCCGTGGAACCCTAGCGATCGCGCCGCCAACAAGGATCTGCTCGACCATGGCACGCTGTCGGTCGCCAAGTTCGAAAGCGACGGCACGATGCGCTGGATCCCGCTGATCGCCGGCGAAGGCCCGCTGACGGCGGAAGCCGGCTTCAGGACGCAGGCCGACGTCGTTCTCGCCACGCGCACTGCAGCGGACTTGGTTGCTGCTACGCCGATGGACGGCCCGGAAGGCTTCATTCCGCATCTCGGCACCGGCAAACTCTATGTCGCCATGACCGAGAACGAGGATCGCCTGCCGAAGGGCCAGGGTGACGACGAGAAGGAACAGGTCAACGTCGCCAATCCGCGTGGCCCCAACCCGCATGGACATCTGCTGGAACTGGTGGCTCCCGGCGGTCCGGACAAGCCGGACTACGCAGCCGAGAGCTTCAAATGGGATGTCTTCGTTCTCTGCGGCGATCCGGCCAAGCCCGAAGACCAGGCGATGTTCCATCCGGCGACCACCTCGGCCGGCTGGTTCACCGACCCCGATAACCTGGCTGTCGATCCGGCAGGCCGCCTTTGGGTGACCACCGACGGTCCGCCGCCAGAAGGCATTGCCGATTCCGTCTATGTGATGGATACGGAAGGTCCGGGGCGCGCCCTGCCGAAGCTCATCTATATCGCGCCTGTCGGTTCGGAGACTTGCTCGCCGACCTTCACTTCCGACGGCTCCAGCGTATTCCTCTCGGTCCAGCATCCGGGCGAATTGCGCATGGCCGACAACGAGGACGCAACCTCGATGGAAGATGCCGGCACCAACTGGCCGGACTTCAAGCCGGGCGTGCCGGCCCGTCCGTCGCTCGTCGTGCTGACACGCGGCAATAACGGAGTGGTGGGCAGCTAACCCTGCCTTGTCTCAATCAAACGAGACCGGCAACTCTTGCGAGTTGCCGGTCTCTAAGCTTGGCGTGCTGAAAAATAGCACAAGCGGCGTCCGCGGAAATAATTCCTTCGGGACGCTGCTCAGGCTGACGTCATGTCAGCACTGACATCAGGCTGCAGACCTGCTCCGGTTCTGCGTCACGTAGATATCCTCGAGTGTTGCGAGGATTTTCATGACTGGCTCGGAGTTGCTTGAATAGTAGATCGTCTGTGCATCACGACGGGTCTTGACCAGCTTCTGAGCGCGCAATTTCGACAGATGCTGGGAGAGGGCCGACTGGCTCAGGCCGACCTGGGTGGCGAGAACGCCGACAGGCACTTCTCCCTTTACCAGGCTGGTGAGGATCAGCAAACGCTTGGGGTTGGCCATGGCCGATAATAAAGCTGCCGCCACATTGGTGTGCTCGGCCAAATCAGAGGTTTCCATATTTCTTCTTCCTAATGCGAAACGTACATCATCCGTACAGGCACAGGCCGTCAGACGGTTATTTGACTGACGGCGAAAACTAGCAATTGGGCTTGAAGATTGTATATACCTAAATTTAAGGTATCAGGTATGCTATTTTAGATATGTTTGAACAAATGTGATCTAAATCCTCTGCGGGTATATCGAACTCGTAACGCAACAATAAGTCACCTGAAATCATATCAAAACCTGACGAATCTACCCCACATATGCGCCAGGGGCCTGCTTCAGGTGCCTTCAGCCGCGATGTCAGCGCTAACATCAGGTCCGGATGGCGCGCTACTAAATCTTGCACTGGAGCGTCAGCTTTTTCAGCGATGTCGTCATTTGCCTGGGAGTGAATCACAAGATCGCTGCCGTCCAAAATGTAGGCACGGCCGAAGCCGCCATTGAGGCTGGCCGATTGCGGGATGAGGCGGAAGAAACGGAAATCCGGGAAATCGATATAGAGTTTCGCCTTGGCGTGGCGATCGAGGAAACGGGTGCGGATGCGCGCGTGGAGGAGCGTGTCCCGCTCCACCTGTTCTGCGCGGCATTGGGTCGTCAGGCGGGCATAGGCGAGTGGATCGCCCTTGCCGGGCTCGCCGGTCAGGAGCGAGGCCCTGACATCGGCGGCGAGCGCTTTCGTGTGGGTCGAGAGCGCGGAAACAAGGATAACGGGCACGCCGTCTATGTCGGTGCCGAGAAGAACCCGGCTTGCGAAGGGAAAGCCGGTTTCAGGATCGAGAACGGCAAGGGCCGCATAGCGGGCGGAGCGCAACAGGGTGCGCGCCAGCTTGCGGGCCTCATCGTCGGTTTCGCGAAGCGTAGAGGACGGTTCTTTCATACCCGCGTTGTGGCAAAGCGGAGTTAAAGGATCAAGTCTAAAGTATCCGTTTTGATCGAGCGGCTTTTGGCGACCATATTCGCTTTCGCGTGCAGTTATCGCAAAGACCGCTGCACACTTTTGCGCGACATGCTTATTCCTTCCGCTTGTGCCGCGTGAGGCCGGTCACGACATCCTGCGCTGAGATCGTGCCGACGATCTGGCCGTTGTCGACCACGCCGATGCTGCCGGGCTGGCGGGCGAGGGCGTCGAGGATATCGACAAGCGGCGTCGTGGGGCGCGCGGTGGCGCTGACCGACATGCCGATTGCCGCATCGCCAAGCCCGGGCTGCATGACGTCGGAGGCCATCAGCATGTTGATCGGGTTCATGTTCTGCACGAAATCGGCGACATACTGATCGGCGGGGTTCTTGACGATCTCCTGCGGTGTTCCGCACTGGATGATCCGCCCGCCTTCCATGATGGCGATGCGATTGCCGATGCGGAAGGCCTCGTCGAGATCGTGGCTGACGAAGAGGATGGTCTTCTTCAGCCGCCGCTGGAATTCCAGCAACTCGTCCTGCAGTCGCGTGCGGATCAGCGGATCGAGCGCGGAGAACGGCTCGTCCATCAGCAGGATCGGGGCGCCGGTGGCGAAGGCGCGCGCAAGGCCGACGCGCTGTTGCATGCCGCCCGAGAGCTCATTGACCTTGCGGTCGGCCCATTTCGTCAGGTTGACGAGTTCGAGTTGCTCGCCGACCCGGCTCTTGCGCTCGGCCTCCCGCACGCCCGAGAGCTCGAGGCCGAAACCGACATTCTCGGCAACGGTACGCCAGGGCAGCAGGGCGAACTGCTGGAACACCATGGAGACGGTGTGGGTGCGCAGGTCGCGGAGCGCCCTGGCATTGCATCTATAGGGGTTAACGGGGCCGGTGGCGGCCGAGACCGCCACATCGCCGCGCACGACGGGGGCAAGCCCGTTGACGGCGCGCAGCAGCGTCGATTTGCCCGAGCCGGAAAGGCCCATCAACACCAGGATCTCACCCTCTTCGATCGACAGCGAGGCATTGGCCACGCCGAGCACCATGCCGGTCTCGGCGCCGATCTCGTCGCGGGATTTGCCCTGGTCGACCATGGCAAGCGCTGCTTCCGGCCGGGCGCCGAAGATGATGCTCACGTCCTTGAAATTGACTGCGGTCATGCGCCGTCTCCTTCGTCGGCTGTCCGGAACATGCGGTCGAGGATGATCGCCAGGATGACGATGCAGAGACCCGCTTCAAAGCCTTTCGCGACATTGACGGTGTTCAGCGCACGCACGACGGGCACGCCGAGACCATCAGCGCCGACGAGGGCGGCGATGACGACCATCGATAGCGAAAGCATGATGGTCTGGGTGAGGCCTGCCATGATCTGCGGCGTCGCGAAGGGAAGCTCGACCTTGCTCAGCACCTGGGTCGGCGTCGCACCGAAGGCGACGGCGGCTTCAACGAGAGAGGGCGGTGTCGAGATGATGCCGAGACGCGTCAGCCGGATCGGGGCGGGGATTGCAAAGATGACGGTCGCGATCAGCCCCGGCACCATGCCGAGGCCGAAAAGGATGAGCGCCGGAATGAGGTAAACGAATGTCGGAATGGTCTGCATCAGGTCGAGCACAGGACGCATGGCTGAATAGACCCAGGCGCGGCGGGCAGCCGCGATGCCGAGCGGAATGCCGATCACCATGCTGACGAAGGTGGAGGCGAGCACGAGGGCGAGCGTCTCCGTCGTCTCCTTCCAGTATCCCTGGTTCATGATGAGCAGCAGCCCAAGGCAGGTGAAGAGGGTGATGGCAATCGACCGGCGCAGCCAGAAGGCGAGGGCGGCGATCGCGGCGATAACGATCAGCGGGTGCGGCCGCTGCAGCACGAAGAGCAGGCCGTCGATGACGTGCGACAGCAGGGAGGCCAGCCGGTCGAAAAACCATTCGCCGTTCGAGGTCAGCCAGTCGACGAAGGACTTTGCCCATTCGCCGATGCGGATCTTGCCGTTGTCGTCAACGAGCCAGTTGAAAATCCAGTTCACGTCGCGCGCCTGTCCGTTGAGAGCGGTATAGGGATGAACATGAAAACGGGACGGCGAGCCGCCCCGTCCCGTTCATTTCATCAGAGGCCGAGGCCGGACTTGGCGGCCGCCAGGGCTTCGCCCTTGCCGTCGCGGGTCGTGACGCCGGCAAGCCACGGCTCAAGCGCTGCCGGATTCGCCTTCAGCCATTCGGAAGCTGCAGCTTCCGGTTCCTTGCCGTCGTTCAGGATCTTGCCCATCACCTGGTTCTCCATATCGAGGGAGAACGTCAGGTTCTTCACCATCAGGCCGACATTCGGGCATTCCTGGAGATAACCGGCACGCACGTTGGTAAAGACCTTGGCGCCGCCGAAGTCCGGGCCGAAGATGTCGTCGCCGCCGGTCAGGTAGGTCAGCTTGAAGTTGGTGTTCATCGGGTGAGGTTCCCAGCCAAGGAAGACCACGGGCTTGCCTGACTTGTCGGCGCGGGCGACCTGCGCAAGCATGCCCTGTTCCGAGGATTCGACGAGTTCCAGATCCTTCAGGCCGAAGGTGTCCTTGTCGATCATGTCCATGACGAGGCGGTTGCCGTCATTGCCGGGCTCGATGCCGTAGATCTTGCCGCCGAGATCGTCCTTGTGGGCGGCAATATCCTTGAAGTCCTCAATGCCGAGTTCCGCACCCTTGGCGTTGGTGGCGAGCGTGTATTTGGCGCCGACAAGGTTCGGGCCGAAGGATTCGACCGACTTGTCTTCGATATAGGGCCGGACGTCCTTTTCCTGCGTCGGCATCCAGTTGCCGAGGAAGATGTCGATGTCCTTGTTCTTCAGCGAGGTGTAGGTGACCGGCACCGAGAGAACCTTGACGTCGGTCTGATAACCGATGCTCTTCAGGATGACGGATGCGGTCGCGGTGGTGGCGGTGATATCAGTCCAGCCGACGTCCGACAAATGGACGGTGGAGCAGCTTTCAGGGTCTGCGGAGAAGGCAGCGGTCGCAGCGGAGAGGGCTGCAACTGCAGTTACAGTGACGAGTTTGAATGCGCTTGTTGTTTTCATTTTAGACTCCCAGTCTTACGTTCCCAAGCCAACCATCAATAGCCCAGTTTTACAAGCGATCTCGGCGCGTTTGCGGCGTTCCGGACTATGTGATTGCGACGTGCCGCATTTTGGGAAGGCCTGATTTACAAGGCTTTTAGCGGTTCCGACGCTAGGATTTTCTGTGACTATCGGTTTGTCGGGGCTTTTCTTTGCGTTCTCCAGCTTCCAAGAAGCCAGATAAGGAGAATCCGATGGCAAAGCTCTATTTCAACTATTCGACGATGAATGCCGGCAAGTCGACCATGCTATTGCAGGCCTCCTACAATTACCACGAGCGCGGCATGCGCACGGTTCTGTTGATCGCGGCCTTCGACCATCGGGTCGGGAGAGGCGTCATTGGCTCGCGCATCGGGCTCGAAGCGGAGGCCATCCCTTTCGAGAGCGACAGCGATCTCTACACGCTGGTTCGGCAATTGAGCGTCGAAGGGCAGCCGATCTCCTGCGTCTTCGTCGATGAGGCGCATTTCATGACTCGCGACCATATCTGGCAGCTTGCCCGCGTGGTGGACAGGCTCGGCATTCCCGTCATGGTCTACGGCTTGAGGACCGATTTCCAGGGCAAGCTTTTCCCTGCCTCGCAGGAGCTGCTGGCGATTGCCGATGAAATGCGCGAGGTGCGCACCATCTGCCATTGTGGGCGCAAGGCGACCATGGTCGTGCGGCTCGATGTCGAGGGCAAGGTGCTGCACGAGGGTGCGCAGATCGATGTCGGGGGAAACGAGAAATATGTTTCGCTGTGCCGCCGCCACTGGGACGATGCAATGAATGGTGAATGGATTGCCGAGCCGGTCTGAACGAAACGATGCCTGTTTTCTTTAGTGCGGCGAGTAAGTAGTCTACAAATCGGAGATTCCCTGGGAGTGCCCGGTGCGCAAAAGCCCGCCTTTCGATAGCCAGTACGATGCAGCCCGCGGCCTTGCCGAGGCGATGGCAGGTGAGGCGGATTATTGCGCCGCCTGCATCGCAGGCTTCGACGGCGACGGGGAGCGCTCGTCCGACGAGAACTTCCTTGAGCAGAATGCGCGGTTCCAGGGCTTCTTCAATGACACGACGACGCTCGATGTGCTGCTTGCGGAACTCGTCTTCTCCCTCGACCGGCTGACGGCCAGGGTCTCGGCCGATCTCGACAGTTTTCGCGGGCTGACGCGGCGCGAAAAGATGGCCGGATGGTTTTCCCGACAGCGCATGTGGCGCATGCACAGTGCACGGGTGCGCGAGGCGCCGGTCGTGGCACAGCTGCTCGATCTGCTGACGAAATCCGATCTTCTGGCGACACTGCTCGACGGCCAGAGGCGATCCCTCGTCGAGCGTCACAAGAGCGCTGAACAGAGCCTCGTCGACATCGTCGAGCACCGGCGGCGGCTTGTCGACGAGATCGACATTGCGCGGATGCGCATGAAGGAACTCAGTGCCAAGGCATTGAACACGCAGGGCCGTATCGGCGTCTATGGCAACAAGGCACATTGGGAGCAGATGGAGGCGGAGCGTCAGGCACTGAAGGCGGAGGTCGAACGCATTTCCGTCGAGGAACATGCGATGCGCGACGAGAGCCAGCGGCGCGAACGCTTCATCGGCATGTTCCAGGCCTTCGTCGACAGGCTGAACGGCCGTATCGCCGGCTGCAACGCGCTCATCCGCAAACTTTCGGTCGATACTGAGGAGCGGCTCATCATCTATCAGGCGCAGGTCGACACCGACCGGCCCGGCATGAAGGTGAGGATCAAGCCGGAGCTTTTTCCGAATATTGCTGAAACCATCGCGCTTTTCGAGAAGGGCATGCTGGTGCCTCAGGATCTGGTCCAGCGAAAGAGCCGTGCGGACCAGGAATTTACCCGGAAATTCCCCGTCTATGCCGAGGAGCGATCCGATGCGCCGCTGATCGATGTGGTGCGCAAATCGCCTATGTTCGGATTTGGATTCCTGCGTTCGCTGCGCTCCTGACCGGCGGCGAGGAAGCCTATTTCGGGCTGTCGCGTGTGGCCCGCGCACCCTTCGGGCCGAAATATCCTTTCCCGTTGTTGTACTTGGGCGATCGAGCGCATATGTGGGTGAAAGGGGGTACCCCTATTTTCGCCGCCTGACAGGAGACGACGATGCTCAACCGGATTGCCGGTTTTTTCAGACTGATCGGCCAAACGATCAGCCGCTGGATTCGCCTTTTTGCCGCCTGGGCCTTTTGGCCGTTTCTTGCCGCGCACGGATGGTATGCACGCAGGAGCTGGATGGTCCGGCTGCCGGTCATCGCGTTTCTGGCACTTCTCGTCGTCCTCTACGGCTATTTTATCTGGCAGACCCAAGTCTGGTCGAATTTCAACACCAACTTCGTCGATCAGTATCGCCTTTCGGAGCGCAAGGTGCCTGCCGGACAGGAAATTCCGGCGACGGACGGAACTGCTGCCAAGACCTGCCAGCGCTCGGCGATCGTCGATGCCGCGGCCGATCTGACGGATTTCAACGTCAACCAGAATGCCTGGATATCGTCGATGGTGCTCTACAAGATGGGCTTGTTCGGCATGGATTGGGATCACACGCCCTTCCTCGACAACAAGGCCTCCTTCCAGCGCGGCATCAACCAGGCGGTTCGTCGGACATCGGCGGAGCTTGTCGATACGCTGGGGCGCGTGCGCGGCACGTCCGGCATCAACAATGATCTGCAAAGTGCGCGCGGCAATCTGCAATTCGATGAATTTAGCTGGTATTTCGGCCTCAGTCCTTTTGGGCCAAAGACGCCGACGCCGGCCTATTATCGCGCGGCGATCAACAGCCTGCGCAAGTTCAATACCGATCTCGCCGGCTGCAATGCGGTCTTCGACGGCCGTGCCGACAACCTGATGCAGTTCATCGACCGCATCGCCAACGATCTCGGCAGCACTTCAGACATGCTGGCCGAGCGCTCGGAAAACCACAATCGTGGCTGGTTCGATACGCGTGCCGACGATCGGTTCTGGTTCGCCTATGGCCAGCTCTACGCTTATTACGCGATTCTTTCGGCGGCGCAGGCGGATTTCTCTCAGGTTGTGGCGGAGCGAAACCTCGGGGCGATCTGGGCTGGCACGACACGGCAATTCCAGGCGGCACTTCGTATCCAGCCAGCGATCATTTCCAACGGACGGGAGGATGGCTGGATCATGCCGAGCCATCTCGCCACGATGGGCTTCTATATGTTGAGAGTGCGTTCGAACCTCGTCGAAATTCGCTCGGTGCTTGACCGCTAGACCGCGCAGAATGCTGTATCCCGGCCGCTAAAGCGGCGCGCCGCCATCCTCGAAACCGACGATGTGCAGTTTTTCGACGAATTCGTAGGTGATGCCGGCGATGCCGCCGCCGCTGGCATCGTCGCGGAACTGGCCGACGGAGCGCACCATCTTGTAGCCGCCAAGCCTGTTGTCGACGCGATAGACGTAGTGGAAGCCGACCCTGTAAAGGCTCGCCTGCTCGAAGGTTTCGGCGATCAGCAGCCGGTCTTCCTCATGGATGCGCGACATGAGTTCGGTCAGATTGACCGGGCCCTCGCTGTAGGGAAGATCGAAGATCTGGTGGACGTCTTCACTGGCGAAGAAATGTCCTGTCCCGAGGTCCATCCGCCAGAAGCCGAAGAGGCGGTAGGCGGCAAACATGGTCAGCGCTTCGGCATCGGTGATACCGATGTGGGCGCGGGATTGCTGCCGATGCTCGATGGCCGGCTGTTCGAAACGAAGAGGCACGGTTTCTCCCCAGTTCGGGATGACGCGCTGATTCTCTTCTGATTCCTCAGTTGATCAGCTTCAATCGGATGGCTTTTGCTACCAACTGGGTGCGATTGACGCAATCTAGTTTTTTAATTGCGTTGGTCATATAGGCATTTACCGTGTGATCAGAGAGCGTCAGAATCTGGCCGATCTCGATTGAGGTCTTGCCCTGCGCCGTCCAGCGCACGACCTCCAGTTCACGCGCCGAAAGCGCGCTGTGGGCGCTTCCCTCGTTGCGCTTGACCGCGTTGTAGGTGTCGAGCGCATAAAGGATGATCATTGCAAGTTCGTTGATCTCGCTCTGTCCGAGGGGCGCACGTTCGCCGCCGAACCAGAAGACGAGGCGCTGTCCGTCGCCTGAGTTGATCGGCATTGCAATGCCGGCCGTCATGCCGTGCTGCCGCATCAAATTCTGGAGTACGGTCGGAAAAGCTTGCGCGTGACTGGGATCGTTGAGGTGCCAGACCTGTGGTACGGCCGATTCTCTCATCTTGGATGCAAAGGGGCAGGCGCGCAGCATATGTCCGCGATCGAAATCCCTGATGTAGGAAGCCGGCAGCGAGCTCTCGATGATCAGCGGCTTGAGCAGCAGATCTTCCACCGAGGGTGCGTTCAGCAGTGTGGCCTGCTCAAAACCGAATGCGGCCGCTACCCTTCCCAGTGCCTGTGCAAACAGGCCGCGCGTACGCGCCACTGCCAATTCGCCCGACAGCAATGACTGCCTTTCAGAGGTAGTCATGTAAGACATTATATGCCCCCGCAAGTCTCCATGTTACCGCTATCAAATACATAAA
This sequence comes from Rhizobium sp. 01L419, assembly GCF_056400025.1. NCBI lineage: Bacteria > Pseudomonadati > Pseudomonadota > Alphaproteobacteria > Hyphomicrobiales > Rhizobiaceae > Rhizobium > Rhizobium sp. 01L419. Next base: position 320,139 of record NZ_JBFTSM010000001.1, read on the forward strand.
TCCGCCTACATGCTAGTCCTAATTGACTTAGCACACGCTGATTAATTCATTTTGTGAAAAATTAACCAGATGAAAAACGCGCTTAAGTTGATTTTTATCTACACCGGTAGATGAGCTGTGCCTTTTACCTCCTCCATCACTGCATAAGTATGTGTTTCGCGTACGCCGGGGAGGGAAAGAATCACTTCCGACAGGAATTGGCGATAAGCATCCATTCCCGCCATGCGCGCCTTCACAAGATAATCGAAGCCGCCTGCGACCATGTGACATTCCATCACGTCGTCGCTGCGTTTTACTGCCGCAGCAAAGGCATCGAAAACGTCAGGCGTGGTGCGATCGAGCTTTACCTGAACGAAGACGAGGAGATTGCGGCCGAGTTTTTCCGGTGAGAGGATTGCCATATAGCCGGTGATATAACCGTCTCGGGTCAACCGTTTGACGCGCTCGGCTGTGGCCGTCGGCGACAGGTTGACGCGCTCGGCGAGCTCGATGTTGGAAAGCCGTCCCTCCTTTTGCAATGCACGGAGAATCTTGCGGTCGAGACGGTCGAGTTCTTTCATTTTTCGCGGCCTTTCAGGCAGTCGGTAGGCGAAGATCGTGTTGGCAGCCCACAGTTTAGTGAAAAACGCCACGAATGAACAGCTATGTTGTCGAAATCACGGAGAACCCTTCATGCCTACCCAGATTTCCACGCCTTTTGCCCCGTTCAACGCTCCATTTGCCGGTGACGATGACCGCCTGCTGCATGGCTTCGCTAAAAGCCTGAGTTTTTCAGCCTCCCAGGATGCGGCGATCGACAAACGTGGCGGCGGCATGATCGAGGCGATCCGCAGCAATTCCGGATCGATCGGCGGCGTGGAAGATTTTCTGCGGGAATATGGTCTCTCCACCAAGGAAGGCCTGGCGCTGATGGTGCTTGCCGAGGCGCTGCTGCGCGTGCCCGACGCGCTGACGCAGGACAAGCTGATCGAGGACAAGCTGAAGGAGGGCGGCTGGAGCGAACATGAAGGCAAGGCCGACAGCTGGTTCGTCTCGGCATCGGCCTGGGCGCTCGGCCTTTCGGCCCGCATCATCCGTCCCGGCGAGACGCCTGAAGGCGTGGTGCGCGGCCTCGTCAAGCGCATGGGCCTGCCGACCGTGCGCAATGCCACCAAGCAGGCCATGCGCTTCCTCGGTCATCATTTCGTGCTCGGCGAAACGATCAAGGATGCACTGAACCGTGCGGCCAAGAGCGAGGAGAAAGGCTATCGCCACTCCTTCGACATGCTGGGCGAGGGCGCTCGCACGGCTGAAGACGCCAAGCGCTACTGGCAGTCCTATGCGATGGCGATCGAGGCGATCGGCGGCTGGATGGCAAAAAACGCTAAAGGCAAGGACTTGCCCGATCGCATGGGCATTTCCGTCAAGCTTTCGGCGCTGCATCCGCGTTATCTCGCCACCCATCGCGACCGCGTGATGAAGGAACTCGTGCCCGACCTCCTGAAGCTTGCGCAGATGGCCAAGGCGCATCAGCTCAATTTCACCATCGACGCCGAAGAGGCAGACCGGCTGGAGCTTTCGCTCGACGTTATTGCCGCCGTGTTTTCCGATCCGTCGCTTGCCGGCTGGGATGGTTTCGGCCTAGCGATCCAGGCCTACCAGAAGCGTGCGGTCGCCGTGATCGACTATATCGACGCGCTTTGCGCAAAGCTTGGCCGCCGCATGATGGTGCGTCTCGTCAAGGGCGCCTATTGGGATACCGAGGTCAAGCGGGCACAGGAGCGCGGGCTGGATGACTACCCGGTCTGGACGCGCAAGCAGGCGACGGATCTTGCCTATCTCGCCTGCGCGCAGCACATGCTGGACAAGCGGGCGCGCATCTTCCCGCAATTCGCCACGCATAATGCGCTGACGGTTTCCACCATTCTGGAGCTTGCCGGCAACGACCGCTCCGGCTTCGAGTTCCAGCGCCTGCATGGCATGGGCGAGAGCCTTTACAATCACCTGCTTGATACCAACGATCGTATCGCCTGCCGGATCTATGCGCCTGTTGGCGGTTATCGGGATCTGCTCGCCTATCTCGTCCGTCGCCTGCTGGAAAACGGCGCCAATTCCTCCTTTGTCGCCATGGCCGGCGACAAGAACGTGCCGGTCAAGGCGTTGCTGGAGCGTCCGGCAGACAAGTTAGAATTCGATGTCGGCGCGAGCGCCCGCAACAGCAAGATTCCGATGCCGCTACAGCTCTATGGCAAGCGCAAGAACAGCGCCGGGCTGGAATTTGGCCATCGCGCGACGCTTGAGACGCTGATGAACAATATCGGCAAGGGCATTGCCGCCATCTCCGCCGCGCCGCTCATCCCCGGTGTGGCTGCGAGCGGTTCGGAAGCATCCGTCATTTCGCCGTCCGATCACGCGAAGATCGTTGGCTCCGTTCGCAATGCCACCGCAGCCGATATCGACAAGGCCTTTGCCATCGCGGCCAGGGGCTTCAAGACATGGTCGCGCCGTTCCGTCGAAGAGCGCGCTTCGGCGCTGGAGCGCATGGCCGATCTCATGGAAGAAGATCGTGACCGGCTGTTGGTGCTTCTGGCCGCAGAGGCCGGCAAGACACTCGATGATGGCGTTGCGGAAGTGCGCGAGGCCGTGGACTTCTGCCGGTACTATGCCGGCGAGGCGCGCCGGTTGTTCGGCACGGTGACCAAGATGCCGGGGCCGACCGGCGAGGACAATCGTTACCTCTGGCGCGGACGTGGTGTCTTTGCCTGCATCTCACCTTGGAATTTCCCGCTGGCGATTTTCCTCGGGCAGGTTTCGGCGGCCCTTGTTTCCGGCAATGCCGTGCTTGCAAAGCCTGCGCCGCAGACGCCGTTGATCGCCTATGAGGCGGTCAAACTGCTCCACAAGGCCGGGGTGCCGGAAGATGCGCTGCTCTTCGTGCCCGGTGGTCCGGATGTCGGTGCCGCCATCACAGCGCATGCAGCGCTTGCCGGTGTTGCCTTCACCGGTTCGACCAAGACTGCATGGGCAATCAATCGGGCGCTTGCCGCCAAGGATGGGCCGATCGTGCCGTTGATCGCCGAAACCGGCGGCCTGAACGCCATGGTGGTCGATGCGACGGCGCTTGGCGAGCAGGTGACAGATGATGTGATCCTCTCCGCGTTCCGTTCTGCCGGCCAGCGCTGCTCCGCACTTCGCCTGCTCTTCCTGCAGGAGGACGTGGCAGAGCACATGACCCAGATGATTGAAGGGGCCGCACGTGAGTTGCGGCTCGGCGATCCCGCGCTGGAAACCACCGATGTCGGTCCGATCATCGACGACAAGCAGAGGGCGATGCTGGAAGCCCATATTGCCGACATGCAGAAGACCCAGAAGGTGCGCTATGCCGGCAAGGCGCCTGATGGAGGCAGTTTCTTTGCGCCACATATCATCGAGCTCGACAAGGCCGCGGCGCTGACCAAGGAAGTATTCGGACCGGTGCTGCACATCGTCAGATGGAAGGCGAAGGACTTGCCTGGGGTGCTGCAGGATATCCAAGCCTCCGGCTACGGCCTGACGCTCGGCGTCCATAGCCGCATCGAATCGACGATCCGCACCGTCACCGATGCGCTCGATACCGGCAATGTCTATGTGAACCGTAACATGATTGGCGCCGTCGTCGGTACCCAGCCCTTCGGCGGCTCAGGGCTTTCGGGCACCGGATTCAAGGCCGGTGGGCCGGCCTATCTGCAGCGTTTTGCGCTGGAACAGGTGATCTCGGTGAACACTGCTGCCGCAGGTGGCAATGCCAGCCTGATTGCGATGGGAGAATAAAGTAATAAGGCGGCAGTAAGCCCTCGGAATCCCGCTTGCTGCCTTTTAATCCAATTGCTAAGCGTATGATCAGGTGCAACTAGGGCGATCTAATCGTGCGCTTTGCAGTTTCTTTTTTGGTGAAGTGCCTATCCTTCCGATCATTACTTATTTTGTTTCTTTTGAACTTGCCGATCGGAGCTACTGCCTCCGAAGCTGCCAAGCAGAAACAGGCGGGGCAGCCCCCGATGGATTTCATTCTCGTGCGCAGCCTCTCCTGTCTGGAAGACTGTCCTGAATGGATCTCGGCGGAGGGGCGTATAACGTCCGATACGCCAGCGCGGTTGAGAAAATTTCTTAAAAAGATCGGCGACCGGAAAGTTCCTGTCGTCCTTCGCTCGGAGGGTGGCGAAGTCGATGCCGCCTATGTGATGGGCCGGATGATCCGCAAGGCCGGTCTTGAAACGGCAGTCGGCGGCACGCAGCTCAAGGATTGCCCCGATGACGATAGGCGCTGCGCTGCGGCTATCGCAAAGGATGGCACTTCGGTCGGGGATACTTATTCGGATGGTGCGTTCTGCTATTCTGCGTGTCCTCTGGTGCTGGCCGGTGGCACGTCGCGTGCTTCGTCGCAGTGGGCCTATATCGGCGTCCACCAGATCACGACTGTCTATCAGAAGGTGCGTATCTCTTACCGGATCGAATACAAGATGGTGAACGGCAAGAAGACGGAAGTCTCCCGCAAGGAGGTTGGGCGAAAGGCGGCTGGGCAGCGCAGCTCCACCAAGCTGGGCAAGAAGGCCACCGCTGCCCTTACGGGCTATTTGAAGGAAATGGGCGTCAGTGGTGATCTGGTCGATGTGATGATGGCGACCACCCCTGCAAGCATCGCAGTCATACCGCCTGAAGACGCAGTTCGAATGGGTCTTCTCACTGATGTGCTGACATTCAGTGAGTGGCCCGGTATGCCGCTCTGTCCTAAAGACGCCGCGGCGAGCGCCGTCTGCTATCGCCATCCTGTGGCGGAGGTAGCTGTAACGCAGGCGCCTGTGGCAGAGGCCCCGGTGAAGAGTGCGACGGTTTATGCAGGCGGCGGTCTGATTAAAACCCATCCCATGGATTTTCTCGTGATGTACCATGGCGATTGCCAGGACGAGTGTACGCAGTGGATTTCTGCGGATGGCTATATTATGCCGGATACCCCGGCTCAGCTGGGCGCGATCTTGAAGGCGCTCGGAGGAAAAAAGCTGCCCGTCGTCTTTCAGTCCTATGGCGGCGACAGGGATGCCGCTTTTGCGATGGGGCGCATGATCCGTGCTGCGGGTCTTGATACCTCAATTGGCAGGGCGAGATTGCCGAATTGTCCGATGATGGATCCGCGCTGCATATCAAGCATGGCAAAAGACGGGCCGACCGAAGGGGAGGTCTTTGCCGGCGGTGCGTACTGTTTTTCGAGCTGTACTCTTGCTTTCATGGGCGGAGAGTTGCGGCTTCTAGGAAATTCGGCGCTTGGCCTCAGCCGACCGATGAACAAGCTTACAGACACTGATCGTGAAGATTTTTATACCTATTTCAAAGAAATGGGCGTCAGTCCCGACACATTCGAAACAATGATGATCACGCCGCCAAATGGCAGAGGGGACATCCTTGATCCCCAGGCGATCGGGCTTGGTATTATCAATGGTGTCATCCCTTACGATGAAGAACCGGGCGCTCATTTCTGCGGGCCGAATGCGAAGGAAAGTGTCCGATGCCCCAGAAAATCCGAGGCGGCAATCGTACCTGCTGCGGCATCGGTTAACTGATGCCCAGATGTGAAAAGCCGTAACGACGCGGCGCTGTTGCTTCGCACTGCTATCGTTCGCCGGATGTGTCCGGCTTGACGCCGCCTTACGCCTTGTCCTTCAAATCATTCTTCGAGGTCACGCTCATCAGCTTCTCGAGGAAGCCGAGCATGACTGCCGAAACCACGAAGGCGAGGTGCATGAGGGTCAGCCACATGATCCTGCCGTCGGTATATTGTTCAACATTGAGAAAGACCTGCAGCAGATGGATGGAGGAGATGGCGACGATCGAGGAGGCGACCTTGATCTTCAAGCTGCCGGAATCCAGCTTGCCGAGGAAGGAGACCTCGTTTTCCGCATCGGCTTCGGCCTCGTCGAAGCGGCTGACGAAGTTCTCATAGCCGGAGATCATCACCATGACGATGAGGCTTGCGACCAGCGCCGCATCGATAAGCCCAAGCATGGCGAGGATCATTTCCGCTTCGCCGAGTTCGAATACGCTTTTGGCGACCTTCAGGAATTTGAAAGCGAAAGAAACGGCATAGACGGCAAGTGCCAGCACGAGGCCGATATAGAAGACAACCAGCAACCAACGGCTGGAAAGAATGATGCGCTCGACGAGAAGCTCGAGTGATTTCATAGTCTACCCCGTAAATCCTAGAATCGCTGATCCCTAATAAACAATGGAATAGGCTGACGGCAAGGCGCAGTGCTATTCACAGCTTAGGCATATTTCGCTATCCGATTGAAATAAACGCCAAGTCCGGCGCGCGCTCAGACAAACGGGAACCTGATCCATGGCTGCCATTAAATCCGATATCGAAATCGCGCGTGCGGCAACCAAGAAGCCGATCTACGACATCGGTGCCAAGCTCGGCATACCGCCGGAGCAGCTTGTTCCCTATGGTCACGACAAGGCGAAGATCAGCGCCGAGTTCATTGCTGCGCAGGAGGGCAAGAGGGATGGAAAGCTGATCCTTGTTACCGCCATCAACCCGACGCCGGCGGGCGAGGGCAAGACGACGACGACGGTCGGTCTCGGCGACGGACTGAACCGTATCGGCAAAAAGGCAATCGTCTGCGTACGTGAGGCCTCGCTCGGCCCTTGCTTCGGCGTGAAGGGAGGGGCGGCAGGCGGCGGCTATGCGCAGGTCGTGCCGATGGAAGACATCAACCTGCATTTCACCGGCGATTTTCACGCGATCACCTCGGCGCACAACCTGCTCGCCGCGATGATCGATAATCACATTTACTGGGGCAACGAAGAGAATATCGACCTGCGCCGCATCACCTGGCGGCGGGTGATGGACATGAACGACCGGGCGCTGCGCAGCATGGTGTCCTCGCTCGGCGGCGTGTCCAACGGCTTCCCCCGGCAGAACGGCTTCGATATCACTGTCGCCTCCGAAGTCATGGCGATCCTCTGCCTTGCGAGCGATCTCAAGGATCTGGAGCGTCGGCTCGGCGACATCATTATCGGTTACCGCTTCGACAAGACACCGGTCTACGCCCGCGATCTCAAGGCGGATGGGGCTATGGCCGTTCTCCTGAAGGATGCCATGCAGCCGAACCTCGTGCAGACGCTGGAGAACAATCCGGCCTTCGTGCATGGCGGGCCTTTTGCCAATATCGCCCATGGCTGCAACTCGGTGATTGCAACGAAGACCGCACTGAAGCTCGGCGAATATGTCGTGACGGAAGCGGGCTTCGGGGCAGATCTCGGCGCAGAGAAGTTCTTCAACATCAAGTGCCGCAAGGCGGGGCTGAAGCCGAGTGCTGCGGTGATCGTTGCGACCGTCCGGGCGCTGAAGATGAATGGTGGCGTGAAGAAGGACGATCTCGGCACGGAGAATGTGGAGGCGCTGGTGCGCGGTTGCTCCAATCTCGGCCGCCACATCGCCAATGTGCGCCGCTTCGGTGTGCCTGTCGTCGTCGCGATCAACCATTTCACCTCGGATACGGACGCGGAAATCGCTGCCGTCAAAGATTTCGTCGCGCGTCACGGCGCGGAAGCCATCCTCTGCCGTCACTGGGCGGAAGGTTCGGCCGGTATCGAGGATCTGGCCTATAAGGTAGTGGAGCTTGCCGAATCCGGACAGGCGAAGTTCGAGCCCCTCTATGGCGACGACCTGCCGCTGCTCGAAAAGATCGAGATCGTCGCTTCGAAGATCTACCATGCCGGAGAGGTCACCGCTGACAAGTCTGTGCGCGACCAGCTCACGGCCTGGGAAGAGCAAGGCTACGGCAAGCTGCCGGTCTGCATGGCGAAGACGCAGTATTCTTTCTCTACCGACCCAAATCTTCGTGGGGCGCCGGAGGGGCATGTGGTGTCGGTGCGCGAGGTACGCCTGTCGGCAGGCGCCGGATTCGTCGTCGTCATCACCGGTGAGATCATGACCATGCCGGGTCTGCCGAAGTCGCCGTCGGCGGAGCGGATTTACCTCAATGATCAAGGTTATATCGAAGGATTGTTCTGATCCGGAGCAGCTTTCACACCGCGGATCAGGCGATGACGTTGGCGGTTCCCAAATTCAGGGTCGATGAATAGCCAAATGAAGAGCCTCTCAAGGCTGCCGCTCAGCAATATACCTATGGGTATGAGCCAGAGAATGTGGCCCGTAAACAGCAAGGCTATGGCAGCTAAAAGCAGCCCGAGGATGATACAGGCTGCAATAGCCTTCATTCACTTTCCTAACTTCGCGTTCGTTATTCTCAGACTTTGATTTGGGGATGTGAGGAACTGATTCAAGCCACAGTCGCAAGCGCCTGAAATGATTAATGGCAATAGCGATAACCACCCTTTCTCTGCAATACGTCCAGATGGAAGTGGGTCTCATGGGCGGCATCACTCTCGGGATCGAGCACTGTCATGAAATAGAGGCAGCCTGCCGCGCTCACCGTGCGCTGGAATGCGCCTGTCAGCGTCGAATCCTCACGGCGTGAGCGAATGGCGATATCCTCGCCCTTCTTGAAGCTGAAGCTTGCGATATCGATGGCATTGCCGCGGGCATGTTCTGAGATCTTGCCGGCCTCAGCGTTGTTTCGCAGCCGGCAGATGTAGGCTGAGGCCTGATTGATGGTGGTGATGCCGCCGCTTTCCGGCAAGGCGACCGAGGCAGCGGGAATGACGCTTCCCTTCATCCATCGTGCGAGCGCCAGTGCGGTCGGGCAGCGTAGTGTTGCTTCGGGCTTCAGTGCGATGCCGGGCAGGGCCTCAGAGACGATGATCGGTTTGTCGATGCCGCATCCGTTGCCACCATCGACGCGGGGCGTTTCTTTGAAGACAACACCGAGGCTCTGCAGCTCTTTGGTACATTCCGCATGGTCCGCATCGCTTTCGCGTTCGATGGTGAGATGCTGTTCCTCAAGTGTCCGTTCCCCCGGTTTCGCTGGCTCCTGATCTTCCGGCGGAACAGGAGGCAAGTCATCCTTTCCGCTTGGTGGGGTGGCAGGGGTTTCGCCGGGTTTAGGCTGAGGCGTCGGAACGTCGGACGCTGCCGGCGGCGTTTCGGGCGTCAGTTCGGATGCAGCCTCAGGCTGAGGCTGGGGGGCTTGCTCGGTTTCCTGTTTCTTTTCTGGTTGAGGGGCCGCAGGCGCTTCGATTGCTGCTTCTGGCTTTGCCTGAGGCACCGGACCGGTTCGCGGCAGACTTGCGCCGGGGAGCAGGGCGAGTGCGGCCAGAATGACCGCCATCTTCCGAAATTCTCTCACACGTCGTTTCCCGTCGTTGATCGAGCGGAGAGGAAACGCGAGAGCGGCGAATTCGTTGCAATTGCGCAACGTTTCCTGAGATCCTTAAAACTTGACGATATTATTCAACATAAATCGCCCGAATATATTGACAATAAAACTCATGTTTTTTATGCGGCAAAAAGAAGGCGGAAATCTCCGCAGTCGTTCGCAACCTAGCCAGCCCCTCGAGCGCCAGAAACGCCACGACCAGCCAGCCCGGTAATTTCCATTTGAGGGTAGGTTATGATCGTCCGGCATTGGCGCTCGGTTCTAATGGTCTGCACAGCAGCCGCACTTGTTCTTCCAGTTTCAGAGTCTTTCGCACAGAGCGCTCCGGCGGCAACGCCAGCCACGAATGCCGAAGGCGCAACTGTCCTTCAGAAAATCGTCGTCAAGGGAAATCGCGTGGCGCCCGGCAGTGTTGCCGATACGCCGCTTGCCACCCAGATCGACAAGAAGGAGCTGGAACAGAAGCAGGTCACGAATTACGACGATCTCGGTCGCAGCGTCGACGCGACGGTGAACTATTCGCGCGCTGACGCTGGCTTCAACCTGCGCGGCCTTTCCGGCCCGCGTATCCTGACGACCATCGACGGCATCCCTATCCCGTATATTTCCAACAGCTCGCGCCAGGGCGCTTTTGCCCCGGCTAACGCCAATGGCGGCGGCGACACCTTTGATTTCGATTCACTTTCCTCTCTCGACATCGTGCGCGGTGCAGATTCAAGCAAGGGCGGTTCGGGCATGCTCGGCGGCGCCTTCGTCCTCAATACGCTCGAGCCCGAGGACCTGATTCCGGAAGATCGCGACTGGGGCGCGATCGTCAAGTCGACCTATGACAGCGAAGACCGCAGCATTGCCGGCTCCGCCGCCGCCGCCAAGAGGGTCGGCAATACGTCGATCCTTTTTCAGGGCGCCTATCGCAAGGGTCACGAGCGCGACAACAAGGGCGATAACGACAGCTATGGCCGTTTGCGCACCGAGGCGGATCCGGCTGATTTCGATCAGCACAACCTGCTCTTCAAGGTGCGTCAAGATCTCGAAGGCGGCCATCGCATCGGCTTGACGGCGGAGCGTTTCCGGCGCGACCTGAAGACCGATCTGCGGGACCTGCAGGGCACGCCTCCCATCCGCAGCTATCTCGTCGGCGACTACGACGGTCGGGAACTGGGCGATCGTGACCGTGTTTCGCTGGATTATGATTACGAGGCGCAGTCTTCCGATGCATTCTTCAGCACCGCCCGAGCTACCCTCTACTGGCAGGATCTGAAGAAAGAATCCGGCACCCAAGGCCGCACTGCAGCCAATGTCGCCTATGGCCGCAATAACAGCATCGAAAACGAAACCTGGGGCTTCAGCGGCACAGCAACGAAGGACTTCGAATATTCCGGCCTCAGCCACTCCGTTCGCGTCGGCCTCGACGTCGGAGTCTCGAGCTGGAACCAATTCAGTTCGGCGCTTTGCCCGACGCCGACAACCTGCCCGACGCTCAACAACCAGTCCGAAGTACCCAACGTCGACAGCACGAACCTCGGCGTGACATTCGAAGACAAGATCGAAATCGGCAATAGCGGCTTTGCGCTGACGCCCGGCTTCCGCTTTGATTGGTTCAACTATCGACCGTCGACGGGCGGCGGTTTCGAGAACAACCCGGCGCTTCCCCGCTTCGGTGCGGTTTACGATCGTACGGAAGCCGGGATGTCGCCGAAGCTGCTTGCAAGCTACGACCTGACACCTGATGTTCAGCTCTATGCCCAGCTTGCAGTCGGCTTCCGTGCCCCGACCGTCGATGAACTCTACAGCCGCTTCTACAATGCGACGCAGGGTTATGCGCAGCTTGGCAATCCGAATCTGGATCCGGAAATCGGCCGCGGCATTGAGATCGGCGCTAACTTCGATACTGGCGGTCTGCAGGGTCGCGTAGCTGCATTCCATACCCGGTATCAGAACTTCATCGAAACCGTGACGACAAGGAATCCCACCACTGGCTTCATGACGTTCAACTACACGAACGTGTCCTCTGCTTCCATCTCGGGCCTTGAAGCGAATGTGATCAAGACGTTCGACAACGGCATCAATCTTCATACCTCGCTTGCCTACACCTATGGCCGGAACGACGATACGCAGGAGCGGCTGCGCTCTGTCGCGCCGTTCAAGGCCATCGTCGGCGGTGGTTGGAGCAATGACGAATACGGTTTCGACCTCTCCTCAACGCTCTCGTCGCAGATGACCGGCAACGACAATGCCCTGACGTCGTTCGATGCGCCCGGTTACGGCATCGTCGACCTGACCGCATGGTGGACGCCGGAACAAGTCAAGGGTCTGCGTATCCAGGGCGGGATCTACAACATCTTTGACCAGGAGTACTACAACGCGCTCGCTGTTCGTGAGGTCAATCTGAGTGCAACCGCTTCGCAACCGAAGGAGTGGTATTCGGAGCCGGGCCGCACCTTCAAGATCTCGGTCACCAAGACCTTCTAATTACAAATCAGCCTTTCAAGGCTGGGGTGGGGCGGCTTTCGGGCCGCCCTTTTTCGTGGGCCAATGGCCTCTTGCGCTTGGCTTAATCTCAGGCTAACAATTTCGCCCATGAAGAAGTCTGTAAACATTGCAGTTTGGTGGTGGGCTCGCTGAGGCGGCCTCGACCAATCGTGTCCAAAGACGACGAACGAGCCGCCCGAAACTTCGAGGCGGCTTTTTTTGTTTCAAAGGCCGCCTTTCGTCCGGGCCCGATAACGGAGTGGAACTATGGTAACGATCCTGCGGGATGATGGTGCGGAAATCTACGAGACCAAGGGCGGCATCACCGTCACCCGGCAAAGGCGGGCCATTCCCTATGCCGACGCGGTCTCCTCCTATATCGACAAGCTCGACGAGCGTCGCGGCGCCGTCTTCTCCTCGAACTACGAATATCCGGGTCGTTATACGCGTTGGGATACGGCTGTTGTCGATCCGCCGCTCGGTATTTCCTCCTTCGGCCGCAATGTCTGGATCGAAGCCTACAACGAGCGGGGCGAGGTTATCCTTGGTTTCGTCGTCGAGCGATTGAAGACGGTTCATGAGCTTGAACTCGGCACATTGACAGCGCGCCGGCTCGACCTGACGGTCAAGATGCCGGACCGTGTCTTCACCGAAGAAGAGCGCTCGAAGATGCCGACGGTCTTTACCGTTCTTCGTGCCATCACCGATCTCTTCTATTCGCAGGCAGATGCCAGCATCGGCTTCTACGGCGCCTTCGGTTACGACCTCGCCTTCCAGTTCGACGCGATCAATCTGAAGCTTCAGCGTCCTTCCGATCAGCGGGACATGGTGCTCTATCTGCCGGACGAAATTCTCGTCGTCGACAACTACGCCGCAAAGGCATGGGTCGATCGTTACGACTTCGCCAGGGACGGCAAGACGACAGAAGGCAAGGCGGGCGATATCGCCGCTGAGCCGTTCATCCGCACGAATACCATCCCGCCGAAGAGCGATCACCGCCCGGGCGAATATGCCGAACTCGTCGTCAAGGCGAAGGAGAGTTTCCGCAAGGGCGATCTCTTCGAAGTGGTGCCGGGCCAGAAGTTCATGGAGCGCTGCGAAAGCAAGCCTTCCGACATTTCCAAGCGGCTGAAGGCGATCAATCCGTCGCCCTATTCCTTCTTCATCAATCTCGGAAACCAGGAATATCTCGTCGGCGCCTCGCCGGAAATGTTCGTGCGTGTCTCCGGCCGCCGCATCGAGACATGCCCGATCTCGGGCACCATCAAGCGTGGCGACGATCCGATCGCCGACAGCGAGCAGATCCTGAAGCTCCTGAATTCCAAGAAAGACGAGTCCGAGCTGACCATGTGCTCTGACGTCGATCGCAACGACAAGAGCCGCGTCTGCGAGCCGGGTTCGGTCAAGGTCATTGGCCGCCGTCAGATCGAGATGTATTCCCGCTTGATCCACACGGTCGATCACATCGAAGGCCGTCTGCGTGACGATATGGATGCCTTCGACGGTTTCCTCAGCCATGCCTGGGCCGTGACTGTCACTGGCGCGCCGAAGCTCTGGGCCATGCGTTTCATCGAAGCCCATGAGAAGAGCCCGCGTGCATGGTATGGTGGCGCGATCGGCATGGTCGGCTTCAATGGCGACATGAATACCGGCCTGACGCTGCGCACGGTGCGTATCAAGGATGGTATTGCCGAAGTACGCGCCGGTGCGACGCTGCTCAACGATTCCATTCCCGAGGAAGAAGAAGCCGAAACCGAACTGAAGGCCTCTGCCATGCTTTCCGCTATCCGTGACGCCAAGACGGGCAATTCCGGTAAGACCCAGCGCGATGTCGCCTCTGTTGGCAAGGGCGTCAACATCCTGCTGATCGACCATGAAGACAGCTTCGTGCATACGCTGGCAAATTATTTCCGCCAGACTGGCGCGACGGTCTCGACCGTACGGACGCCAGTGCCGGAAGAGATCTTCGACCGGCTGAATCCTGACCTTGTCGTGTTGTCGCCCGGACCCGGCAACCCGAAGGATTTCGATTGCAAGGCGACGATCAAGAAGGCTCGGGCGCGTAACCTGCCGATCTTCGGCGTCTGCCTCGGCCTGCAGGCGCTAGCGGAAGCCTATGGCGGTGAGCTTCGCCATCTGGCGCTACCGATGCATGGCAAGCCGTCGCGTATCCGCGTGCTGGAGCCGGGCATCGTCTTCTCGGGCCTTGCCAAGGAAGTGACGGTTGGGCGCTATCACTCGATCTTTGCCGATCCTTCGACGCTGCCGCGGGAGTTCATCATCACCGCCGAGAGTGAGGACGGCACGATCATGGGCATCGAGCATGCCAAGGAGCCGATCGCGGCCGTGCAGTTTCATCCGGAATCGATCATGACGCTGGGCGGCGATGCAGGCATGCGGATGATCGAGAATGTGGTGGCGCATCTAGCGCGGCGGGCCAAAACCAAGGCGGCCTGATGTCAGAGGCATAAGCAATAAAAAACCCGCCGGAGAAGGCGGGTTTTTCATGTGCGTTGGAGTGTCCGTCTATACGCGCCGCATAAGCCGGGCGACGATGGATACTACGAACAGCACCAGGAAGATGAAGAACAGAACCTGGGCTATCGAAGCGGACGCACCGGCGATGCCGCCAAATCCAAGGACGCCTGCAATCAGGGCTACGACGAGAAATACCAGAGCATAGTACAGCATCGCGATCTCCTTTGTCTGCTGCTGGCAAGGATAACGGAAGCGTGAGCCGTTCGTTCCATTGCCGCTACGACAATTGAATTGCGTGCTGATTTAAATTTGTTCAGCCGAACTGCAGATCGGTCTTGAAAGACCGGTCGCCATCGCGCGGCATCGGTGGTTCTGCTGCCGCCAGATAGGATCTTGCTGGTCCCGTCAGCACGAACCAGAGGCTGGCGCCGATCATGAAATAGGCCGCGGACGGATCGCCCGAGCGAGTGAGGAAGGGAAGGCAGCCAGCTGTGAAGAGGATGGCGAGCCGGACGGCCCATTCTGTCTCACGCTTCATGAAGGCCCTGGTTCTGAGCCTTTTGTAGGCGGCGACGTTGTAGCCGTCCGCATCGCGGCCGGTGAACAGCGTCCAGGCCGAGGGGAGGGCGAGCATAACGAGGCCGCCGTAACACAGAAGGAGTGTCGGGCCGGCGAGGAAATGGCTGGTCGCAAAGATCAGCAAGCCCGTCACGGCGATGTTCCAGAGCGGCTCCAGCCGTTCCGGCGACAGGCCGGTCCGGATGTGCCAGGCCCGCAAGGAACTGGCCGCACCGTCGAGCAACGGTTGGTCGATGTAGCGATTGATCCAATGCATGTCTGCGCGGTCCCCAATTGACTGCCGAGCCGTCAACATCATGCAAATGGGACACTATCATGGCGCAAACGGCGAAAGTACCGACCTGTGGCGTTTTGGCCAGCCTATGCGCGGCGCTTGACGACGCGCAGGTTCATTTCCGACCGCAGCTTGAAGCCGAGAGCCTTGTAAAGCGTGATGGCAGGCGTGTTCGTGTAATAGGCATGCAGGAAGACGGTGTCGCCCCTGGCGGAAATTTCACCGGCGACGAAGCGGAAGAGCAGGGTGCCGAGGCCGCGCCCCTGAAAATCGGGATGGGTGCAAAGGCCGCTGAGCTCGCCAAATCCCGGGTGGCGCAAGCGCTGTCCGGCCATGGCGACGAGACGGCCATCGATCTTCACACCCCAGAAGGTTCCAAGGCTTTGCGCGCGCAGGGTGAAAGGGCCAGGTTTGGTCAGCATCGCCAAATCAAGCATTTCCTCCGCATCATCAGAGGTCAGCAGTTGCAGCCGGCTGTCGGACACGCGCTCGTAAGGCCGCTCGGCGATCATCTGTACCAGCTTGCCTTCCGAGAGAACGGTCAGCCCGGAAGGGATGGTGACGGGGCCAGCTTCGACGATCGCCATGACTTCGTCGGCGACCGGCAGGTTTTCGAGTGCTTCAAGACTTTCCCGCGTATCGTCGGCGGCAGYCGCGAAGGGAACGATGGACGGCGGATAGCGCATTGCATGTTCGCTGCCTTCGGCGAGGTCGGCATGCGCCGTCCGGAGCGCGTTCCAGATCGGTCGGTTGAGAATATGGCTCATGGTGTTTTCTCCTGTGCGGCCCTGGCGCGGCGGATGAGCGGCGCTTCGGCCAGCCCATCCTCCATCGCCGCAAGCTGCGCTAGCAGCGGGCCGTCGAGATCTTTGCAAAGATCGGCGACGGCGGCGGCAATGCGCGGCCAGACTTGTTGTTTTGAATATTCGACGAGTTCCTGCCCCTCGGGCGTCAACGAAACGACCCTGCGGCGCTGATCTTCGGCAGATGGCTGCATGCTGAGGAAGCCGAGTTCCATGAGTTGGGAAGCGGTGCGTGTGGCGCCGGGCTGGGTGATACCCACTGCCTGTGCCAGTTCCCCTATGGTGAGTGGGCCGAGCCTGTCGATGGCGCCGAGGAACGGATATTGCGCGGCCTGGATGCCGACGCCGAATTCCTCGATCATCTGTTGCGTGTCTGCCTGCAGGCGTTCGCCGATGCGGCGGAAGCGGCTGCCGAGGCATAAGTAGCCTAGCGATTTCACCACATCTTCGACCACGGAAAGACCCATCTCTGTTTATATAACGTATTATATAAGTGCATATGGAATTGCCGTCAATTGCACGATGCCGGCCTTTTCTAGGTAGCGGCCGGCCATTATTTCGTCCTCGGAGACAACAGGCACAATTCCGTCGACAGCCGCTTTCCGGATCGGTTGGGCAAGAAGGGCTTCGTGCCCGCGCAGGATGTCTCCGGCCAAGCCGTATTGGTCCTTGTCTCTCCTGATGCGGAACGGATCGGGATAACGTTCGAATAGGGCACTGTCTCACACGCCAAAGCCTTTGACATTTAAGGGCTGATTGCCCATATCAACCGCATTGGCCGCCTGCGCGATTCCGCGTGGGCGGTTTTGCGTTTCAACGGCTTATATGCTGCAATTCATTCGCATCCGCAGGGGGATGATATGAGCGACGAGGGCAATCTCACGGTCCGGAAACTGGCGTTCTGGGGCATTCCCCTGTCGCTTGGTGTCATGGGGCTGAAGATGGTCGCCTGGTGGGTGACGGGTTCCGTGGCGCTGCTCTCGGACGGGCTGGAATCCGTCGTCAACGTGGTGGCTGCCTTCATAGCCTTCTTCGTCATCCGCTATGCGCAGAAGCCCGCCGACCACGACCATCCCTTCGGCCATCACAAGGCGGAATATCTTTCGGCCGTCACCGAGGGCGTGATGATCGTCGTCGCCGCGCTGCTGATCGTCCAGGAGGCCGTCAATCATCTCGCCGATCCGCGCATGCTCGAGGCACCGGTGCTCGGTCTTGCGATCAACTTCGTCGCCGGTGTCATCAATGCCGTCTGGGCGCAGCTTTTGATCCGTACCGGGCGAAAGCACCGCTCTGCAGCTTTGACGGCTGACGGGCAGCACATCATGTCGGATGTGGTCACTTCCGTTGGCGTTCTCTTTGGCTTGCTTCTGGCGCTCGCAACCGGTTATGCGATCTTCGACCCCATTCTCGCCATCCTCGTTGCGCTGAACATCCTGTATCAGGGCTGGAAGGTGATCTCGCAGTCGATCGGCGGGCTGATGGATCAGGCGGTCGAGCCGCAGGAGGAGGAGGCGATCAAGCAGGCGATTGCCACCCATGCGTCAGGCTCGATCGGCGTCCATGACCTGAAGACGCGGCGCGCCGGTTCGGTGACCTTCGTCGATTTCCATCTTGTCGTGCCCGCCAGGATGACGGTTCGCGAAGCCCATGATATTTGCGACCGCCTTGAAGATGCCATCCGCGCAGCGCATGCGGGCGCGACAATTGCCATTCACGTGGAGCCGGAGGGCGAAAAAGCGCACGGTATCCGCGTCAAAGTGATCAAGGAGGCGTAATGCCGAATACGGACGTTTCCAGCCTTTCGATGCTGGGCCAGCAGACGGAAACCCCAAAGAACCCAGAGGACGCGGTCCTGGAAAAGGTGCCCGCCACTCACGCCGGCACAGACTATGTCGTGCGCTTCACGGCACCGGAATTCACGTCGCTCTGCCCGATGACCGGGCAGCCGGATTTCGCCCATATCGTCATCGACTACATTCCGAACGAATGGCTCGTGGAATCGAAATCGCTGAAGCTCTTTCTGCATTCCTTCCGCAATCACGGCGCCTTTCACGAGGATTGCTCGATCTATATCGCCAAACGTATCGTAGACCTGCTCGACCCGAAATGGCTGCGTATCGGCGCCTATTGGTATCCGCGCGGCGGTATTCCGATCGACGTCTTCTGGCAGACAGGCAAGTCGCCGGAAGGTGTATGGCTGCCGGATCAGGGCGTTGCGACCTATCGTGGACGTGGGTGAGCCGCGGTCGGGCGCAGCCCGAGCAATCGACGCGCCCTTTAGTTCTTACGCAATTCCCGACTTAAAGCCGCTTGGCACTTTTCTGGAATTGCTCTGAATCGATTGCAGCGCCCTGAGCCGAAGCGAAGGGCCGGGCAACGGCGCGGCCGTTTAAAGCCAACTGTTGCCCGTTCCTTGCATCAAAACTCAGACATCCGTCGTGTCATTACCGGAATCGTCGGAAGAGTCGTCATCATTGTCGTCGTAATCGGCCTGCTGGATATTGTCGTTATCATCCGCCCGGTTATCGTCAGCTTGGCTGTTGTCGCCGTAGTAGTTGTTGACGACGGTCTCCTCGACCGGCGCGTTCTCCCCGCCGAAGGGGTTGGCGCCGCCAAAAGGCGAGCCCCAGCCAAGCGATGACATGTGGTTGCCGAAGATGCCGGAAAGCGAATTTGCAAGCAGCATGCCGCCTGCGACACCGGCTGCCGTGCCGAGAGCGCCGCGCAGGAAGCTGCCACCGGCAGACGGCGCACCGGCCTGCTGCGTCCAGGGGCCGGTAGGCTGTTGCGGCATCTGGCGGGTGTTGTCATAGCCGCGCGATTGTTCATAGCTATCTCTCGGCGCGCCGCCCCATGGGCCGGGAGCGGGTGCCGGCTGCTGCGTCTGTGTGTTGCCGAAGATAGAGCTCAGGAAGCCGCCCTGCTCGGCCTGGCGGCGATCGCCTACACCTGCTTCGAGCTGGCGGACATGCTCTTCGAGTTCCTTGATATGGTTGGCGGCGGCTTCCAGACCCTTTTCCTGAACGATGACCGCTTGCGCCAGATAATAGGTGGCGGAGGGTTGCGCACGGTTCGCTTCTGATATCAGCGCTTCGGCTTCCGGGTCGCGCGGCGTGGCGGCTGCGGTGCGGACGCGATCGAAGAGGGCAGTCAGCAATTGGCGTTCTTCCGGTGACATAGCCTGTCTCCTTTAAAGTTCTGCGGCTTCAACGTTCGGCGGGAGGGCCGCGTAAAACTGAGTTAGGAAGCGATTGGGGCATTTCAAAGCCTTGGCGGCTTACATTTCAGTAAGGTCAGACCTCCTTCAGCCAGACGCGCAGAGGCCCCAGAAGTTCGAAGCCCGTGCGCAGCGCCTCGTCCAGATCATCGCCGTGTTCGTAGCCGACAAGCGGTTCTCCCGGATAGAGCGAGGCAGCCTGCGCAATCAGCCCGCGGCGAATGGCTTCACCGTGCCGGGCCTCGGCAAACAGGTTGGAATGGCCGACGACGCCGGCGTGGTGATTGAGGATGCCGCCGCCGACCGGTTGGCCATGTTTGAAACCAAGCAGGAACGCGATTTCAGGATCGTGCAGCAGTGGCTCGGTAAAGATCTTCTGTGTCGTCGACCCGTTCGCCTTGCCCCATTCCGCCTCCCATCGCGCAAGATCGACAGCGCTTTCCATGCGCTGCCAGGTGAATGGGGACGGCGCCGAGACTGGCGTGCGCATGCCGATCCATTCGGCCTCGAACAGCATCGTGAAACCGAGCGGCGCGAGATCGAGGGTTGCGTAGCTGTCCTTGACTGCCCAGTCGCGCTTGTCGCTGTTGATCAGCGTGGCGATCGCTTCTGCCGCTTCGACCTCGGTCTCCGCCAGCGTTACGGCATCGGGATAGAAGGGCGGCGTGCCGCGGCGATGAAACCAGATTGTCGCCGTGAACTCGCCGGGCGAGCCCTGCGCCTTGCAGACGGCGTCGCACCAGAATGCGTTGTTGCGCACGGCTGCGCGTAGCAAGGAGGAGGTCATTTTGTGTTTCTCCCGGTCTTTTCAGAGGATGCGATGATATCGTGCGTTTGTCATAAGAATATCTTCACCGCTTCCTGCTTCCTCTTTTTCCCGCATTGTTTTACGCATTGAGTCGCACTATGTGCGAGGAACCGCATTGGACGTGAGAGAGGTTCGAATGAACGAAGAAGAAGAACAGGACGACAAGACGAAGGAACTGCCGCTCGGCAAGGAAACGGAGGCGAACCTTTTCAAGTCGCGTTCGATCTTCATCTATGGGCCGATCACGCAGGAACTGGCGCAGAAGGTCAGCACTCAGCTCGTTGCGCTTTCAGCCGCCAATGACGAAGATATTCGTATCTATGTGAATTCGCCCGGCGGTCACGTCGAATCCGGCGATTCCATCCACGACATGATCAAGTTCATCAAGCCGAAGGTCTGGATGATCGGCACGGGCTGGGTCGCCTCGGCCGGCGCGCTGATCTATGCCGCGGCTCCGAAGGAACGTCGCATCTGCCTGCCGAACACCCGCTTCCTGCTGCACCAGCCGTCCGGCGGCACGCGCGGCATGGCTTCGGACATCGAAATCCAGGCGCGTGAAATCATCAAGATGAACGAACGTCTGATCAAGATCTTCTCGAAGGCAACCGGCCAGACGGAAGAAAAGATCGCCAAGGACATCGACCGCGATTACTGGCTCTCGGCTGAAGACGCCGTGGCCTACGGTCTCGTTTCGCGCGTGGTCACCTCGCAGAGCGAAATCTGATCTTTCGCCGATACGGCTGTGAATTTACGCCCCGTCTGCCATCGCAGGCGGGGCGTTTTCATATCTGCCCACGTCACGCTGGGTATCAGCATGAAATCCCCACGGAAATTGCCAGCCCAGCGAACATTTCCGGTGGCAATGCGGCTTGCGCGCCTCCCCCTTATGCTGCTCCATGCGCAATCTTCGCAGCCGGGAGTCTCGCATGATCAAAGATTTTTCCGTTCAAAGTCTCTTCATGGGTCTGCTGACGGCTTTCGTGGGATTCACCAGTTCCTTCGCCGTCGTGCTGCATGGGCTACAGGCGGTGGGCGCGACCGATGTGCAGGCCGCTTCAGGGCTGATGGCGCTGTCGATCTCGATGGGGCTTTGCGCCATCGTGCTCTGTGCCGTCACACGCCTGCCGGTCAGTATCGCCTGGTCGACGCCGGGGGCGGCGCTGCTGGCGAGCATCGGCACGATTGATGGCGGTTTCAACGCAGCGGTCGGGGCCTTCATTCTTTGCGGTGCGCTGATCGTCATTGCCGGGCTGTTCAAGCCGCTCGGACGGGCGGTTGCCGCTATTCCCGCACCGCTTGCCAATGCCATGCTTTCGGGCGTGCTGCTCGGTCTGTGTTTTGCTCCGGTCAAGGCAATCGCCTTCAATCCGATGTTCGGTCTGCCGATCATTCTGACATGGATCGTCGTCGGCGCGTTCAAGCGTTTGTGGGCGGTGCCGGCGGCGCTTGTGGCCTTCACGCTGGTGCTGGCCTTCGGTGTGGATATTCCCGAGGGCGCCTTGGCGTCGCTCGAGCAGTCGCTGGTGCCTGTTATCGGCATCGTGCACCCGGTCTTCAATCTCGCGGGCTTCGTGTCGATCGCCCTGCCGCTCTTCATCGTGACGATGGCCTCGCAGAATATTCCCGGCATCGCTGTGCTGAAGGTCAATCATTATGATCCGAAGCCGGGGCCGCTGTTTGCCGTGACTGGCGTCTTCTCGTTGCTGGCCGCGCCCTTCGGCGGGCATGCTGTCAATCTGGCGGCCATCACGGCTGCGATGTGCGCCGGGCGGGACGCGCATGCCGATCCTTCGCGGCGCTACTGGGCCGCACTGATCTCGGGTGTTGGTTACGTCATTCTCGGCCTGCTTGCCGGGGCGGTGACTGCTTTCGTCGCGCTCGCACCGCCGATCCTCATCGAAGCCGTTGCCGGTCTGGCGCTGGTCGGCGCCTTCTCGGGTTCCGCGATGGCAGCCTTCCAGGCGCCTGAAACCCGAGAGGCAGCAGCGATTACCTTCCTCGTCACTGCCTCCGGTGTTTCCTTCGGCGGCATCTCCGGCGCCTTCTGGGGACTGGTTGCCGGCGGGCTGATGCTTGCGCTCTCTCGAATTGTGCAGGTGATGAAAAAATAGGTGAGGGGTTGCCGGAATTTCCGCCGGAGGCTATAAGCGCGGTCATGAAGAGCACGAGCGCACGGATTTCCGAGACGATTGCACGCAGCCGCACGGCATTGCGTGACAATACGCGCGCCCTGACCTCGCTTCTTCTCCTCGGCCTTACGCGCGGTTGCCGGGTCCTTTGAGGAGCGCCCGGCGGCCGAAAGCCCGCCCGGCCATCGCTCCTCGCGACTCACTTTCAAAATTGACCAAACGACCGATCAAAGGTCCGCATTTGCTGTCGCCAAGCCAGATATGATCGGCTAAGACGCGGCAAATGCCGGGACGAGGAGACAAGACAATGGATACGAACACCAGCCGATCCTCCGCAAGCGCTGCTTCTGCCAAGGGCATGCCCGACGCCGGCATGAAGTACCGGCCCTATCCACAGGTAAACATTCCTGATCGTACCTGGCCGACCAAGACCATTACCAAGGCGCCGATCTGGTGCTCCGTCGACCTGCGCGACGGCAATCAGGCGCTCGTCGATCCCATGGGCCACGACCGCAAAGCCCGCATGTTCCAGCTGCTGCTGGAAATGGGCTTCAAGGAAATCGAGATCGGTTTCCCATCCGCCTCGCAGACCGATTTCGATTTTGCCCGCTGGTGCATCGAAGAGGGCAATGTACCCGACGACGTCTCGCTGCAGGTGCTGGTGCAGTGCCGTCCGGAACTGATCACCCGCACCTTCGAAGCTCTGGAAGGTGCCAACCGCCCGATCGTGCACTTCTATAATTCTACCAGCGAATTGCAGCGTCGCGTGGTGTTCGCCAAGGATGTGCAGGGCATCAAGCAGATCGCCGTCGATGCCGCCAAGATGATCACCGATATGGCAGCCAAGGCTGGCGGCGGTTACCGTTTCGAATATTCGCCTGAGAGCTTCACCGGCACCGAGCTGGATGTGGCGCTGGAAATCTGCAACGCCGTCATCGACGTCGTGAAGCCGACGCCTGACAACAAGCTCATCATCAACCTGCCTTCGACGGTGGAGATGGCGACGCCCAACGTCTATGCCGACCAGATCGAGTGGATGTGTCGCAATCTCGACAATCGCGAAAACCTGATCATCTCTTTGCATCCGCATAATGACCGCGGCACCGGCATTGCCGCTGCCGAGCTGGCGCTGCTGGCAGGTGCCGACCGCGTCGAAGGTACGCTGTTCGGCAATGGCGAGCGCACGGGTAATGTCGATGTGGTGACGATGGCGCTCAACATGTTCACGCAGGGCGTCGATCCGGAAATTGACTGCTCTGATATCGAGCGCATCAAGGAAGTGTTCGAGTATTCGAACCAGATGGTGATCGCTGATCGTCATCCCTATGTCGGCGAGCTGGTCTACACGGCCTTCTCCGGCTCGCATCAGGATGCGATCAACAAGGGCATGAAGGCTGCACAGATCGCCAACCATCCGGTATGGGAAGTGCCTTATCTGCCGATCGATCCGCGCGATGTCGGCCGCTCCTACGAGGCGATCATCCGCATCAATTCGCAGTCCGGCAAGGGCGGCATCGCCTATATCCTGCAGCAAGATTACGGGCTCAACCTGCCGCGCAACCTGCAGGTCGAATTCCGCGGAGACATCCAGCGCATTACCGACGAAGAGGGCAAGGAGCTTCCCTCAAAGCGTATCCACGACCGCTTCATCGAGCGCTACGTGACGCAGCCGGGCGCTCGCCTCCGGTTCGTCGACCACCACACCTATCCCGATACCGAGAACAAGGGACAGCGAATCGTCGCGGCCGAGATCACCGACAATGGTGAGATCAAACGCATCGAAGGCCGCGGCAACGGGCCGATCGATGGCTTCATCAATGCGCTGTCGCACTATCTCGGCATCGAAATGTCGGTCGAGGATTATTCGGAGCATTCGCTGCAGCATGGCTCGAATGCCTCGGCCATTTCCTATGTCGAGACATCCTATCCGGGCGGCAAGCTCTTCGGCGCAGGCATCAACACCAATATCGTTGGCGCATCGCTCGAAGCAATCGTGTCGGCCGCCAACCGCGTGCTTGAGGTAAAGGCCGGCAAGGCCTGAGCATTCTGATCAGGCCGCGATCGCCTCGGGGTGACGCGGCCTGACGATGCAATCGGCGAGCTCATCGAGCTCGCCCTGCGCTTCCGCATGGTTCTGTCCCCATTGGCAGAGAGCAAAGAGGATCGGCTCCAAGCCGAGACCGAGTTCGGTCGCCGTATATTCCACCCGCGCAGGCACCTCGGCAAAGATCTCCCGGCGCACGAGGCCGTGTTCCTCCATCTCGCGCAGCTGCTGGATCAGGACCTTCTGGGTGATCTCGGGCATCATGCGCTTGAGCTCCGAAAGCCGTTTGGGGCCGGAGAAGACATGATAGAGGATGACGGGTTTCCAGCGCCCGGAAATGACCTTCAAGGCCCGCTCCACAGGCAGTTTCGGCAGTCTTTTCATGGGCACGGCCATGGTCACCTCCTGGTGGGTATGGCACTGACATGTGTGTATTTTTATCCGGAAATCGAGTGGTAAAGCCTGCCTCACGCCATCAAAACGTGAGGTCTGTGATGAAAGCCGTTCAGTTCACCCGCTTCGGTCCGCCTGAGGTTCTCGAAATCGTCGAAGTGCCGACGCCGGAGCCGGAAGGCAGCGAAGTGCTGGTGCGTATCCATGCTGCCGGCATTAATTTCTTCGAGGTTTTGATGCGGGCGGATCGTTATGCCGTCACGCCGCCGCTGCCTGCCTTTCCCGGCGTGGAAGTGGCAGGCGTCGTCGAAAGGCTCGGACCTGACGCCGACCCTTCGCTGCAGGGTGCGCGCGTCGCCGTGCCGCTTTTTGCCATTGGACGCGGCTTCGGCGGTTACGCGGAATTTGTGGCTGTGAACTCGGGCTCGGTGGTGCGACTGCCGGAGAACCTTTCTTTTGCGGATGCGACGGCGTTGATGGTTCAGGGTTTGACGGCCCTGAACATGGTGCGTCGCAGCCCGCCGAAGGGAAAGGTGGTGCTGATCAACGCCGCCGGCGGCGGTGTGGGCTCCCTGCTGGTGCAGCTTGCAAGGTTGGAAGGAGCGAGCATGGTGATCGCGGCTGCCGGCAGCGATGACAAGAGGAAGCTTGCCATCTCTCTCGGTGCCGATCTGGCAGTCGACTACACTGGGGAAGACTGGACTGCTTCGGTGAAGGCTGCGACTGCAGGGCAGGGTGCCGATGTCATTTATGAGACCGTTGGCGGCGATATCGCCAGAGCTTCGCTGACAGCACTTGCTCCCGCCGGAGAGATGCTGCTTGCGGCCATGGGGCGGTTTTCGTTCGAGCTTTCCGAAATCCGCTCCATGCTTGATGCGAACCAGTCACTGAAAGGCTTTTCGCTCCTGCCGCTGATCTCGGGAGGCAGGTGGAGGGATGATCTCGCGGCTCTCTTCGATCTTGCGGCATCCGGAGCGCTGAGGATCGTGCATGGCGGAAGCTTTTCCCTGAGCCAGGCCGCAGAGGCGCATCGCGCGCTTGAGGAGCACCGGGTCGGTGGAAAGGTCGTGCTGGTACCTTGACCGTCAGATGGCGGCGGCGATTTCCATGGCGAGCTGGCCGAGCGTGGCTTCGGCCGAGGGGCCGGCCAGTACATAGGAGGTCCCGGCATTGTGCCAGGTCACGAGGCCGATCTCGTCGCGGATTGTTTCCTTGAAGTCTTCCGTTTCCGGCGGCTGCGCATCCTTGCGGAAGCAGATCGAGATGATGTCGCCGTCGGTGTTGGAATAGACGAGCTGACCAACAGGACGGCTATCGCCGAGGATCACGCGGGCGCCCTGGAAGGTCCAGGAGTCGCGAGACAGATCCGGAACGCGGAACGGCACGCCGATTGCCGTCGTCAGCCAGGATGAGATCTCCTCGGACTGCGAGGCCGGCACTTCGACCAGGTGGCGCGGCTGGCGCAAGAGAAGCCGCTGGAAGGCGGTGACGTCACCAAGCCAGTCATTCGTATTGATCTGGGTTGCTGCGACAGGCGCGGTGTCATCCGTATCCGGCGCATTACCGATGAAATAGCCGATGCCGCCGCCGACGACAAAGAGGATAAGGGCCGCGGCAAGCGCCTGACGACCGCTCGGTGCGAGCTTGAATTGCGGGCGGCTGTTGCGCTGGGCGATCGGTGTCTTCGGCGGCTGCGTGCTCTTGATCGAGCGGACGAGCGCCAGCGGAACCGGCTCCTTCAGCATGTCGTCCAGCTTGCGGCGGCCGAAATCGACACCGTGGCGGAGCTTATCGTAGATCTTGCGGGCGTTTTCATCGATCACGAGCCGGTTTTCCAGCTCCAGCTTCTGTTCCGGTGTGGTTTCGCCGTCGAGGAGAGCGGCAAGCTGGGCTTCGAGCGGCTGTTTTTTGAAATCGAGCAAATCAGTCAGTACCTGTGGATGGGCGGATTGTGACCGGACAATGCGGCGAAATGGAGTCGTGCCGTCGCAAGCTGGCCGGCAATGCTGCCGATCGCGATGCTCATGATTTCGGCTGTCTGCTGATAGTTGTGCCCTTCCACATCGATCAGCAGGAAGATACTGGCCACACCCTCAGGCATTTCCAAGAGCATGCGGTGGAGAGCATCGGCATCGACGACCGTCGCGCGGTCGCGAATGGCGTCGCGGATATCTGTCACATTGCCTCGTGCGGCTGGCCGCGGCTTGCGCTTGCGACTGTCATCGGCCCATTGCTGACGGGCCAGTGTGTAAATCCAGCTTTCCAGTCGGCCTTCACCGTTCCACTGATGCCCCCTGGAAATTGCGCGCAGACAGACCGCCTGTACCAGCTCGTCGGCCACAGCCGTCTCTCCCGCGAGCGTGATGGCAAAGCGGCGGAGGCGGGGCAGGAGGCCGACGAGATCACGCCGGATATCGGTGGTGGTGGCGGGTTGGCGCATCGTCTTTCCAAGAAGCATTCACATCGGCCGGCATTCATACTGGCTTTGCATTCGGGCGGCTTCGCGTACGGGCCTTGCCCGGCGGGCGCGAAGCCATCGTATCTATCCCGGCCATACAGGCGGCTTTATGGAACAAGTCGCCTGTATTTCGCAAGCGCGGGGTTCAATTCATCCATCCCTTCCCAAGGATTTCGTACCATAGCCCGCGCAGCTTGCCTCAATATGTTCTGTGACCGTTCAGGCTCTGGAGAAGAGCGCGATAAGCCCAGGTATTTTCGCCGCCGCGATCGCGGATCTCGACGAGCTGGACGCGGGCGCCCTGGACATCGCCCTGTTCGGCTAGCGCCATGCCCATGTAGGAGCGGGCGAGAATGTAATTCTCATCCTGCTGCAGCGCCTTCTTGTAGTAGGACATGCCGAGTTCCACGCGGCCGGCCTTGCGGTTGGCATAGCCGAGATAATTCAGGATGCGCGGGTCGTTCTGGTTCTGCGCGAGGTTAAGCACCGTGATGGCGTTCTCATACTGGCCGGCATAGGCGAATTCGCGGGCAAACTTATAGAGATCGTCATCGTTGAAGCTCTGCTTCTTCGGATCGACGCATTCCTTCTTCTTGGCATCCCAGACCTTGCCCTTGGTGCAGGTCTTGGTCGTTTGGGTCTTCTGCGGAGGCGAGGTGTCATCGTTCCCGCCACCGACCGCAAAGGCGGATGTGGCAAGCCCGAGAGTGAAGACGGAAACAAGCGAAAGTCTGCACAGGCGATGAAGGGAGGCAGTCATCGGGCGTACTCCGTTTTGAGGCGATGCGGTGACCGGATTGTACGCCGACAGATAAAAATACCAAGAGGCCCGGAGGCCTTTATTGCTGATGTTATGACATCGGCAACCGCTCTTCACAGGTTGGTTCAATGGCTGTCGGAATTGATTCCGCAATTGCCTCTAAAGTCTGAAAATATCTGCACTTTCCGGCATCATGCCGTCGCCCGTGTCGTTTATGCTGAAACGCTCTCCCTTCACCTCCCAGGCGCCCGGAGAACCGGAAATCGAGAAGAGATTATAGGCGGCGCGCGGCTTGATGCCGCCCGGCCCCTGAGACGCCGATGCGATGCCTATGACGGGTACCGGACCTGTCTGGCCGCGCAACCAGTAAAGCGTATTGAGATGGGTATGGCCGTGCAGCACGAGTTCCGCTCCGCCGGTGGACACGACGGCCGCAAAACGGCGAATGCCGATCATGCGTTTGTAGAAAGAGGTTGCGCCGCGGATCGGCGGATGATGGATCATGACGACACGGAAAAGGCCCGCCTCGCCAGCGGCGCGCAGCATGTTGACCGTATCGCGGGCCTGCCGCGCACCGAAGAAGCCCGACGCGGCGAAGGGCGGGGTTGCGACGGCGGTGGAGCAGCCGACGATCGCGACCTTGTCGCGGATGCGCAGATAAGGAAAAATGTGCCGGCCTTCTTCCCATTCCGGCGGGGCGAGGTCGCCGCGCACATAGTCATACCAGGCGCGCATCGATTTCTCGTAGGAGCCCGGCACATAGGCGTCATGGTTGCCGGGAACGACCGAGGTGGCGGCGGGATCGCCGAGTTCGCGCAGCCAGGCTGCGGCGGAGCGGATCTCGATGCCGCTCGCCAGATTGACGAGGTCGCCGGTCACCGCCAGATGGTCGGCCTTATGGGTGCGGATGTCGTCCAGCAGCAGATCGAGCGTGCTGCCGAAAAGATGCTTGCGCCGGTTGCGGTGCCAGTTCACAAAGCCCGTAATGCGTTTCGAGAAAAGCTCGTGAATGGAAAGGCGGGGCAGGGGTCCGAGATGGATGTCAGAGATATGCGCGAGCTTGAACATGCAACGACACATAGACCAGCTTATTTACAATTCAAACACATCCCGGCGATGCGAGCCTGAAAGAAACCATGGCAGACAAACAAAAATGGCCGCTTCACAGGAAAGTGTTGTTGAGGTTGCTGCACGTGTATTTTTCCTTCGTGCGCAGCATGACGATGGGAGTGCGTGCAGCCTGTTTCGACGAGCAGGGCCGCCTCTTTCTCGTTCGTCACGGCTATACGGGCGGCTGGCACATGCCGGGCGGCGGGCTGGAGCGCAACGAGACGGCAGAAGAGGCGCTGATCAAGGAATTGCGGGAGGAAGGCAACCTCAAGATCGTGGGCAAGCCGCAGCTCTTTCACGTCTATTTCAATACCAGCATCACCCGGCGCGACCACGTGGTCTTCTACCGTGCCACAGTGGAGCAGACCGCGCCGCGGCCGCCGGACTGGGAGATTGCCGAAAGCGGCTTCTTCGAGATCGATAATCTGCCCGGGGAGACGACCGAGGCGACGCTACGAAGGCTCGCCGAACTCCGCGGCGAGGCGGAGCCGGCGCATTACTGGTGAGACTCAGGCTGCGGCTGCGAGCTTGTCACGGCCATGTGGCCGGTCGAGATCGAGCGCCGGACCGACAGGCACGATACCGGTCGGGTTGATCGTCTTGTGGCTGCGGTAATAATGCCCCTTGATGTGGCGCAGGTTCACCGTCTCAGCGACACCGGGAGTCTGATAAAGGTCACGCAGATAACCCGACAGGTTTTGGTAGTCCTCGATGCGCCGGATGTTGCACTTGAAGTGGCCGACATAAACAGGGTCGAAACGCACAAGCGTCGTGAAGAGCCGCCAGTCGGCTTCGGTCTGGCGATCGCCGAAAAGGTAGCGGCCCTTGCCAAGACGTTTGTCGAGCTTATCCAGCGTTTCGAAGAGCTTGACGACATTCTCTTCATAAGCCGCTTGCGTGGTGGCAAAGCCCGCCTTGTAGACGCCGTTGTTGACGGTGTCATAGACGATGTCGTTCAGCGCATCGATATCGCTCCGCAGGTCTTCCGAGTAATAATCCGCCGTCGAGCCCGTCAGATGATTGAAGGCACTGTTGAACATGCGGATGATTTCAGCCGACTCGTTGTTGACGATCGTGCCGGTCTTGATGTCCCAGAGAACAGGCACGGTGACACGGCCGGAATAGTGCGGATCGGCCTTCACGTAGACTTCCCATAGTGCCTTGGAGCCGAAGAGCTGGTCGCCAGTGGCACCATCGCCGACCTTGAACTCCCAGCCGTTTTCCACCATCAGCGGGTCGACGACCGAGACGGAAATCAGATCTTCGAGTTTCTTCAGCTTGCGGAAGATCAGCGTGCGGTGCGCCCAGGGACAGGCGAGGGAGACATAGAGGTGATAGCGGCCGGCCTCGGCCTTGAAGCCGCCCCTGCCGCTGGGGCCGGCTTCGCCTGTTGCCGTGATCCAGTTGCGGAACTGCGAGGGCTGACGCTTGAAATGGCCCTTCGTTTCCTTCGTGTCGTACCAGACGTCACGCCAGACGCCGTCTACCAGCATGCCCATGAGCTTACCTCTGAAATTGTTTGTTACGAGATAGATATCGCAGTATGCCGCTTTTTGCAGGCGGCAAAGATTGAACACTGCGTCTCAGCCGTCCGGCTTCTGCCCGAATTTTTGCAATGGACGCCGAAATTTTTTCCTGCTATCCGCCTTCCTCACAAATTTCTGGAATCCTGCTTGATGTCTATTCTCAGAGGCCTGCGACGACGCTGATGCTCCCGAACGCCTGACGGCGTGTTCGCGAACCCATATATCTGCGTCTATACGGTCTCTGTTTCCATGCTCATGTACAAGCACGATCTCGTCTACCTCACCGAGGATGCGTCTCACGACGCGGCTATCGAACTCATCAACGAAGAAGCATTCGGTCCCGGCCGGCATACGCGTGCCGCCGCGCGCATCCGCGAACAGGGGCCGCATGACCTGTCGCTCTCCTTCATCTGTGCCGATGACGGGGAGACGATCGCTTCGGTGCGCATGACGCCGGTTCTGGCGGGAACAGTGAAGGGCCATCTGCTCGGGCCGCTTGCGGTGCGGCCCTCGCACAAGAGCAAGGGTATCGGCCGGGAACTGGTGCGTATCGCGGTCGAGGCTGCTAAACGAAAGGGTTCGGAGGCCGTCATCCTCGTCGGCGACCCGCCCTATTACGGTCCGCTCGGTTTCGAGAAGGTTGCTTACGGCGCGCTGACTTTTCCGGGTCCAGTCGATCCGGGCCGTGTGCTCGTCGTCCCGATCGCTGAAGACACGCATGCGCGGCTGAAGGGGACGATCGCATGGCGGGTATAGTCAGAGCAGCTTCTTGAGAAACGTCCGGGTGCGACCCTCTGGAAAATCCGGCAGTTCACCGAAGATCTCATAGCCCTGGCGCTGATAAGCGCTGAGGGCATGCGGATTGAAGGTATCGATCCACGCGCCGCGGCAGCCGCGGGCGGCGGCTTCCTCTTCCGCCTTCGCGAGAATCTTGCCGGCCAGCCCGCCGCCGCGCAGCGTATCGGGAATGTAGAGCATCTGCACGAAGAGCCAGCCCCAGGCGGTGAAACCGGACAGGCCGCCCGAGACCTTTCCATCGGTGTCACGGATGAGAATGGCAAGCGTTTGCCGTCCGGACGGGCCGACATCCTCTTTGTTGAAGGCCGCCAGCCCATCGGAAATGACGGCGAGCTCTTCCGGCGAAGGGGAGGCGGTGAGCTCGAATTCCGGCACAGCTAACGTCCTTCACGCCACCACATGGCGCCAAAGGCGAGAAGCAGGATGCCGACACCGGCAAATCCCGCAAAGAGCGGCAGGGTGTTGATGCCCTTCAGCACGGTCTCGTTGGTCATGCGGATCTGCATCCGGTCATTGTCGGTCACGCGCACCTGGCCGCGCACCGGCAGGATCGGCGGGACGGAGATGGCGCCGGCATTGTTGACGACGCGGGTGACCAGGCCGCGGCTCTTGTCGGTGATCGGCTTCAGCGCCGCGGTCGTCGAGATCATCGCCTTGAATTCCGGCGCATCGACGGCGCCGACATGGGCGAGCGTCGTCAGATCGCCGTTGCGGATTTCGAAGAGGCCAATTTCGTCCATGCGCTTTTCGGCCTTGTAGAGGCCAGGCTCGGTCTGCGTCAGCGGCAGGTTCTCGGTCCTGCCGGAGGGGTAACGTACGATCGCGTCTCCCGGCGCATCGCCGATCGTCTGGCGGGTAATCTCCAGCGTACGTCCGGAGGTGCGCGCCGTCAGAGCCTCTTCTTCCAGCGCCGGTTCCTTCATCAGCCAGTGTGCGATGCGGCGATAGAGCGAGACGTGCGGACCACCACCTTCGAAGCCACGCGCCCAGAGCCAGCCCTGATCGGAGAGCAGCATGGCGACACGGCCCTGGCCGGCGCGGTTGAGGACCAGCAACGGATGGTTATCGGCGCCGACCATGACGGTCTGGCCCTGCGGCCGGTCGACATCGACGCTGCGGAACCAGCGGCCCCAATGCGGGGGCTCATCGCCGGAACCGTCAAGCCCGCGGGTGACCGGATGCTTGCGGCCCTGCTCGGACAAGCGGGGATAGAAGGCCTGCTCGATCATCCGGCCGGTCGGCTCGGCCGGCAGCACGGAGGCGAGCGGCGTCATGGCGATCGACTCGGGGCTGGCATGTTCCGGACCGGCGGCAATCAGCAGCGCGCCGCCATTTTCCACGTATTGGGCGATATTGTCGTAATAAAGCATCGGCAGCACATTGGCGCGATCCTGATATCGATCGAAGATGATCAGGTCGAAATCCTTGATCTTGTCGACGAACAGCTCGCGCGTCGGAAAGGCGATCAGCGACAGCTCGTTGATCGGCGTGCCGTCCTGTTTTTCCGGCGGTCGCAGAATGGTGAAGTGTACGAGGTCGACGGAGGCATCGGACTTCAGCAGATTGCGCCATGCGCGCTCGCCTGCATGCGGTTCGCCCGAGACGAGAAGAACACGCAGGTTCTGGCGGATGCCGTCGATGATGTGTACGGCGCGGTTATTGGCATCCGTGACCTCACCGGGAATGCCGGCAACGGAGAATTCCAGAACATTTGCGCCGCCGCGCGTCACCTTGAAGGAGAAGGGCGTATCCTGGCCGGGTGTCGCCTGCAGCGTGGCGATCTCGTCGCCGTTGAGGCGCACGGTCACATTGGCCACGCCGCCGGGGCTTGGGCCGTCGTCGAAGACGCGCAGCACCAGCTGCTGCTCCTCGTTGACGATGCCGAAGCGGGGCGCCTTGATCACCTCGATACGGCGGTCGAATTCGTTCGGCTTGCCGGTGATCAGGCCATGGATTGGTGCGTCAAAGCCGAGCGCCTGGTTGACGCCGGGCACATCATGCACTTCGCCATCCGTCAGCATGATCGCGCCGCCGACGCGCGAAGGCGGCACATCGGCGATCGAAGCCGATAGCGCATCGAAGAGGCGGGTGGACGGCACGTCGGAATTGCGGTCTTCGTTCACATCGACAAAGCGGGGCTCGATCTGGGGAAAGCGGGCGAGCTGCGTTTTCAGCGATGCAAGCGCATCATCGGTCATCGTCATGCGATCAGCTGTCTGCTGGCTCTGACTGCGGTCCACGATAACGGGGACGATGGTCGAAAGCTGGTCGCGGTCTTCCTGCAGCAATACCGGATTAGCAAGTGCTGCAAGCAGGGCAAGTGCCGCAAGCGCGCGGATCCATGCGCCGCGAATGCCGCGCCAGATCGCGAAGACGGCGATCACGAGGACAATGCCGGTCAATACCGCCAGAAGCGGCCAGGGCAGGAAGGGCGAATAATCGAGCGTCATGTCACTGCCCCAGACGTTCGAGCAGGTCGGGCACGTGGACCTGGTCTGTCTTGTAGTTGCCGGTCAGCATGTACATCATGATGTTGACGCCGGAGCGGAAGGCATATTCTCGCTGCGTCTCATCCGGCGGCACGGTGGGCAGCAGTGGCGTGTCATTATCATCGACGGCCCATGCGCCGGCAAAATCGTTTGCGGTAATCAAGATCGGCGAGACGCCATCTGCGGCGGCGGCCGGCTTGTTGCTGTTGCTCTGTCCACCCTGCCGTGCCTCGATCCAGAGCGGGCTGCCGGCATAACGGCCGGGGAAGCTCGACAGCAGATAGAAGGACTTGGTCAGCACATGGTCGTGCGGGACGGGCTCGAGCGGCGGAATATCCAGATTGGCAAGGATCTGCTGCAGGCGCTGGCCATTGGCGGTCGTGTCGCTGGCGCCTTCGAGCGAGTCGATCTGATCGCGCGTATCGAAAAGAACGGTGCCGCCATTGCGCATATAGGCGTCGATGCGGCTGATGGCGGCGTTGGAGGGCATTGGCGCAGTCGCCGAAATCGGCCAGTAGATGATCGGGTAGAAGGCAAGCTCGTCCTTGTTGAGGTCGAGGCCGACGGGCGGAGCCGGCTCCAGCGTTGTGCGGTATGTCAGAAAACTCGTGAGACCATGGAGCCCCTGTTCGGAAATATTGTCCACGTCCTGCTCGCCGGTCACGACATAGGCGAGATGGGTTTTGTCCAGCCGTTGCATGACGACGTCGTCGCCCGGCTGTGTATCATTGGCATGCAGGATGTCCGGATGCAGCATGAGACCAGCCGAAAGCGCAATGGCGATCGTTGCGGCAGCGCGGGCGCGCGGGCGCAGGCGTGAAAAGGCGCCGTTCATGAAGAGCACGACAAGACTATCGGCCACAAGCAGCAGGAAGGCGATGAAGAAGAGCAGGGGCTTGGCCGACCAGCTTTCGCCGCCGACCAGACCGGCGCGCACGACGTTGATGCCATCAATGCCGAGCGGTTTCAGCTCGGCATTGTTTGGCAGGACGTTCAGTGCCGCGAAGCCATCCTCCGAGCCGTAGAGGCCCGGTGGATTGTCGAAGTTGGCAACGGGGGCCGCCTTGGCATTCGGGATCAGCGGACGGGCATTGCCGGTTTCGGTGACCAGGATGCCCTTGGCGGTCAGCATGCGGAAGGGCGGCAGGGTTTCGGCAACGCGCGCACTGCCTGATGATTCCGAGGTTACCCCGCCGGAGCGCGAGATCTGGATAAGGTGGCGCAGCATTTCGACGAAAGTGCCAGAAATCGGCAGGTTCGACCAGGTCGCCTCGGCGCTGACATGGAAGAGCACGATCTGGCCGGCACTGATGCGGTTCATGGTGACCAGCGGCGTGCCATCGGCAAGACTTGCCCATGTGCGCTCGGCAAGATCCGGCGTCGGCTCTGCCAGCACCTGGCGGTTGACCGTTACGTCGGTCGGACGCGGTATTCCGGCAAACGGACTGAAACTGGGGAATTCGGCGAGCGCTTGCGGTTCGCTCCAGGACAGGCTGCCGCCAAGCGCGCGTTCGCCCTGGCGCAGGGTGACCGGGATCAGCGGATCTTCAGCGGGTGCCGCGGCAAGGCGCGGGCCAGCGAAACGCAGCAGCATGCCGCCATTCGATATCCAGCGCTGCAAGGGAGCGTAGGTATCTTCCGGCAGGCGGCCGATATCGGCCAGGATGATGACGGAGGGATTGTTGGCAAGCAGTTTCGGAATGGCGACCGACAGGTCGGAATCGGTCGGCCGGACCAGATCGGCATAGGGCTCCAGCGCACGCTGGATGTAATAGAGCGGCGAGAGCAGTGGCTGGAATTCGTCGCCCCCTTCACCTGACAGCAGCACGACCCTGCGGCGCTTGAAGGCGTCGTCAAGCAGATGCACCGCGCCTGCAGTGGCGCCGGTATTGATGCTGACGCGGGCAAAGTCGTTACGCATCTCGAAGGGAGCTGAGATGCCGGCATTGATAGAGGTCTGGCCGGGGGCGAAGTCGGCCCTGCCGCTGGCGATCACGCGGCCCTGCGCATCCTGCGCGTTGAGGGGGAGGGATGCCGCGCCACCTGGGCTGAGGCGCGTTACCTTCACGGTCATCGCGTCGGCCGTGTTGGTGGCGCCTGATATCGCGACGGTGTCGGCCGTATTACCCTCGATGACGCGCAGTTCGGCGGGCTGGAGGTCGGACAGCTGACGGACGGTGGTATCATTGTCGCCGCTTGCCGCACCATCGGTGAGGAAGGCAAGCGTGCCGGGATGCGTGCCATTGAGGGCCGCACGCAACGCTTCGAAAGCCCGCTGGCGATCCGGCACGAGCGGCTTCGGCTCGGCGGCGCGCAGTTTCTCGCGGGCAGCCGAGGCCGTGCCGGGCGTCGCGTCATTGGTCGGGTCGGCGGTGAAAGCGATGGAGACGACAGCGCCTGCAGACTCTGCATCGTCGATCAGCGCATCGGCCGTCTGGACGCGACGTTCCCAATCGGGCGCCGAAGCCCAGCTATTGTCGACGAAGAGGACGAGGGGACCGCCTGACGCGAGCGAGCCGGTGCGCGGATTGAAGACCGGATCGGCGATCGCGAAAATGATGGCGGCTGCCAGCAGCATGCGCAGCAGCGTGAGCCACCAAGGGCTCTGGGCCGGTGTTTCCTCGCGCTTCAGCACCGTCGCAAGGATTTTCAGCGGTGGGAAAACCTCTGCCTGTGGGCGCGGCGGGGTCAACCGCAGCAGCCACCAGATGACGGGAAGGGCAATCAGCGCGCCAAGGATGGCGGGATAGGCGAAGGCGAATGGAAGCGCGCTCAAAGCTGTCCTCCATGCGTTGCCTTTGCCGGCATGCCTGAAAGATACATATGGACTGCAACCAGCGCTTCGGACGCCAGATGATCGGTGCGGTGGCTGACGAAGGTCCAGCCGAGATGGCGCAGCGACAGGCCGAGATTTTCGCGTCGGGCGAGATAGGCGTTGCGATAGGCCTCACGCACATTCTCGGCCCGGCCGGAGGTTAGCCTTTCGCCGGTTTCCGGATCGGTGAATTCGGTGCGGCCGTTATAGGGGAATATTTCCTCGGCAGGATCGGCAATTTCCACCACGTGCCCACGCAGGCCGCGGCGGGCAAGCGGGCCGAGGCGGGCCATGATGGCAGGTGCATCATCGAGGAAATCGCCGATGAGGATGAGGTCGCTCCAGCCGCGCACCATCAGGGTTTCCGGCAGGCCGCCGGTCAATGGCGTGTGCATCAGGGCCGTTGCGAGCCTTTCGGCCGCATTGCGGGCGGATATAGGCTCCATTATGCCGGGGCAGCCGATGCGCTCGCCGGAGCGGGCGAGGATCTCTGCAAGTGCCAGCATGATGACCAGCGCACGGCTTTCCTTGGAAACGCTCCCGTAGCTCGACTTGTACATCATCGAGGGCGACATGTCGGCCCAGAGCCAGATCGTGTGGGCGGCTTCCCATTCGCGGTCGCGCACATAGGTATGATCATCACGGGCGGAGCGGCGCCAGTCGATGCGTGAGAGGCTTTCGCCGTCGCTGTAGGGGCGGAACTGCCAGAAATTCTCGCCGATGCCGCGTTTGCGACGGCCGTGCCAGCCGGCGATCACGGTGTTGGCGATACGCTTGGCTTCGACCAGGCAATCCGGCACCAGAGCGGCCCGCTGCCTGGCGCGGGAAAGGGCATCGCTGCCAGGTGTCGGATTGACGATCTGTCCGATGGATGCCACGCGCAGCGCTTCCTTATCCCTTTGCCTGTTTGACCAGCCCGGCGATGACGTCACGCACCGACATGCCCTCGGCGCGGGCGGCGAAGGTCAGCGCCATGCGGTGCTCGAGCACCGGCTCGGCCAAGGCGTAGATATCGTCGAGCGACGGTGCCAGGCGGCCTTCGTAGAGTGCGCGGGCGCGGGCGCAAAGCATCATTGCCTGACCGGCGCGCGGGCCGGGACCCCAGGCGACATGCTTGTCGGTGGAGGCATTGCCCTGGCCCGGACGGGCGGAGCGCACCAGCGAAAGGATGGCGTCGACGACAGTGTCGCTGACCGGCATCTGCCGCACCAGCGTCTGGATTTCGACGAGACGCGCGGCATTGATGACTGGTTCTGGCTTGGCTTCGGTCAAGCCGGTTGTTTCAAGCAGGATTTGTCGTTCGGCCGCAAGCTCGGGATAGTTGACATCGACCTGCAGCAGAAAGCGGTCGAGTTGGGCCTCGGGAAGGGGATAGGTGCCTTCCTGTTCCAACGGGTTCTGCGTTGCCAGGACATGGAACGGCGAGGGCAGGTCATAACGCTGGCCGGCGATCGTGATATGATATTCCTGCATGGCCTGCAGCAGAGCCGACTGGGTACGCGGAGACGCGCGGTTGATTTCGTCGGCCATTAGAAGCTGAGCAAAGA
The DNA here is from genome assembly GCF_056400025.1 of Rhizobium sp. 01L419. Lineage (NCBI taxonomy): Bacteria > Pseudomonadati > Pseudomonadota > Alphaproteobacteria > Hyphomicrobiales > Rhizobiaceae > Rhizobium > Rhizobium sp. 01L419. Next base: position 358,132 of record NZ_JBFTSM010000001.1, read on the forward strand.
CCGGCCCCTTGACGAAGCGGAAGGAGCGGCGGCCGCTCTCGTCCTGGTCCATCACTTCGGAACCGAGGATATCTGATGGCATAAGGTCGGGCGTGAACTGAATGCGGTTTGCGGCAAGGCCGAGGACTTCGCCGAGCGTCGTCACGAGCCTCGTCTTGGCAAGGCCTGGAACACCGACGAGAAGGGCATGACCACCGGAGAGAACGGCGAGAAGCGTGTTTTCAACGACGCTTTCCTGACCGAAGATAACCTTGGAAACTTCCGCGCGGATGGCGGCGATGTCGGATAGCGCTCTTTCGGCGGCGGCAACAATCGCCTGTTCATCGAGGCTGGCTTCGGTCTTGATCATACCCACGGGCATCTCCAACGGCTGAAATCATTCGGCTGCGAATCGTCTGACTTTAATAGGCGTGCCTCATACCCGATACAGTTATGAAGATGTTGCGGGCTGACAAGTTTGTTTCAAATGACTATCTCGTGACTTTATTTCGTTAAGAGCAAACCGGGACGGAACAATGGCAGCCGAGGAAATGAGGCAAATGGCGGATGCAGCGGGGCTTGCCGCGCTTATTTCGCGCGCCTCCGAGGCGAAATCCGGCAAAAAGCGTGGATTGCCGCCTGTCGAGAAATGGAATCCGCCCTTTTGCGGCGATATCGACATGGAAATTCGGGCGGATGGCACATGGTTCTACATGGGCACACCGATCGGCCGGCAGCCGCTGGTCCAGCTCTTTTCCACCGTTTTGAGGAAGGACGATGACGGGAAAACCTATCTCGTAACTCCTGTGGAAAAGGTCGGCATCAGGGTTATCGACGCCCCCTTCGTCGCCGTCGAGATGAATGCGAGCGAGCAGGATGGACTGCAGATTCTGACGTTTCGCACGAATGTCGGTGATGTCATAGAAGCCGGGAAGGATCACCCTTTGCGTTTTCCGGGGCACGGGCCAGGGCATGGGAAAGATAGCGAATTGAAGCCCTATCTGCATGTGCGGGGGCGGCTCGAAGCATTGGTGTCACGCGCCGTGATGTATGAACTGGTCGAGCTCGGCGAGGTGGCCGAGGTCGCGGGCCGGGACATGTTCGTCGTCCGCTCGGGCGGTGAGACCTTTCCGATCATGCCGGCCGATGAACTGGAAGCAGCCTCCCGATGAGTGAAGCGATCAGCAGGACCTATCCCCCGTTTTCGGCTGCCGAGTTCCGCCGCCGCGCGCTCAACCAGGTTGGTGCGCCCATCGATCATGCCTGGCGCGATCATGGCGATCACGTCCTCAATCCCGATATCGTTGCGCTGGTCGAAACCTTCAAGCTGCGAGATGCGGCGGTGCTGGTGCCCGTCGTCGATGATGGCGAAGAGGCGAAGGTGATCTTCACCAAGCGGACGTCGACACTTCGCAAGCATTCCGGCCAGATCGCCTTTCCCGGTGGTTCGATCGATCCCGAGGATGTCTCGCCCGAGATGGCGGCGATCCGCGAAACCGAGGAAGAGATCGGCCTTGGCGGCGGCTTCGTCGAGACGGTCGGACGGCTGCCGAATTATCTGTCATCCACCGGATTCCGCATCACGCCCGTGCTCGGCGTGGTGCAACGCGGTTTTTCGCTGCAGCTCAATCCGATCGAAGTGGACGATGTTTTCGAGGTGCCGCTTTCCTTCCTGATGAACCCGGCCAATCACACGCGGGACAAGCGCGTGGTCGACGGCATCGACCGGCATTTCTACCGTATGCCCTATGAAACGCGCATGATCTGGGGCATCACCGCCGGTATCGTCCGCACACTCTACGAAAGGCTTTATGCATGACGTCTGTTGCCGACCAGGCATGGTTTCAGGATCCGGCGCTCGGCCGGGTCTTTGCGCTCCTGAACGCCGATGGCGGGGAGGGTCGCGTGGTCGGGGGGGCCGTACGCAACAGCCTGATGGGGCTGGCCGTCGCCGACATCGATATCGCCAGCACGCTGCTTCCGGAAGCCGTCATGGAACGGGCCGCTTCTGCCGGTATCAAGGCCGTACCGACAGGCATTGCCCATGGAACGGTGACGCTCGTCATCGACGCCAGGCCCTTCGAAGTGACGACGCTGCGCACCGACGTGGAGACGGACGGGCGTCGCGCCAAGGTGGCCTTCAGCGCGGACTGGCAATCGGATGCGGAACGGCGCGACCTCACCATCAATGCGCTTTATGCGAATTCCGCAGGCGAGGTGATCGATCTCGTAGGCGGGCTCGAGGATATCGAGAAGCGCAATATCCGCTTCATCGGCGATGCAGCAACGCGGATAGCCGAGGATTATCTGCGTATTCTGCGGTTTTTCCGTTTCTTCGCCTGGTACGGTTCCGGACGACCAGATGCAGAGGGGCTAAGAGCGTCATCGGCCGCACGTTCGAAGCTGAAGACGCTATCTTCAGAGCGGGTCTGGTCCGAGCTCAGGAAGCTCCTGTCGGCGGAAGATCCCGGCCGGGCGCTGCTCTGGATGCGGCAGGTTGCAGTTCTCACGGAAATCCTGCCGGAAACGGAAAAATGGGGCATCGATGCCATTCCGGCACTCGTTGCGACCGAGAAGGCGCTCGGTTGGGAGCCTGATCCACTGCTGCGGCTTGCCTCGATCGTTCCGCCGGATCCGGCCCGGCTGGATGCGCTGGCTGCACGCCTGAAATTCTCGAATGCGGAGGCGGCCTATTTCAAAGCCTGGGCAAAAGCAGCACCCGTCAACGATGAAATCTCCGCTGCCGCTTTCGAAAAGCTGCTCTACAGAAATGGTACAGACGGGATCGTAGTGCGGCTGAAACTGGCGCTTGGCGTTGCACGGGGTAAGGCAGAGGGCGGCAGCTTCGACGAGATGAGCCGTTCGGCACGGCTTTCGAAGCTTCTCGATCGCGCAAATATTTGGAAGAAGCCGCAATTTCCGCTGAGTGGCGCGGATGTGATGGCCGCAGGCATACAGGCAGGGCCAAAGGTCGGCGAAATTCTCTCGACGCTGGAAAACCAATGGGTGGAGGAGAATTTCGTCTCCGACCGGGCGGCATTGCTCGCCCGGCTTGCAGAGATTGTCGATTGAAATCAGGCCGCGTTCGCTTCGTCGCGGATGCGGGCCTTGATATTGTCCACCATGTTTTCGCGGATCGTCGTTTCGCCGTGGGCGGTCTTCATGTGTTCGACGGCGCGGCGAACGACTTCGGCGTCGTTGTCGGCTCTGGTGTGCCAGTCGCATCCGGGAACGAGCGTTCCGCATTCGAAAAGTCGCATGGTCTTCTCCTGTTTCTTAACTGCAAAACCAGCACGCTTTCGCGCGATTGAGGAATGTGCGGCAATTGAGAAGGTTCCGGGGAGAAGGTTCCGGCCGACGTGAACGCCGGCCGAAGCTCTGTTATTGGTGGGGCATTGCCCAAGCCATGTAGGTGTCCGAAAGATGGGCGGGCTTGTTGCTATTGGCAGCGCCCGTTGCCTGCTCTTGAAGCTCTTCCGGAGTTTTGCCGCCTGCGAGCTGCAGTTTCACCTGCTCGACGAAGCAGGAGAGCGGCAGGTCGGAGCCGCTCCTGGCCCTGAGGTCTTCGGCGATGCGCGTCAGAAATTCGGGCGCGTCGATTGCACGGGACGCTTCCGGGATATCTGCAGAAGCAGGCAAGCCGCTTTGTATCGTCATGACAATCCTCCTCCGATTGTAACGCACAGAGACTAATTTAGGACGCACTCGGTTCTGATGAAGGCCTTTCAACGCGATTTTACCGGAATAGTATTTCAATTTTATCAGCGCGCTTCTCGCGGCTTGAATCAGGGCCAGCGGACCACGGGCGGCAGGGATGAGAGAATGGATTCGACATTGCCGCCGGTTTTCAGGCCGAAGATCGTTCCCCGGTCGTAGAGCAGATTAAACTCGACATAGCGGCCGCGGCGAATCAATTGTTCGTCACGATCGGCCTCTGTCCACGTTTCATTGAAGTTTGAGCGGACGATCTTCGGGTAGACCATGGAAAAGGCCCGGCCGACATCCCGTGTGAAGGCGAAATCGGCATTCCAGCCGCCGGCTTCCTCGCTGGAGTGCAGCCAATCATAAAAGATGCCGCCGACGCCGCGCGCCTCGTTGCGATGCTTAAGGAAAAAATAGTCGTCGCACCATTTTTTATAGGCATCGTAGTCGGCAACCGCATGGTTGCGGCAGGTAATTTCCATGGCCTTGTGGAAGAGCTGCGTGTCCTCGTCTTCTTGCGTGCGGCGGCGGCCAAGCACCGGCGTCAGGTCGGCGCCACCGCCGAACCAGCGGCTGGTGGTGACGACCATGCGGGTGTTCATGTGAACGGCCGGCACGTTGGGATTGACGGGATGGGCGATCAGCGAAATCCCTGATGCCCAGAAGCGCGGATCCTCGCTGGCGCCGGGTATCTGTGACCGGAAATCAGGCGCGAATTCGCCGTAGACGGTGGAAGTGTGGACGCCGACCTTCTCGAAGACGCGGCCTTCCATCATCGACATGCGGCCACCGCCGCCCGCGCCATTTTCACGCGACCAGTCCTTGGCGACGAAGCGGCCGGGCTCCTGGTCGGAGAGGGGGCCTTCGAGTTCATCCTCCAGTGCTTCGAAGGATGCGCAGATAGTGTCCCGCAGTCCCTCAAACCATGTTCGGGCAGCGGTCTTCTTGTCCTCGATGTCTTCGGGCAGGCCGATCGGCAGTTCCGGTCTTTCCATGCGATTCGCTCTTTGTTGATTATGCTCATGGTTTAGCAGGTGCGGCAGGCGCCCGCCAGCGGATGGAGGCCGACAGGGTTCGCAAGATTCGACTCGCAACGGACGGATTTCGATACTATTTTTCATTCAGAGGTAGGTTTCATGGTGAAAATTCCGGGGCCTCCGCCCTTCGAAGGCTTGAAGCGCAGAATCGCAAAGCATCGGGCAGAAGCGTCCGCCCGTGAGCGAGATCATTTCGTCCGCGAGACATACCGAATGGGGCTTATGGAAGCCCGTGCCAAGGCGCGCGAATGGTTCGACGAATATCCAAAGGCGGCCTACTGGACCGAAGTGGAAAGCTGGCGTCAGCTCGAGGGCGATCAGATCGAATTCACCATGCGGCGTCTGCCGTCCGCCGACTAAACCTATTCTGCCGCGTCGCGCAGGCGGCTTTCGATCAGAAGGCCGCTCTCGTCTAGGATCGGATGGGCCACCGAGACGATGTGGGCGTTGATGCGTTTCAGATCGCGCAGCATGTCGAGATGAAGGGAACTCGTTTGCAGGCTGTCGGCGCGTCCGTCACGCAGGCGCTCCAGATGACGCTCGGCAGATTGTTTCTCCATGTGGCGAACCTCGACCTTCACTTCCATCATTTGCCGCGCGAGATTGAAATCGCGAGTGACGAAGATCGTTTGTGCGACACGCAGGTTGTCGATCGTCAGCTCGAACAGCTTGCGCAATTCCCTGTAGCCGTCTTCGGAGAATTTCAGGCCGAGCGAGGCTTTTTTGCCGACTTGCTCCAGCAAGCCTTTCTCGATGATGTCGCCCATGTGCTCGAGATTGATCGCGTAGTCGATGATGACGATCGAGCGGCGGGCGTTCTCGTCGCTGAGACCGGCGCGGCCGAGCTTGGAAAGATAGACCTTCACCTCCTGCTGCAGCAGATCGACACGCTTTTCGAGCGCAGGGATCTCGGCGAGCTTGGACATGTCATTGTGCTGGAAGGCATCCGAAGCCCGCAGCAGCATGCGTTCGATGAGATCGCCGACGCCGAGCACTTCGCGTGTCGCGCTGGCAAGAGCCACGACGGGCGTCGAAAGCTCCTGCATATCGAGAAACTTGGGACCCTGATCCGGCTGCTCATCATCGGGCACGAGGCGGGCAGTGAAGGCAGCCAGCATTCGGGAGAAAGGCCAGGCAAGAGTGGCGAGCAGGATGTTGAAGATCAGATGCGTATCGACCGGCAGCTTGGCCGGGCCGAAAGGCAACAAATGCAGGAGCGGGGCGGCGTAGCCGGCAAGCGGCAGGGCGATCAAGCAGCCGACCGTGCGGACGATGAGATTGCCGAGCGTGACGCGTCTTGCCGAGGCAGGGCCGGAGAGGGTGGCGACGACAGGCGGGATCGCACCGCCGAGATTGGCGCCAAGGACGAGAACGATGATGAGTTCAGGCGATACGATTCCCGTCGACGCCAGCGACAGGATCAGCACGACGACCGCAAGGCTGGATGAGGAGATGAAGGCAAGCGCTGCCGACAGGGCAAGGGCAACGGGCCAGGCATCGCCGAGCAGGCCGATGAAAGCTGCCAGTGCTGGCGATGTGCGCATGGGCTCTGTCGCATTGCCGAGCAGATGCAGGGAGAGCAGCATCAGGCCGATGCCGATCATGGCCGCGCCGCCGCCGTGGCGAGCGCTGGACTTTCCGCGATAGAGCACGATGCCGCCAAGAATGAGCAGCGGCGAAAGCCACTCGATGCCGGTGGCGACTATCCAGGCGGTTACGGCAGTCCCGACATTGGCACCGAGCAGCACGATCTGGGCCATGCGTGGCTTGATGAGATCGCGCTCCACGAAAGAGGCCGTCATCAGGGCAGTCGCGGTCGAACTCTGGAGGGCGATGGTCGCCAGGAACCCCGACAGGATCGAGCGCGGCCCGTTCGCCGTGCCTGTCGCAAGCCCGGTCCTCAGCCGTGCGCCGAAGGCACGCGTGACGCCGTCCTTGACCTGTGCGAGGCCGAAAAGCAGCAGCGCAATCGCGCCGAACAGATTGATCATGACGATCGTGGATTCCATGGGCTCGGTCTTTTTCTTCTTCTTGAAAAGAGTTCGCTCGATTCTACGAGTCTGTAGTCAAGCAAATCATTGGAATCGCAGTGCTCGCGCAGATTTATTGATTGCTCGGCTAATAAATATAGGCGCTTTTGCGCCGATTCAAAGCGTTGTTTACGACAGAATGGCCGGCAAGGACCGGCATTTTGCCCGTTATGCCCAGACGGTCTGGCGCATGGCTTCGCCTGCTATCATAGCGGCGGAGAGGGCGAGGTTGATCGAGCGTTGGCCCTCCACCATCGGGATCAGGATGCGTCCGTCGGCGCGTTCATGCACATGATCAGGCACCCCAGCACTTTCCCGGCCGAACAGCAGGATATCGTCCGGGCGGAAGGCGAAATCCGCATAGCGCTGCGATGCCTTGGTGGTGGCGAGGATCAGGCGTCGGCGGGTTCCAACACGCCATTTCTCGAAATGTTCCCAGTTGACGTGTCGCGTAAGCGCTGCCGCAGCCAGATAGTCCATGCCTGCGCGTTTCAGGTTTCGGTCGGAAATGTCGAAGCCCGCAGGTTCGATGATGTCGACAGCAAAACCCAGGCACGCGGCAAGGCGCAGAATCGTGCCGGTATTGCCGGGAATATCCGGTTGGTAGAGCGCCAGTCTGATATCCGCCATAAGGGAAGCCATCCGTTGCCATGATGCGCAAATGGCCTATCCGAACTGTGATTTTGAAGCAACAAGACGCTTTTTGACCATGGGACAGTCACTTTCCAAGAGTTCAGGGCTGGAAATTTAGGCATTTTCGCGTTATCGGTGCATATCTTCAATCGCCAACAGGGAGCGCCGACATGAATACATTTGTGCTGATGCGTCTCCTGCCCGTGATGCCACGCTTGGCGATCTGGCGCGTATAGGCGCTTTCTCTTCCCAATTGCCCATTTTTGAATAATTGCGCGGCCATTACGGCCTCGCCCCTTGAGCCTCCGGTTCCCATATGTGCTTTCGTGCGACACAAGAGCGCAAAGCAGGGACCGGAACGCGGAAGTTCTGGAGCGATTTCATGTTTGGCTGGTTCGAACAGCGACTTAATCCCTATCCGAGCGAGGAGCCGGTTGCTCCGCCGAAGGGTCTTTTTGCCTTCTGCTGGCACTACAGCAAGCCGGCGGCGGGATGGCTTGCGCTCATGGCCTTTCTGACGGCGCTGATCGCGGTCGGCGAAGTGGCGCTCTTCCAGTTCCTTGGCGATATCGTCGACTGGCTGACGAATGCCGATAAGGCGACCTTCCTGCAGAATGAGGGTCACAAGCTGATCTGGATGGGTGCGCTGGTGCTGATCGGACTGCCGCTCATCGCCGGTCTCGATTCGCTGATCATGCATCAGATGATGCTCGGCAATTATCCGATGATTGCGCGCTGGCAGATGCACCGCTTCCTGCTGCGTCATAGCATGACCTTCTTTGCCAACGAGTTCGCCGGACGCGTTGCCACAAAGGTCATGCAGACGTCGCTTGCCGTGCGCGAGACGGTCATGAAGATCCTCGACGTCTTCGTCTATGTCGTCACCTACTTCCTGTCGATGATCGTCATCATCGCGGCGGCTGACTGGCGGCTGATGCTGCCGATCCTTGCCTGGCTCGGCGTCTATATCGGCATCGTCGCCTATTTCGTGCCGCGGCTTCGCAAGATCGCCGCTCAGCAGGCGGATGCGCGCTCGCTGATGACCGGCCGTGTGGTGGATAGCTACACGAACATTGCCACCGTGAAGTTGTTCTCACATGCAGGTCGTGAAGAGGTCTATGCAAAGGAGAGCATGGACGGGTTCCTGGATACGGTGCACAGGCAGATGCGCAAGGTGACGCTCTTCCATATAAGTGTCTACATGAACAACTGCATCTCGCTGTTCGTCATTTCCAGCCTGTCCATCTGGCTGTGGCTGAACGGAACGATCTCGGTCGGCGCGATTTCCATCGCCATCGGCCTTGCGATGCGCGTCAACGGCATGTCGCAGTGGATCATGTGGGAAGTCTCGGCACTCTTCGAAAACATCGGCACCGTCTATGACGGCATGGAGATGATGTCGAAGCAGCACGATATCGTCGACAAGCCTGATGCGCCCACACTGACTGCGAAGAAAGGTGCGATCCACTATGATCGCATCGGCTTCCACTACGGCAAGGGCAAGGGCATCATCGACAACCTGTCGCTCGATATCAAGGCTGGCGAGAAGGTCGGTCTCGTCGGACGTTCCGGCGCCGGCAAGACGACATTGATGAACCTGCTCCTTCGTTTCTACGATCTGGAGGCCGGGCGCATCACCATCGACGGCCAGGATATCTCCGAGGTGTCGCAGGACAGCCTTCGTGCGCTGATCGGCGTGGTGACGCAAGATACGTCGCTCTTGCATCGTTCGATCCGCGACAACATCGCCTATGGCCGTCCAGACGCGACGGACGAGGAAGTGATCGAGGCTGCAAAACGGGCAAATGCCTGGGAGTTCGTCGAAGGGCTTGTCGATCTGCAGGGCCGCAAGGCGCTCGACGCGCAGGTTGGCGAGCGCGGTGTAAAACTGTCGGGCGGCCAGCGCCAGCGCATAGCGATCGCCCGCGTCTTCCTGAAGGACGCGCCGATCCTGGTGCTCGACGAGGCGACCTCGGCGCTCGATTCCGAAGTGGAAGCGGCGATCCAGGAAAACCTCTTCGCGCTGATGGAGGGCAAGACTGTCATCGCGATTGCCCACCGCCTGTCGACGCTGACTGAGATGGACCGGTTGATCGTGCTGGACAAAGGCCGCATGACCGAAAGCGGCACACATGGCGAACTGGTCAGCCACGGCGGCGTCTATGCCGATCTCTGGAACCGCCAGTCCGGCGGCTTCCTCGCCGATCACGAGGAAGAGGCCGAAGTCGCCGCCCAATAAAACAAGCCCTTCCCGTTTCTGCGGGGAGGGCTATTTTTTTGTCCTGCTGAAGAAAATCAATTTTCCGCTTAGAGCGTGCGGATCCGGTCAGCGCAGAGGCTGTCGGCCCAGTCGATGACGCGATGATGCTCCACGACAATGATCGAGTTCGAAGCGAGCGAACGAAGCGTGAAAATCCGCTGTCGCTCCTCTCGTTCGATCCAGCTTGCGATGGCGTCCGTCACGATGCTGTCGCGCGGCACGTCCATCGCGTCTGCCAGAGCGTCAAGCTTTTCCGCAAGGGGGAGCGGAAGATGCGCATTAAGCGTTTTCGTTTCCATTACTGCGGTCTCCGGTAAGGCGCGATCATGGCATGAGATCGTGGCTGCTTCCACCCGTATCAATAGAGATGACGCCGATATTACCGATCATTACGAAAATATAAGGTTGCGTCGGGCTTGTATTCTCTTTGCCGCAATTCTGAACGGGCCTATATCGCGATGATGCTGCTCACTCCGATCCTCCGCCTGTTCGAAACCTGGATAGATCCGTTCCGCGCCCGCGGTAATGTCCAACCGCCGGGCAATACGCTGGGATTCATATGGTTCTATATCGGCCAAGCCAGATGGCCGTTCATCGCCATGCTGGTGCTTGGCGGCATTTCGGCGGCGATCGAGGCAGCGCTCTTCTGGTTCGTCGGGCGGCTCATCGATATTCTCGGAGCGATAAAGCCCGGGGCCGGCTGGAGCACGCTTCTTGACGCCCATGGCGGCGAGCTTTTCGGCATGCTGGCGCTGATCGGCATCGTCCGCTTCGTCGTTGCCTTCCTGATCGCGCTGATCGACCAGCAGGTCATCACGCCGGGTTTCTACAACATGGCGCGCTGGCAGTCCTATCTGCATGTGTCGCGCCAGTCGCTTGCCTTCTTCCAGAGTGATTTTTCCGGCCGCATCGTCACCAAGGTCTGGTCGGCGGGGCAGGCGACAGGCGATCTCGTGACGTCGCTGATGGAAAGCGTCTGGTTCGTTGGCATCTATGCCGTCACTACCCTCGTTCTGGTGGGGCAGCTCGATTTATCGCTCGCGGCGGTGGTTCTCTTCTGGCTGGTGGCCTTCGGCGTGCTTGCGCGCTATTTCGTGCCGCGCATCCGCTATCACTCGCGCGAGACTGCGGAAGCGGCCTCCCTGCTCAATGGCCGCATCGTCGATGCCTACAGCAATATCCAGACGTTGAAGCTCTTCGCCCGCGACGAAGAGAGCGACCGGTACATGCTCGACGGCTTCAATGCCTACCAGGAAACGGTGCTGAAGTTCACGCGCTTCATCACTGGCGTTCGCGCGTCAATGGCGCTGCTGTCGGGCCTGATGATCGTCACAATGGCAGGCATCAGCGTCGATCTGTGGCTGCGCGGACTGATCAGCTCGGGCGGGGTCGCCTTTTCGCTGACTCTGGTGCTCAGGCTGAACTTCCTGCTCGGGCGATTGATGACGCAATTCAACGGCATCATGCGCAACCTCGGAACCATCCAGAATGCGGCCGAACTGATTTCGCAGCCGCTGCATCTCGTCAACCGTCCCCATGCGAAGGAACTCGTCATCAAGCAGCCGGGCATCCGCTTCGAGAATGTTTCCTTCCATTACGGCAAGGAAAACGCAGTCATTGGGAATTTCTCGCTGACGATCCGGCCGGGCGAGAAGGTTGGTATCATCGGCCGCTCCGGCGCAGGCAAATCGACGCTCGTGAACCTTCTCCTGCGCCTTTACGATATTCAGGGTGGACGCATCCTTATCGACGGGCAGGATATCGCCGCCGTCACGCAGGAATCACTGCGCATGCAGATCGGCATGGTCAGCCAGGATACGTCGCTGCTGCATCGATCCGTGCGCGACAATATCCTGTTCGGCCGGCCAGATGCCGGCGAGGAGCGCCTCGTCGAGGCAGCCAGACGCGCCGAGGCGCTCGACTTCATCGAGTTGCTGCGGGACCAGCAGGGCCGCAAGAGTTTCGATGCGCATGTCGGCGAGCGCGGGGTCAAGCTCTCGGGCGGCCAGCGTCAGCGCATCGCCATTGCGCGTGTGATGCTCAAGAATGCGCCGATACTCGTTCTCGACGAGGCGACGTCGGCGCTCGATTCGGAAGTGGAGGAGGCGATCCAGTCGAACCTCAACCGCGTGATGGAAGGCAAGACGGTGCTGGCGATCGCCCACCGGCTTTCGACGATCGCGGCACTCGACAGGCTTGTCGTGGTCGACCGCGGCAAGATCATCGAAGAAGGCACGCATGATGCGCTTCTGAAACAGGGCGGGCTTTATGCAGAGCTCTGGGCGCGCCAGTCCGGCGGTTTCCTCGCCTCCGACGATGACGATACGCGCTCAGTATTCGCGAACGAAATCGCTGACTAGGCCATAATGGTTCGAGCCGAAGCTGTCTTCCAGCCGGCTCGTCGAGCGGATGAGCAGCGGTGGTCTTGCGAAGATATGGTCGATGCTGATGCCGAACGGCCCGGCGGAGACCGGCCAGGTCGTGGGTTCGGGAAATGCGGTGGTGAGGCCCGAACCGCGCAGTAGTTCCTGAATGGTTGGTGCGAGGATTGCGGAATTGAAATCCCCGGCAACCACCAGCGCACCGGTGCGGGACTGCATGATAGCCTTCAGCTCCACCAGTTCATCGGCCTGAAAATCGTCGAAATAAGGCTTGGTGAGGTGCGGAAACAGAAAATCTACCCAGGTTCCGTCAAAATCGATCTTGATCGAAACCAGCCTCTGCTTCCAGAGAGCGCCGAGATCGTAGACCTTGTGCGCGGCAAATGGGCGTTTCGACAGCACGAGCGTATCGCAGGCGTCGCTCGTGTCGCAGCCGATGCGATATGGATAGATCTGTGCCAGCCGCGGCAATTGCGAGAAGACCGGTTGTGCTTCCATGATGTCGACCACATCGGCGCCGGATGCCAGCACGGCGTCGGCGATCTTCTCGCCGTTCCCGAAATTGTCGAACTCGATATTGAAGGACATCAGCCGGAAAAGGCGGGGGGCATCTTCCGCAGGCATTTTGCCGGCGAATTCGCGCAGCATTATGACGCCGTGGATATTCAGGAAGGTCGCCACTGCCAGCATCACGAAGCCGTACCAGTGCCGCTTGAAAAAGAGGGCAACGACCGCGCCAATGGCGCAGATGATGCTGAGATGAATCTGGAAGCTATAAACGAGCGAAAGCAGCCAGAAATCGGTGAAGTAGCGAAGCGAAACGAGAGCCAGAACGATGGTGATGAGGACGCTCAATACGCAGAAAACAGTATGCCTCATCGGCGCAAATCCAAATTCGTATGGCAAACTCACCAGCGCCTAACACGCCCCCTGCTTTGTTGCAATGCAGCAAAGTTGCAAGCCAGTGATTGCCTTAAAAAATTCACTGAAATTTCCCGCGACATTGTGCCCTCATCCCCTTGCCAAGGCTGGACATAATTTGCGATCAAGCATAGAACGCGCCGGATTGGTGGGGAATCTATGGCCGAAATATGTTGTGATAGATTCGCCGCCTCTGGAGGGGCAGGGCGGAATTCCGCGACAATTGCGCAGAGGATGGTTAAGCCGTGAGCGAACACTTAACGACAAGCGAGGCCGCAGAGCCCACTCGCCGTGATTTCCTTTATCTCACCACTGGCATGGCTGGTGCGGTCGGCGCCGTTGCGGTTGCGTGGCCGTTCATCGACCAGATGCGTCCGGACGCGTCGACGCTGGCGCTTGCTTCCATCGAAGTCGATGTTGCAAGCCTTACGCCCGGCATGTCGCTGACGGTAAAGTGGCGCGGCAAGCCAATCTTCATCCGCAACCGCACGCCGGAAGAAGTCAAGGCCGCAGCCGATGTGCAGTTGTCGGACCTCAAGGATCCGATCGCCCGCAACGCAAACCTTCCTGCCGATGCTCCTGCAACGGGCGCTGACCGCTCGGGCGGCAAAGATAAGGAAAACTGGATCGTCATGGTCGGCACCTGCACCCATCTCGGTTGCGTTCCGCTCGGTCAGGCCGGTGAATACAATGGTTGGTTCTGTCCCTGCCATGGCTCGGTCTACGACACGGCCGGCCGCATCCGCAAAGGTCCGGCGCCGCAGAACCTGGCGATTCCGACCTTTTCGTTTTTGTCCGACACGAAGATCAAGATCGGTTGAGGGGAGACTGATTAATGAGTGGCCATTCCAGCTACGAACCATCAACCGGCCTGGAAAAGTGGGTCGATGCGCGCCTTCCACTGCCGCGCATGGTCTATGACAGCTTCATTGCCTATCCGGTTCCGCGGAACCTGAACTACGCTTACACTTTCGGCGCCATGCTCGCCGTCATGTTGATCGTGCAGATCCTGACGGGTGTCACGCTCGCCATGCACTACGCCGCCGACACGACGATCGCCTTCAACTCCGTTGAAAAGATCATGCGCGACGTCAACCACGGCTGGCTGCTGCGCTATATGCATGCCAACGGCGCATCCTTCTTCTTCGTCGCCGTCTACCTGCACATCGCCCGCGGTCTCTACTACGGTTCCTACAAGGCGCCGCGCGAAATCCTCTGGATCCTCGGCGTCGTCATCTACCTCTTGATGATGGCGACCGGCTTTATGGGCTACGTTCTGCCTTGGGGGCAGATGTCCTTCTGGGGCGCGACCGTCATCACCGGCTTCTTCTCGGCCTTCCCGCTGGTCGGCGAATGGGTGCAGCAGTTCCTGCTTGGCGGCTTCGCCGTCGATCAGCCGACGCTGAACCGCTTCTTCTCGCTGCACTACCTGCTGCCCTTCATGATCGCCGGCGTCGTCGTCCTGCACATCTGGGCTCTGCATGTGGTCGGCCAGACAAATCCGACGGGCGTCGAGGTCAAGACCAAGACAGATACGGTTCGTTTCACGCCTTACGCAACGCTCAAGGATGCGCTCGGCGTCTCGATCTTCCTGCTCGTCTATGCCTACTTCGTCTTCTACCTGCCGAACTATCTCGGCCATGCCGACAACTACATTCCGGCCGACCCGCTGAAGACCCCGGCCCACATCGTTCCGGAATGGTACTTCCTGCCCTTCTACGCCATGCTGCGTTCGATCACCTTCAACGTCGGTCCGATCGACTCCAAGCTCGGCGGTGTTCTGGTGATGTTCGGCGCCATCCTCGTGCTGTTCTTCCTGCCCTGGCTCGACACTTCGAAGGTGCGTTCGGCGGTCTATCGTCCGTGGTTCAAGCTGTTCTACTGGCTGTTCGCGATCAACGCGATCATCCTGGGCTGGCTGGGTTCGCAGCCTGCGGAAGGCCTGTACACGACGATCTCGCAGGTCTGCACACTCCTCTACTTCGCCTTCTTCCTGGTCGCGATGCCGGTTCTCGGTCTGGTGGAAACACCGCGCCGCATTCCGAACTCGATCACTGAAGCGGTGCTCGAAAAGCGCAACAAGACTGCTGCGGCCAAGGCCTGAGCGAGCGACGGGAAGGACCAGAAATATGAATAAGCTTGTTGCAAGCATTCTCTCGCTTGCTGTCGTGGCCGGTCTCGGTGGCGTGGCTTTCGCCCAAGAGGCGGCTCCGGCCGCTCACCATGAGGAAAGTGCCACCCCGCACTATCCGCTGAAGGAGCCGAAGGAGATCGACTGGACCTTCGCCGGTCCGTTCGGCAATTACGACAAGGGCCAGCTGCAGCGTGGCCTGAAGGTCTACACTGAAGTCTGTTCCGCCTGCCACTCGATGAACCTCGTGCCCTTCCGCATGTTGAGCGAACTCGGCTATTCGGATGCGCAGGTGAAGACCTTCGCAGCCAATTACGAAGTCCAGGACGGCCCTGATGCCAACGGTGAGATGTTCACCCGCAAGGCGGTTCCGTCAGACCACTTCCCGTCGCCCTATCCGAACGCGGAAGCTGCCGCTGCCGCGAACAATGGTGCGGCTCCGCCGGATATGTCGCTGCTTGCCAAGGCACGCGAAGTCGAACGTGGCTTCCCGCAGTTCGTTTTCGACATCTTCACCCAGTATCAGGAAAGCGGTCCGGACTATATCCACTCGCTGCTGACCGGCTACGAAGAGCCGCCGGCCGGCTTCCAGGTTCCGGCAGGTGCGCATTACAACCCGTATTTCCATGCCGCTGCCGTCCTCGCCATGCCGAAGCCGCTCTCCGACGACCAGGTCACCTATGACGACGGTTCGCCGCAGACGGTTGATCAGTATTCCAAGGATGTCTCGTCGTTCCTGATGTGGGCGTCCGAGCCGCATCTCGAAGAGCGTAAGCGCACCGGCTTCATGGTCATGATCTTCCTGCTGATCTTCACGGTGCTGATCTACCTGACCAAGCGTTCGATTTACTCCCGGACCGATCACTAAGCGATCTTCATTCCCAAGGAAAAGGCGGCTTTACGGCCGCCTTTTTTATTTGGTTTGGTCAGGCGCAATTGATAGTGTGCGGCGCTTCATGCCCCTCGCAGATACGGATTTTCGATGAACAATACGCTTTCGGAGCTTGCGGCCAGCATCCGCTCCATTCCGGATTACCCCAAGCCCGGCATCATCTTTCGCGACATCACCACGTTGCTCGGCAATCCACGTGCCTTTCGCCGCGCTGTCGATGAACTCGTGCAGCCCTATGCCGGCCTGAAGGTCGACAAGATCGCCGGTATGGAAGCGCGGGGCTTCATCCTCGGAGGTGCCGTCGCGCATCAGCTTTCCTCTGGTTTCGTGCCGATCCGCAAGAAGGGCAAGCTGCCGCATGAGACGGTGCGCATCGCCTATAGTCTGGAATATGGCGTGGACGAGATGGAGATGCACCGCGATGCCGTTCAGCCGGGCGAGAAGGTGATCCTTGTCGACGATCTGATCGCTACAGGCGGCACGGCTGTCGGTGCAACCAAGCTGCTTCGCCAGATCGGCGCTGAAGTGGTCGGCGCCTGCTTCGTCATCGACCTGCCGGATCTCGGCGGCCGCAAGAAGCTCGAAGATCTCGGTGTCGAAGTGCACACGCTGGTGGAATTCGCCGGCCACTGAGTGGGCCAGGTTAGTCGAATTCCAGCACGCTACTCTCGAAGCGGATGACTGCAATACCATTCTGGTTGACGCCTTCGCAGAGGATGGCGTTGAGATGCCAACCCGGCCGCGACGTGAGCGGCCGGCTGGAGAGAAAGGTCACCGAATAGGTGATCGTCTCGTCGACAAAGACCGGTTTTAGCCATTGCAGCTTCTGGAAGCCGGGCGAGGGACCAAGCTTTGGCGGCTCCATGCCCTGTTCCGACAGCCGGCGCATTTCTGCCATCCAGTGATCCAGAAAGCAGCGCATCCAGGCGGCCACCGTATGCCAGCCGGAGGCGCAGAGGGCGCCGAACATGGTGTCCTCCGCCGCCTGCCTGTCGATATGGAAGCGTTGCGGATCGTATTTCCTGGCAAAGCGGAGGATTTTTTCCTCGGTGAAGACGTAAGCGCCGATCTCGACCTTTTCGCCGGCGGCATAGAGTTCCGACATTCTCATGCGCCTGCCTCCGAAGTGTTGCGCATGCCGAAGATGACGGAATTTTCCGACAGGCAGACCAGTTCGCCGCGCTGGTTTTCCACCTCATGGCGGAATTTGACGATACCGAGGCCCGGACGCGTGCGCATCGGACGTGCCTCCAGCACCGTCGAATGGCCGGAGAGCATGTCGCCCGCAAGCACCGGCTTGCGCCACTCCATGAAATCGACGCCTGGGGCGCCTTCGCAAAGTGAGTTCAACACGAAGCTGTCGGCCATCATGCGCATGAACATCGCCGAAGTGTGCCAGCCGGATGCCGCGAGGCCGCCGAGGATGCTGGCGCGGCCGGCGGCCTCGTCCAGATGCATGGGCTGTGGGTCGAACTCCGCGGCGAATTCGATGATTTCGGCTGCCGTTACCGCTTTCGGGCCGAGCGGAAATCGACGGCCGGGCTGGAAATCCTCATAGGCGAGCTTTTCTGCAGGCATCAGGGTCCCTCATCATAGGCAGGCCTCATTGCTTACAATAGCATCCGCGCGGGCTCAATGATTCCGTAGGGACGAACCAGGATGGCTGAACTAAGGTCGATACTCGATGAGGCGGCGCGCGAGGGGCTGATTACCACTGAGGCGAGCTCGCGGCTGGCGCCGTTTCTTGAGGCGCGCGGCGTGATCGTCGAGGCGCGTACGGCCGGGCCTTCGGAGCCGGCCTGGTCGGATACCGAGACGCCGCGTTTCGTGCGCGGCTTCCACGATGTGCTGATCACCATCGGCATTCTCATCGCACTTGCAGGACTCTGGGGGATTGCGTCACTCTATGCGGTGCTGCCGGCGATCCTGGTGCTGGCGGAAATCCTCATCAAGCGCCAGCGTCTCGCTCTGCCGGCCGTCGTGCTGACGCTGGCGGTCTTTGCCTGGACCTTCCGGATGATGCTGTCGCTCTATCCGTCCAATGCTGATCTGTGGCTCACCGGTGACGGTATCGACCGATTTATCGTCGCATTCCCCGTCATCATGGGGCTTTTCTATCTGCGCTATCGTGTGCCGCTTGCACTCGCGCTCTCCATCTTCTCCAGTCTTGCCCTCGTGCTGGCTCTTGTCTTCCGGATTCTCCAGTGGGCGAGCGGTGACGATGCCTTCATCCTCAATCATCCCACGCTCGTCTCGATCATCCTGTTTGCCTGCGCCGTCGGCCTGTTCGTCGCCGCACTCGGCTTCGACCTCAGCGACAGGTTCCGCCGGACGACGCGATCGGATGTGGCCTTCTGGCTTCATCTCGTCGCCGCACCCGCCCTGCTTTACAGCATACGGATATTGCTCTCGCTCGACGGCGGCTGGCTGGATATCATGGACGCCAATTCCTTCAAGACGCCTGTCGTCGTCGTAATCGTCGCGCTGCTGATGCTGGTCGGTCTCATCATCGACCGGCGCGCTTTCGTGACGTCCGGCCTGCTGACGCTGGGACTGGCGATCTATGGGATATTCCGGCAGGGGAGTGCGACCGTCGATATCTACATCTTCGGAACGCTTGTTATCGTCGGCGTGATCGTGCTCGTCATCGGTACGGGCTGGATGCCGCTTCGGCGCATCGTGCTGCGCGCCTTGCCCTCAGGCGTGGTGGAAAGGCTGCCGCCCGGCTGAGCGGCAGCTAAAAGCGTGTCGCGATCTTTCAGATCCGTTTCCCACGCTTTAGGCCTTGGTTTTCCGCATGTCGTTATCGCAAAACCGCTCCACAGTTTTGCGCGACATGTTTTGGTCAATCACGTGTTGAAGCGGAAGTGGATGACGTCGCCGTCCTGGACGACATATTCCTTGCCTTCGTCGCGTGCCTTGCCAGCTTCCTTGGCGCCGACTTCGCCGCCGAACTGAATATAGTCGTCATAGGCGATTGTGTTGGCGCGGATGAAGCCGCGTTCGAAATCCGAATGGATCACGCCTGCGGCCTGCGGCGCCTTGGTGCCACGCTCGATCGTCCAGGCGCGCGTTTCCTTCGGTCCGACCGTGAAATAGGTGATCAGATGAAGCAGCTTGTAGCCGGCACGGATCAGGCGATCGAGGCCTGCTTCGTCGAGACCGAGTGCCGAAAGGAATTCCTCGGCCTCTTCATCCGGAAGCTGGGCGACCTCGGATTCTATCGCCGCCGAGATGGTGACGGTTTCGGCACCCTGAGCCTTCGCCATCGCAGCGACGGCCTCGGTATATTTGTTTCCGGTCGCGGCATCGCCTTCGGCGACGTTGCAGACATAGAGAACCGGGTGCGATGTCAGAAGGTTGAGGCCCTTCAGGATGTCGATCTCTTCGGCATCGAGCTTCGAAAGTAGCGTGCGGACCGGCTTGCCGTCCTGCAGCAGCGCGAGCGAGGCCTCCATGATCGGCAGCATTGCCATGGAATCCTTGTCCTTGCTGGTGGCGCGCTTTCGCGTCTGCTCGGTGCGGCGCTCGAGGCTGTCGAGGTCGGCGAGCATCAGTTCGGTCTCGATCGTATCAGCATCGGCAACCGGGTCGATGCGGCCTTCCACGTGTGTGATGTCGCCGTCTTCGAAGCAGCGCAACACATGCACGATGGCATCGACTTCGCGAATATTGGCGAGGAACTGGTTGCCGAGACCTTCACCTTTCGAGGCACCGCGCACGAGGCCGGCAATATCGACGAAGTTGATGCGGGTCGGGATGATTTCCTTGGACTTCGCGATGTTGGCAAGCTTCTGCATGCGTTCATCGGGAACAGCCACTTCGCCGGTATTCGGTTCGATCGTGCAGAAGGGATAGTTCGCCGCCTGCGCGGCTGCCGTCTTGGTGAGTGCATTGAAGAGGGTCGATTTGCCGACATTCGGCAGGCCGACGATACCGCATTTGAAGCCCATGGCTGAAACCTGCTGTTCTCTGGAAGTCCTTGGTCGTGGCTATGGGATAAAGGAGGGGAGCGGTCAAGTCTTAGAGAGCTTTTCTCGCTGCTCCCTTGCCGACAGGGCGTAGCAGCTTTATTCTTATGGTAGCGGGATATCCCCCGGCACCAAGTGTCGAAATTCTGCAATCTAAAAGGTTTAGTTAGATCGAAACCCCTTCCCATGTCATCAACGGGCGGATTTCCGATGGTTGACAACGACATTGCCTTAAAACCCAAGACCAGAACGAAGCTCAAGCTGGACAAGCCGAAGCTTTACAAGGTCATCCTCGTCAATGACGATTACACGCCGCGCGAATTCGTCATCATGGTGCTGAAGGCCGTCTTCCGCATGAGCGAGGACACCGGCTACCGCGTGATGATGACGGCGCACAAGCTCGGCTCGTGCGTGGTCGTGGTCTGCACCAAGGACATAGCGGAGACCAAGGCCAAGGAAGCCATCGACCTTGCAAAGGAGATGGACTTTCCGCTGATGTTCACCACGGAGCCTGAGGAATAGGGGCCCGAGGAACAGGACCTGCGCGTCTCAAGACGCCCGGCGGATCTGATAGCCGGTCTTGTCCTGCACGAAGCCGCAATTTTCATAGAAACGCAGTGTTGCCGGATTTCTCGATCCGGTCAGCAGCATGATCTTGTAACAGCCGGCTTTCCAAGCTTCCGCAATCGCATGCTGGATGACTTTGCCGGCATAACCTTGCTTGCGGTGGTCGGCGTGGGTGACGACGTTTTCGATCAGCGCGTAAGAGGCGCCATTGCGCGTCAGGTTGGGCACGATGATCAGCGTTACTGTCGCAGCAGCAATCTCGCCGGCAACGCCGATGAAGATCGTCATGCCGGGCTGCGCCAGAATGGCGGAGAAACGTTCGATTGCCACATCAGGCGCGAGGACCGGATCGGTCGGGCTGAGGTGCTGGTAAAGGGTGATCAGGTTCTGCAGATCGCGGATAACCGCAGGTCGGATGCTTAAATCCCCGTCCGCCATGGCGTTCAGTCGCCCTTGTTGCCGAACATCTTCTTCAGCATTTCGGCCATGGGGCCGGTTGTCGGAAGCTTCTGCTGGCTCTGATTGCGGGCCTGATGGATATGAGATTTCCCCGCCGGCTTCTTCTCCGGCTTCGGTTTTTCTTCCTCCGCCTTGCCACCGAGCGCCAGCGCGATCTTGTTCATCAGCTGGGAATCCTCTTTGCGGACCAGCATTTCGGCATTGTCGGCGAGCGTGTCGAGAAGCAGCCCCAGCCAGTCACTGTCGACCTTGGCGAAATCGCCAAGCACATGGTTATGCACCAGTTCCTTGACGCCGGGATGGCCGATTCCGAGGCGCAGGCGGCGGTATTCCTTACCGCAATGGGCGTCGAGCGATTTGATGCCATTGTGGCCGCCATGGCCGCCGCCGGTCTTCAACCGCGCTTTGCCGGCCGGAAGATCGAGCTCGTCATAGATCGCCACGAGATCGGACGGCTGCAGCTTGTAGAAGCGCATGGCTTCGCCGACCGCTTCGCCCGACAGGTTCATGAAAGTCTGTGGCTTGATCAGCAGCACCTTCTCGCCGGCAAGCTCGCCTTCTGATATCTCGGCCTTGAACTTCTTCGACCAGGGCGAAAAGCTATGGCGGCGGTAGATGGCATCCACTGCCATGAAGCCGATATTGTGCCGGTTGCCGGCATATTTCGCGCCGGGATTACCGAGACCCGCGATGATCAGCATGGCCGTTTTCCTTGCAAGAGCTGTTGCCGTTCACCACCGCGAAACGGCGTTAAAGTCAAGTGGCAAAGGCGGGCGTGAACGACGGTGCGCCCATCAGTTCAGCAGATGCAGGCCATATTTCAGGAAAATCTGCTTCTGTTCGCCGCTGGCAATCAGCTTGTCCAGCGCGGCCTGCATGCGGCCCAGAAGGTCGTCCGGGAAGTTCTTCTCGCAGGCGATACCCATCGGCTGGGAGGAGAGCACCGTTACCATTTCCAGGGGCTGGTCGGCCTTCAGCTTATGGAAATATAGTTCGGAGATCGGCATCATGTCGATGCGGCCGCCGAGCAGCTTGCGCAGCGTCGCGTTGAAATCGCTGGCGACATCGAGCTTGGTGAAGCCCTTCTCCTTCAGCGTCACTTCCGTGTAATCGTCGCGCTGCGTGCCGATCACGTATTTCTTGGCGTCTTCAAGATCGGCTGCCGAAACGCCCGATCCCTGGCGGGTGATCAGGATGTTACGGTCGATGAGAAGTGGCTCGACCCATTTGAACAGACCGTTACGCGCGGCGTTATGGGCGGTCGCGAATACGCAGGTCATCGGCGTTGCGCGGGCGAGGCTGAAAGCACGAGCCCAGGGCATTACCTCGATCGTATAATCGATGCCGATATCGGCCATGACTTTCTCGACCTGGTCGACGGTCGCACCCTTGATGACCTTTCCGTCGCGGTAGTTGAAGGGGGCGTATTCCTCGGTCACGAAGGCTACCGCCTGGGCTGAAGCAGACGTGGCAAAGCAGGGTAGGGTAAGAAGTGCAAGAAGCAGCAGCTTTTTCATCGTATACCTCCCATATCTCGTCAGTTCATGAAGCACGCGCCACGTTCGGCAGCGAGATGCTCAATTCCTCGATCAGCTTTGCAGCGTTTTGCGGACGGTGGAACAGATAGCCCTGACCATAGTCGAGGCCCATTTGATGCAGTGTGCCGCATTCCTCCTCCGTCTCGATGCCTTCGGCGATGACGGTACAATTCATCTTGTGAGACAGCGTGGTGATGCCTTCGATCAGCATGCGGCTCTTCTGGCGCACGTCGTCGTCTGCATCATTGATGGCGCGGGTGAAGGACTGGTCGATCTTGATAATGTCGACCGGGAAGCGGTTGAGATAGCTCAGCGACGAGTAGCCGGTACCGAAATCGTCAAGCGCAATGCGGCAGCCGAAACGGCGAAGTTCCGTCACGATCATGCGGATCTGTGGGTTGTCGTGCATCAGTACGGCTTCGGTGATTTCGACGACGATACGATCCGGCAGGATGCCATGGCGGCCGAGGATAGCGGCAAGGCGGGCAGCGAGCGCCGGCTCGAACTGCAGCGGTGAGAAATTGATCGCGAGATAGGTGTCCTGCATGCCGGGCAGGCGGGAGATCTTCGCCAGATTGGCGATCGCCTTTTCCATGATGACATTGCCGACGCGGACGATCTTGGCGGTTTCTTCGGCCACGCTGATGATCTCGGCCGGCGGCATGAGACCCTTCTGGGGGTGGTTGAGGCGCATCAGCGCCTCGAAGCCGGCGATGCCGCGGCCGTTCAGGTTGACGATCGGCTGGAGATAGGCCTCGAACCAGTCGTCGGCGAGGCCGGCTTCGATATGGGCTTCGATCTCGGCGCGGCGGCGGGCGTGATCGAGCATGCCGCTATCGAAGATCTGTGCGCCGTTCTTGCCGTCACGCTTCTTGGCGTACATGGCCATGTCGGACTTCTGCAGCAGTTCGGCAGCGGTCGCGGCGTGGTGAGGATAGATAGCGATACCGACAGAGGCGCTCAGATGCATATCCGGGCCGAACGGCGTCTCGAAGATCGAAGCGATCTGGTCGCACATGGCGCGGGCGCGCTTTTCGGCATTCTTGGCCGGCAGCAGGATCGCGAATTCATCGCCGCCGAGACGGGCCGCTTCATCGGAGGGGGCAAGCAGGGTCTTCAGCCGCTCCACGAGCTCGATCAGGGCAGCATCACCGGCAGCATGGCCCATATTGTCGTTGATCCACTTGAAACGGTCGAGGTCGACGAAGAGGCAGGCGAGTTCCTGATCGGCGGCATCGGCGGCAGCAATCTTGCTGTCGAGCACGGCTTCGAAGCCCTGGCGGTTCAAGAGACCGGTCAGATGGTCTGATATCGCCTGGCGATGGTTGCGGTCTTCGGAGGCCTTGAGTTCCGTCACGTCGGTCATGACGGAGAGCGACTGACCTTCCTGTCCCTGGGTCGTGAGCGCCGATTCCATGATGAGGACGTCCATGATGCGGCCGTCCATGCAGACGAACTTGACGGTGACGTCGCCGGTGCCGTTTTCACGCTGGCTCTTGCGCTTGATGAACTTGTCGCGGGTGAAGGGGGTAACGAGATCGCAGAAGTTTCGGCCGATGAGCGCGGCGCGATGGTAGCCGGTCGCAAACAGCCAGTAGTCGCTGACGGCGGTGATGCGGTCTTCCTCGTCGAGGGAGAAGAGCATGGCGGGCGTCAAGTTGTAGATGTCGGTGGTGCGGCGATGCGCGAGTTTCAGCTCGGTTTCCTCGTTTTCGAGCTTCGTCTGCATTTCGTTGAAGCTCTGGGCGAGCCGACCCATCTCGTCGTTCGATTGCCAATCGACATGGTGGCGGGAGCCGAGCTGACGTGTCGCCTCGATGGCGGCCGTCAGGCGCATCAGAGGCTGAATGACGAAGATGCGGTTGCCGATGAGAGCGGTCGCGAAAACGGCCAGCACCGCGAAAATGAAGATCGAGATGAAGACGACTTCTTCCTGCTTCAGGCCGGAGAACAGGCCGAGTGCCGGATAGAAGACGGAAATGCTGCCGAGGTTCTTCGGCCCATCGACGGTGTTGTAGATGATGGCTCGGGAAACCTGAACCAGCTTGCCATCGAAGGATCTCGGAATGGTCGACTGGCTCACATCGAGTTCGCCGGACTGGTCGCGGACTTCCACCTTGACGATGGCGCCCTGCGAAACGACCGTCGCGCTGATCTGGGTCACGCTATCGGCATCGAGATCCCAAAGCGGCTTGGCGAGCGCCTGAGCGTTGGCCACAAGAAGAACGGAGATATGGTCGCGTATTTCCTTGTCGGCGCGCTCAGAGGAAAGGAAAAGAAAAAGAACAAAGAGGGGAGCTACAAAAACAAGCAGCGCGCCGCAAACAATCGTAAAAAATCTGTTCTCAACGGAATTATTCATGGTTCCGTTTGCTCCACGGGGTCAAAATATTCTGCGGTCGCGCAGCAGGGCGGGACTTCGCAACCGGCCGGAGCATGCTTCCATGAATGTGTTAAATGTTGCTGAAATGGGCCTTTTTCGGCAATGAAAAAGCCCGCCTTCCTCACGGAAAACGGGCCTTATGCTTTACAAATTGGTAGAAGCGATCAGGCTTCTGCTTCGCCTTCGCCAGCAGCTTCGTCGATGCCGCCAGCCGGAGCAATGATCGTCGCGATGGTGAAGTCGCGATCGGTGATGACCGGCGTTACACCCTTCGGCAGGGTGACTTCCGAAATATGAATGCTATCGCCGATCTTGTGACCGGAAAGGTCGACCGTGAAGAATTCCGGGATCGCGTCAGCCGGGCAGTGAACTTCGACTTCGTGACGAACGATGTTCAGAACGCCGCCGACCTTGAGGCCCGGGGACTTTTCTTCGTTGACGAAGTGAACCGGGATTTCAACGGTAACCTGGGTGTTGCCAGATACGCGCAGGAAATCGACGTGCATCGTGAAGTCGCGGACCGGATCGAGCTGGTAGTCCTTCGGCAGAACCTTGTACTTCTTGCCGTCGACGTCGATGGTCGCAACGGTGGTCATGAAGCCACCGGCATGAATGCGCTTCGTCACCTCATTGGTGTTGATAGCGATAGAAACTGGGGCCTGCTTGTCACCATAGATGACAGCGGGAATAAAGCCGTTGCGGCGGAGTTCACGGGCGGACCCCTTACCAACCCGTTCGCGCGCCTCGGCCTTGAGCTCGTAAGTTTCGTGGCTCATGGCTAGTCCTTTCGAGGTTATTTGGAGAGCCCGCGGCGGGCTTGAAGCCTTGTGCCATCGGACCGGAGGCGGGCAAGCCCAACCTCATCCGCGTTGCCTCCAAGGGTGTCTACGCGGACGCGTGGCCTATAATATAAGTGTCATGCAAACGCAAGCGGTGACAGGCCCTGTCGAGAGGGCCAATGCCTTTGGCCGTATCCGCTGATCGCGCCTCATCGGTAATACACCCGAAAGATCGCGGAATACAATCCTTGGTATTTTGCAAGTAGTTCCAAAAACCGCTGATAAGCCTTCGTTGTTTGGGCGTTAATCACAAAGTCGAACAGAAGGTTCCACTTTACCCGGAAAGGCGCCGGATTATCCCTTCTTTAACGCGGCAAGACCGATGCCAGTCTTGAAAAGAGTGGGTTTTCTCATGTTTGCGATCGTATCCTGCCTGACATACCAACATGACTTTACGCTGGTTCTGGTAGCTGCCGTCCTATGCCTTGTGTCCAATCTCGGAACGATCCTGTTCCTGAGAAGTGCGGGCAGGTCAAAAGGCGCGCCGCGCTGGATATGGCTTTCCGTTGCGGGGGCGGCAGGCGGCTTCGGCATCTGGTCGACGCATTTCGTCGCGATGCTCGCCTATGATCCGGGCATCGTCGTCGGCTACGATCGCGACCTGACGCTTATTTCGCTTGGTGCGGCTTTTGCGTCTACCTTTGTGGCCGGCCTTGCCGCCGTGTCACTTGCGGGTTCTCAAGCCAACATTGCCGCAGGCCTGGTTTTCGGTGTCGGCGTTGCAGCGATGCATTTCGTCGGCATGACCGGTCTGCAGGTTCCGGGCACCGTCGTCTGGGATAAGCATCTCGTTATCGCTGCCCTGATCATATCGGTTGCCATGGCGACCTGGGGATTCACGCTCACAAAGAACTGGAAAGGTTCGAACTGGCGCATTCTTACTGCGGCGTCTGCATTGTCGCTCGGCGTCGTGCTGATGCATTTCACCGCAATGGGCGCGTTGTCGTTTATCGAAGGGGGCGCGAACGCGATCGAGCCTCAGGCGCTTTCGAAGCCATTCCTTCTCGTGACCATTCTCGTCGTGTCGATCTCGATGCTCGCATCGGGCATTTCGGCATCGATCATCGCGTTCCAGGCGGCCAAGCAGGCGAATGCGAGCGAAACCAAGTTTGAGCTGCTTTTGCAGGGCGTGACCGATTACGCGATCTATATGCTGGATCCCTCAGGTATCGTGACGAACTGGAATGCGGGAGCCGAACGCGCGAAGGGCTATAGCGCCGCGGAAATCGTCGGCCAGAATTTCACGCGGTTTTACTCAGCCGAGGATCAGCAGAAGGGCCTTCCGCAGCGAGCTCTCGAATCCGCTCTCGCCGACGGCAGGTTTGAGGCCGAAGGGCTGCGTTTTCGCAAGGACGGCTCCTCTTTCTGGGCGCATGTGGTTATCCAACCCGTGTATGACGATGGCCATCATCTCATCGGATACGCGAAGATTACCCGCGACATCACACAGGCAAAGATCGACGGGGATCGCATCAAGGATGTATCGAGGAACCTCGACCTCGCTCTGGAGAACATGAGCCAGGGCATCTC
This sequence comes from Rhizobium sp. 01L419, assembly GCF_056400025.1. Lineage (NCBI taxonomy): Bacteria > Pseudomonadati > Pseudomonadota > Alphaproteobacteria > Hyphomicrobiales > Rhizobiaceae > Rhizobium > Rhizobium sp. 01L419. Next base: position 385,385 of record NZ_JBFTSM010000001.1, read on the forward strand.
CATGTTTGACGGCAATGAGCGGCTTATCCTCGCAAACGCCCGATACAGTCAGCTCTTCGGGTTCCCGCAGGACTTCATTCGCCCAGGCCTTGCCTATTCCGAGATCGTTCGCAACGGCTATCAGATCGTCTTCGGTGATGGCGATGCCGCAAATTCACGGGCGATCGATCACTATCGCAGGCATATGGCGACCATGCGCTCTGGCCAGAAGACCCTGGTGCATCAGACGACGAGCGGTCGGTCAATTCTTGCGACGTTCAATGTTCTGGCGGATGGTGGCTGGGTCACGACATTCGAAGACATCACCGAACGGCTGGCGCGCGAAGAGAAAATCGCGTTCATGGCGAAGCACGATGCTTTGACTGGTCTGCCGAACCGTCCGACCTTCAATGACTATCTCTCGCATCAGCTGGCGATTGCCAAACGGCTGTCGAGCAAGGTCGCGGTCATCGGTATCGATCTGGATAAATTCAAAGAAATCAATGACCAGATGGGCCATGTCGCGGGCGATTTCGTGTTGAGCACATTGGCCGTACGGTTGAACGGCATCCTGCGTGACGAGGAACTCGTCGCCCGGCTTGGGGGCGATGAGTTCGCGGCGGTGAAGCGCTTCAACGACAGGGCCGAGCTTGACGACTTCGTTGCGAGGCTGGAAGCCACACTCATGGAGAAGATGGATTTCGAGGGGCATCAGATCGTCCCCGGCGCGAGCGTGGGTGTCGCACTTTACCCCGAGGCTGGCGAAAAGGCCGAAACGCTTCTCGCAAATGCAGATTTGGCCATGTATCGCGCAAAACACGAGGTCGGGCGCAACGTCTGTTTCTATGAAGAGTCCATGGATGAAGCGTCGCGGGAAAGGAGAAAGCTGGCTCGCGACCTCTGGGTCGCGATCGAGCGCGACCAGATGTATCTTCACTATCAGGTTCAGAAGTCGGTGGCGACCGGCAAGACGACCGGCTACGAAGTGCTGCTCAGATGGAACCATCCTGAACGCGGAAATATCCCGCCCGTCGATTTCATTCCGATAGCCGAGGAATGCGGTGCGATCGTGCCCATCGGAGAATGGGTCCTTCGCGAGGCATGCAGGGAAGCGGTCAGCTGGAAGGACGACATCAAGATCGCCGTCAATATTTCGCCCATCCAGATCGCCCATGCAAACATCGCCGAGCTGGTCCGTTCCGTCCTCCAGGAAACCGGCCTGCCAGCATCGCGGCTAGAGCTTGAAATAACCGAGTCATCGATCATCGTCGACAAGGCCAAGGCGCTGGTTGCCATGCGTGCGCTGAAGCAGCAGGGCGTTGCGATCGCGATCGACGATTTTGGAACAGGCTATTCATCGCTCGAGACCCTTCGCTCGTTCCCCTTCGACAAGATCAAGCTGGACCGCAGCTTCATGAATGAAGTCGAGACCAGTCATGAGGCAAAGGCGGTCATTCGGTCCATTCTGGCGCTGGGACGCGGCCTGTCGATCCCCGTGCTTGCCGAGGGCGTCGAAACCCTGAGCCAGCTCGAACTATTGACTTCCGAAGGCTGCGACGAGGCCCAGGGCTACTATTTCGGTCGTCCTGCGCGAATGGAACAACAATCGGTTACGCTCAATACTGCAGCCTGACGCCGAGCGAGATCAGGATCGAGAGCGCGCGGGTGAGGCAATATCCGGCAGGGTAGTTTATTCCCTCAGCCGTGATCGCAAAATAACATTTGTCCAAACGTGGCGGGTTGACACCGGAAGATATCCGATCTTCCTATGGCCGCGTTCAAAGCGGCTGAGGAGAGTGCGGATGCGTCTGAAACTTGTCACGACAACGAGCCTAGTTGCCCTATCGCTGTTCGGGGCAGCGCATGGTGCCGAGATCAATCAGGATGGAGCGAACAAGCTTCGTGACAGCCTGACGAGAATATTGCCTGACGATTTTGCAAAGAGCGGTTTTGTAACCGTCAACCCGGCGGGCAACCGCTATGAGGTCATTTATGATCTCGCCAAACTGCTTTCGAAAGTGGACCCGGCCAAGGTTGTCGTCAACGGACTGACGCCCTGGTCGGTTTTTGCCACGCCGCTCGACAACGGATTCTGGAACCTCGAAGGTACCAACAGCTTCAACATCTCCGGCAACTTAAAGGGGCCGGACGAAAAGGCCACGGATTTCACCTATTCCATCGCCTCGATGGTCTATAACGGCGTCTTCGATCCGGCGATTGCCTATCTGCGTTCCGGCGATTTCAAAGCCAGCGACATCAGGCTCACCTCGAAGTCCGATACCGACCAGGTCGATGCGAGCTTCGCCGGGATGAACTACCGGCTTGATTCGACCGATAGCGCCAGCGGCAACGGTCGCCTCGATTTCAAGGCGAATGGTTCGCTGTCCGCGCTGTCTGAGACGGTCACCAGCCCACAGATGCCGCCAGTCAACATCAAGGCGGATTCGATCGACTTCAACGCCAATGTCGCGAGCCTGCCGGCGAAGGAAATCCGCGATATCGTCTTCTTCATCCTGGATCATGTGGATGAGAAGGAACTGAGCAAGGAAGACGGCGAGAAGCTGAAGTCGGTCCTCAAGGCTTCCTTCCCGCTGTTCTCCTCCGTCGACGAAACGATTACGGTGAACAATCTGGCGGTGGCCACGGTTGCTGGAAACGGTGGCGCCAAGGCATTCGGCTATAATTTCTCCATCGACGGGCCGAGCGACGCTGTCCGGTTTGCCTTCGGCGTGAATGCCCAGGACGTGACGCTCGATAGCGCAGTGGTGCCGGCTGCCTACCATGGCTTCCTGCCAAAGAGCCTCGATATGCAGATCGCCGTTCCAGACATGGATTTCGCCGCTTTCAGCGACGAGTTCATGAAGATCGATTTCTCGACCAGTGGCAATTCGGAGGAAAGCGGCAGGCAGGCAGCCGAGAAGCTTTTCCATGATGGTGTCGTCGTGGTGGATCTGCCGAAGTTTACTGCGGTCTCCGACGTCTACGATATCGACGTCACCGGCAAGCTGCAGGGCCGTGTCGACACGCAGAAGGACTATTCGGTCCAGGCCTCGGTCCTGGCGCGGGATCTCGACAAGTCGATCGCCGCCATCCAGGAGCTTGCCAAGAGCGACCCCAACCTCCAGCAGGTCTCCTTCGGCATGATGATGGCCAAAGGTTTCGCCAAGACCGATCCGGATGGCCGCTCGCGCTGGGATATCAGCGTCGCCGGCGACGGCTCCGTGGCGATCAACGGCCAGCAGATCAAGGGACCGGATGCCGAGGAGCCGGATCAGGATCAAGATCAGGGGCTGGAGCCAGACCAGGAGCAGGAACCGGATCAGGGTCAGGAACCAGATCAAGGGCAGGACCCGGCGCCTCCGAAGCAGCCTTGAGTTTTCTCAGTGGCGATCAAAGATAAAGGAAGCCGGCCTCGTGCCGGCTTTTTTCTTCCCGCCAGACGGCTCTATTAGGGTTTGTTTTTCAAGAGCTTTTATCGATGCCGCGTGCTTGACATCGAGCGTCATGTTCCGCCATGCGCGCAACTTCAGCGGATGGGGATATTTCGCAGATGCGTCTAAAAATTGTTGCGGTAGCGAGCTTTTTATTGCTCTCGGCAATCAGTGCGGCCCAAGGGATGGAGATGCGGCAGAAAGATGCCGACGATTTCCGCGCCGGCCTTTTCAGTTCTAAATCGAAAGAGCCGGTCGAATGCCGGCTCTTTTAGTCGAAGAGGCTGGAGACGGACTCTTCCTGGGCCGTGCGGCTGATGGCTTCGCCGATCAGCGGCGCTGTTGTCACGACGCGGATGTTGTGGGCCGAGAGGACGGCCGTCGTCGGCTGGATCGAATCCGTGATCACGAGTTCGCGCAGCTTCGAGGAGGTGACGCGGGTGACCGCGCCGCCGGAGAGGACGCCATGGGTGATATAGGCGGTGACGCTGGAGGCGCCCTTGGCAAGCATCGCGTCGGCCGCATTGCAGAGCGTGCCGCCGGAATCGACGATGTCGTCGATCAGCAGGCAGTCCTTGCCGGTGATGTCGCCGATGATGTTCATGACTTCGGATTCACCCGGCCGATCGCGACGCTTGTCGACGATGGCCAGAAGACAGTCCAGTCGTTTCGCGAGCGCGCGGGCACGCACCACGCCGCCGACGTCGGGTGAGACGACCATGACGTTGCTGAGGTCATAATGGCTCTTGATGTCGCGCGTCAGCACGGGCAGGGCAAAGAGGTTGTCGGTCGGAATATCGAAGAAGCCCTGGATCTGCCCGGCATGGAGATCGAGCGTCATGACGCGGTCGGCGCCGGCTTCGGTAATGAGGTTTGCAACCAGCTTGGCAGAGATCGGCGTGCGACCGGAGGCACGGCGGTCCTGGCGGGCATAACCGAAATAGGGAAGCACGGCGGTAATGCGGCGGGCTGACGAACGACGCATAGCGTCGATCATGATCAGCAATTCCATCAGGTGGTCATTGGCGGGAAAGGCGGTCGGCTGCACGAGGAAAACGTCCTCACCGCGCACATTTTCCTGGATTTCCACGAAGATTTCCTGATCGGCAAACCTTCGGACGCTGGCTTTCCCTAAGGGAACATTGAGATAGTTGCAGATCGCTTCGGCGAGTTGCCGGTTCGAATTGCCTGCGAAAACCTTCATCTTGGTCCGCCTGTTATGCGCTGATAGCCGCGCTTTTTAGCCAGCTTCCCGGTGAATGCAAGGGCTAAGGCGTCACATACGTTTATATTTATAAAAAGCTTGTGACTAACCGCCCTGGCTTTGCCGCCAGGATGTGAACTCGGTGATCGTCTTTGAAGCAATCTGCTGCATCACGGAGGCGGGTACGCCGGCCCAGGGATCGGTCGCCGCCGTCGGCACGCTTTCCTGTCCCTGAATGCGGTGCAGGCGGGCGCCGGCATTGTCAAGCACGTCCCAGACATAGACCACGGTGACCTTGCCCTCGTCGCTGAAAGCGGAGAGGTAGCCCTTCAGAATATAGTCGCTGCTGGTGTCGTTGGAGCTCTTGATGGCAAGTCCGTGCGCGCGGGCCTCTGCGCCCAGCTGACGGGACAGCGGGGTGACGGCCTGTACTGGCGCGCCGATGATCGGCAGGAAACGCACGGTATTGCCGCGTATCGAAGTCGATGAGGAAACCGTGGGATCAAGCGCTGCTGTCTGCGTCGGCTGCTGTGACGCCGGTTGCTCAGCGGCGGAGGAGGGCGGTGCGAGTGACTGGCCTTCGATCGGTCCGGAAGTGTCGGGCGAAGAGCCGTTGCGGGAAAGCGCATCGGCCTGGGCCTGCATCGTCGTCGGCGGAGCGCCATTGCCGGGACGGTAGGCCTGTGCCGGATAGTTCGGCTGGGTCGGGTAGGTCTGCTGGCTGTAGGCGGGCGTATAGCCGTTTTGACGAGGTGTCGCCGGGAAGGTCCGTTGTGATGCTCCGGCCATGCGCTCGGCTTCGCTCTGCGTCACCGGTGTGGATGAGCGCTGACCCGTCGAGGAGTCGCCGATTTCCATCGGCGGCGTCAGCGTCAATGCATCGGTCGTGTTGCAGGCAGAAAGCAAGGCAAGACAGATCAGGAGCGTGGGCGCAGTCGCAACTCGCGTCATCCCTCGGTTCGTCCTTCCCACATTCGCATCAGCCCCGTGCGAATTTATGCGGGTAGGGGGACCTGTCTGTCAATTCTCGATTCTTGCCGGTGATTGCAGAGACTTAGAGACCGATGAAATTCAGCTGATGTCGTGAGAGCGCTCGCGGTGCTTCACCTGTCGTGAGATAGGTCTGGCCGAGCGTCATGGCGGTTCCGGTATCGGAATCAGCAATGATCATATGCACGAAGAGCGACATGTTCGGTTCTATCGGCTGCGGGTTGCCGGCATGGAACATCTGGTGCTCCATCCAGGACGGCGAGAAACGCGCGCCGAGCGAATAGCCGCAGGCATTCAGGCGATGGCGGGCGAGGCCGCGCTCGTCCATGATCCTGGCATGCATATCGAAGACGTCGCCGAAACTATGGCCGGGCCTCAGCACGGTCTCGATCGCCTGGATGGTTTCGAGGCAGGCATTGTAGAGCTCGCGGTGGCGGTGCGTCGGCTCGCCGATCACGATCGTGCGCATCATGGCGGCATGATAGTGTGCGTAAGCACCGGCCCATTCGAGGGTGAGCTGATCATTGGCGTCGAGCTTGCGACGGCCGGCCTTGTAGCGGCAGAGCAGGGCATCAGCACCGGAGCCGATGATGAACTCGTTGGCCGGGTAGTCGCCGCCGCCGGAGAAGATGGCACCCTGCATGGCCGCGAGAATATCGGATTCATCGGCACCCGGTTTCGCTATCCGGACGGCGGCATCAAGCGCGTCGTCTGCCAGCGCGGCGGCATGCTCGACATAGGCGACCTCGGTCGGGCTCTTGATGAGGCGCAGGCGGCTGACGAGGTAGGAGGCATCGCTGATCTGGCCGAAGGTCGTCAGTTGCGCATCGAGCATCCGGGCGACACGGCCGGTCATGCCATGCGTGTCGTATTCGATGCCGATGCGGGCACCGAGCAGATCCATTTCGACGAGCAGGTTCTTCAGATCCATCGTCGGGTCGGCGTTGACGCGGTCAACCCAGACGTGGATGTCCTCGATAACGGAGGTGTGCCGGGCCTGACGCAGATCGGCTGAGCGGGTGAGGAGCGCCATGGTGCCGTCAGCCTTGACGACGAGCGTCTGGAAGAAGCAGTAGCCGAAGGTGTCGTAGCCGGTCAGCCAGTACATGCTTTCCTGCGCAAAAAGCAGCAGGGCGTCGAGCTTCTCTTCCTTCATCTTCTCGGTAAGGCGGGCAAGCCGGCTTGCGAATTCTGCCCGTTCGAAATGAAGTGCCATGCTGCTTACATCTCCCTGATGCTGATCGCCGAAATCTGGCGGCCGTAATCCGGCTCCTTTTTATGTGTGGTCCGGCGGTAGGAAAAAAAGCGCTCGCTGTCCGGATAGGTGCAAAGGCCGAGACTTTCAGCGCGCACGCCTGCTTTTTTAAGCCGTTCGACAGTCAGTCCCGGCAGATCGAACATGGCGTGCCCCGATGTCGGGGAGGGGATGAAATAGCGTTCGTAGGCCGGATCGTAGGCGAGGAAGCGCTCGACGAATTCCGGGCCGACTTCATAACTTGCCTGGCTGATCGAGGGGCCGAGGCAGGCGACGATATTGCCCCGGTCAGCACCAAGGGCTTCCATGGCATCGATGGTGTTTTCAAGCACGCCGGTCAGCGCACCCTTCCAGCCGGCATGGGCCGCACCGATCACGCGGTTTTCCGGGTCTGCGAAGAGGATCGGTCCGCAATCGGCGGCGAGGACGCCGAGTACGATGCCCGGTGTTGCGGTGACCATAGCGTCCGCCGGCGGCCGCGCGCCATCATAATCAAGCCCGACGGTGACGACATCAGGGGAGTGGACTTGATGGACGGTCGCCAGCCGCTCAAGCGGCAGATCGAACCAAGCGGCGACGCGCCTGCGATTTTCCTGCACGTTTTCGCGCTCGTCATGCGAGCCGAGGCCGACATTCAGGCCGCGATAGATGCCTTGCGAAACGCCACCGGCGCGGGTGAAATAGCCGTGGTCGATAGCGCCGCCGGCCGCGTCGTTCAGCAGCGCGCTTTCGATCGGTGCGGGAGAGGCCGCGTCTGTCATCTGATATTCCGGTTTTTTTGGAGAGGGATCGACGTCATCCTGGCCGGGTCTCGTCCGGCGAAGCGTTGTCATTTTGCGGCGGATGTTGGCGAGCGTAAGGCTATCTGTCAATCCACCGGACGGAACGGCATCAGGTCGATCGCCGGATAGGAGACGGCGAGCACCTTGAAGAGTTCGCCCATCCGGCCTTCGCCTGCACCGGCGAGCCGATCGACGGCGCTCTGGATGATCTGCTGCGTGTGCGGCTCCCTGTCGCGGCCAAGGGCTGCGGCACGCTCCAGAATGCCGAGACCGGTCAGGAAGTCACCCTGATGCAACGCGCCATTGACGTGGACGCCGTCAGCCGCTGCCGTTTCCGCAAGCTGCTGGAAATCGACATGGCTCGTCAGGTCCGCTTCGCCGGGATGGGCAAGCGGCGGATCGAACTCGTGCATGCGCACAGCCTGCAGCGTGTCACCAAAACCGGTGACGAGGTGTCCGTAGTCGATTGCAAGCGCCGTGCCGCCGAAGGCCCGCAACCTCTCGCAGATGGCACTCATGACTGCCTGACGCGCAGGCGAGATCTCGAACAACGTGCCAACAGGCACGTTCTGCGTCGGCTCCGGCAGCAGTGCCGGATCGATGCCAGCGACACCCGCCGCAAAGGTCAGTTCCGCATCTGCATCGAGGCCCACCATGCGTTCGCGAAAAACGGTCTGCGTGCGCACGAACTGGCGGATCGGGATCGCGTCGAAGAGTTCGTTGGCAACGATCAGAGTGAAGCCCGATGGCACTTCGTCGAAGCCGGCATGCCAGCTGATCTTGCCTTCATAGGCTTCGAGCGTCTGGCTCTGGACATCACGAAGGCGTTCGCTGGTCTCGACGAGATGGATCGTCATGTTGTCGAAGAGCGGCGGGGCGATGCGCGAAATCACGCGCAGCATGTCGGCCATCATCGTGCCGCGGCCGGGGCCGATCTCGACGAGGCGAACTCCGGCAGGCGTTCCGTGCCGCTGCCAGGCATGGACGACGAAGACGCCGATCATTTCGCCGAAGAGCTGGCTGACCTCGGGTGCAGTGACGAAATCGCCTGAACGGCCGAAGGGCTCGCGGGTGCGGTAATAGCCGTGTTCGGGATCGGCAAGGCACAGCGAGAAATAGTCGGTGACGCTGATCGGCCCGTTTGCCTGGATGATCGTCTTGATCTTTTCGCTTAATGCGGTGGTCATAGCGGTCGTCCCGGTGGCTTCAGTGCTGCAGGGCAGCAGCCTGACGGCGGGCGCGGAAGATCGCCCAAAGGCCGAGCAGGATCATGGGGAAGGACAGAACCATGCCCATCGTCAACCAGCGGGTACCGAGCAGGTAGCCAAGCTGCGCATCCGGCTCGCGGAAGAATTCCACGAAGATGCGCGACAGCGCGTAACCGCAGACGAAGACGCCGGTGATGAGGCCGGGGCTCTTCAGCGCCTTGGCGCCGTACACGAGGGCGGCAAGGACGAGCAGCAGGACGATGCCTTCGAGGCCGGCTTCATAGAGCTGGCTCGGATGGCGGGCGAAGGGGCCTCCAGTCGGGAAGACGACTGCCCAGGGCACGTCCGTCAGCCGACCCCAGAGCTCGCCGTTGATGAAGTTGGCGATACGGCCGAAGAACAGGCCGCAGGGCACGACCGTCGCGACGATATCGAAGAGGTTCCAGATCGGGATGCGGTTGCGGTGGGCAAAAAGGATCATGGCGATCGTCGTGCCGGCCAGGCCGCCATGGAAGGACATGCCGCCGTTCCAGATCTGCACGGCGCGGATCGGGTTTTCGATTATGGCGCCGAGATCGTAGAAGAGGATGTAGCCGATGCGGCCGCCGAGGACGATGCCGAGGGCTGCCCAGACGATGAAGTCGTCGAGCTGCGTCCTTGATATGGGCGAGGTATTGTTCGGCCAGAGTGCATCGTTTGCGGCAATGCGGCGGGCATAGGCCCAGCCGAGCAGGATGCCGGCGACATAGGCCAGGCCATACCAATGAATCGCCAGCGGGCCGATCGAAAAAGCGATCGGGTCGATATTAGGGAAAGGCATTATAGCAAGAAGATCAGCAGCTATCGGCAAGGTTTTCCCACCCGTTGAGATGCGCGGAACATGGCGCCGCGATCTTTGGCGGTCAAGTGCATTGTTCGTTACGGCCCCGTACGCAAGGGCTTATCCCGTGCAAAGCGCTTGCATCCTTAACGGCGAAGCCCTACCTCAATTTCAGTGGCCGCAAGGCCTGATATTCACGTCGTGCGAAGGGAGAAATACGCCATGACGACCGGAACGAACCGCATCATGGATGAATTCGCCAAGCTGATGACCGATGCCGCGGGTGCTGCGCAGGGCGTGCGCAAGGAGGTCGAGACCGCCTTCAATGCTCATGCCGAGCGCTGGCTGAACAGCATGGACGTCGTCAAGCGCGAAGAGTTCGAAGCCGTGCGCGAAATGGCCATCAAGGCCCGTGACGAAAACGAGGCGCTCGCCGCTCGCGTTGCCGCGCTCGAAGCCAAGCTTGCCGCAAAGGGCAAGTGATATCAGCTTAAAGAAGATGCTGTATAAGGTGCGGCGTGGCTCATATGTAACATGCCGCATCCTGGAGAAAAAAATTGGTGTGATTTTTCACCTGTGGAAACTGCCAAAAAAGCCAATGGGCAGAGTCTTTTACCTCCCCCGCTGAATCTGATTCCATAAGTGCTTTCCACAGCAGGTCTGGCCAAATTTCCTTGAAGGGGGCTGGCAGGCCGTGAGGGGCATTATAGACTGATTTTACATGATGATTCGAAGCGAATTGGTAAGCTCCAGGCAGGTTCACTGCGTTAGTCTGGCAGCGGTTCAGCGATCATCCCAAGTGATGGTTTCCGGTATTGCGTGTGTCTTGTTTTGTGTTTGTTCACGAAGTTAGGCCGCATTCATTCCGGTCAAGAAGGTGCTGCATGAGCCTTATGGAATTGGAAGTCGAACGCCAGTCGAACCCGGTCGACATGATCGAGTACGTGGCTTCAAACAATGACTGGGCCTTCGAGCGCTCCGGCGAAGACGAGATCGCGATGACGGTCGAGGGGCGCTGGACCGACTATCACGTCTCCTTCTCATGGATGGAGGAATTCGAAGCGCTGCATCTCGGCTGCGCCTTCGATATCAAGGTTCCCGAAATCAGGGTCAACGAGGTAGTGAAGCTGCTCTCGGCGATCAACGGCCAGGTGCTGATGGGTCACTTCGACCTGTGGCGACAGGAAGATGTCGTCATCTTCCGCCAGTCGCTGCTGCTTGCCGGCGGTGCTGAGCCCACCAACCGTCAGGTCGAGGTGCTGCTTTCCAGCGCGCTCGATACATGCGAAGCCTATTATCAGGCCTTCCAGTTCGTCGTATGGTCCGGCATGGAAGCCAACAAGGCGATGGAAGTGGTCCTCTTTGAAACCGTCGGCGAGGCATAACATGCCTGTGGCCACCTTTTCCGCGGCAAATCCGGTGGTTCTCATCGGAGCCGGCAATATGGGCGGAGCCATGCTTTCCGGCTGGCTGAAGAGCGGAGTTCCGGGTTCTGCCGTGGTCGTGGTCGATCCCGGCCCGTCGCCGACGATGCTCTCCACCATTGCCGATGCGGGCGCCTCCCATGTCACCGCCGCTCCTGCTGGTCTCAAGGCCGGGGTGCTGTTCGTTGCCGTGAAGCCGCAGGTGATGGAGGCGGTGCTTCCGGCGGTGAAAAGCTTGGTGGGGCCGCAGACGGTGGTGGTTTCGGTCGCTGCAGGCAAGACGCTTGCCTTCCTCGAAAAGCATCTCGGAGAGGCTGCCATGGTGCGCGCCATGCCGAACACGCCTGCCATGATCGGGCGCGGTGTGACCGGTGCTTTCGCCAATGAGCGCGTCAGTACCGAACAGCGTGATGGCGTCAACGCCCTTCTTGGTGTGTCCGGTCCTGTCGAATGGGTGCCTACCGAATCCGATATCGATTCGGTGACGGCGCTCTCAGGCAGCGGACCGGCCTATGTGTTTTATCTCGTCGAGTGTATGGCAGAAGCAGGTCGTAAACTTGGCCTGCAGGCGGACCTTGCCATGCGTCTTGCGCGGGAAACTGTCGCGGGGGCTGGTGAGCTGCTGCACCAGTCCCCCGACGACGCTGCGCGCCTGCGCCAGAATGTGACTTCTCCTGGTGGTACGACCGCGGCTGCCCTTTCCGTGCTGATGGCCGAAGACGCCATGCAGCCGCTGTTCGACAAGGCGCTCGCGGCTGCCCGCAAGCGCGCCGAAGAGCTCGCCGGCTGAGAGAGACTGTTATGGCTGAAGAGATCACTTTTGCCGATTTCGAGCGTGTGGATATCCGTGTCGGCACGATCATCGAAGCAAATCCCTTTCCGGAAGCCAGGAAGCCGGCGATCAAGCTGCTGATCGATTTCGGCTCCGAGATAGGCGTCAAGAAATCCTCGGCGCAGATCACGGTTCACTATTCGCCGGAGCGGCTTGTCGGACGGCAGGTACTCGCCGTCATCAACTTTCCGCCGCGCCAGATCGGGCCGTTCCGCTCGGAAGTGCTGACGCTCGGTTTTGCCGATGAGGCGGGAGATATCGTGCTTGCTGCGGTCGAGCGGCCGGTGCCGAACGGCCAGAAGCTGATGTAGGCCGCTGAGGTTACCGATCGCAGGCAGGTGCCCAGGGATGGGCCTCAGTGGATCTCGCGCGAGAGCGGATCGCTCAATGTGAAATCAGTAAAGACGGCCTCGAAGCCGGCGCGTTGCGGCGAACAGAAGACGGGGCCGACCAGCACCTCTTCGAAAGCCGGATCGAACCAGGCGAGGCGAGCCATGCGCCATTCGTCCATCGTATCCGTGCTGTACTGGATGAACAGGGCATCGCCATTGCGGGTGGCGCGGACCGAAATGGCATCAAAGTCATGGCCGATGTGGAAGGCCGACCAGTCGGAATTGCCATTGGTGACCACGACGCTGAAATGCCTGGCCCCATCGGTATATTCGATGCCGCATTTCACCCAGTGCTTCTCATCGGCGCGGATCATCAGTCCGGCCTGATCGTAGAGCGCCTCATAACTGCCGGAGAAGGTGACTTCGGCGGTGAAGTCGCCCTTTCGGCTTTCGTGCAGGAAGTGGCCATCGTCGTGGTGGAAGCCGTAGTAGGTGCCCTGCCAGAAATCGACCTTCTCGCCGGAGCGGACGTGAAGGGCGCCGTCGCGTTCCTCGAAGAAGGGCGGCGCGTTCAGCCAGGTCATATGTTTCATCCTCAGATCTCCCGCAGGAACGGATTGCTCCGCCGTTCGTCGCCGATGCGGCTGCCGGGGCCGTGGCCGCAGATGAAGCCGACTTCGTCGCCGAGCGGCAGTACCTTGTCTCTGATGGAATCGAGAAGCTGGCGATGATTGCCGCCCGGCAGATCGGTTCGGCCGATCGAGCCGTTGAAGAGCACGTCACCGAGATGGGCGAAGTTCTGGGCGCGGTTGAAATAGATGACGTGGCCCGGCGCATGGCCGGGTGTGTGATAGACCTCGAACTCGTGGGAGCCGAAGGAGATCTTGTCGCCGTCCTTGAGCCAGCGGTCAGGCGTGACGTTCTGCAGGCCCTGTATCCCATACTTCTCAGCCTGGGTCTCGATGCGTTGCAGGAGCGGCAGGTCGTCCTCATGCGGGCCGACGATATCGACGCCGAGCTTTTCCTTCAGCTCCCTGGCGCCGCCGGCATGATCGAGATGGCCATGCGTCAGCCAGATTTCCTTGATTTTGAGGCCATGCTCTTCGATCACGCCCGCAATGACCGACACGTCGCCGCCGGGATCGACGACCACGCCTTCCTTCGTGTCGGGGTCGAAGAGAATGGTGCAGTTCTGCTGGAAGGGTGTCACCGGAATGATGCCGGCCTGGAGCATGCCCATGAATGCCTCGCTTCGCGTCTTTCAATACCCCTGTCTCTATAGGCGCAAATACACTCGAAGGCAGCCGGAATTTTCGGCCGGCTCACGCGGAAAAGACAGACTGCAACAGGAATTTATCGACTTTCGGAAATGGGCGGGCCATCGCCACTATGTGTATTTTCGTTGTCGTTTCAGTCGCTTGCTGGCGTCTCCCTTGTGCCGCTCCTCAGCCACGCCGTGCGCGGCGGAACAACGACGAAAACCGTGCGTTGTCAGCCCATCGCAACAAGGAGATTACAATGACCTTGAAGAGAAACATTCTGCTGGCGGGCGCCATTCTGGCTGCGAGTGCTGGCTTTGCCCAGGCGGAAATGGTGGCGACGTCCATCAACGACCTGAACATTCGCTCCGGTCCTGGACCGCAATATCCCTCTGTCGGCGTTGCTGCGCGTGGCTCGACTGCAGTGCTTGACGGATGCATCGAAGGCAGCCGCTGGTGCCGGGTCGATGTTGGCGGCGTGCGAGGCTGGGTCTATGCCGAATACCTACAGGTCGATCAGGGCGGTTCGCCCGTCGTCGTCGAACAACATCGCACCGATCTCGGTGTACCTGTGGTGACCTATGAGACCACGGCAAGCGTGGTGCCGGGTGAGCCGACGCCGGCGCCCGGCGATGAGCTGATTGGTCCGGTCGGCTCGGTTGATGCGATCACACCGCCGGACGAAGTCCGCACCTATATCGACACGACGCCAGGGCAGGCGGTACAGCTTGGTGGCGACGTGGTCGTTGGCGCCGAAGTACCCGGCGACGTGACGTTTCAGACGATCCCGGACTATCAGTATCGCTATGTCCGTATCAATGACCGGCCGGTCCTGGTCGATCCGGGTACGCGCCGTATCGTCTACGTCTATCAATAAGCCATTGAGGAAGGCGGCCTTCGGGCCGCCTTCGCTTTCCACTCGGCGTCATTCGCTACTGCTGCGGGCGGTGATATATTGGAGACAAAGCCCCCGGGCGTGTCGGGGCAGGCCCATCCGTGCGAGCCGGCTTCCTCTCGCATGAGTTGCTATATTCCTCTACTTCTCCTCTGAAATATGATAATATTCTAACATGCCATCAGGCGATGGCATGAGTCGGCGATCGGGGAGATCGCCATAGGAGGGAATGATGGAAGCACTACTTCCGCTCATCACACAATTGGTTGCGGGTGCTGTCGGCGGCAACGTCGCAAGCGCTGCGCTCAAGCAGCAGGCGATCAACGTCGTTGCCCGCACGGTCGCAGGCGCTATCGGCGGTATCGGCGGCGGCATGCTGCTCAGCATGCTCGGCGGCGAAGCGGCAATGACCGGTCTGATCGCAGATGGTATCGGCGGGCTGATCGGCGGCGGCATCCTTTCGACGCTCGCCGGGCTGGTCATGGCCAAGGCACGCTGAAGGTTCGGACGCGGCGGATGCTGGACAGTCTGCCTCTCTGATATCGTCGAGGGCGTGAAGCGATGGGAGCCGATCTCGGACACGGGATTTCCGCGGCCGAGCGGGTCGGGAAGCATTCGGAGAAGCTGCTCAGCTCTTCCGGGAGGATTGCCAGTTCGACGGTTTCGATACCACGGCGCTTGTCGAGCTCGATCACCGTCTGGTGGGCGATGCCGTTCAGGTAGCAATCCGGAATCGGCGTGTGAATGATGCTGTGCTCGACGAGGAGATACGGGCGCCGCTCGCCTCGGCTATCTGACCGCGATAGTCGAGCATCATCGCATCGGTATGGCCCTTGGCTTCCGCAGCAGCTTGGATTTGGTACAGACGAGAGACCGCTGCCTCGGAGGCTCACGGCGCCCTCTTTGGATCGGGGCGGAGATATCCGGCGATGTCGAACGGATCCTCTTCAGCTTTTCAGCCGGATTGAAGCAGCTGCCCCACTGCCAGATGGTGATCACCACGTTGATGCGGTCGCCTTGGCGGAAAGATCCAT
This sequence comes from Rhizobium sp. 01L419, assembly GCF_056400025.1. Classification (NCBI taxonomy): domain Bacteria; kingdom Pseudomonadati; phylum Pseudomonadota; class Alphaproteobacteria; order Hyphomicrobiales; family Rhizobiaceae; genus Rhizobium; species Rhizobium sp. 01L419. Next base: position 400,830 of record NZ_JBFTSM010000001.1, read on the forward strand.
CATTTCGCTCCGCGCGATGCGATCGGCCGCACGTAGGCTTCCGAGAAGCCCTGGCGCTTTAGAAGCTCGATCGCCGCCGCATTCAGCTCCTCGACGGCGCAGGGCACTTTGAAGCCGAAGATTCGCCGCCTTGTGCAGGCGCTGATTATGCTTGGTAAGCTTGAAGACCCTGCCTCCTCCGGTGCGTTTGCGCCATGCCTGTTGATTGTTGTCCCCATTACGTTTTATCCACTGACGCAAGGGGAAATTGCGCGTTGCGTTGGAGATTTGCCGGGTGGGCTTTAGTTTCCAGGGAAAGAACGGTCCGGGCGGGGCTCCCGCAAGGTTTGCGGACGCTGTCGGCGACGCAAATTTGCGTCAATAAAGTTGACATATTTGCGAAAGTTTCGCTGATATCGCGCACAGAGAGAGGAAATGCCGAGTGCCACGACAGACCAGCTCGAAAGCAGGCAAACCTGAGCCGCTGGCCACGCCGATGGAAGATATCGGGATCATCGATTTCGAAATCATCGAGCTCTTCTTCTTCGCCTATCGCGATTTCGTATCCGATCCCGATGCCATTCTCGAAACAAGCGGCTTCGGGCGGGCGCATCATCGCGTCGTGCACTTCGTCAACCGCAATCCGGGAATGACCGTCGCGGATCTGCTCGATACGTTGAAGATCACCAAACAGAGCCTTGCAAGGGTGCTGAAACAACTGATCGATTCAGGCTATATTCGGCAGGTGGCCGGCCCGGAGGATCGCCGTCAGCGCAAGCTCTACCCCACCAAATCTGGCAGGGAGCTGGCGCTGGCGCTCGCCGAGCCGCAATCACGCCGTATTGAACGGGCATTCGAGGGAGCTACCCCGGAGGCGCGAGAGGGCGTAAAGGCATTCCTCAGAGGCATGCGAGACAGACAGAAGGCGGATTAAATGGCGGTGAAGACAGGCATTTCCGATGACGCGGCGCATCTTCTCGTCGTCGACGACGATACCCGTATCCGCGCGTTGCTGAACCGCTACCTGACGGAAAACGGTTTTCGCGTGACTATCGCGTCTGACGGGGCGGAGGCACAGCGCAAGCTTGCGGGTCTCGATTTCGACCTCATCATCATGGATGTGATGATGCCGGGCGAATCCGGCATCGATGTAACGCGCGGGCTCAGGGCTGTGAAGAACGTGCCGATCATCATGCTGACGGCGCTTGCCGAATCCGACAACCGCATCGCTGGTCTTGAAGCCGGCGCCGACGACTATCTCTCCAAGCCTTTCGATCCGCGCGAACTCGTTCTGCGTGTCAACAACATCCTGCGACGCAACGTCGGCGGTGATACGCTGAAGATCGAGCAGATCATGTTCGGCCCCTATACTTTCTCGCTGACGCGCAGGGAGCTGAAGAAAGCGGCGGAAGTGATCCGCCTGACGGATCGCGAGCAGGAGATCATGCTGCTTTTCGCCCGACGGGCAGGTGACACGATCCCGCGGCACGAACTGATCGGAGACGATGCGGAAGTCGGCGAACGTACCATTGACGTGCAGATCAACCGTCTTCGCCGCAAGATCGAGGATGATCCTGCCAATCCCGTCTGGCTGCAGACGGTGCGCGGTATCGGATACAGGCTGAGCATCGACTGAAACGACAGGTTCGGGACCGGCGCAAATGGTGACATTCGACAGCTTGCGGCGGGAAGACCGCTCTCCTGCGCCCGGCTGGCGCTGGTTTATCCGCTGGCTGCGGCGGCGATTGCCGACAGGGCTCTATACGCGTTCGCTGCTTATCATCATCATTCCTATGGTGCTTCTGCAGTCGGTCGTTGCCGCTGTCTTCATGGAGCGTCATTGGCAAATGGTGACGGAACGGCTGTCGCTCGCCGTGACCCGCGATATCGCCGCCATCATCGAGATCATCAACACCTATCCGCAGGATACGGACTATAGCGATGTAGTCCGCATTGCCCGCGACCAACTCAACCTGCAGATTTCGGTCGAGCCGGATGGAGATCTGCCGCCGCCACGCATCAAACCATTTTTCTCGATCCTCGACGGTATCCTCAGTGATGAGATCACCGAAGAAATCCGCCGGCCGTTCTGGATCGATACGGTCGGCAACTCCAACCTCATCGAGATCCGGATCAAGCTCGATAACCGCATCCTGCGTGTGATCACCAAACGCAGCCAGGCCTATGCATCGAACACGCATATTTTCATTCTCTGGATGGTCGGTGCGTCACTGGTACTGATCGCCATCTCGATCCTTTTTCTGCGCGGCCAGATCCGGCCGATCCTCAATCTGGCCAGGGCGGCGGAAAACTTCGGCAAGGGACAGAAGGCCGACAGTTTCTATCCGCGCGGCGCCGACGAAATTCGCCGGGCCGGCCTTGCTTTCATTCTCATGCGTGAGCGTATCGAGCGGCAGATGGAGCAGCGCACGGCGATGCTCTCAGGCGTCAGCCACGACCTCAGAACCATCCTGACGCGCTTCAAGCTGCAACTGGCGCTCGCCGGGGACAACCCTGATCTTGCCGGGCTCAACGAAGACGTCAACGACATGCAGACCATGCTGGAGGCCTATATGGCCTTTGCCAAAGGCGAGGTGGAGGAGGATGTCGGCGAGTTGAAGCTGAGCGAGATCTTCGAGAAGCTCGAGATCGATTTCGAGCTGCACGGCAAGACCCTGACCTATTCCATCGATGGCGAGGACCATATCTCGGTGCGCCCCAATGCCTTCCTGCGGCTTGTGACCAATCTCGCCTCTAATGCAAGGCGCTATGCGGATGCGCTCAACATCGAGGCCAAGCATGGTGCGAAATGGCTGACCATCATCTTCGACGACAATGGTCCAGGCATTCCCGAGAAGTACCGGGAGGATGTGTTCAAGCCGTTCTTTCGGCTGGACAGCGCACGCAATCTCGATGCCTCGGGCACCGGCCTGGGGCTTGCCATCGTCAGAGACATCGCCCGTAGCCACGGCGGTAACATCACGCTTGGCGACAGCCCGCTCGGCGGCCTCAGAGCGACGGTGCGTATTCCTGCCTGAAGCAATTCCAGCAAAAGTGTGCAGCGGTTTTGCGTCCGGATTTGCGTAAAACAAAACTCTAGCGTTCGGCCACCGGTTTGACGGGGTCGAACTCAGTCAGGTGGACGACGATCCAGCGCCAAAGCGAGACGACCTGCGTCAGCAATTCGCGGCCAAGCGGGGTCAGCTCGTATTCGACGCGCGGCGGCACCTGCGGATAGAGCGTGCGGATGACGAGGCCGTCGCTTTCGAGCGTGCGCAACGTCTGCGTCAGCACCTTCTGGCTGATGTCCTCCACCCGCTCCAGCACTCTTGAAAATCGCAAGGGGCCATCGGCTTCCGAAAGCACGTGCAGGACGCGCAGCGGCCACTTGGCTGCGGCGCGCTCCAGCATCTGCCGCGCCCGTGCATCCTGCTCGTCGCTCATGTTACGGCAAAAGTCGAAGATATCGTCTTTCATCTAAGTTACTTTCAGGTGCGTATAGATCGATAAGGTACCTTCTTTCCAAAAGAAACAATAGATCCTAAATGAAGCGAGAACCGAAAAGGAGGTTTCCATGTCGAAGGTTTGGTTGATTACAGGAAGCTCGCGCGGCCTCGGGCGAGCGCTGGCCAATGCCGTGCTTGAGGCCGGTGACAAGCTGGTTGCGACGGCGCGCGATCCCGGCCAGCTTGCCGATCTCGTCGAAGCGTATGGCTCAAGCGTTCTCGCGCTGCCCCTTGATGTGACGGATGAGGTTGCTGCAGAAGCGGCGGTGAAGACCGCGGTCGAAACATTCGGCCGGCTCGACGTTCTGGTCAACAATGCCGGTTACGGCAATGTCGCGCCGATCGAGGAGACGAGCCTTGCGGATTTTCGGGCACAGATCGAGACCAATCTCTTCGGCACGATCATTATGACCAAGGCGGCTATCCCGGTCATGCGCGCGCAGGGGGCAGGGCATATCATCCAGTTCTCTTCCGTCGGCGGCAGGATCGGACCCGTGGGCCGCGCGCCTTATGCGGCGGCGAAATGGGGCGTCGAGGGCTTTTCGGAAGTGCTCTCCAAGGAGGTCGGGCCACTCGGCATCAAGGTCACAGTGATCGAACCTGGCGGCTTCCGCACGGATTTCGCCGGCTCGTCGACGGCGATCTATCAAGGCCGCCCGGAATATGCCGAAACGGTTGGAGCCATGGCAGATTACCAGCGCAACTATAACGGCCGTCAACCCGGCGATCCGGCCAGGGCGGCCGCCGTGGTGCTGCACATTGCTTCGCTCGATGCGCCGCCGCTTCGGTTGCTGCTTGGCAGCGATGCGGCTGCGGCGGTGGAAAAGGCGGATGCCGCGCGCATGGAAGCCGATCGCGCCTGGCGTGTTCTCACCCAGTCGACCGATTTCGAGCAGGGAGGGGCAGAGCCCATGCCTTGGGAGAAGAAGGCCGGCTGAGGTGTAGACAAATGAAAAGCGCCGCTCGGCGGCGGCGCTTGTCATCAGAATGGTGTCAGCCTATCAGCTTGCGACGCAGAAGTGGTCGCGGCCGTCATTGCCGACATAGGTGCCGGTCCGCGGATCGAAGCTGCGGTAACGGTAGGAGCAATAACGCTGCCATTGCGGGCTCCAGGGCTCCATTGCACTGACCGGGCGGCCGTACACCGGACGGCCATAGACCGGCTCGGAATAAACGGGCTCGGAGTATACCGGACGCGGCGCGCGGTAAACCGGCGGCGGAGCATATTCCGGCTCATAGACTGGCGGGTCGATGTAGCGGCGCTCTTCATAAACAGGACCGTTATTGGCATTGGCGATGGCAGAGCCGACGATCAGGCCGGTGGCAAGGCCGACAGCGCCACCAACCAGTGCATCGTTGCCGTTGTCGTGGCCATGACGCCAGTAGCGGTCACGTGCGGACGCTTCGCCGATGGCCGAGAGGGTCAGGGCAGCGGCGGTTGCTGCCAGAAGAATGGTCTTTGCAAGCCTGTTCATGGCGTAAAATCCCGGTATCTGGAACCAAGAAGCGGTCCCTTCTCAATGGTTCTGAAGCTAGCGGCGTCATGCTGAATGAAGGCTGAACGACAAAACCCGGCATCGCTGCCGGGCTTCAACTCGAATTCCACGCCTAGGCGAGGATATCAGCCTGAAATCTGAAGATTGACAGCTTTCGGGCCTTTGCCGCGGCGATCTGGCTCCGTGTCGAAGCTTACTTTCTGATTTTCCGTCAGACCGGCCAGGCCGGAAGCCTGAACGGCAGAAATGTGAACGAAGATATCGGCGCCACCCTTGTCCGGCTTGATGAAGCCGAAGCCCTTGTCGGTATTGAAGAATTTTACAGTGCCAGTCTCGGCCATGCCTCAGGTCCTTTTGTCTCCACCCGCCATCCACACGGGCAGCATTACGCTATTGCCTTCTCGCGAAGGCGCTGGCAGGCAATCTTGAAATGTGAGAAAAAGGTCCCCTCTACCTCCGCCGGCTCCAGACAGGACTTAGCGCCTGCTTTCTTGGAACTGGCTGACCGGAATATCAGCGTTTCCGGCTCGCAAATTCTTAAGGACTTCCCATGCTCGCAAAATGCCCGAACGCGCGAAGATTGCTGCGTTTAGGTTTTTTTGGCAAGCAAAAGTTTTTTAACGTGTTCCTAAGAACACACCCGCAGATTTGGCCTGTTTTCGCGAAAGCGCAAAAAATCCTCCGTTAGGAGCAAATGATTAACGTTTTGTATCGTCTGCAATATAAGTTCCGGGCAGATTTTACCAAGAATGCAACGATAGCGCGTCTTATCGATTGCTTAAAAAAAATTCTAGATGGCCCTAACGCCCCACAAATGGACGCGTGTTCAGGCCTGTTGCGAGCGGCGGCGGGTCATTTCAGGCACAAGTTCGACTACAAGCATAGCGATAAACATCAGTGCGCAACCGACATAGCCGAGCGGCGGCATGCTCTCACCCAAAAGCAGTGCGGCGAGCGTGGCGCCGAACAGCGCCTCGGCGGAGAGGAAGATCGCTGCCTGTGACGGCGTGGTGTAGCGCTGGGCGACGACCTGCAGCACGAACGCGACACCCGAAGAGAAGATGCCGACATAGAGGATTTCCGGTGCAGCCGCGCGAATATCGGCCAGGCTGACTGGTTCGGAAATGGCGGCGATGACCAGCGCGCAGACTGCCGTAACCGCAAACTGGGCGCTGGACAGGGCGAGCGGCCGGCCGGTTTCGCCAACCGTCGTTCCGGCAAGCGTGATCTGTATCGACCAGAAGACAGCGCAGACGACCGTCAGCAAGTCGCCTGTGGTCAGGGACGAGAGCTTGCCGCCCGACAGCATGTAGATGCCGCTGACCGCCATGATGGCGCCCGGCCAGATGATCCAGTGCGGCGAGCGGCGCAGGAAGAAGACGGCAATCAACGGCACGAAGATCACATAAAGACCGGTGATGAAGCTGGAATTGGTGACGGTCGTGGTCTGCAGGCCTATCTGCTGTGTCGACGCGCCGCCGAAGAGTGCCAGGCCGATCATCAGATAGAGACCGAGGTGTCTGCGGCTGGTTGCATCCTTTGCCTTGCGGGCTTCGATGAGCGTGAAAGGCAGGGTGGCGAGTGCAGCGATGGCGAAACGCAGGCCGATGAACCAGAACGGGCCGATCGCCTTCATCGCCGTCGACTGGGCGACGAAGCCTCCGCCCCAGATGGCGGCTGCAAGCAACAGAAGGAGGTTCGCCTGAATACGCGTCATTTCCACTCTCGATGTTGGGGAAGCGTCTAGGAGTTTTGTTCAGCGGTTAGCAGTTGCATTTCTTTTCGGCAAGGATGAGGCTCGTCCTTATGGTTCGGGGGATGCGAATGAGTGGAATTGGGATTGCTGCTGTTATGCTGGAACAAGCGGTCGCATCGCCCGAGGTCGCGAAATGACGGCAGGATATTCCGGCACGCCGCTCCCGAAGAAACTGGGGCTGAAGCCGGGGCAGACGGCCCTGCTGATCAATGTTCCCGAGAGGCTAATTGAGATCGGCGGGTTCGACGGTTTTGCTTCGGTCGATCGTGGCCTGCCGGCAGTTGTTCAACGACATTTCGATTACATCCATGTCTTCGAAACGCAACGCGCGGTTTTGGAAGAGCTGGCGGCGGCGCTGTTTTGCGTGGTCAGGCCTGATGGCATGATCTGGATCTCCTGGCCGAAGAAGAGTTCTGATGTGCCGACCAGCATCACTGAGGATGCGCTACGCGAAATCCTGCTGCCGACCGGACTTGTCGACGTCAAGGTCTGCGCCATCGACGAGACATGGTCGGGGTTGAAATTCATGATCCGCAGGGAATTGCGAGGCCCGCTTTAGCCGGCCCGGTTATCGGCGCGAGAAACCCGGAGCAACTCGCCGTCATCCTCGTCGGTCACCATCAGGAGTGCCCCATCGGGGGCGACGATGACATCGCGGATTCGGCCATAATCGCCTTCGAACATGCGCTCCTCGGCGGTGAAGGCGCCGCTCGCATCCCGCTGCATGCGCGACAGCAACTGGAACTTCAGGGCGGCGACGATGAAGTTGCCGTTCCATTCCGGAAACATCTTGCCGCGATAGATGGCGAGAGCGCCCGGAGCGATCGACGGATCCCAGTAGTGGAGGGGCTGTTCAAGTCCCTGCCTGGCGGTTCCTTCGCCGATCTTGGCGCCGGAATAGTCGCGGCCGTAGGTGATGATCGGCCAGCCGTAATTCTTGCCGGGCTCGGGATTGTTGATTTCGTCGCCGCCGCGCGCGCCATGCTCGACCGTGTAGAGCTTGCCGTCGGCGCTGTCGAAAGTGATGCCCTGCGGGTTGCGGTGGCCTTTGGACCAGATTTCCGGCAGGGCCTTGCGGCCGTCCTTGAAGGGATTGTCGGTGGGTATGCTGCCATCGGCATTGAGGCGGACGATGGAGCCGGCGTCATCCTTCCAGTCCTGCGAACGGTCGCGGTTGCCGCGATCGCCGATGCTGATGAACAGCGAGCCATCGCCGGCGATCGCGATGCGCGAGCCGTACTGGATGTTGCCGCGGGTAAAGCGCCGCATGGTGAAGATGGGCGTGACGTTCTCCAGGATTTTTTCATCTGATGACAGCGTGGCGCTGAACACTTCCGTACCGGAACCTCTGTTGCTGGTGGTTGCTGCGGTCAGATAGAGTCTGCGGCTGGTGGCGAAATCCGGGGCAAGCGCGACATCCAAGAGACCGCCCTGACCGCGGGCGCTGACCTGGGGCACGCCGCTGACCGGGTCGGAGATCTTGCCGTCGCGGATAATGCGCAGCCGTCCCGGTCGCTCCGTGACGATATAGCTGCCGTCAGGCAGAACCTCGACTGCCCAGGGGTGTTCCAGTCCCTCGGCGAGCTTCTCGACACGAACCGAGACTTCCTGCGTCTTTACGATATCCCCGCTCTGGGCAAGGGCGGGACCTGCAAAGGTGGCGAGCAGCGCGGCAAAACGGAATGTCGAAATGGCGTCCATCATAATCCCCGTCGTCAGTTCCATGAAGGTGGCGCGGGGCATGGGACGCTTCAACCGTATTGGGGAGCCCATAACGGTTTTGTGTTCTCGGGTTGAATGAGAGGAGGTCAGTTGGTCACACGGGGAGGGAAGCGGGTATCGAAGTCAGCATATTGCAGCTCCGCACTCATCATCCTTTGTGTGACGAAGCCGGTGCGCTTTGCTTCAGCCTTCAGGAAAAGCCCGCAGCCGATCAGCGCCATGCCGTAGAAGGCAAGGCACACGATGCCGACGGCGACCAGTTTCTCGATGATCGAAAGTCCGGGGAGGCGGGGTCTCTGCAGTGCGGGCGGCGTTTCATGGGCCACCGCGGCAGCCATGGCAAGTTCCATGTAGGTCGGCAGCGGCTCGAACACGTCTTCATCGTCGTTCCAGCTTGTCCGCCGCGATTTACCGGGCATCGCGCTTGCCTCCGGAAACAACGAGACCCTTGATGCGCCGCAGCCAGATGGCAAAACCGTTCGCGGCGACGAAAGCGGCAAAAAGTACAGTCAGGCCCTGGGTGATCGTCTGGTCGGCATGGCTTGGCTGAAGGGCGCTGGAGGCCATGGCCGGTGCTGCTTCGGCGACTGAAAAGAGGCCGAACGTCGCAACGACGCAGCATGCAAAAGCAATGACTGCCACCATCAGCGACAGGGAAACCCGGCTTGCGCGCAGGCGTCCCGCAGCGCGCTCGTCTTCCAGAAACATGGCATACCCTCAATGACCAATGTCGGATGGTGGTAGAATACCGGTTTGATCTCGGCGCTCTCACGACCGAATTGCGGCATGCCGCAGCATTTGTTGCGGCTTAATCGTGGCAAATGGTAAACGGGCGATAACCTTGATTTTAAGGAATAAAACAGAGCCGGCTTCAGAAACTGATTCAAGTTCTTCAGACGCTGAGCGAGCCGACCGCATACGGTCGGCGAAGGCCGGTTCAGATTTCAGGGTGCAGCTGAAGCAATTGATCAATAAGAATCATTGTCCCCATCACGCCTTTGCGCTTGAAATGATGTCATACATTGGACATAGAGCTTAGCGCAGAACTCCGGTCCCGGCCTTCTGCCCGTTTCAACCTTGTAGGACCGATATCATGGCCTTCCTTGCCGATGCCCTTTCCCGCGTGAAGCCTTCAGCCACCATCGCCGTCGCCCAGAAAGCGCGCGAGCTGAAAGCAAAAGGACGTGACGTGATCGGGCTTGGCGCCGGCGAGCCGGATTTCGATACGCCCGATAATATCAAGGAAGCAGCGATCGACGCGATCCGCCGCGGCGAAACCAAGTACACGCCGATCTCGGGTATCCCGGAACTGCGCAAGGCGATTGCCGCCAAGTTCAAGCGCGAGAACAATCTCGACTATAGCTGGGAGCAGACGATCGTCGGCACCGGCGGCAAGCACATTCTCTTCAACGCCTTCATGGCGACGCTGAATGCCGGCGACGAAGTGGTCATCCCAACACCCTATTGGGTTTCCTATCCCGAGATCGTTGCCCTTTGCGGCGGCACGCCGGTTTTCGTCGCGACGACGCAGGAGAACAACTTCAAGCTCCAGGCTGCCGATCTCGAAAAGGCGATCACGCCGAAGACCAAGTGGTTCATGTTCAACTCGCCGTCGAACCCGTCGGGCGCTGCCTATACGCATGACGAGCTGAAGGCACTGACGGACGTGCTCGTCAAGCATCCGCATGTCTGGGTGCTGACCGACGACATGTACGAGCACCTGACCTATGGCGACTTCAAGTTCGCCACGCCGGTCGAAGTCGAGCCGTCGCTCTATGACCGCACGCTGACGATGAACGGCGTCTCCAAGGCCTATGCCATGACCGGCTGGCGCATCGGCTATGCGGCCGGCCCGATCCAGCTCATCAAGGCGATGGACATGATCCAGGGGCAACAGACCTCGGGCACGACCTCGATCGCCCAGTGGGCAGCCGTCGAAGCGCTCAACGGTCCTCAGGACTTTATCCCTGCAAACAAGAAGATCTTCGAAGGCCGCCGTGATCTGGTCGTTTCCATGCTGAACCAGGCCAAGGGCATTTCCTGCCCGGTTCCGGAAGGCGCCTTCTACGTCTATCCGTCGTGCAAGGGCCTGATCGGCAAGACGGCTCCGTCCGGCAAGGTGATCGAGACCGACGAGGACTTCGTCACGGAGTTGCTGGAATCGGAAGGCGTCGCCGTCGTTCACGGCTCGGCCTTCGGCCTCGGCCCGAACTTCCGCATCTCCTACGCGACCTCGGAAGACCTTCTGGAAGAAGCGTGCCGCCGCATCCAGCGCTTCTGCGGCGCCTGCAAGTAATCGGCGACTGCCAATCTCATTAAAAAGCCCGCCAGAGATGGTGGGCTTTTTGTTTGCCTGACCTTCTGGTTTAACGCGCTGCGAAAATGAATCCGCTTGTCGCGTTAAGTCGCTGATTCCAGATTCAAAGTCCGATCGCCGTCAGCATGATGAAGGTGGCGAAGAGGATGAAATGGGTCATGCCTTCGATGGCATTCGTCTCGCCGTCGTTGAGGTTGATGGCGGCGGCAATCAGAGTAATCGCCACCATCACGGTCTGCACCGGCGACATGGCCATGACGAAGGGCTGGCCGGTATAGAGCGCGATCGCTTCCATGACAGGTACGGTGAGAATGACGGTCGACAGCGAGGCGCCCATGGCGATGTTCACGGTCGCCTGCATGCGGTTGCGGAGTGCTGCCCGCAGCGCTGTCAGGATTTCCGGTGCGGCAGAGATTGCCGCAACGACGATGGCGGTCACAGCGATCGGTGCGCCGGTGTCCCGCAGGCCCTCGGTCATGAAGCCCGACATGAATTCGGCAAGCGTGCCAATGATGACGACGCCGATGAGAATGATCGTGATCGAGGTCGCGACCGAACCTTCCTCATGGTGTTCGTCGGGATGTTCCTTTTGCCGTTCCGAGCGCGGATAGCTGTAGGAGAAGAAGTAACTGTGCTGACCGACCTGCATACGGAGGAACAGGCCATAAAGGGCGATCATCGCTATGATGGTGAAGCCGGAATAATAGTGCCATTTGTCATGAGGCACGAATTCCGGAACGATCATCGAGATGCCCATGGCCGTCAGGATCATCACGCCATAGGTCTTGCCCGAGTTGTCGTTATAGGGCTGCTCGCCATGCTTAAGGCCACCGAGCAGAGCGGCAAGGCCAAGAATGCCGTTGATATCGAGCATGAGCGCCGAATAGATCGTGTCACGCACCAGGGTCGGCGAGCTATCCTCGCTGTTCATCATGATGGCGAGGATGATCACCTCAACGGCGACGGCCGAGAGCGTCAGGATCATCGTACCATAGGGATCGCCAACCTTGACGGCCAAGAGCTCGGCATGGTGGGCGACGCGCATGGAGGCGAGAACGATGGTCGCAATCAGCGCCACCGCCGCAGCAAGAGCGATCCCCCTGCCGCCCTCCATCAGCGCATGTTCCAGCAGGTAGGCGATAACCGCGACGACTGCGGCCACGATCAGAAATTTTTCTTCTTTAAGGTGCAATGCCATTTCCGCCACCAGTGCCGATTTTGATTCTTCTGCGAAATCTAGGCCGATGTATTTTCTTCGCAAGCACACCCGTGGTCGATGAAATTTGCAGTCTTCAGCGTTTAATGGAATACTGCCTGTCATACGGCAGCCGGCAAACAGATCGCGGCGTCCTCGAAATCTTCTCAAGCGACCCGCGCTGGAACCGGAGCCGATCCGGAAGCGGACGGATGCGCAAGAAGAAGAGGAGAGACATGCATGGTCAAGGTGGTCTACGAAGTCGTGCCGCATGACGGCGGCTGGGCCTACAAGCTCGGAGACGTCTATTCCGAAGCATTTCCGTCCCATGCCGAAGCGCTGGAGGCTGCCCGTATCGTCGCGGCCGAGCAGCAGGTCGGCGGCGATTCCGCCGAGATCAGCTGGCAGGACGCCCAAGGCAAGTGGCATGAGGAATATGCCGAAGGCGGTGATCGTCCGGAAACAGAGGTCGTGGACGGGGTTTCAAAGAGCCACCCCCCCGAGGTTTCGCCCGAGCCCTGATAGTGTCGTCGGCCTTGCGGCCTCATCGGACGTGTTGTCAGACGCGCGCTTCCGTGCATGACCTGATATAGTTCAGCAGCCCCTTCACCAGCGCGTCGAAGGTGACGCGGCAGCGGGGAGCGGTCTTGAGGCTCTCGTGCATCGCGACCCATGTGCCGAGCGGGATTTCGAATTCTTCAGCCAGAATGTGGACGAGATCGGGGTTCGGACGGACAAGTCCCGTCTGGCAGATACCAATGCCTATACCGGCGCGGATGGCGGCCAGATGCGCGAGATGGTTGCTGGTGCGGAAGGCATAGGTGAGTTCGTCCGCCAGCGGGTAGAGTTTGCGCATCATGCGGATATAGGCCGTCTGCCGGTCGAAGCCGATGAGGCGATGGCCGGCGAGCTCGGACATGGTCTGAGGCGTGCCGTGGCGCTCCAGATAACGGCGATGCGCGTGAAAGCCGAGCGGGATATCGCCGATGCGGCGCACCAGCAGCGCATCCTGCTGTGGCTCGGCCATGCGCACGGCAATGTCCGCTTCGCGATTCGTGAGGTCTTCCAGCGTATCGGAGGCCGACAGCTCCACCTGCAATCCGGGATAGGCTTCCTGCAGATCGGCGATGATCGGCGGCAGCACTTCGATGCCCACCACCTCGCTGGCGCTGATGCGCACGGTGCCTTCCACCGTGTCGCGCCGGCTGGATGCCGTGCGCAGAAGTGCAGCGGCTGTTGTCGCCAGTGTTTCCGCATAGGGTTGCAGATCGAGCGCCACGTCGGTCGGCAGCAGGCCGTTTGACGAGCGGATGAAAAGCTCGGCGCCGACCGCTTCTTCCAGAGCATCAATATGGCGACCGATCGTCGGCTGCGTCAGACCGAGCTCGCGAGCCGCAGCCGAAAGCGATCCGTGGCGGAGTACGGTGAGAAAGGAGCGGTAGAAATCCCAGCTTGGTTCGGTGTCCATATAATTATGTATAGCTATGCAACTTATTTCGTCAATTTTGTTTATCTGCTCATGGACGCATAGTCGTCTCATCGAACAAGGAGATGATCATGAGCAGCGAATATCAGGACAGGAAGCTGGCGCTTGTTCTCGGCGCTACCGGCGGCATAGGTGGCGCCGTCGCCCGCAAGCTGCAGGCGCGCGGCTGGAAGGTGAGGGCGCTCAACCGAAACGCTGCGAAGGGGAGTGAGCAGGGTTTCGAGTGGGTGCAGGGCGACGCGATGAACGCGGCCGATGTGCGCAAGGCCGCGGAGGGCGCAAGCCTGATCGTCCATGCCGTCAATCCGCCAGGCTATCGCGACTGGGAGAAGCTGGTTCTGCCGATGCTGGACAATACGATTGCCGCGGCCCGCGCCGTCGGCGCCCGCATCGTGCTGCCGGGCACGGTCTATAATTTCGGGCCGGATGCCTTCGGCGTCGTGACCGAGGACAGTCCGCAGCATCCGGTGACGAAGAAGGGCAAGATCCGTGTCGAGATGGAGAAGCGATTGAAGGCAGCTTCTGAAACCGGCATCGGTGTCATCGTGGTGCGGGCAGGGGATTTCTTCGGACCCGGCGCCACGGGCAACAGCTGGTTCTCCGCCGCTTTCGCCACGCCGGGCAAGCCTGTTGGTACCATCAAAAATCCGGCAATGCCCGGCATCGGGCACCAATGGGCCTATCTGCCCGACGTCGCCGAGACGATGGTGCAGCTCGTCGAGCGGGCCGAGCGCCTGCCGGCTTTCGCCTGCTATCACATGAACGGCTTCTGGGATGGCGATGGCCGGCAAATGGCAGAGGCGGTCAGGCGCGTTGCCGGCGGCAAGGCGAGGATCGGCCGCTTTCCGTGGTTCATCGTGCCGCTGCTTGCTCCCTTCATGACTGTCATGCATGAATTGAAGGAGATGCGTTATCTCTGGAAAGTATCGCTGCGCATGAGAAACGACAAGCTGGCCGCCGAACTCGGAACCGAGCCGCACACTCCCATCGACGAGGCAGTTCGGGCCACGCTTATCGCACAGGGATCCCTGCCGGAGGCACGTTCAACGACGACGGCGGCGCTTCTCTCCCATGGTGAGAAGGCAAGTTAAGCGAGTTCGGCAAGCGCGATGCGGGCGACCTTCAGAGGCTTTTCCGCCGAGACGTGGTCATCATCTTCGAGGAACCAGGCGGAGGAAAGGCCGGAATAGGCGACGATCCACTTGAGCAGCCTTGATGGCTCGATATCGGCCCCCTCGGAGACGATCGGAAGCTGACGCCTCAGACGGGCAGGATCCGTTGTGGTCGGCAGGTCTTCGTTGGCGAAGATATTGGCAAAGTCGTAGCCACGTTCGCCATAAAGACGCTTGGGATCGATCGCCAGCCAGCCCCGTTCGCCGAAGTCGAGGATATTGCGGTGGTGGATGTCGCCGTGAAGAATGCTGAGCTGCTGCGGATCGGCCAGCAGGGCGCTTGCGATCTTCCAGCACTCGGCAAAGGTGCCGCCGTGGGTGAGTGCAGCTGGCTCCAGATCGCGGAACCAGCGCTTTAACGGCGTGGAGTCGTGAAGGGGTGTCGGGCGCGGCGTATGCAGCTTTGCCGCTGTGCGGACCATGATGCGGCTTGCCTCGTCATCCTCGCCGTTCATTGCCATCTGCAGCAGCGAGCGTTTATCCGCAGCGCGTTCCAGCAGCACCGCGTCATCCTCCTGCGCATAGACGTGAGCCGCGCCGTCGCCGCTCCACCACTGCATCAGCAATGCACCTTCGCGCTCGCTGCTGTGGGTTGCGACTTTCAGCATGGCTCTATTGTCCCGCCAGATGACTGGCAGGAGGCGGCTTGAATGGGTGATGATGGGGTCGCCGTCAGTTGTCAGCGACCAGCGTTCGAGATAGGGCGAGAACATGACCCGCATGCTAGCGGTGACTCGCAGAATTGGAAATCCCGCCGGATGGCGGGATTTCGTTTCGTGAAAGCTCAGGCGACCTTTTCGAGCAGCGGATAGTCAATATAGCCCTTGGCGCCGCCACCGTAGAAAGTGGACTGATCCGGCGTGTTGAGCGGCAGGTTCTTTTCCAGACGCTCGACGAGGTCAGGATTGGAGATGAAGGGCTTGCCGAAGGCGACGAGATCGGCCTTGCCGGTTTCGACGGTTTCGATCGCCATGTCCCTGACGTAGCCGTTGTTGACCATCCAGGCAGCCTTGCCGCCGGCCTTTTCATAGGCAGCGCGCAGCGCCTTGTAGTTGAAGGACGGGTTGTCGCCCTGGCGATAATCGCGCTCGCCTCCGGTCTGGCCTTCCACGACGTGGATATAGGCCAGATCGTACTTGGCGAGGCCTTCGATAACATGGGTGAAGAGCGCCTGCGGGTTGGAATCATAGGATTCGCCCGAGGGCGTGACCGGCGAAATGCGGATTGCGGTGCGGCGGGCGCCGATTTCCCTGGTTACTGCTTCGACGACCTGGAAAGTGAAGCGGGTGCGGTTTTCGATCGAGCCGCCGTATTCGTCGGTGCGGTCGTTGACGCCGTCGCGCATGAACTGATCGAGCAGGTAGCCGTTGGCACCGTGGATCTCGACACCATCAAAGCCAGCATCGATCGCAGCACGGGCCGCCTTGCGATAATCCTCGATGATGCCGGGGATTTCAGAGGCCTCGAGCGCGCGGGGCTCTGAAGTATCGGCGAAGGCGCCGGTGCCATCAGCGTTGACGAGATAGGTCTTCGCCTTGGCGACACGGTTCGTCGAGGAGACCGGCTTGCCGTTATCAGGCTGCAGCGTGGTGTGGGAAATACGGCCGACGTGCCACATCTGCACGACGATCTTGCCGCCTTCGGCATGGACTGCGTCCGTCACGCGCTTCCAGCCGTCGAGTGCTTCCTTGCTGTAGAGGCCGGGAACATCGGCATAACCCTGGCCCTGATGCGTGATGGCGGTCGCCTCGGTGATGATCAGGCCGGCAGTGGCGCGCTGGCTATAATATTCGACGTTCACGTCATTCGGTATTGCGCCCGGCGAGCGGTTACGGGTGAGCGGCGCCATGACGATATGGTTCTTGAGGGCAATATCGCCGATCTGCGTCGGCTGGAAAAGCTTGGCCATGAAAGGTCCTTTCTTCTTGGGGGGATTACTCGGCGGCAGCGGGGGCAGTCTGCGCCCGGCCGGAGAGATAGGTGAGAACAGTGGCGGCAAGGCCGATGAGGGCCATGGCGGCTGCGGCGAGGGGAACGCGGGTGAGATCGAGGCCGGCATCGATGACCATGCCGCCGACCCAGGCGCCAAGAGCATTGCCAGTGTTGAAGGCGCCGATATTGATGGTCGAGACGAGGTTGGGCGCATCCTTGCCGAAACCCACCACGCCGACCTGCAGGGCGGGCACGGCTGCAAAGCTTGCCGCTGCCCACAAGAAGAGGGTGATTTCCGCCGGGATAAAGAAGCGGCTCGTATAGAAGAAGACTGCGGAGGTGAGGGCGATAGCGGCAAAGACGCCCGCGAGGGTGGCGCCAAGACGCCAGTCCGCCAGCTTGCCACCGATAAGATTGCCGACCGTCAGACCAAGGCCGATCAGGAACAGTGTCCAGGTGACACCTTCAGGCGAGACGCCGGTGACGTCACGCAGCAACGGGGCGATATAGGTGAACAGCGTGAACATCGACGCCGAGAAGAAGACGGTGACCGACAGCGCCATCCAGAGGCGGCCATTCCGCAGTGCGGCGATCTCTCGCGGGATGCTGCTTTGCTCTTCCTTTTTGTCTTTTGGCAGGATTGCGATCAGGCCGGCGATGGTGACGATGCCTATGACAGTGACCACCCAGAAGGTGGAGCGCCAACCATAGGCCTGACCGATCGCGGTGCCGAGCGGGACGCCCAGCACATTTGCCAGCGTCAGGCCGGTAAACATCAAGGCCACGGCGCGGGCCTTACGGTCTTCGCTGACGAGATTGGCCGCCACGATCGAACCGATGCCGAAGAAGGCGCCGTGGCAAAGTGCGGTAACGATGCGAGCGATCATCAGCACCCAGTAGTTAGGGGCAATGGCGCAGAGCAGGTTGCCGGCGATGAAGAAGGCCATCAGCATGATAAGGGCCGAGCGACGCTTCAGCTTGGCGGTCGAGATTGCCATGATGGGCGCGCCGAGTGCGACGGCCAGCGCATAACCCGTCACCAGCCAGCCGGCCTCAGGGATCGTGACAGAGAGGTCGGCTGCGACTTCCGGCAGAAGGCCCATGATGACAAATTCGGTGGTGCCTATCGCAAAAGAGCTCAAGGCAAGAACGAGCAGGGCAAGGGGCATGATTACAGATCCTGCGTTAGCTGCTGGAGGAAGGTCGCGATCGTTTCTTCATTGCGCTTGTAGAAGATCCACTGGCCGACGCGCTTGCTGGTGACGAGGCCGGCGCGGTGAAGGGTGCCCAGGTGCGCAGACACCGTGGACTGGGAAAGGCCGCAGCGTTCGAACTGGCTGGCGCAGACGCCCATTTCAAACGGGTGTTCCTGCGTCGGAAAGTGCTCTTCCGGGTTCTTGAGCCAGTTGAGGATGTCCATCCGGGCAGGGTTGGCCAGCGCCTTGAGAATCTCGTCTTTGTCCATCGTCGTTCATCGAAGTATAAATCGGATTTTCTCGATATATGGATCGACGATTTTCGATATGCAAATCACGGAGGCGTGAGCTGGAGTTTTTCTCAGGCTGCTAAAAAAACGGGCAAAAAAAGAGGGCCACCGGAAAAACCAGGGCCCTTTTAAGTGTGAAGGTCAAAAACCTCCAGAGGGGAACAGCCAACGCGGTGGCACTGGGAGAGAAACCACCAAATGCATCAGCTATGTGCGATATGGTGCTTCCTTGTGCAGCTTTCAATAGTTTTTTGTGCATGCCAGCTATGCACTGCACAAATTTTTCCGCATTGCGGTATCTGCCGACAAAAATTGAGGCAAAAGGTAAAATTCAGGCAAAAAAAGAGGGCCACCGGAAAACCAGGGCCCTTATAAGTGTGAAGGTCAAAAACCTCCAGAGGGGAACAGCTAATGCGGTGGAACTGGGAGGAAAAGCCACCGTGTGCATCAGCTATAAGCGATATGGTGCTTTAATGAGCAAACGGCAACCCTTTTTTGTGCATGTCAGTCATGCGTGGGCTGCATGATTTGAAATTCATTCCATAAAAATGGAACTCAGAAGTTCCAGTTGCGGGCCTTGCTGACGATGAAATCGCGGAAAGCCTTCAACTTGGCGGCGTTCTTGATCTCGTCCGGATAGCAGAAATAGGTATCGAAGGAGGGAACGTCGGCATTGATCGCCAGCTGGATCAGACCCGGGTCTCGGCCGACAATATAATCCGGCAGGCAGGCAATGCCGATGCCAAGCAGGCAGGCGCGCTTGATGGAGGTCTGGCTGTTGATCTGCAGGTGCGGAATGCGCTTGTTGTCCGACGAGCGGCCGGCGATTTCCAGCCAGTTGACGTCGAGCAGGTAATTCGGTGCCGGTTCGCCGAAGGTGATGATGCGGTGGTTGTCCAGATCCTCGATCGTCTGCGGCTCGCCGTGGCGATTGATGTAGGAGGGGGCCGCATAGACGTGCATATGCACGGTGAAGAGCTTGCGCTGGATGAGATCGGACTGCTGCGGCTGGCGAAGGCGGATGGCGCAATCGGCATGACGCATGTTCACATCCACTTCCTCGTTGTCGAGGATGAGCTGGATCTGAACGTCAGGATAGAGCTGCAGGAATTCCTGGATCTTGTCGGTCAGCCAGCCCTGGCCGAGACCGACCGTGGTGGTGACGCGCAGCTTGCCGGACGGCGTTTCCGTCGTCTCGGTCAACTGCATCTTCACGGTTTCGAGCTTCAGCAGCACGTCATGTGCGGTGCGATAAAGCAACTCGCCCTGTTCGGTGAGGATCAGGCCGCGCGCATGGCGGTGGAAGAGCTTGGTACCCACATCCTGCTCGAGCGCGCTGACCTGACGGCTGATCGCTGACTGGGACAGATGCAGCTTGTCGGCCGCATGCGTAAACGATCCGGCTTCGGCAGCTGCGTGAAAAATACGCAGCTTGTCCCAGTCCAATGGCATTCCCCCACCCCTCATGCCACTATTACTCCGCTGCTACGGCAACGGGCATATGGCCCGTCAGATAACGTTCTGCCTCGAGGGCGGCCATGCATCCCAAGCCTGCGGCGGTGATCGCCTGGCGGAACGTATCGTCCGTCACGTCGCCTGCGGCATAGACACCCTCCAGGCTGGTCGCAGTCGAATCCGGTGCGGTCCAGAGATAGCCATTGTCCTTCAGCTTCAGCTTGCCCTTGAAAAGTTCGGTTGCCGGCGCGTGACCGATCGCCACGAAGACGCCGTCAATGACCACATCCGTGACGACACCGGTGCGCGTATCGCGCAGGCGAGCACCGGAAACGGACGGCGGCATGGGGGGCTTTGCCGGCGTGCCCGTGATCTCGGCGACCTCGGTGTTCCAGAGAATCTTGACGTTCTCCTTGGAGAAAAGGCGTTCCTGCAGGATCTTTTCCGCGCGGAAACCGTCGCGGCGGTGCACGACGGTGACCGACTTCGCGATGTTGGAGAGATAGAGCGCTTCCTCGACGGCGCTGTTGCCGCCGCCGACCACGATCACATCCTTGTTGCGATAGAAGAAGCCATCGCAGGTGGCGCAGGCAGAAACGCCAAAACCCTGGAAATGCTGCTCGCTTTCGATACCGAGCCACTTGGCCTTGGCGCCTGTCGCGATAACAAGCGTATCGGCGGTCCAGACCTGGCCGCTATCGGTGCGGGCAACGAAGGGGCGCTGGTTGAGATCGACTTCGGTCACGAGGTCGTTGACGATTTCGGCGCCGACATGCTGGGCCTGCTGCAGCATCTGATCCATCAGCCAGGGACCCTGTATGGGGTCGGCAAAGCCCGGATAGTTTTCGACGTCGGTGGTGATCATGAGCTGGCCACCCTGTTCGAGACCGGCGATCAAAACCGGTTTCAGCATGGCGCGCGCGGCATAGACCGCTGCCGTATAACCGGCAGGTCCGGAGCCGATGATGAGCACCTTGGTATGGCGGGCAGACATGGAATTTCCTTTCGACTGGCAGGATGCGGCGGCTAAGAGGCGAATAAGGCCGTTTCGCGATCCCATCGCCATTTATGAACGACCAATGCTTTTATTCAAGGGCAGCCTTGCATTACCAACAAGGCAAATACAGGCGATGTGCAAGATTCCGTCATCCGACTGAAACTTTCTTGCGTATTCCGTGGCTTTATATAGAAGCTGCCCGCGGGGAATTAAAGAAAGGCCTAAGCGTGGTTCGCGCTGAACTTGACGTCATCGACATAAAGATTTTGCGGGAACTGCAGTCAGATGGCCGCATGACCAACGTTGAGCTTGCCGACCGGGTGGGAATTTCAGCGCCGCCCTGCCTGCGCCGGGTGCGTAAGCTCGAAGAGGCTGGTGTCATCGAAGGATACCATGCGATGCTGAACAGCCCGAAGCTTGGGCTCGATCTCGTCGCCTTCTGCATGGTCGGCCTCAAGCATCAGTCCGAAGCCAATCTAAAGGCCTTTGCCGCTGCCACCGCCGAGTGGTCGCTGGTGCGCCAGGCGTGGATGGTTTCCGGCGACAGCGATTTCCTGCTGCATTGCGTGGCCCAAAACCTCACCCGCTTCCAGGACTTCGTCATCGAAGTGCTGACGGCCAATGAGCATGTCGATACCGTGCGCACCATGCTGACGATCCGGCAGGTGAAGAAGCTCGGGCTCGTCGAACTGTAATCCAAAGCGTGTCGCGATCTTCCAGATCCGCTTGCCATGCTTTAGGTCCTGTTTTCCCATGTCATTGTCGTAAAACCGCTACACACTTTCGCGTGAGATGCTCTGGCCTCGCCAGGCCTTGCTCAGCCAATCGGTATTGCCGATCCGGCGGTACCATTTCTGTCCGCCACCTTCAAAAGCCTCGCTCATTTTCGGATTGCCGGCGAAGACGACGATCTTCGCATCCGGCGGCAGTTCGGGATCGCGCCAGAAGCTCTTGAAATGACGCGGCACGCAGGCGTTCTTGAAGCTCACGCACCATTCGCGCGGCCAATATTGCAGGTTTCCATGTGCTTCCAGCTGCGCGCTCTGGAACTGCTGGGAAATCTCGTATTTCGACATGGCCGCCACCGGATCGGCGAGGTAGGTATCGAGAATATAGGCGTGGGCGCCGATCTCATAGCGGAAGACCGAGCTGTTGCCGACCGAGGCCAGGAACTTGTCGCGGGCGGGCTTGAGTTTGCGTAGCGGCTTGGCGCGGAAGAGATCGTCGTCGCGGATGATGAGGAACGTGCCTGGGTGCTGAAAGAGCGGTTCCAGATCGTCGGCGATGACAAGGTCGAGATCAAGGAAGAGGGCGATGCCCTTGAGATCGGCAAGTTCGCGGCGGAAGAGCGCCAGCTTCTGCCAGCGACGATCCTTGGATCCGGCCGGCAGGCCAAGCTCGGGCAGCGGAAAGGTCTCGATGCCTCCGTCGAGGCCTGCTGCGTTGTCGGTAAAGCAAACGAAACGGTGCTGGCGCTTCAGGTGCCGTTTGACGCCGCGGTAGAGATTGTTGACGTATTCGGCACCGTAGAGCGTTCCCCACTTCATGCAGAGCACGTTGACCAGGTTTTCGTTGTTATTTGCGGTCGACATCTACCTGTCCCTACTTCCCTGATATGTCCGTTGCCAATGGGATGACGAACGGCTTACGCGCCGAGAAGTTGCTGGTAAATCCGGTTGATCGCTGTCGCTTCCTTTTCCAGCGCGAAATTTTCCCGCACGTGTCGCAAGGCAGCCTCACCCTGTATAGCGGCGAGGGCGGGATCGGCAAGATAGGTTGCGATGGCCGCCGTCAGTGCGTCGCCATCGCCTGATGGTACGATGATGCCGTTCTCGCCGGACGCGATCATTTCGGCATAAGCGCCGGCGTCAGAGGCCACAACTACTGTTTTCGAAGCCATGGCCTCCAGCGGCGTCAGGCCGAACCCTTCGTTGCGAGAGGGTGCGACATAGAGCGTCAGCCGGCGATACCAAACCTTGATATCAGGTACTTCGCCGATGAAGACGATGCGATCTGTAAGGCCTGCTGCAGCAATGTCTGCCTTTAGCCTGTCGGCGAAGGCTGTGTGCTCAGGGGTGACACGGCCGGAAATGACCGCTGTCCAGTCCGGATGTTGCGGCAACAATGCGATCATTGCCTGGACGAAAAGGTCCGTGCCCTTCTGATGGCGCACGCGGCCGAAGCAGCCGACGAGGTAACGGCCGGGCAGGCCGGTTGCGGCTATCGTGTCGTCAGCCCCTTCGGGCGGATGGAAAAGTTCGAGATCGACGCCGTGCTGGATGACTGTGTGCGGCACCTTGAGGAAGGAGCCGGAACGGCTGCTGGTGGCGATGACCGCATCCATCTGGCGGATAAGCCAGCGGGTATAGGACGTGTGGCGGCGCTGGGCGGCTGAGGTGAAGACGAGCTTCAGCGGCATGCGCAATACCTGCCGCATCAGGATACCCGCCGCCATTTCATTGTTGCGGCGCGCATGCCAGACGCGATGGCGGCGCCCGGCGGGCGCACGCCAGAGGCCTGATAGCTGCGGCCATTTCAGGCGCGGAAGCTGTGGCGGAAGACCGGGGCCGAGGGCTGCTATCCTGATCCCCAGCCGGATCTGGCAGGGGATCAACTGAACGATCGTGGACGTAACGCCGGAGAGCCGGCGTTTCAGGTTGGGCGCGATGATCTCGACGTCACTGATATCCGGCACTGGCTGCTCTCGCGGAGAAAGGCGCGGGCGATCAGCCCCAGGAAACGGAAAGGATTTCGTAGGCCTTCGAACCACCAGGGGCGTTGACTTCGATGGAGTCGCCGACTTCCTTGCCGATCAGCGCGCGAGCGATCGGGGAGGAGATGGAGATACGGCCCTGCTTCACGTCGGCTTCCTGATCGCCGACGATCTGGTAGGTCTTTTCCTCTTCGGTGTCCTCGTCGACGAGCTTCACCTTGGCGCCGAACTTGATCTTGTCGCCCGACATCTTGGAGAGGTCGATGATTTCGGCGCGCGCCGTCAGGTCTTCGAGTTCGGCGACGCGGCCTTCATTGTGGCTCTGTGCTTCCTTGGCGGCATGGTACTCGGCATTTTCCGAAAGGTCGCCATGGGCGCGCGCTTCCGCAATTGCCTCGATGATTCGCGGGCGCTCCTCCTGCTGACGCCAGCGCAGTTCTTCCTGCAACTTGACGAAACCACCCTGTGTCATCGGTACCTTATCAACCATTTTTTCGTCCTTCTCTCCCTGCGTCCACAGTTCTCGCAGACACAAAAGAAAACAGGTCCCGAAGGGAACTTCGGAACCGTGCTACAATCTTGGTTCGTCGGTTATAGCAGATCGGCACGCGCAATTTCCATAAAATTCGTATCGAAGGTTTCGACCTCACCCAGAAGTACCTGCTTTTGAAAGGAAGTTGGGTGCCGACCTGCTTCTCCGTCTTGATTTTGCCATCGTGAACATTTAGTGAACATCCTTATGAAGAAGTCGCTTAAAGAACGATTGGCGATCCTTTCCGATGCCGCCAAATATGACGCTTCCTGCGCCTCAAGCGGCACGGTCAAACGCGATTCGACGGCATCAGGCGGATTGGGCTCGACTGAAGGTGCGGGAATTTGTCATGCCTATGCGCCGGATGGACGATGCATTTCGCTCTTGAAAATCCTGCTCACCAATTTCTGTATCTATGACTGCGCCTATTGCATCAATCGATCGTCCAGCAATGTCGAGCGTGCCCGCTTCACACCGGAGGAGGTCGTCTGGCTGACGCTGGAATTCTACCGGCGCAACTACATCGAAGGGCTGTTCCTCTCGTCCGGCATCATCCGTTCCTCCGATCATACGATGGAGGAAATGGTGCGCATCGTGCGGGAATTGCGGGTCACCCATAATTTCCGCGGCTACATCCATCTGAAATCCATTCCCGATGCCTCAGCGCACCTGATCGAGGAGGCGGGCCTCTATGCGGATCGCCTGTCGCTCAACATCGAGCTGCCGACCGATAGCGGCATCAGCCGGTTTGCGCCGGAGAAAAAGCCCGCMAGCATCCGCCGCTCGATGGGCGATCTTCGGCTGAAGATCGAAGCGGCGGACGAGCCGACGCTGCAGACGAAGAGGCGCAAACGGTTCGTGCCGGCCGGCCAGAGCACGCAGATGATCGTCGGGGCCGATGGCGCCAATGATGCGACGATCCTCTCTACCAGCGGTCAACTCTACAGCAGCTACGGGCTCAAGCGCGTCTATTATTCCGCCTTCAGCCCGATCCCCGACAGTTCGAAGAACCTGCCGCTCATCAAGCCGCCGCTGATGCGCGAGCATCGGCTCTATCAGGCCGATTGGCTCTATCGTTTTTACGGATTTGGCATCGACGAGATCACCTCGACGCAGGGCGGCGGCATGCTGGATCTCAATCTCGATCCCAAGCTTGCCTGGGCGCTCGGCCATCGCGGCGATTTCCCCGTCGACGTCAATCGCGCCGATCGCGAAAAGCTGCTGCGGGTGCCGGGGTTTGGCACCAAGACTGTGAAGGCGATCCTAAGCGAACGGCGGCAACGTCGTCTGCGGCTCGAGGATTTGTCGCGGCTCGGCGTGTCGATCCGCAAGGTGCAGGCCTTCATCACAGCCGAAGGCTGGACGCCGCACCGGCTGGTCGATCGGCCGGACTTGCGAGCCATGTTCGAACCGCAACCCGAACAATTGTCGTTGCTTTGATGCGCCGGGTCGTGCTGGAGGGCAGGGGCGATTTCGAGGAGTGGCGCAGGGCCGCCCGTGCTTTTGCTGCGGCCGGAATTCCGCCAGAGGAGATCGACTGGCAGGAGAAAAGCAGCGAGAGGGGCTTTGCCTTCCAGCATGATGCGCTGCCGCCCGATCCAACCAGCAACGGCAGGCCCATGACTGTCCCGCCAGCCTTTATGGCACTGGCCGAAGCGGTGATCTGCCATAGCGATCGCAAGCGTTTTTCATTGCTCTACAGCCTGCTATGGCGCTTGCAGGAGAACCGGCATCTGCTCGATCTGGCCTCGGATGAAGAGGTGTCTCGCGCCCGGCTGATGCAGAAGAGCGTGCATCGCGACGCCCACAAGATGACCGCCTTCGTCCGCTTCAAGGAGGTTGCGACATCAGACGGCAGGCGGCGGAAATTCATCGCCTGGTTTGAGCCGGATCATTACATCGTGGCACGCAAGGCGCCTTTCTTCCAGCGCCGTTTCACCGACATGGACTGGTTGATCGTCACGCCGAAAGGATCGGCTGCCTGGGATGGCGAGCGGCTGACAACAAGCAATACGCCCTGCCAAAAGCCCGATATCAGCGATGCGACCGACGATCTCTGGCGCACCTATTACGCCAGCATCTTCAATCCGGCTCGGCTGAAGGTTAAGGCCATGCAGGCCGAGATGCCGAAGAAATACTGGAAGAACCTTCCGGAAGCCGATCTCATTCCGGGCCTGATCGCCGAGGCGGAAGCAAAAGTCCTCGCCATGGCCGAGCGTGAAGCGACCATGCCGCTTCCCTATCATAACCGTATTCAGGAAGCGGCGTCCCGGATGCCGGTGCCACAAATGGCGCCAGTCGGGACGCTGGAGGCATTGCGCGAGGAGGCAGCCGTCTGCAGTCGATGCCCGCTGCATGCGAAGGCGACGCAGACCGTCTTCGGTGAGGGTCCTGCCGATGCGGAGATCATGTTCGTCGGCGAGCAGCCGGGCGACCAGGAGGATCTTGCAGGCCGACCCTTCGTCGGTCCGGCCGGAAAGATTTTCGACGAGGCGATCACTGATGCCGGCATCGACCGGTCGAGGCTCTATGTCACCAATGCCGTGAAGCATTTCAAATACGAGCCGCGCGGCAAGCGGCGTATCCACCAGAAGCCCAATATGGGCGAAGTGCAGCATTGCCGCTGGTGGCTGAAGCTGGAACTCGATCTGGTGAAGCCAAAACTGATCGTGGCGATGGGCGCGACGGCGCTGTTTTCCCTGACCGGTGAGAAGCAGAAGCTGGGGGATGTCCGCGGGCGCCCGATTGCGATGGAGGAGGGGCGATCGCTCTTCGTCACCGTGCATCCCTCCTATCTGCTGCGGATTCCCGACGAGGAGAGGAAGGTGCAGGAGCTTGCCCGCTTCCGGCAGGACATGAATCTGATCAGGCATTTGGCGGCCTGAGTGCAGAAAGTGATTCACTGCGTTCCAGTGTTTTTGAAGAGGACGAGGATATGCTGCTCCCGATCCAAGAGCAGCAAACTCGGGGTATGTTCCGGACGAGGAGGCAATGCCTCCTTGCGGATCAGAAGTAGCTCTGCAGCGGGCGGACTTCGAGGTTGCCGGCCTTGAGCGCCTTGATCGCCTGAGCGGCAGCTTCGGCGCCGGCCATCGTGGTGTAGTAAGGCACCTTCTGCATCAACGTGGCGCGGCGCAGCGACTTGGAGTCGGAGATCGCCTTGTTGCCGTCGGTCGTGTTGATGACCAGCTGGACCTGACGGTTGCGGATGGCGTCCTCGATATGCGGACGTCCCTCGAGAACCTTGTTGATCTTGGTCGCCTCGATGCCGTTTTCGCCGAGGAAGCGGGCAGTGCCGCCCGTCGCCAGTACCTTGAAGCCCTGTTCGACGAGGATGCGGATCGCCGGCAGAACGCGAGTCTTGTCCGCATCGCGCACGGACACGAAGACTGTGCCTTCACGCGGCAGTTCGACGCCGGCGCCGAGCTGCGACTTGGCAAAGGCCAGCGCGAAATCGGTGTCGAGACCGATGACTTCCCCAGTGGAGCGCATTTCCGGGCCAAGCAGCGTATCGACACCAGGAAAACGGGCGAAGGGGAAGACGGCTTCCTTGACGGCGATGTGCTTGAGCGCGCGCGGATCTGGCTTTTCGCCATAGGCCGCGAAGGTCGCATCGAGCTTCTCGCCGGCCATGACGCGGGCGGCGATCTTGGCGATCGGCGCGCCGATGGTCTTGGCGACGAAGGGTACGGTGCGCGAGGCGCGCGGGTTCACTTCGAGCACGTAGACCGTGCCGTCCTTGATGGCGAACTGCACGTTCATCAGGCCGCCGACATTCAGCGCCTTGGCCATGGCCTTGGCCTGACGTTCCAGCTCGTCGAGCATCTCGTTCGAAAGCGTGCGGGGTGGCAGCGAACAGGCGCTGTCGCCCGAATGGATGCCGGCTTCCTCGATATGTTCCATGATGCCGGCGATGTAGACGTCGGTGCCGTCGGAGAGGCAATCGACATCGACTTCGATAGCGTTGCTGAGGTAGCTGTCGAAGAGCAGCGGGTTCTTGCCAAGCAGGGTGTTGATCTGGCCGGTCTTGTCGTTCGGGTAGCGCTGCTTGATATCCTCGGGCACGAGTTCCGGCACGGTGTCGAGCAGGTAGCTCTGCAGCTGGCTTTCCGCATGCAGGATCTGCATGGCGCGGCCGCCGAGAACGTAGGAGGGGCGCACAACCAGCGGGAAGCCGATTTCGCTTGCGACGAGGCGGGCCTGCTCGACGGAATAGGCGATGCCGTTATTCGGCTGATTGAGGTCGAGCTTCATCAGCAACTTCTGGAAGCGGTCGCGGTCTTCGGCGAGGTCGATCATGTCGGGCGCGGTGCCAAGGATCGGGATGCCGTTCTTTTCGAGCGCTTCGGCGAGCTTCAGCGGCGTCTGGCCGCCGAACTGGACGATAACGCCGACGACTTCGCCGCTTTCCTGCTCGGCGCGGAGGATCTCGATCACGTCTTCGGCCGTCAGCGGCTCGAAGTAGAGGCGGTCCGACGTGTCGTAGTCGGTCGAAACCGTTTCCGGATTGCAGTTGATCATGATCGCTTCATAACCGGCATCCTTCAGCGCGAAGGCGGCATGGCAGCAGCAATAGTCGAATTCGATGCCTTGGCCGATACGGTTTGGGCCTCCGCCGAGGATGACGACCTTTTTCCGGTCTGAGACCTGGGCTTCGGAGCGGGCAATGCCGACGAAGGGCGTCTCGTAGGTCGAATACATGTAGGCGGTCGGCGAGGCGAATTCGGCAGCGCAGGTATCGATGCGCTTGAAGACCGGGCGAACGTTCAGCGCGTTGCGAACTTCGGCCACTTCCTTCGGACGCTTGTTGGCAAGCGTCGCCAGACGCGCGTCGGAAAAGCCCATCGCCTTCAGCATGCGCAGGTTTTCGGCATCACCGGGCAGGCCGTGCTCGCGAATGCGGGCCTCCATGTCGACGATGTTCTTCAGTTGGGCGAGGAACCACGGGTCGATCTTGCAGCCTTCGTGTACTTCTTCGATGCTCATGCCCTGGCGTAGCGCCTGGGCGACCATGCGCAGGCGGTCGGGCGTCGGCGTGCCGATTGCGGCGCGGATGGCGTTCTGGCTGGATTCGCCTTCTTCGACGCCGGGGATTTCGATTTCATCGAGGCCGGTAAGGCCGGTTTCGAGGCCACGCAACGCTTTCTGGAGGGATTCGGCAAAGGTGCGTCCGATAGCCATCACTTCGCCGACCGACTTCATCGCCGTCGTCAGGACAGGCGAGGCGCCGGGGAATTTCTCGAAGGCGAAGCGCGGGATCTTGGTGACAACATAGTCGATCGACGGTTCGAAGGAGGCGGGGGTAGCGCCGCCGGTTATGTCGTTGTCGAGTTCGTCCAGCGTGTAGCCGACGGCGAGCTTGGCCGCGACCTTGGCGATCGGAAAGCCGGTGGCCTTCGATGCCAAGGCGGAGGAGCGCGATACGCGCGGGTTCATTTCGATGACGACGAGGCGGCCGTCCTTGGGATTGACGGCGAACTGCACGTTCGAGCCGCCGGTCTCAACGCCGATCTCGCGCAGAACCGCGATCGAGGCGTTGCGCATCATCTGGTATTCCTTGTCCGTCAGCGTCAGCGCAGGGGCGACGGTGATCGAGTCGCCGGTATGGACGCCCATCGGGTCGATGTTTTCGATCGAGCAGATGATGATGCAGTTGTCCGCCTTGTCGCGGACGACCTCCATCTCATATTCCTTCCAGCCGAGCACCGATTCCTCGATCAGCACTTCCGTGGTCGGCGAGGCATCGAGGCCGCCGCCGACGATTTCGAAGAATTCCGAGCGGTTGTAGGCAATGCCGCCGCCGGTGCCGCCCATGGTGAAGGAGGGGCGGATGATGGCCGGCAGGCCGACGACGTCGATCGCCTGCGCGGCGATTGCCATGGCATGACTGATATAGCGCTGCTTGCGGTCGGTCTCCCCGAGGTTCCACTGGTTTTCGAGTTCGTCGAGCGCCTTGTCGAGTTCCGGACCCGAGAAGCCCTCGCGCAACTTGGTGCGTTCGGCCTCATGCGTCTTGCGGTCGGCATCCTTGATGTCGGTGGCGTTGGCCAGCATCGATTGCGGCGTTTCGAGGCCGATCTTGGCCATCGCCTCGCGGAAGAGGGCGCGGTCTTCGGCCTTGTCGATCGCGGCAGGCTTTGCGCCGATCATCTCGACATTATAGCGGTCGAGCACGCCCATGCGCTTCAGCGAAAGAGCGGTATTCAGTGCGGTCTGGCCGCCCATGGTCGGCAGCAGCGCGTCGGGGCGTTCCTTGGCGATGATCTTGGCGACGACCTCAGGCGTGATCGGCTCGACGTAAGTAGCGTCGGCGAGGCCGGGATCGGTCATGATCGTTGCCGGGTTGGAGTTGACGAGGATGACGCGGTAGCCTTCCTCTTTCAGCGCCTTGCAGGCCTGGGTGCCGGAATAGTCGAATTCGCAAGCCTGGCCGATGACGATCGGTCCCGCGCCGATGATGAGGATCGATTTGATGTCTTGGCGCTTCGGCATGGGCGATATCCATTTCTAGCTGCGCAAAAAGCCGGCCAGGGTGGGAGGGCACCGGGTCGGGTCGCGCATTGAGGGTCTTTTCAGGCTAGAAGCGGCTTATAGGCAAATGTTTTTGCAAACGGAACCCCATAAATCACGGAATCGACAGGAATCCCGGATCGCTTTTGGGGGCCTATTGCCCGGCAGGTATCGCCAGCGTGCGAATCTCGCCGCCGGGGGCCGGATTGGCAATCGCATTGGGCGCCTGTTCGAGCGTGATCCGGCGCGAAATCAACGGCTCAACCTTGATCGCGCCTGTCGCGATGAGATCGGCAGCGCGCTGGTGCGTGAAGGGGTTGAGGAAAGAGCTGACGAGGTTCACCTCGCGGAACAAGAGGTCGAAGGGTTCGATCTCTACTTTTGCACCTTGCGGCATGACGCCAAGGATGACGGCAGTGCCGCCGCGTCTTGCGAGCCGTGGTGCCTGTATCATTGTTTCCGGCACGCCGGCGCATTCGAAGACGACGTCGGCTCCGCCAGGAAGCAATCCGCCGTCGCCGGTAATGCCGCTGATGGTATCCGCCTGCGACGGGTCGACGGTCGCGGTGGCACCAAGTTTTTCAGCGAGCGCGCGTTTGTCCGCATTACGGGTGACGAGAAGAATGCGCGTCGCACCGGCAAGCCGGGCAAGCTGGACGGTGAGCAGGCCGATCACGCCGCCGCCGAGCACGATGACGGAAGCGCCGGTCCTGATATTGGCGAGATCGACGGCGTGCAGGCAGCAGGCGAGAGGCTCGCAAAAGGCGCCGTGCAGCGGATCGAGTTCGAGCGGCAGCGCGAATGCCTGGCTTTGCGGCATGCAGACGTATTCAGCGAAACCGCCGTCGCGGTGGATGCCGATCGCCTGCAGGTTCCGGCAGAGATTGACGCGGCCATTGTGGCACTCCTCGCAACGGCCGCAGGCGATATTGGGATCGCCGGTCACGCGCATGCCGGAACGGAAGCCGGTGACCTCGGGTCCGACCGCTTCGATGATGCCGGCGAATTCATGGCCGAGGGTTACCGGTGGATGGGAGGGGAATTCGCCGAGGAAAAGATGCCGGTCGGTGCCGCAGATGCCGCAAGCTTCGATGCGCACCAGCAGGTCGCCCGGTCCGGGAACGGGCTTTTCGACCTCGCGCATATACAGTTTTCCGGTCGCTTCCAGGCGCACAGCTTTCATCGACATCCTCCTGCAGATCTCCTCACCATCAGGAAGCGGGAAAGCTGGAGTCGCGTCAAGCAGTTGCCGGCATTTCTTCAGCCGAAGCGTCGGCGGGGCCGGAAGCTGGCGGGCGATCCTTGCCGCGCGGCGGCACGATATCCACACGCATCGCCGGATCGTATCGGGCATGTATTTCGGCGGCATCGTCGTTGCGGGCCTTGCCACGCTGCTGCCGGGCCGGTTGATGAATGCGGTCGCCTTCTCCGGCAACAGCTGGCTGGCCGCAGCGGTGTTCGGGCTGGTCGCCGCTGCGATTTTTGGCGCTATCCGCTTTCGTGCGCGCCGCAACCGCGCGGCGTGAGGAAGCGGCGGCTGGAATTCGTCCTCGCACCGGATATATAACTTACTCCTGAGAGCATGCATGGCGCGCATCGCCGGGGAGATCGAAGATGGAATGGAAAGGCCGGCGTCAGTCCGACAATATCGAGGATCGCCGCGGCGATCCCTCCGGTGGTACGGGACGCAATCCCTTCGGCCGCGGTGGCGGCTTCAGCTTTCCATCGGGCGGCGGTGTCGGCCGTCGCGGTGGCGGGCTCAGCATCGGCATGATCATTTTCCTCGTCGTCATCTACCTGATCTTCAAGGCGATGGGCATCGATCTCATGCAGGTGATGGATGGCGGTGGTGGCTCGATGGGCGATTCTGGCTATTCGCAGAGCGAATCTTCCTCACAGGCGCCCGCAAATGACGAGATGACCGCCTTTGTGCGCACGGTTCTTGCCGAGACCGAAGATACCTGGCATGGCATCTTCCAGTCCCAGGGCAAGGATTACGAAGAACCGCGCCTCGTGCTCTTCTCCGGCCAGACGCAATCAGCCTGCGGTTTCGCCTCGGCTGCGACTGGTCCCTTCTATTGCCCCGGTGATCACAAGGTTTATCTCGACACGGCCTTCTTCCAACAGCTTTCCGACCAGTTCGGCGCATCCGGCGATTTCGCCGAAGCCTATGTGGTCGCCCATGAGGTTGGCCACCATGTGCAGAACCTGCTCGGCATCCTGCCGAAGTTCAATCAGGCACGCCAGAGCATGAGCGAGGCCGACGCCAACAAGATGTCGGTTCGTGTCGAACTGCAGGCGGATTGCTTTGCCGGTATCTGGGGCAAATATACGCAGCAGAAGGGTATTCTCGACGCCGGCGATCTGGAGGAAGCGCTGAATGCCGCCCAGCAGATCGGCGACGATACGCTGCAGAAGCGCTCGCAGGGCTATGTCGTGCCTGAGAGTTTCAACCACGGCACGTCGGCCCAGCGCGCGCGCTGGTTCAAGCGCGGTTTCGACAGCGGACAGCTTGCGGCCTGCGATACATTCTCCAACCCGATCTGAACGGGACATCCGGCACCCGACTCGAGAGCAGGGTGCCGGTCAGCCGGGGCAGCTTACCTTTCGCTGTCCATGTGCTTGAGTTGGGCCTCCGGATAACGGGCGCCCCTGGCGGCCCCTTTCGGCACCGCGCGTTCGATGGCAGAGAGATCGTCGGCGGTGAGCTCGACTGCGCGGGAGCCGAGCGCTTCCGTCAGGCGGTCGCGGCGGCGGGCGCCGACCAGCGGCACGATATCCTTGCCCTGTGCCGCCACCCAGGCGATGGCGACCTGGGCGACCGAGGCGCCCTTGAGGATGGCGATCTTCCTGAGTTCTTCCACCAGAGCGAGGTTCTCATCGATATTGCCTTCCTGAAAGCGCGGGCTGACGGCGCGGAAATCGCCTTGTCCGTGCTGGCCCTTCTGCCAGTGGCCGCTGATGAGGCCGCGCGACAGCACGCCATAGGCGGTGATGGAAATACCGAGTTCGCGGGTCGTCGGCAGAATTTCATCCTCGATGCCGCGGGAAATCAGCGAATATTCGATCTGCAGGTCGGCGATGGGAGCCACGGTAGCGGCCCGGCGGACCGTATCGGCGCCGACTTCGGAAAGCCCGACATGGCGGACATAACCCGCCTTGATGAGATCGGCGATGGCGCCGACCGTTTCCTCGATCGGAACGTTCGGATCGAGGCGGGCGGGACGGTAGATATCGATGTAGTCGACACCGAGTCGCTGCAGCGTATAAGCGAGGAAGTTCTTCACCGCGATCGGGCGGGCGTCGTAACCGTTCCAGCCATTCGAGGGATCGCGTAGCGCGCCGAACTTGACGCTGATGACGACGTCCTCGCGCTTGCGGCCTTTCAGTGCTTCGCCGATCAGCATTTCATTGTGGCCCATGCCATAGAAATCGCCGGTATCGAGCAGGTTGACGCCGACATCCAGCGCGGCATGAATGGTTGCAATGCTTTCAGCGCGATCGGACGGACCGTACATGCCCGACATGCCCATGCAGCCGAGGCCGATGACCGAAACTTCCGGGCCGGTCTTTCCCAAACGATAGGTCTGCATCTTCTTCTCCTTCAGCGCCCCGATGGCGTCTTCGGATGCGGTTTTATCGCTGTTAACTCTGTGCGATAATCCGGATAGTTTCGAACAGGCCGTACGGGTAAGTGCACAATGGACGATCTTCCCCTCAGTGATCTGGATGCCTTTGCTGCAATTGCAAGGGAGCGCAGTTTTCGGTCTGCGGCCCGCAAGCGCGGCGTTTCCGCTTCCTCCTTAAGCGATTCTCTGCGGCGACTGGAAGAACGGCTCGGCGTGCGGCTTCTCAACCGCACGACGCGTTCCGTGACACCGACGGCAGCCGGAGAGGGGTTGCTCGAACGGCTGTCCCCGGCGCTTTTGGAAGTCGCTGCCGCGCTTGGTCAGCTCGACAGTTTCCGCGATAATCCGGCGGGCACTCTGCGGCTCAATGTGCCAAGCATAGTCGTGAAGCTTTTCATGGCCGGACTCGCCGCACGGTTCCTCGCGCTCTACCCGCAGATCACGCTGGAGATCATAGCCGACGATAATTTCATCGATGTGCTGGCCGCCGGTTTCGATGCCGGTGTTCGTTATGATGAGAGGCTGGAACGCGACATGATTGCCGTGCCGATCGGCCCACGCAGGCAGCGCTATGTGACGGCTGCCTCTCCTGCCTATCTCGAGAGGCGAGGCGTGCCGCAGCACCCGCGGGATCTGCTGGAGCATAGCTGTATCCGCCATCGCTTCCTGAGCGGCGCCTCTCTTGCATGGGAGTTCGAACGCGGCGATGAGACGCTGGTCATCACTCCATCAGGCCCGATCATCGCCAATGCGGCGGAGATGGAAATTGAAGCGGCGCTTGCCGGGCTTGGCGTCATCCACACGTTCGAAGAGCTGCTGACGCCCGGCATAGCGGATGGCCGGCTGATGCCCATTTTAAGCGAATGGGGTAGCGAATTTTCCGGCCCCTCCCTCTATTATCCGAGCCGCCATCACATGCCCACGCCGCTGCGGGCTTTTGTGGATTTTGTGCGGATGGAGCAGCGGAAAAGTGTCTGAACCATCTGTTTTGGCGGCCCCGCCATCAAAACATTGAAATGTTCACGTATTGTTTCGGCTATTTCAATCGGCTATGTCATATACTCGGCGACGAGATCGTCTTTTCAGAAAATACCGGCTGTAGAGATGTCTCATGCTTGATCCGAAATTCGTTCGCCGCGGCCTTTTCCTGGTCTTCATCATTCTCTTTCTGGATATTATCGGCATTGCCATCATCATGCCGGTGCTGCCCGTTTTTCTGGAGGAGTTGACGGGTGGCACGGTCAGCGATGCGGCCGTCGACGGCGGCTGGCTGATGCTGATCTATTCGCTGATGCAGTTCCTGTTTGCGCCGCTGCTCGGAAACTTGAGCGACCGTTTCGGGCGCCGCCCGATCCTGCTGCTCTCCGTGCTGACCTTCGCGTTCGATAATTTCATCTGCGCCATTGCCACCAGCTACTGGATGCTCTTCGTCGGCAGGGTGCTCGCGGGCATCAGCGGCGGCAGTTTCGCCACCTGCTCGGCCTATATCGCCGACATCAGCAATGAGGAGAACCGCGCCAAGAATTTCGGCCTGATCGGCATCGCCTTCGGTGTCGGTTTCACGGTCGGCCCCGTTATCGGCGGCTTCCTAGGCGAGTTCGGGCCGCGCGTGCCGTTCTTCGGTGCGGCCGCGCTTTCCTTCATCAATTTTGTCGCCGCCTGTTTCCTGCTGCCGGAAACGCTGGAAGCGAAGAACCGCCGCACCTTCGAATGGAAGCGAGCAAACCCGCTCGGCGCTTTGCGGCAGATGCGGCACTATCCCGGCATCGGCTGGGTTTGCCTCGTCATGTTCCTGTTTTTCCTCGCCCATGCCGTCTATCCCTCGGTCTGGTCCTTCGTCTCGACTTTCCGTTACGGCTGGAGTGAAGGGCAGATCGGCCTGTCCCTCGGCATTTACGGGATCGGCGCAGCTCTCGTCATGGGACTCGTTCTTCCGCGTGTCGTCCCTGTTCTCGGTGAATGGAAGACAGCGCTGCTTGGCCTGTGTTTCTCGATGACCGCTCTCACAGGCTATGCCTTCGCCTGGGAGGGCTGGGTCGTCTATGCCGTGATCGTATTGACGGTCATGGAGAATGTCGCCGATCCGCCGCTTCGCAGCATTGCCGCCGGCAAGGTGCCGCCTTCGGCACAGGGCGAGCTGCAGGGCGCGCTCACCAGCATCAGCAGCATCACGACGATTATCGGCCCGCTGATCTTTACGCAGATGTTCGGCTATTTCACCAAGCCGGACGCGCCGGTCACCTTCGCCGGTGCGCCCTATCTCTTGGCAGCGTTTTTCATTCTTTTCGCGGCAGTTGTATTCTTGATGCGGGTGACGACGGCGAAGACGCCGGCAGGCGCTTTCAACGCCGCGGAGTGATCTATCAAAATCAGTGAAGCCATGATGAATTTTTCAGCATCTGCCCGTTTCAGGGTGGTTCTTTGCGCTACTTTGCTCTAAGGCGACAGGATATTTGCCGTAATATGGCCCAAACAGATTCAATTACAGGAAGAGTGTCATGGACACGCCGATCGAGGTGCGCGCCGCCGCGCCTGCCACCGACAACCGCTGGTCTGCGCATTTCCGCGCCACGCTGATGCTCGGCGTGCCGTTGATCGGTGCCCAACTGGCGCAGTTCGGCATCGGCATGACCGACGTCATGATCGTCGGCCAGCTCGGAGCCGAGCATTTGGCTGCCATGGTGCTTTCGGCGCAGTTCCTGTTCACGATCCTGATCTTCGGTTCGGGTTTTGCGATTGCCGTCATTCCGATGGTGGCGCAGGCCTATGGCCGCGGCGACGTGGTGACGGTGCGCCGGTCGCTGCGCATGGGTATCTGGGTGGTCATCTGCTACTGGCTGCTGATGCAGCCGGCCTTCTTCAATTCCGAGGCGATCTTGCAGTACTTCGGTCAGAAGCCGGAGGTCGCGAAGCTCGCCCATGGCTATATCGTCATTGGTCAGTTCGGCGTGCTGCCGGGCCTGCTCTACAATGTGATGCGCGCACTCGTCAGCGCCATCGGCAAGGCCGGCGTCATTCTCCAGGTCACCATCGCCATGCTGGTGCTGAATGCGATCGGCGCTTACATCCTGGTGCTCGGTCATTTCGGCCTGCCGGTCATGGGCCTTGAAGGTGCTGCCATCGTATCCGTTGCGGTGCAGGCGGCCGGTTTCCTGTTCATTCTGTCCTACGTGCAGAGCAGGGAGGAGACGCGGCGCTACGAGATCTTCGTGCGTTTCTGGAAGCCGGACTGGCATGCCTTCTTCGAGGTCATCCGTTTGGGCTTGCCGATCAGCATCACCATCCTGGCCGAAGTCAGCCTGTTCACCGCCGCCTCGCTGCTGATGGGCCATATCGGCACGATCGAACTTGCAGCCCACGGCATTGCCCTGCAGTGGGCTTCGATGGCCTTCATGATCCCGCTCGGCCTTGGCCAGGCGGCAACCGTCCGCGTCGGCGTTGCGCACGGGCAGGGCGATCACGCCGGTCTGGTGCGGGCTGCGATCACCGTGCTGATCATCGCCAGTGTTGCCGCGATCATCGGCAGCATCATCTTCGCGACCATACCGCAGGTTCTCGCGCGCCTGTTCCTCGATGTCAGCCTGCCGGAGGCGCCTCAGGTGCTGGCCTATGCCGGTCCGCTGATCATCATTGCCGGCCTCTTCCAGTTCGTCGACGGCCTGCAGGCAATCGCCAGCGGCTTGTTGCGCGGATTGAAGGATGCGCGCGTGCCGATGATCATGGCGCTGATCGCCTATTGGCCGATCGGTTTCTTCCTCGCATGGGCCTTTGCCTTTCCGTTCGGTTTCGGCGGGCTCGGCATCTGGTACGGCTTCCTCGTCGGGCTTGCGGCCGCTGCCGCCATGCTCTGCGCGCGCTTCTATATCCTCGTTCGCCGGGAAGGGGTCGCGGCCGGCGCGTAGGCCGGCCGTTTTTTGTCAGGCAGCCACTGGCTTGTAGCTGGCGAGATCGGCGCGAATGCCGAGGCGCGCAAACATTTCCTGCGGGTCGAAATTGGCCGCCTTGTGGGCTGCGGCGACAACTGCCCGCACACGCTCGACAACATCGGCGCTTTCCCACTCGGCAACTGTTACAAAATTGAATTCGCCGGGGCCGGCAACCTGTTCCAGCACCGCATGATTGACGAACCCTTCCTGGGCTTGCAGCACCTTATGGGTCATCATCACTTTGACGAGAAATTCCTCGCGCGCCGCAGCCGGCACGACGAATTTGTCTATTCTGTAGAAAGCTCCGCTCATCCAGTTTCTCCTGCATCTGATGTGTTGCAGGCACTTCTGTAATTCCTCAAGTTATGTTGAGGTCAATATGCGGACAAAGAAAAAGGCCCGCTTGAACGGGCCTTGAACTGATATCAGCGTTCGGCGAGTGCCGGTTCGCCCTTCTTCTCGCGCACCATGTTGACGAAGCGGCGGAAGAGGTAGTGGCTGTCCTGCGGGCCGGGCGAGGCTTCCGGGTGGTGCTGGACGGAGAAGACCGACTTGCCGAGAACGCGCAGGCCGCAATTGGTGCCGTCGAACAGAGAAACGTGAGTCTCCTCAACACCTTTGGGCAGCGACTTCGTATCGACCGCGAAGCCGTGGTTCATGGAGACGATCTCGACCTTGCCGGTCGTGTGGTCCTTGACGGGATGGTTTGCGCCGTGATGACCCTGGTGCATCTTCTTGGTTCTGGCGCCGAGTGCCAGGCCCAGCATCTGGTGGCCGAGGCAGATGCCGAAGACCGGGATATCGGTGCTGATCAGTTCCTTGATGACTGGCACGGCATATTCGCCTGTGGCGGCTGGGTCGCCCGGGCCATTCGACAGGAAGATACCATCCGGCTGAAGGGCGAGCACATCCTGTGCACTAGCCGTTGCCGGCATGACCGTGACCTTGCAGTCGAGACCGGCGAAGAGGCGCAGGATATTGCGCTTCACGCCGTAATCCAGGCAGACGACATGATACTTGCTCTCAGCGGCGGCGAGTTCGCCGTAACCTTCGTTCCAGATCCAGGGGGTCTGCGACCATTGCGAGGACTGCCCGGACGACGCGATCTTGGCAAGGTCGAGGCCTTCGAGGCCGCTCCAGGCCTTGGCTTCTGCCTTCAACGCGTCCACATCGAAGTTGCCTGTGGGGTCATGGGCGATAACGGCGTTCG
This sequence comes from Rhizobium sp. 01L419, assembly GCF_056400025.1. Classification (NCBI taxonomy): domain Bacteria; kingdom Pseudomonadati; phylum Pseudomonadota; class Alphaproteobacteria; order Hyphomicrobiales; family Rhizobiaceae; genus Rhizobium; species Rhizobium sp. 01L419. The sequence continues at coordinate 439,849 of NZ_JBFTSM010000001.1, forward strand.
GAGAGCCGTTTTCGCGAATCCAGGCGGTCAGCGCGCGCGTGTCGATGCCGCAGAGCCCGACGATGCCGCGGGCCTTAAGCCAGGCGTCGAGATGTTTTGCGGCGCGATAGTTCGAGGGTTCGGTGATATCGGCCTTGAAGATCACCCCGACTGCGCCGTGGCGGGCAGCCGGCGTCAGGTCTTCGATGTCTTCTTCGTTGGTGCCGATATTGCCGACATGGGGGAAGGTGAAGGTAACGATCTGGCCGAGATAGGAGGGGTCGGTCAGGATTTCCTCGTAACCGGTCAGCGCGGTATTGAAGACCGCCTCGGCCTGGACCTTGCCGGTGGCGCCGATGCCCTTGCCTTCGATGACGGTGCCGTCGGCGAGAACGAGCAGGGCGGTCGGCTTTTCGGTTGTCCAGGGTGCTGTTGCGGTCATCTTCATCCCGTTTCCGGCGGGCTCTTGCGTTCGGTAACGCTGGCCGGCCATTTGATCTCGCAGGTGCAGGCGCGCGGCTTTGGCCGCGTTTGACGCCTGATCACGAATTTTGGTGCAGGTGGCGGTAGATAGCCACGCTCTTTGCCTAGGTCAATCTTTGTACCGCAGATTGCCGCACTTTTCCTGCTGATATTGCCGGGATTCTCGCAATTTATTTGATCCCACGCATCAGCCTGGTTTATGAAGCGCCATTCTAAAGCGGCGGCCCAAGAGACGGATTCGTCGCTCCAGGTTTTTGTTCAAGCATCGGACCACCCGAAAACCGCTTCGCACTTTTCGGTGCGATGCTCCAGAAGGAGTAACGACATGCTGCGCGATCAACTCAGCACCCAGCTCAAAGAGGCCATGAAGGCGAAGCAGATGGAGCGTCTTGGCACCATCCGCCTCATCCAGGCGGCGATCAAGGATCGCGACATCGCCAATCGTGGTGTCGGCAAGGAAGAGGCTGGTGACGACGAAGTGCTGCAGATCCTCGCCAAGATGGTGAAACAGCGCGATGAGTCGGCAAAGATCTACGAAGAGAACGCCCGTCCCGAGCTTGCAGCCAAGGAGCGTGCCGAAATCACCTTTATCCAGGACTTCATGCCCAAGCAGCTTTCCGACGATGAGGTGCGCGCCAATATTGCTGCCATCATCAAGGATGTCGGCGCCGAGGGCCCGAAGGACATGGGCAAGATCATGGCTGCCCTGAAAGAGCGCTACGCCGGCCAGATGGACTTTGCCAAGGCCTCCGGCACTGTCAAAGAGCTGCTGAAATAAGACGTCTTGCCTGCGGTTGTTCTTCGACCGCAGGCCCAAACACCGTTTCGGCGCCAGCGTCGATAATGGCGAATTTCGCCGCCTGATAATTCCAATATTCGAGCACGAAGCCGCGGGAGAGCCAGAAATCGCCCTTTCTCGGCGGCTCGGTCCAGCCCACGCTTCCCATATCCGCCGCCTGCGTGAGCAGGCGCTTCAGGTGCGTATTGGAAATCATGAACTGATCGCGTATCTCGCGCAGCGACAGTGGACCGACGGCGACGCGGTCGGCGGAACGGGGAAAGTCCGGCAGGCGCGAAATCAGATAGTCCATGACGAGGCCGCCGGAATTGGCCCAGTTGAAGAGGTTGAAGGTGGCGCCGGGGTCACGGACAGCTTCGGTCTCGATGATCTTTCTGGCAATGACCGGCTGCAGGCGCGCGATCAATTTGGGATCGGTCGTCAGATTTTCCGCGCGGCTGCCGCCATCGAGGCTATCGAGAATCATCAGGTGGGCGGTCAGCCATTTGGTGAAATGGTGTTCGGCCGTTTCCGTCGGTTCGAGAAAGCGGGTGCGTTTGTCGTCGCCCGGAACGGGGCGCAGGAAGCGATAGGCCAGCATTTCCTGCACGAAGGCGGCTGCGGTGTTGCGGCTGGCGATCTTGTTCTGGATGACGAAATCGATGAAACGGCCAGAGTAAAGGCCGCGCTTCTCATCACCGGGATAGCCATAATAAAGAGCGAAGCCCGCATGCGCCATCAACCAGCGCTGTTGTGCTGCGAATATCGATGCAATACGCGGGCTCTCGCGATAGATCGCGAGCATTTGATTGGCACAATGAAGAATTGCAGCAAGAAAATTATCATCGGCTGCAAGTTTTTCTGCGGTGTAGGCCATAGCGCTGTCCAGGAGTTTTGCGCATTCATTTGCCACGCCTATTGGAAGTGTCAATGCTTTTGTATTTTAGGGGTTAATCAGTAAGGTAAAGCTCAATAAAAGCCACGGCGGAGAGCCATGAGCATTTCCGGTTTTCTCCGAAAGACGGAAATACTCCGTCTCTTTGCTTTTACGCAATTCCAGATGCAAAACCGCAGCGCACTTTTGCTGGAATTGCTCCCAAAAATAAGAAGGCAGGAGCTGGGGGCGCTCCTGCCTTCTTGCTCTTTGCTTCCGTCAGCGACGCAGGGTCGAAACCCAAGCCGGCGGGTATTTGCAAAGGCACCCTTGCGAGGCGGCGCCGGGGGTAGGGATGGTGCCTCGCTCGAGGATCGCTTTGTTGAGATCGAACTTATTGCGACGCCCCGGCTTATTCAAATTACAAAAATATAATAATCCCGAATCCGACCTTCCGGATTGTGTATACGGACGCGTGTGGCGCTCTTCCGGAAGCATAATCCAAACCGGCCATTTCTTTTTTAAATTATTGTTTTTATGGAATCTTCCAAAGAGACGGGTTCTCGCGGCGTGGATGAAACCGGGGCCTCGAAAATTGAGAGATGTCAAAAATGTCGCACCCCCTGCGCGATCCCGATAACGCGTTGTTGAATGGCGTCGGCAAGCGTTTGTGACAGTGTCTCCCGCCCTGTGAAAAGCGGGACTTACGGCAGAAGTTTCGTGGCGCGGCGCGGCAAAGCTGCTTATATGGAGGTTCTGCAAGAGGTAGAGATGCGCTTTTCCCCCACCTTCCTGGACGATATCCGCGAACGCGTTCCCATATCGAACGTGATTGCGCGGCGCGTGAGCTGGGACAAGCGCAAGACCAACGTTTCGCGCGGCGACTATTGGGCCTGCTGCCCCTTCCATGGCGAGAAGTCGCCGAGCTTCCACTGCGAAGACCGCAAGGGGCGCTACCATTGTTTCGGCTGCGGCGTGACCGGTGACCATTTCCGCTTCCTGACCGAACTCGAAGGCCAGAATTTCCCCGAAGCCGTACAGACGATTGCCGACATGGCCGGCGTGCCGATGCCGGTTGCCGATCCGCAGATGGAAAAACGCGAGAAGGAGCGCACCTCGCTTCTCGACGTCATGGAAATGGCGACGCAGTTCTTTCAGGACCAGTTGCAGACGGCGAATGGCGCGCGAGCACGCGCCTATCTGCGCGAGCGCGGGCTGACAGGCCGCACCATCGAGACCTTCCGGCTGGGTTTTGCGCCTGACAGCCGCAATGCGCTGAAAGAATTTCTGGCGGGCAAGGGCGTGCCCAAGGAGCAGATCGAGGCCTGCGGGCTTGTCGTGCACGAGAATGTGCCTGTTTCCTACGACCGGTTCCGCGATCGCATCATGTTCCCGATCCTGTCCTCCCGCGAGAAGGTCATTGCCTTCGGCGGCCGCGCCATGTCGCCGGATGCGCCTGCGAAGTACCTCAATTCGAATGAGACCGAGCTCTTCCACAAGGGCAATGTGCTTTACAATTTCGCCCGTGCGCGCCGCTCGATGCAGGGGGCGAATGGCGAAGGCACGATCATCGCCGTCGAAGGCTATATGGATGTGATCGCGCTGCATCAGGCGGGCATCGAGAATGCCGTGGCACCGCTCGGTACCGCGCTGACGGAAAACCAGCTCGACCTGCTCTGGAAGATGACGTCGCAGCCGGTGCTCTGCTTCGATGGCGACGGCGCCGGCATTCGTGCCGCCAACCGCGCCGCCGATCTGGCACTGCCGCATCTGAAGCCGGGACGCAGCGTGCGTTTCGCTCTGCTGCCTGATGGCAAGGATCCCGATGATCTCGTGCGTCAGGACGGCAGGGCACCTTTCGATAAGGTCATGGCGCAGGCAAAACCGCTTTCGGAGATGCTCTGGGATCGCGAGGCGAGAAACGGCACTTTCGATACGCCGGAAGCGCGCGCCGAGCTGGAAGCGCGGTTGAAACAGCTCGTTGCCGTCATTGGTGACGAGAATGTGCGCCGCCATTACCAGCAGGATATGCGCGACCGGCTGAACAGCTTCTTCCAACCGCAGTTCCAGAATCGCGGCGGCGATCGTCGCAACTTCGGCGGCGGCAATTTCGGTGGTGGCAGCAATTTTGCTAGGGGCGGCAATTTCCGTGGGCAGAAGGAGCAGGGCGGGAAGGCCGGAGGACCTCGAACGCAGGCGTTCGCATCGGATCGCTTGACCCGTTCGGGCCTCGTGCGTGGCCATCAGGAAAATGCGGCGCTCCGTGAGTGTGTGCTGGCGCTGACTGTCGTCAACCATCCCGCGCTGATGCTTGACGACTATGACGAGATCGCTGCCATCGATTATGACAATCGCGATCTGCAGAAGCTCTGGTCGGCGATGCTGGGAGCGGCTGCCATTGTCGCGGGGCCGCATCTGACACGTGATTACCTGTTGGAGTGCCTCGATGTCGCGGGCTTCGGTTCGCTCCTGAAGAACCTTGATCAGCAGGTGCGTAATGCCCGGCTCTGGACGGCCACCGAGCAGGCAGCGATGGAAGATGCCCGCGAGGGTTATCGCCAGGCGCTTGCCTTCCACAAGCGTGCCAAGGATCTGCGCTGGCAGAAGATCGAACTGGAGCGTGATATCGCGCAAGCGACGGAGGCGGGCGACGATGCCGAGATCGATCGGCTGATGCGCGCTTCACAGGAAGTCCATTTCGAGGCGTTGCGGCTTGAGAACCAGGAAGCCATCATCGATGGCTTCGGTGTGCTTTCCGGCCGCGTCAAGGGCGCTGCGAGCCACTGATGCAGCAGACCGAACGCAACGAACCGCCGCTCTCCGCATCGGACGCCCTGTTTGCGGGCCCGGCCCAGCCGCTTGACGTATTGAAGCGCATTTATGGCTACCCCGCCTTTCGCGGGCGTCAGCAGGAAGTGGTGGAGCATGTCGTTGCCGGTGGCGATGCAGTCGTGCTCTTCCCTACCGGCGCTGGCAAATCGCTCTGCTTCCAGATCCCTGCACTTTGTCGCCAAGGTCTCGGCATCGTCGTCTCGCCGCTGATTGCGCTGATGCGTGATCAGGTGGAAGCGATGAAGCAGCTCGGCATTCGCGCCGCCGCACTCAATTCCTCCATTTCTCGCGAGGAATATGTCGCGATCCGCCGTGCTATTTCCTCTGATAATCTCGACCTGCTCTATGTCACACCGGAACGCATCCTCACGGATGGTTTTCGCGAAATTATCAGCAATGCGAAGATCGCGCTTTTCGCCATCGACGAGGCGCATTGTGTCTCCCAATGGGGCCATGATTTCCGGCCGGAATACCGCGAACTCGGCAGGCTTGCGGAGCATTATCCCGGCGTGCCGCGCATTGCACTGACGGCGACCGCCGATCCGCATACGCGGGAGGACATTATCGAGCGGCTGATGCTCGACAATGCCGAGGTCTTCACGACGAGCTTCGACCGGCCGAACATTGCCTATGAGATCGTCGAGCGGGATCAGCCGCGCCAGCAGCTCTTACGTTTTCTCGCCGGCCACAAAGGCAATAGCGGTATCGTCTATTGTCTGTCGCGCGCCAAAGTCGAGGATACGGCGGATTGGCTGAACACGCAGGGCATCCGGGCACTTGCCTATCATGCCGGCATGGATCGGGCGCTGCGCGACGCCAACCAAGATGCTTTCCTGAAGGAAGAAGAACTCTGCCTTGTCGCCACCGTTGCCTTCGGCATGGGCATCGACAAGCCTAACGTGCGTTACGTCGCCCATCTCGATCTGCCGGGCTCTGTCGAGGCCTATTATCAGGAGACGGGCCGTGCGGGCCGCGACGGCCTGCCCTCCGAAGTCTGGATGGCCTATGGCATGGCTGATGTGATCCAACGCCGGCGGATGATCGATGAGGGCAATGCGGCAGACGAGATCAAACGCATAGAGCGCGGCAAGCTGAATGCGCTGTTGGCGATCTGCGAGACGGCGTCCTGTCGGCGACAGGCGATCCTGGCGCATTTCGGCGAGGCGCATGGCGGCAAATGCGGCAATTGCGATACCTGCGTGAAGCCGGTCGAAACCTGGGACGGGACGGAAGCTGCGATCAAGGCGCTGGCCGCTATCTACCGCACCGGCGAGCGTTTCGGGGCAGGCCACGTGATCGATGTGCTCATGGGCAACATCAATGAGAAGACCGAGCGCTTCGGACATGTCGGTATGCCGGTCTTCGGCGTCGGCAAGGATATTCCGGCGCGCACCTGGCAATCCGTCTACCGCCAGCTTCTGGCGATGGGGCTGGTGCGTACCGATCACGAAGCTTTCGGCGCCTTGAAGCTGGAGCCGGAGGCGCGTTCAGTCTTCAAGCGTGAGCGGGAAGTCTTCTTCCGCAAGGATCGCGCGCCTTCCGAGCGACGGGCGAAAAAGACCGAGCGTGCCGAGCGCAGGACCGGGCTTTCGGGTGCAGATGGCACGCTCTTCGAGGCGCTCAGGGCCGAGCGCATGTCGATCGCCAAATCGCTCGGCGTGCCGCCCTATGTCGTCTTCCCCGATACGACGCTGATTGCCTTTGCCACCGAACGGCCGCGCAGCCGCAAGGAACTGCTTGGCATTTCCGGCGTCGGCCAGTCGAAGCTCGAGCGCTACGGCGACGCCTTCCTCGATATCATCCTGTCTCACGATGAATAGCGCGGCTATGTAGGCTTTAGCCTTGCGACCCCAGGATGCCATATTCTTGAGAGGATGACGGGTGTCTTACAGTTGCTCTCGGGAGGATCGTCATGAGCCAGAATATCTATGATACGGCGGAGTTCTTCGCCGGATACAGCGTCATGCGCCGCTCGATCGAGGGGCTTGATGGCGCTGCTGAATGGCCGGCGGTTCAGGCGCAATTGCCGGATCTCACGGGCAAGCGCGTTGTCGATCTCGGCTGTGGTTTCGGCTGGTTTGCGCGGTATGCCCGTTCAGCCGGTGCCGCAAGCGTGCTCGGTCTCGATATCTCGCAGAAAATGATTGCCCGGGCGAAGGCGGATACGCGGGATGAGGCGATCACCTATGGGATTGCCGATCTCGAAGAGCTGCAACTGCCGGCAGCCTCGTTCGATTTTGCGCATAGTTCGCTTGCATTTCACTATGTCAGCAACTTCGTGCGGCTCGTTGCGATGGTTCACCGGGCGCTCGTTCCCGGCTCGCATTTCGTCTTTACGATCGAGCATCCGATTTTCATGGCACCGCGCAATGCCGGCTGGAGCACCGATAGTGAGGGACGGCGCATATGGCCGCTCGACAGCTATGCCGTCGAGGGAAGCCGGACGACGGACTGGCTGGCCAAAGGTGTCGTCAAACAGCATCGCCGCCTCGGCACGACAATCAACACGTTGATCGCTGCCGGCTTTACCATCCGCTATGTCGAGGAATGGGCGCCGAGCGAGCCGGATCTCGCCGAACATCCTGAGTGGGCCGAGGAGCTCGACCGGCCTACCTTTCTGCTTGTCACGGCAGAGCGTTGAGCAAGACAAGCCGATGGCGATGTGCTAACCGACGCTCAACGGGAAACATCAAGAGAAGGGCCTATAATGACCTCGAATTTCCTCTCGCATCTGCGCAGCGAACTCGCCGCTCTCAAGGATGCCGGTCTCTATAAATCCGAGCGCGTCATCACCTCCAAGCAGGCCGGCGAAATCGCCGTTGCCTCCGGTGAGCGGGTGCTGAATTTCTGCGCCAACAACTATCTGGGCCTGGCCGATAACGAAGAGCTGGCGGATGCCGGCAAGAAGGCGCTCGACCGGTACGGCTACGGGATGGCCTCGGTGCGCTTCATCTGCGGCACGCAGGAAGAACACAAGCAGCTCGAAGCGCGGATCTCCTCCTTCCTCGGCATGGAAGACACGATCCTCTATTCCTCCTGCTTCGATGCCAATGGCGGCCTGTTCGAGACGCTGCTCTCCGAAGAGGATGCGATCATTTCCGACGCGCTGAACCATGCCTCGATCATCGACGGCGTGCGCCTCTCCAAGGCCAAGCGTTTCCGCTACGCCAACAATGACATGGCGGCCCTTGAGGAAGAGCTGAAGAAGGCCGAAGGCCGCCGCTTCAAGCTGATCGCAACCGACGGCGTCTTCTCCATGGACGGCATCATTGCCAATCTGCAGGGTGTGTGCGATCTCGCCGAGAAATACGGCGCGATGGTCATGGTGGATGACAGCCACGCCGTCGGCTTCGTTGGTAAACATGGCCGTGGCTCGCCGGAATATTGCGGCGTCGAAGGCCGCGTCGATATCATCACCGGCACGCTCGGCAAGGCGCTCGGCGGCGCGTCCGGCGGCTATACCTCGGCCAAGGCCGAGATCGTCGAGTGGCTGCGGCAGCGTTCGCGCCCCTATCTCTTCTCCAACACGCTGGCGCCGGTTATTGCCGCTGCCTCGCTGAAGGTCTTCGACCTCGTCGAAAACGGCGATGCGCTGCGCGAGCGCCTGACGGCGAATGCGACGCTCTTCCGCTCGGAGATGACCAAGCTCGGCTTCACGCTGGCAGGCGAGGGGCATGCGATCATCCCGGTCATGCTGGGAGACGCGAAGCTCGCGCAGGATATGGCGGCACTGATGCTGAAAAAGGGCGTCTACGTAGTCGGCTTCTCCTTCCCCGTCGTGCCGAAGGATCAGGCGCGCATCCGCACGCAGATGTCGGCTGCGCATTCGAAGGCGGATGTGGAGCGGGCAATTGCCGTCTTTGCCGAAGCAGGCCGTGAACTCGGCGTTATCTAAGGGCCTTGAGGAGAAAAGATCATGTCCAACATGATGAAGGCACTGGTCAAGGCGAAGCCCGAAGTCGGCCTCTGGATGGAAAACGTGCCGGTGCCGGAAGTCGGCCCGAACGACGTGCTGATCCGAGTGAAGAAATCGGCGATCTGCGGCACGGACGTGCATATCTGGAACTGGGACCAGTGGGCGCAGAAGACCATTCCGGTGCCGATGGTCGTCGGCCATGAATTCTGCGGCGAGATTGCCGAAATCGGCTCGTCCGTCACCAAGTACCATGTCGGCGAGCGTGTCTCCGGCGAGGGGCATATCGTCTGCGGCAAGTGCCGCAACTGCCGCGCGGGCAGGGGCCATCTTTGCCGCAACACGCTCGGCGTCGGGGTCAACCGGCCGGGCTCGTTCGGTGAGTTCGTCTGTATCCCGGAAGCCAATGTCGTGCCGATCCCGGATGATATTCCGGATGAGATTGCGGCGATCTTCGATCCGTTCGGCAATGCCGTCCACACGGCTCTTTCCTTCGATCTCGTCGGCGAAGACGTGTTGGTCACCGGTGCCGGACCGATCGGCATTATGGGCGCTCTCGTCGCCAAGCGCTCCGGCGCGCGCAAAGTCGTCATAACCGACATCAACCCGAACCGGCTCGATCTCGCCCGCAAGCTCGGCATCGACTACGTGGTGGACGCCTCAAAGGAAAACCTTGCCGATGTGATGAAGGCGATCGGCATGACCGAAGGCTTCGATGTGGGGCTCGAAATGTCCGGTGCGGCACCGGCCTTCCGCGACATGATCGACAAGATGAACAATGGCGGCAAGATCGCCATCCTCGGCATTGCGCCTGCCGGCTTCGAGATCGACTGGAACAAGGTCATCTTCAAGATGCTGAACCTCAAGGGCATCTATGGCCGCGAGATGTTCGAGACCTGGTACAAGATGATCGCCTTCGTGCAGGGCGGCTTGGACCTGTCGCCTGTCATCACCCATCGCATCAAGATCGACGAATTCCGCGACGGTTTCGAGGCGATGCGCTCGGGCAATTCCGGCAAGGTCGTGATGGACTGGATGTGAGGAGGCGGGCATGAAATACGAGGGAAGCTGCCACTGCGGCAATATCGCCTTTACGGTCGAAGGCACGTTTACGGAAGCAGTCGATTGCAACTGCTCGCTCTGCCGCCGGCGCGGCGGCCTGCTCGGCTTCGTGCCGCGCGAGAAGCTGCATCTGACGGTGCCGGAAGAAAACCTGTCGACCTATACGTTCAACACCCATGCCATCAAGCATCGCTTCTGCGCCAAGTGCGGCATCGCGCCCTTCGGGGAAGCGACGGCGCCCAATGGCGTCGAGATGGCCTCCGTTAATCTGCGCTGCATTCCGGCGCTCGATCTGTCTGTCCTGACGGTGAATTCGTTTGACGGGCTGTCGCGGTAAGCCGGCTTTCTTGTTCGACGCAGCAGCGGCGTTGCCGCGTCGGAATCACTCAAAGTCAAGTGCAGAATTTTTCCGCCCTTGTCTTTCCCCGGTGACATACTAAATAAGCGAAGCAATCGCTGGCGCGGTTCAAAGCCTGTGGATAAGGCTTTTTCCGGGTTTTCGGTGGCTTTTTTTCTGGAAAAGCTTGACGAGAACAAATTTTGTGGGAATCACCATTCGACTTGAGCGGTGAACTGGGTCAAGGCGGATCGCACAACCATGGCCGGAAATCCAATAGCAATGAAGATTTGCTGTCCGATGCCGGCAATCGTGGTTAATCAGGCTTTAAATGTCATCCCGTTAGGTGGGTATAGGTGATTCGAGGCCGGCGCGCACGTGCTAGGCCACGACAGGGTCATTCACCGCAGCGAGTATGAATAGCGTCAGGAAGGCGACGATATAAATGGCAACGAAGGTCAAAGAGAACGAAGAAGCGGAAGTCGAACGCGACGGCGCAAGCGACGGCCCTCTTCTCGATCTTTCCGATGACGCGGTCAAGAAGATGATCAAGGCCGCCAAGAAGCGCGGCTATGTGACGATGGACGAGCTCAACGCCGTCCTGCCTTCCGAAGAAGTGACGTCCGAACAGATCGAAGACACGATGTCGATGCTGTCCGATATGGGCATCAATGTCATCGAGGACGAAGAGGCTGAGGAAGCCGGCGCTTCGAGCAGCGACGATGACGACAGCTCCGATAATGACGAGAGCGAGGGCGGGGAGCTTGCGCCTTCCAGCGGCACCGCGCTTGCGACCGCCAAGAAGAAAGAGCCGACCGACCGTACCGACGACCCGGTGCGTATGTATCTGCGCGAAATGGGTTCAGTCGAGCTTCTGTCTCGCGAAGGCGAAATCGCCATCGCAAAGCGCATCGAGGCCGGCCGCGAAACGATGATCGCAGGCCTCTGTGAGAGCCCGCTGACCTTCCAGGCACTCATCATCTGGCGCGACGAACTGAACGAAGGCACGACGCTGCTGCGTGAGATCATCGATCTCGAAACAACCTATTCCGGTCCGGAAGCCAAGGCCGCCCCGCAGTTCCAGAGCCCCGAGAAGATCGAGGCCGACCGCAAGGCTGCCGAGGAAAAGGAAAAGACGCGGCGTGCGCGTTCCGGTGATGACGACATTACCGATGTCGGCGGCGAAGGCATGCCTCCGGAAGAGGAAGAAGAGGACGAGGACGAATCCAACCTCTCTCTCGCCGCGATGGAAGCCGAGCTTCGCCCGCAGGTCATGGAAACGCTCGACATCATTGCCGAGACCTACAAGAAGCTGCGCAAGCTGCAGGACCAGCAGGTCGAACAGCGCCTTGCCGCCACCGGCACGCTGTCTTCCGCCCAGGAGCGCCGCTACAAGGAGCTCAAGGACGAACTGATCAAGGCCGTCAAGTCGCTGTCGCTCAACCAGAACCGCATCGATGCGCTGGTCGAACAGCTCTATGACATCAACAAGCGCCTCGTTTCCAACGAAGGCCGCCTGCTGCGTCTGGCCGAATCCTACGGCGTCAAGCGTGACTCGTTCCTGGAACAGTACCAGGGCGCCGAGCTCGACCCGAACTGGATGAAGTCGATCGGCAATCTGGCCGCCCGCGGCTGGAAGGAATTCGCCAAGAGCGAGAACACGACGATCCGCGACATCCGCCAGGAGATCCAGAATCTCGCAACGGAAACCGGCATCTCGATCTCGGAATTCCGCCGCATCGTGCACATGGTGCAGAAGGGTGAGCGCGAAGCGCGCATCGCCAAGAAGGAAATGGTCGAAGCGAACCTTCGTCTCGTCATCTCCATCGCCAAGAAGTACACGAACCGCGGTCTGCAGTTCCTCGACCTCATTCAGGAAGGCAATATCGGCCTGATGAAAGCGGTCGACAAGTTCGAATACCGCCGTGGTTACAAGTTCTCGACCTATGCGACGTGGTGGATCCGTCAGGCGATCACCCGTTCGATCGCCGACCAGGCCCGCACGATCCGTATTCCGGTGCACATGATCGAAACGATCAACAAGATCGTTCGTACCTCGCGCCAGATGCTGCATGAAATCGGCCGCGAGCCGACGCCGGAAGAACTGGCCGAAAAGCTCGCCATGCCGCTCGAAAAGGTCCGCAAGGTCCTGAAGATCGCGAAGGAGCCGATCTCGCTCGAAACCCCAGTGGGCGACGAAGAAGATTCGCATCTCGGCGATTTCATCGAAGACAAGAATGCGCTGCTGCCGATCGACGCCGCCATCCAGGCGAACCTGCGCGAGACGACGACACGTGTTCTGGCATCGCTGACGCCGCGCGAAGAGCGCGTTCTGCGCATGCGCTTCGGTATCGGCATGAACACGGACCACACGCTCGAAGAAGTCGGCCAGCAGTTCTCGGTTACCCGCGAACGTATCCGTCAGATCGAAGCGAAGGCGCTGCGCAAGCTCAAGCATCCGAGCCGCTCCAGGAAGCTCAGAAGCTTCCTGGACAGCTAAGATCGCGCAAGCTGCGTTCATTCCTCGACAGCTAAGTTTCAAGCTCCGACAACAATCGAAATCAGAACCCGGCCAGCCCTGTTGGCCGGGTTTTTCTTTGAACGGAAAGCCGCGGATTAATCCGCAGCTATTTTACTAAGCCGGATTGATGGCTGCACATTGCTTGTCCCTCACTGGTGACAGGCTTATAATTTCGGTTGCGGGGGAAGGGAGCGGTCGCGGCGTGCGAGCGGTATCATGCGCCGCGTGATCGTAGCCTCCGCCGGGAGGTGCAGCATGACCACCTACATTCTGCTGATAAACTGGACCGATCAGGGCATCCGGAACGTGAAAGACTCTGCCAAGCGACTGGATGCGGCAAGGAACATGCTCGGCAGCATGGGCGGTTCCTTCGACAAGTTTTATCTCACCATGGGCGAGTACGACATGGTGGCGACCTGCGAGGCGCCTGATGATCGCGTGATGGCACGCTTCACGCTTTCTCTGGCCACGGGTGGCAATGTGCGTACGAAAACCCTAAAGGCATTTTCGGAAGTGAATTATCGCGACATCATCGCGTCGCTCTCATAGGTCAGAATGGCCGATAGCTGGTGATGAGCCAGATGCGGCGTTGCGGTTGCTCTGCGGCGCTGGCAATGTCGCTGCGCCTTGAACCCAGAGCATGGATTTACCCTGCCGATGGAACATGCCGGCCTGTTGCAAAGAGGAAAGTTCGATCCGGCGTGGCCGGCATCGCTCGTATTCCATCTGGTCGTCGGCGTGTTCTTGCTTGCTTTTTTGCCGAAGGTGGAGCCGGTCAGGCCGCCGCCGGAAGACAGTATCGACGTCCAGGTCGTAACAGCGCCTTCAATTGCCGCTCCCCCAGCGCCCGCCGTCCAGGCCCCGCCGGATAGCCCCGAAGGGAAGGCTGAGGCAGCAGCGGGGGAAGCCGCACCAGCTGCCCCGGAGACGGCGTCAAGGGAGGTACCTCCTTCATTGCCGACTTTGCCGGGGCCGACGACATCGGGCCCGCTGCAGCTTACGCAGGCGAAGGAACTGTTTTCGAAAAGGGCGCTTGCCAGCCCGCGCAGCAGGAAAGCGCGTGAGATGCTCGGTTCATTGTCGGGCGGGGAGCGCAATCTACAGCTCTGCAATCTCGAAGCACTGGAGCAGATCAACCGTCTGCGTCCGGGCTCGGCACCCGATCTCGTCGCGCCCTATGCCATGAAGGCGGAGAAGGTGAGGGGCAACAGCGTCGAGGTCGACGGTGGCGCTTTCCGAAGCAAGCGCAACTGGTTCAACATCAGGTTCAATTGCGAAGTCGATCCCACCGGCCAGGCGGTGGTGGCCTTCGCCTTTGCCATCGGCGATGCCATTCCGGAAGACGAGTGGCAAGAGCACAATCTGGTGGCAGACGACGGCGAAGCCGACCAGTGAGCTTTGGGCCTGGCGATCACAAGGTTTTTTTGATTTGTGGCTTGATGCTGCCGGTTTTAAAGGCCACATCGCTGCTGTGATAGAAGAAGAAGTCGAGCCGGCAGATACCGATCACGAAAAGGAGCACCAGGAGCCTCGGGCCCGCTGGGGTGTCATCGCGTCGGTGCTCGTACATGTTCCCCTGGTCGCACTCCTCATTTTCGGCCTCCCGAAGATCCAGCCGAAACCCGCCGAAGACGAAAGCGTGAAGGTCGAGCTCGTCCCGCCACCGGAGGAAAAAAAGCCCGAGGAAAAGAAGGCGGAGGAAAAACCGAAAGAGGAAGAGAAGCCGCAGGAGCATGCAAAGGCCGAGCCGCCACCTCCGCCACCACCCCCACCCCCACCCCCGACGGCTGAGAAGGCTCCGGAGCAGCCAAAGCCTATGCCTATGCCGGCTTTGCAGACGATAGCCGAATATGGCGACAAGGATACTGGTCCGCAAAAGTCGATGACCGGGAATTCTTCTCAGGGCGAAGTGAAACCTGCCGAGACTGCGCCGCCCCATGATGCTCAGGCAAATCAGCCGCCAGCAGAGGCGGCAGCGGAAAAACCACAGACGGAGACGCCTCCCGCAAAGCCAGTTCCTGAAGATGTGAAGTTGCCCGAGACTGCGGCGGCTGATGTGTCCCACGAGCGCAATGCACCACTTGCGGAACTGTCTGGAGAAGCCAAGACGAGCATCGAGCAGACGAAACCGGCTGAACCAAAGCTGTTTGAAATAGCGAAGGCGGAGCCGGTGAAGGATGAGCTAACAGAAGCCAAGACCTTGTTTTCGCAGAACGATGATGACGATCCCGTTGCAAGAACAGCAATGGAGGGAGTACCACGCGGCATGCGCGCCGGAAAGCTCTGCGCGAGCGAACTCCAGCAACAGCTGATCCATGCATCGCCCAGTGTTCGGCCTATGCTGGTCCCGACCTATGACCTATCAAATGGGACAGTTCTCGATGTCAGGGCTGGGGCCTTTCGTACGATCAAAGGGTGGTACAACGTTCGTTTCCGCTGCGCGGTGGATGAGAATGCCACAAAGGTTGTTTCCTTTGCCCTTGATGTCGGGGATGCCATACCTCGGAGCCAATGGAAAAGCCGCGGGCTCGGGGATTGAGAAAGCAGCGGTGTTAATCCCATCCTGGAACAAGCCACGCGCAAGGAACCATCTCTATCGTTTTCCCATGGCCGTTATGGTACGGTAGAGAAGGGACAAATGATATGTCGAACGAGATCGAGCACTTCTTTGAGCGCCAGGACGAAGCTGTCAGCCTGAGGTTTCTCGAAAACAAGGCAGACGAGCTGACCGATATTCTGGTGGCTGCTCTGGAAGAAGCTCTCGAAATTCTCCTGGAAAGCGCACCCGCCGGAACCGTCCACTGAGCCTGCCATCCCGAAGCTCCTGATGGAGCTTCTTCCCCTAGGGGTCATCATGGTTGTTCCGCTTCAGGACGATGGCAGACTTCCGGCCTCTCTCCGGAGCCATCTTGGCGGTTATGAATGGCGTCGTGACGCTCTTGGCCGTTCCTCGGCCAGCGTTTTCCGCCTTGAAGGCGAGGGGCGTCCAGGGCTTTACCTGAAGGTCGAAGAGACAGGGCCTTTTTCCGAATTGTTCGACGAGGCCGCGAGGCTCGCATGGCTTGCGGGCCGCGGCCTGTCATGCCCCAAAGTCGTCGCCCATGAGAGCGACGGCGAGCGCAGCTTCCTGCTGATGACGGCGTTGCCGGGAGACGATCTCGTAACCGCCGCAACGCTGCTGCCGGAAGAGCGCGTCGAAATCCTCGCTTCCGCCCTGAGCACCCTTCACAGCCTCGATATCGGCAGTTGCCCTTTCGATCATCGTCTCGACAACCGCCTTGCAACCGCCGAAGCGCGCCTGCGGGCAGGTCTCGTCGATGAGACGGATTTCGACGAGGCACGGCTCGGTAAAAGCGCCTTCTTCCTCTTCGACGAATTGCAGCGGCTACGGCCGGAAGCCGAAAACCTCGTCGTCGCGCATGGCGATGCCTGCCTGCCGAACCTCATGACGGCGGATGGGCGGTTTTCCGGTTATATCGACTGCTGCCGCCTTGGCGTTGCCGACCGCTATCAGGATATCGCGCTCGCCTGCCGCAGCGTTTCCTATAATTTCGGTGAGGAATTCGTGCGGCTGTTTCTCAACGCCTACGGGCTCTCCATCATCGATCCCGAGAGGGTCGAGTATTATCAGCTTCTCGACGAATTTTTCTGATCGCTTGCCCGGCTCGTCGCCGGCTGGCACAGTCGGCCGCGAGGGAGATTGCGATGGCAGCCAGTCAATTCAGGATGCTGCGCTCGTCCGTGCCGGGCGTCGAGGCCGTGGTGGCAACATCAGGTCATCGTTTTGGGCGCCACACGCATGAACAGTTCGGCATTGGCCTGATCTTTTCCGGCGCGCAGAAATCTCTGAGCGGGCGCGGCATGGTCGAGGCGGAGGCCGGTGATCTCATCGCCGTCAATCCGAATGAGGTGCATGACGGTGTGCCGATCGGCGAGGCGCGTTCCTGGAGCATTCTCTATTTTGATCCCGCCGTGATGGATGGCCTTGCGCGTGAAGTTTCGCAAGGCGGGACGAGCAGGTCGGAAATTCCTCGCCCTGTCATTCAAGACAGCCTACTCGCGGAACGGTTTCGCACACTGTTTTCTGCCGTGACCGGCGACGAGGAACGGATGCGCTGCGAGGAGCTACTGCTCTCGGTCATTGCCGATGCGATGCGCGAAACGGCAATACAGGAGGCGCCAGCACTCACGCCGCGCTCCATTGTCCATGCCCGCAGCATGATCGACGACGATCCGGCGGCCGAGATTTCGCTCGCCGATCTGGCGCGGGAAAGTGGTCTCAGCCGGTTTCAGGTGCTGCGCACCTTTGCGCGGGTGACGGGCTTTACGCCGCACGCCTATCTCGTTCAGGCCCGCATACATCTGGCCCGGCGGCTGATCGTCAGCGGTGCCCCCCTGGCGGAAGTGGCTTTCGAAAGCGGCTTTGCCGACCAGAGCCATATGACGCGTGCCTTCGTTTCCCGCTATGGCCTGACACCCGGCGCCTATGCGCGCGGCCATTCCTGACGCCCTGCAATTTCGTTCAAGACCCCAAACCTCTCGTGCTGTTTTCTTCCGACGTTTCGAGGGAGCAGCAGATGACCAGGGAATTTCGAGGTTATATCTATCTCACGCTGGCCATGGTGACGGTCGGCAGCACGGTTATCGCCAGCAAGGTCATTGCCTCGGGGCTGCCGCCGTTTACGGCGACGGCGCTGCGTTTTGCCGTGGCCCTTCCTTTTTTCCTTTTCCTGGCGCGCTGGACGGGATCGCGGCTGCCGCGGCTTTCCGGGCGGGACTGGCTGATCCTCGTGACGCAGGCCGGGGCGGGAAGCGTCGGCTATACGACCTTATTGATCTCAGGACTTTCGCTGACGTCTGCAGCCAATGCAGGCGTCATCATCGGCACGCTGCCGGTCGTCTCTGCGGCAATCTCCATCCTCGTGCTCGGTGAGAGACCACATCGTTTCCTGCTGCTGGCGATCGGGCTTGCGGCGGCAGGTGTTTTTTCCATCGTCTTTTCGCCGGCAGCCGGGCAGGGGTCTCTTGTGGGCGATGCGTTGATTTTCGGCGCCGTCATCTGCGAGGGGTTGTTCATTCTCTTGAACAAGAGGCTTGCTACGGCCATTCCGCCGTTGACGCAGTCGGCGCTGATGACCGCGATCGGCTTCGTGGTCGCGGCCGTGCCCGCCTTGTTCGAGCATCATGATATCAGTGTCGGCTCACAATCCGCTTTGCTTGCCGTCCTCTATTACGCGCTGGTCCCGACGGTCGGCGGCTTCGTGCTCTGGTATGCGGGGGCGGAGCGTGTCAGCGGTGCGGAGGCGTCTCTTTTCACTGCCGTGGCGCCGGTCTCGGCTGTCATCTTCGCCTTCTTCGTGCTGGGCGAAGCGATCGGTCTCAACCAGATTTTCGGCATCGCTTGCGTGCTTGCAGCCGTCATCGGCCTTGGCTTTGCCAGCCTGCGGCGAACCGCCAAAGCTTAAGCGCGGCGGAAGACGTTGCGGTATTGGCGTGGCGTCATGCCGGTCTGCGCTCTGAACTGCCTGTTGAAATTGGCAAACGAACTATAGCCGACGGCATCGGCGATATGGCCGACGGGTTGGCCAGTGGCCGAAAGGCGGGCGCAGGCATCGCCGATGCGCATGCGGATCAGATAGTCGGAGACAGTCGTGCCGGTGTGGCGGCGAAAGAGCCGGTGCAGGCCGGAGACGCTCAGCGCCGCAATATCGGCGAGTTCTTCCAGGGCGATCGTACGGGCGTAGTTCACATGCAGATGGGTCAGCACCCGGTCGATGCGCTCGCGGCTTTCCTGTAATCCACGGCCCTGGCCGGGCGTGCTCGCCAGCATGGATGCCTGACGGTCGCCGGCAATCCGGCCGAGGATGTTAAGGAGCGAAAGAAGCCGCTCGGCGGGCGGCTTTGAAAAGATTGCCTCGATCTCGCCGCGTATGACATCGGCCGTTTCACTCGAAAATTGCAGCCCCCGATCGGCGCGGGACAGCATTGCCTCGATCGGGCGCAGCTCGACGGCACCTGCCGTCACCTGTCGGATCCAGTCCGGATGGAACCAGAGTACGAGGGCAATATGCGGGTTCGCCTCGTCATATTTGGCGCGGGATACCCAGGTGTGCGGCAGGTTCGGGCCGACGAGCACCAGGTCGCCGTCCGCATACTCTCCCGTGTGGTCGCCGATGAAGCGCTGGCCGATGGAATTCAGCGTCAGGGTCAGCTCAAATTCGGGGTGGTGGTGCCACTGGAAGGGGATCGCGTCATCCAGCTGCCGGTTCAGCATGCTCCAGGAAGCATCGGCATGTCGCGGCAGGATTTCGAGATAAGGCCTCATCAGGCGCCTTTATAGCTGTTAACGCCAGAATAGTATCATAATTTGCCAAAGCTGCACAACATAGTGCGCCCAACGCAGCTACACTCTCATCATCGCCTGAAACCACAGGGATGGAACATAATGATGGGAGGATCTCATGGAACTGGCAGTGAAACGCGACGCTCATCCGACGGCCTCGTCGGTCACCACCCAGCTCAAGGATATCCAGAAGAGACTGCCGCTGCGCGTGCTCTCGGAAGCGGACTGGAAGCACTGGACAACGAAGGGCTATGTCATCGTTCGTCAGGCCGTTCCTGCAGCCAATGTCGAGCGGCTTGCGGAGGTGCTCTGGCGTTTTGACGAGAAGGATCCGAACGATCCTTCCACCTGGTATGCGCCGCAGCGGCGTGACCACAAGATGAAAGAGCTCAACAATACCGGCATGCTGGAGATCTATAATCATCAGGCCATGTGGGATAACCGGATGGAGAAGCGCGTCTATGATGTCTTCGTCGATATCTGGGACCGCGAAGACCTGTGGGTGACGATCGACCGAGCCAATCTCAACCCGCCGAAAAAGGTCAAGGGCAATCCCAACGGTTTCATCCACTGGGATGTCGATACTTCCATCCGGCCGATGCCGATCGGCGTGCAGGCAGTGCTGAGCCTCAAGAAGCAGGACGGCGATGTCGGCGGCTTCCAGTGCGTGCCCTATCTCTTCGAACATTTCGACGAATGGGTGAAGACGCAGCCGGAGGATCGCGACCCGATGCATCCCGATATGACCGGCCTTTCGACTGTGAATATCGATATGGAGCCGGGTGACCTGATGATCTTCAATTCGCTGCTCGCCCATGGCGTTCGCCCGAACCATGCGGAGAACCGCGTGCGCATGGCGCAATATATTTCCATGCACCCGGCCGAATACGACAATGCGGAAGAGCGCGACGAGCGTATCCGCCTGTGGCGGGAGCTCGACCATCCGAAGCGTGATGCTTTCCCCGGCGATCCGCGCGAATGGGAAAAGCATAATGCCAAGACCGCCGAGCTGACGCCRCTTGGCCGCAAGCTGCTCGGTCTCGACCGCTGGTAAGACGCTAGAAGATCAAAGCCGCGGAGGTGACGTTTCCGCGGCTCTTCATCATCATCGGCGACATGATCGCGCGGTCCGGCATAAAACCGCCGATGCTGTCTCTCATTCCTACAGCAACGGGCTTATGAAATCCGCCGAGAATGAGAAGGGAGCTGCGGACCCCTTGGGATGACCGCTTGTCTACCCTATCTCTTTCAGAGAGATATCAATCCGGAGATGACATCCATGTCAGGCAAGCCGATCAAGATTCCCGGGCCGGACCACCCGATCACCGTCGAACACAATCCTTCCCATATCGTCGTCAAGCTGGGCGGCCGCGTGATTGCCGATACGCATGATGCGCTGACGCTTCGCGAGGCTTCCTATCCGCCGGTGCAGTATATTCCACGCAAGGATGTGGATATGTCACTGCTGGAGCGCACCGACCACGAAAGCCATTGCCCTTATAAGGGGGATGCTTCCTACTACAGCATTCCTGATGGCGGTGAGCGTTCGAAGAATGCGATCTGGACCTATGAGACGCCAATCCCGCCGTTGCCAATATCAAGAACTATATGGCCTTCTACCCCGATAGGGTCGATTCCATCGAAGAGCTGCCATCGCCGGAAGCGGGACAGTTCTAAGGGATAACTTGACTTCCACTTCTGATCTATCGCGGCCGGCGCAAGTAGTCCCGCATGCTAAGCGTAATGGATTAATATGAAGCCTCCTCAGGTTGAAGTATTCTCGCTGGGCGCGCGTATCATGCAGGCTGGGGGCCATGAAACTGGATCAAGTGGAGCTTCGCTCCGAAGCATTGGATATCCGCATCGTAGAGAGCATCGGCGATGGTTCGTTCAATTTTGAATTCGATGTCTCGTACGGCGACGGATATATTCTGATCCTTCTGGAAATACTGGCAGGAAGGGGCGATTTTCTTGTTCAGGGTTTCGACGAGGCAAACAGCGCCGCAGCCTCACTGCAGAGGCGTCAGCGTGTTTATATATTGAGACCGGTCGAAGCCAACCGCAGGATCGCCGTCGGCATGTTTGCGGCCGTCAACAGCAAGGTCCGGGCGACGATCGCCTGCTTCAAGAGAAAGATCGTCGACACATCGGCGGAACTGTCCTTCCCGCTCTGCCGAGCGCTCTGCAAACTGCTCGTTGCTTCGTCGCTTGCCTGGATGGGCATTCCGTCTCCCGACATTCTCGATAGGGTGGAGATCTCCAGCACTCCCTCTGTCGAGCAGATGAGGCAGCTTCTCATTGGCACGGAGACGACAGGCAGTTCGCAGAACGAACTGCTCGCTCTTGTCGATCCGGATTTGCGTACGGCAATCCTTGATGTCATGGAGGAGACCATGTGGCTGCTCGACATGCGGGACCAGATCCATACCGCCGCGTGCCAGATGGTCGGCTGCTGTCCACCCCCAAGGTGATGCGGCAATTGCACGCCGGAGCTTATTCCGATTGACATAAATCATTTTCAAGCAGAACACCGTTCCGTTCTTATAAGATTCCTATAAGCGCCTGTGGCTTGCCCGCAGGCCGGTGACTGAACAATGGACATACCAGTGGACAAGCGGGAAAGCGTTCTGCGCCATCCCGGCTATCTGAACTTCGCCGCCTCCCGCGTTTTCTCCTCGCTTTCCTTTCAGGCCGTGGCGATCGCCATGGGATGGATGATTTACGAACAGACTCATAGCGCCTTCGCGCTTGCGCTCGTCGGCCTCTGCCAGTTTCTGCCGATGGCAGTGCTAACCTTCGTCGTGGGCCATGTCGCCGATCGGTTCGACCGCCGACGGATTGGACTTGCCTGCCAGCTTATCGAAGCGATTACCTCGCTGGTGCTGGCGATCGCGACCTGGCAGCAGTGGCTTTCGCCTGTCGGAATGCTTGTTGCGGTCACCATCATGGGTGCAGTTGTCGCCTTTGAAAGGCCGACTATGGCCGCCCTTTTGCCCAGTATCGTACCGGCCTCGATGCTACAGCGAGCGGTTGCCACCTCGACCTCGATGATGCAGACGGCTCTGATCATCGGTCCGTCGCTCGGCGGTCTTCTCTATGGCGTCAGTCCCATAGCACCCTTTGCGATCTCGGCCGTCCTTTTCGCCGTGGCAAGCTTCAACGTGATTTCCATTCGCATGGAGTGGACGCCTTCGAAACGCGAGCCGGTGACCGTGTCGTCCGTCTTCGCCGGGGTTTCCTTCATCCGCAGCCGGCCGGTGATGCTCGGCACCATCTCGCTCGATCTTTTCGCTGTTCTGCTTGGCGGCGCCACAGCGCTGCTGCCGATGTTTGCCAGTGATATCCTGCATGCCGGCCCATGGGGGCTCGGTATGCTGCGCGCGGCACCAGCGATCGGTGCGCTTGCCATGTCGATCGTGCTTGCACGGCGGCCGCTGACATCGGATGTCGGTCGCAAGATGTTGCTGGCAGTCGCGGTGTTTGGCGTGGCCACCATCGTCTTTGCACTGTCCACCAACGTTGCGCTTTCCGTCGTCGCACTGTTCGTCGTCGGAGCCTCGGACACCGTGAGCGTCGTCGTTCGCAGCTCGCTGGTGCAGCTTCTGACGCCGGATGAAATGCGCGGGCGCGTCAATGCGGTGAATTCGCTCTTCATCGGTACCTCGAACCAGCTCGGCGAATTCGAATCCGGCATGCTTGCCGGCGTGCTTGGCCCGGTCGCGGCCGGTATTGTCGGCGGGGTAGGCACAATCGCAGTCGTGCTCATGTGGACGCGATTCTTCCCTGATCTCCTCAAGGTGAAGACGCTTCAGGGTTAGCTCTCATCTCCTAGCCGCATCGGCCGCAGGCATTAGTTGACGCGGTAATGTCGGATGTGGCCGGCGTCGCACGTCCTTCGGACGTTAACGCAAGAGGAGAAGTGCAATGTCCTATGTTGATGGTTTCATCGTCGCCGTTCCCCGCGAGAATGTCGATGCGTACAAGGAATTCTCTGCCCACGCCGGATCGATCTGGAAGGAATACGGCGCGCTCGAATATGTCGAATGCCTCGGCAATGACGTGCCTTATGGCGAATTGACCTCGTTTCCACGGGCTGTCATGGCTGCGGATGACGAGGTGGTCGTCTTTTCCTGGATTCGCTACAAATCCAGACAGCATCGCGACGAGATCAATAGCAAGGTCATGGCCGATCCGCGCCTTTCCAGCGACAAATGGAAAATGCCGTTTGACGGCAAGCGGATGATCTATGGCGGCTTCGAGGAGTTGCTGCGGCTTTAGTTTCGGCCCATCTCCATTGACTTCAGAGGCAAGGCGCGCCACCTCGCGGAGACAATCTGCGACGGAGACCGCCTTGCCCCAGACCATCCTTACGCTTTCCACCCGCGGCCAGGGTCTCTACGAATTCACCGATCAGGCCAATGCCTTCGTGCGTCATTCCGGTATGCTGGAGGGCCTGCTGACGGTCTTCGTGCGCCACGCCTCCTGTTCGCTGCTCATCCAGGAAAATGCCGATCCCGACGTGAAGACGGACCTCAACAGCTTCTTCCGCCGCCTCGTGCCGCCATCTTCCGATCCGTCGATGCGGTGGGTCGTTCATACGACAGAGGGACCAGACGACATGCCCGCCCATATCAAGGCGGCACTGACGCAGGTTTCGATCGGTATTCCCGTCGGCAACAGCCGGCTGGTGCTCGGCACCTGGCAGGGCATCTATCTTTTCGAACATCGCGACCGGTCGCACCGGCGCGAGGTGGTGCTGCATCTCAGCTCATAATTAATCACGCAATCCCGCTGCACACTTTTGCTGGAGTTGCTCTAACGCCATTAACCCTTGTGAACGCTGACTGAATGGGCAGTTCGAACGGCATTCAGCTTCATGCGTTTAGTCTCGAAACAATCCCAAAAGGGAGATCGAGGACACATCACGAGGAGACAACCCGATGTCGCATTTCCTTGCCAAGGCTTCGCTTGCCGTACTGCTCGCCCTGAGCTCCATCCCGTTTGCCGGCTCCGTTGCTTTCGCCGCGCCCCAGACGGATCTCGTCGTCAAGGCGCAGTACCATCGCCCGCCGGTTCGCGGCTGCTCGCCGATGGAGGCCATCCGCAAGGCCCGCTATTCCGGCCTGCGCGACGTACGCATTTCCAACATCACGCCGCGCCGGGTCGTCGTTGCCGGCCGCGATCGCCGTGGCTGGGACCGCATAACCTTCGCCAATGTGCGCGGCTGCCCGCTCATGTATCGCTAATTCGTTCGGCCAGAGCCAGGAAGACTTGGGGCCGGTAAGACTTGGACCCGGAAAACTTAGGCTCGACCCATTTTGCCTTGACCGCGACACCTTCGACCGTCTTTTCTCGGAACTGTATGTAAGTGATTCCGAAACAGGCTCCGGCAGTTGCCCGCACGGCTATCAACCACGAGGATCTTTTTCATGATGCAGTTTCTGGCGAAAGCGGGGCTTGCTGCCCTTCTTTCCGCTGCTGCGCTGGCCGGCACCGTTGCGCCGGCTGCAGCACAGGTGAATATCATTATCGGCGAACCGGACCGTCGTCCGCCCCCGCCGGATTGGCGCCGCCCGCCACCGCCACCGCCGGGATACGGTCGTCCGCCAGGCTACGGCCGTCCGCCGCGTGGCGGCTGCGATCCGCGCATGGCGGAAAACATCGCCGAGGATTACGGCCTGCGCCGCACCCGCGTCGTCGATGTCTCGCCTCGCCGTATCGTCGTGCAGGGCTGGAGCCGTCGCGGCCCCGACCAGATGACCTTCGGCAACGTTCGCGGTTGCCCGCTCATGCGCCGCTGATACCACAGCATCGGTCTGAAAATTGGAATCGATGTCGGAACGCCTGATGCGCCGATTCAAAGACTTAGAGCGTCCTTAGTTCTAATGGGCCACGGCGCTCCAGGGCGCGATCGTCCACCGTATAAAAAACCGCCCTTGCAGACAGCAAGGGCGGTTTTCTTTTGAGTGGTTTTTCCGTCGGGGGCAGGGCGCCGAAGCGCCCTGTGGGGTTTTACTGCTCGATTGCGAAAGTCATGCTGACGGTGACATTGTAGCTGTTCTCGCCGCCCTGGACCGGAACGGCAGCGGCATCGGAGGCTTCCTTCATCATCGCAGCGCGGTAGACCGGCTGTGGCATCGGGCGCAGGACATTCTCGGTGATCTCGATGACGCGACCGACTTTCACGCCGGCGGCTTCGCTCAGTGTCTTCGCCTTCGTGATCGCGTTGGCGACAGCGTTCTTGCGAGCTGCCTCCAAGGCCGCTTCAGGCTTGTCGTTGGTGAACTGGATATCGCCGCCCTGATTGATGCCGAGAGTGACAGACTGGTCGATGATCTCGCCCAGTTTGGACAGGTCGCGGACGCGAACGGTGACCGAATTGCTGGTCTGGTAGCCGATCAACTGCGGCGGCTGCGGCTGGTTATCGACCGGCTGCGGGTAATTATATTGCGGCTGGATCGAAAAGCCCGAGGTCTGCAGGTCGCGCTCGGCAATGCCGCTCTTCTTCAGCGCTGCCAGCACCTCGCTCATCGCCTTGTTGTTCTCGTCGAGCGCTTCACGAGCAGTCTTTGCCTGTTTGACCACGGCAAGATTGACGACGGCCATATCGGGAGCCAATGCCGATTCGCCTTCTGCGGATACGTTGATGACCGCTTCGCGCGGCCGATTCTCCTGCGCCAGAAGCGGAGCGGATGCCGCGAGCGGCAGGCTCAGAAAGGCTGTCAGAAGGGCAGTCTTGGTATAGTTCGGCGCCATGTTTGTTCCTCGGCTGTTTGCGTCCCTGCGAGCTTTGTGTCTGCGGATTGTGAAGCTATTACGGCAGAAACCGATATGAGAATTGCTTTACTGTGAGAAGTATTTTCGACTAATGGGTGTATGGGGCAATCAACGCATGGTAGGTAAAGCGGCGTGTGGCCTGTTGCCCGCGGTTAAGCCTCGACTTATAAAGAACCGCGTTTCTATCTCATGCTGAAGTTTCGCCTTTATGAAAATCGGTGCTTATGTCATCAATCTGAACCGTTCCATTACCCGGTGGGAAGGCTTTCGCGGAAGGCCAATTCGCTGGCGCTCGGAGTCGCCAGGATATCCGGAGTGGATGGCGCGCAGATCCAGCCACACGACAAGGCTGACATCAACAAGCGGCAATTCCTTCTTCGCAACGGCAGGAACTATCTGCCAGGCGAGCACGGCTGCTATCGCAGCCATGTCAAGGCGCTCACCGAGTTTCTCGACAGCAGCAATGATGCGGCGATCATCATGGAAGACGACGTCGAGCTGCAAGCCGATCTCATAGAACGTGCAGAGGCCGTACTTGCCGCGATTCCGAAAGCCGAACTGGTCAAGCTTCTGAACCACCGGTCCAAAGGCTTCATGCAGAAGACGACGACGAAATTCGGGGATGTCATAGGCCGCTGCGTCCACGGGCCGCAAGGTTCGGCCGCCTGCTATCTGGTCACCCGATCCGGCGCAGAGAAGCTTCTGCGGACCATGGCCATCATGGTCTATCCCTTCGATGTGGCATTAGAGCGCGGCTGGTCGACCGAGGTTAATACCTTTACGGTCAAGAACAATCTGATAGAGCTAGGGCCGAACAGCCACGAGACGGCGATTGCGACGAAGCTCGACTACAGACGGCAGAAATTCAAGGGAATACGCCGCTCGGTCACGCATCTGCTTCGCGCCGCTGATTATGCTAGAAGGGTACAATATTCTCTATGGTAGCGAGCGAAGAGCCGATTGCCACGCCCTCCCGCCTCAAGCCCGTCCTTGTCCTCCTATGGCTGCTATTGATTTCGGCTCCCATTGTGGAAAGCGATACCTATCGCTACGCGGCGCTGCTGCTGATCGGGACGACCTTTGTCCGGTTCAAGCCGAATTTTAATCTGCTGAAGAG
Source organism: Rhizobium sp. 01L419 (assembly GCF_056400025.1). Lineage (NCBI taxonomy): Bacteria > Pseudomonadati > Pseudomonadota > Alphaproteobacteria > Hyphomicrobiales > Rhizobiaceae > Rhizobium > Rhizobium sp. 01L419. Next base: position 466,865 of record NZ_JBFTSM010000001.1, read on the forward strand.
TGACTGGCTGGCGAACGCCTGCCTTGCCTGGGGTGCTTACGCACTGCTGCGCTTTCTCTTCGGCCTGATCGTTTACGGTGAAAAGGGGGCGTCCGACTGGCTCTACGCCTTCCCGCTGTTTTTTCCGGCGGTGGGCATCGCGCTTTATTCCAGCCGCAAACAGGTCGAAACGGTCTTTGCCATCTATTTCCCGGCTGCACTTGCTGCCCTGTTGATCTCCACCGACTACCGGCTGATACTTGAAGGCGACGCGCGTATTTCGCCGCTCTTCCATAACAACCTGATCCATGGCGCGATCGGCTGCGGTTTCCTGATGATCGGCGCCTTCTACTGGCTGTTGCACGCCTGGGAGACCGGCAAGCTCGCGCGCCGTTCCGGCAGCTGGATTGTTGCCGTCGCGACCCTCATCATCGCACTCTGCCTTTTCAATATTTATGGCTCCAAGGCGAAGGGCGTCTGGCTGAGCCTCGTCCTCGTCGGACCGCTCATGCTGGCCTCGCTGCTCCTTTACGCAAACAGACGCCGGGCCGCCTTGGTAGGGGCGGTCGTCGTCGCTCTCATTGCAGCAGCGCTTTTTGTCGGCGGCGATGACATCTGGAAGTTTGCCGGCCCGACCTATGAGGCCACCGCACGGATCGAGACCGAAATCTCTGCGCATGGCGCATGGGATGCTGTCGCTGCTGCGATCGCGTCAAAAGATACGCCGGAGTCGATGAGTGAACGGCTGCAGCTCTGGGCGAATGCTTCGGAAGTGATAGCTCAGGCGCCTTTCTTTGGTGCCGGCAACCACTGGCTGACGCTCTGGAGTTCGACCACCTATGCCGACGTGCCCTATACGCTGCTCCATAACGGCTACTTCGAGATGCTTGTCCGCCACGGGCTGTTCGGCATTGTCGTTTTCGCCATATTGGCAGCAGGCATGTACAGCCGGGTTTTTGCCGCATGGAGAGCCAGGCTGATCAGCCTCAGCGCACTACTGGCCTATAGCATGGTGACGCTATTCTTCCTTGGAACGATCCTGTCCAACTCCAACAACCGGCTGGCAATCGGCGAATCGTTTTTCTTCGTGTTCGCCGCCGCCGCGTTTGCCTGCGGGATCATGTTGAAGAAGGAAGAGATCAGGCAGGACACCGGCATGGTATCTCGTGATCAGAAGGCTGCCTGAAAGGGCGATGGAACCCGGCCCAAAGGGTTGCCGAGCGCTCCTAGGCTGGAGCGCCCGCGTTGTCACATACCGAAATCGTCCAGAAACGAAGGATGGATCGCAGTCTTCCTTGCCTCGCGCGCATCACGATAGCGCTGCTGGGCGGAATCGAAGCCATTGACGATCCGTCTTATAAGACCGCTTTTGCGGCGTTTGAAAATCAAGTGCATAGCAAGCTCGCTTTTTCTTATTTTTGTTAGCCGGCAGCATATAATTTGCGCAGCATGCCGTAGCAATGAGCATTTTGGCATGCCACCTATGCAGAATATGACAGTGACATGACACGGAAGGGATCGCGGTCTGCATAAGGCGTCCGAGGTTCGATCGACGGCCGCGATGGTATCGGCCATAGCGGTGCTGTAAGATGCCGCTGTCGTCCTTTCGGGGGAAGAGACTGACATGGAGCGCCGCCTTGCAGCCATCCTGATTGCCGATGTTGTGGGCTATGGCCGTTTAAGCCAGGTCGACGAGGAGGGGACGCGTCTTCGTTTCCAGGCGAACCTGAGAGAGATTGTCGAGCCTTCGATAGCTGAGCATAGCGGACGGCTGGTCAAGACCATGGGCGACGGGCTGCTGGTCGAATTTCACAGCGTCGTCGATGCCATGCGCTGTGCAGTGGACGTGCAGAAGCTGAAGGCAAAGCACAATGCGGAGATCCCGACCGATCATCGCCTGGATTTCCGCATCGGTATCAATCTCGGTGACATCATCGTCGAGGGTGACGATATTCACGGCGATGGGGTCAACCTCGCTGACCGCATGCAGTCGCTCGCCGAACCCGGCGGAATTGCGATCTCCGGCCCAGCCTACGACCAGGTGAAATCGAAGCTTGACGTTGGTTTTGTCTCGCTCGGCGAGCAAAGGGTCAAAAACATCGCCGAGCCCGTGCGGGTCTATCGTGTCGTGCTCGGTCCAGCGGCACCCAACAGAGCCGCCAACGCTCGCCGATATCTTGGCCGTTGGCGCGTCGCGGTGATATCAGCTGCTGCCGTCCTTCTCATTCTGGCGGGAGCGGCGCTGTGGTGGCAGCCGTGGGCGCTGCTTGAGGCCCCATCGCTTACCGAGCGCTTTGCCTATCCTTTACCGGACAAGCCCTCTGTTGCGGTGCTGCCGTTCATCAATGTCAGCGGCGACGTGGAGCACGATCATCTTGCCGAAGGCCTGACCGACGATCTGATTACGGAACTCTCGAAAGTCTCCGGCCTCTTCGTCATCGCGCGACATTCCGTCTTCGCGGTGCGCGACAACAGCGGCAAAATACAGGATGTGGCGGCCGAACTCGGTGTTCACTATGTGCTTGAGGGGACGTTGCAGCGCGCCGGCGCACGACTGCGCATCAATGTCAAACTGATCGATGCGCTGACCGGGCTTTCCCTCTGGGCCGAGCGTTACGATCGTGAATATGTCGACCTCTTCGCGGTGCAGGATGATGTCATCAGCAAGATCATCGCGGCTCTTGCCATCAGGCTCAGCGATGGTGAACGCACGCAACTGGCGCAGATCCCGACGGAGAATCTCGAGGCCTATGATTATTACATGCGCGCCGAGCAGGCGGGTCTCACCTACGGGGACGTCGCGACCTATCGCGAGGCACTATCCTATTATCAGAAGGCAATCGACCTCGATCCGAATTTTGCCGATGCCCATGCGGGGATTGCCCGGATCGCCGTCGATGTCTGGCGCAACGACTACAATATCCTCTGGTCGGCAGCCGTCGCCCGCAAAATCGCCTATGATGCGGCAGGGCAGGCATTGAAGATCGATCCAAACAATGCGCGAGCGCATACCGTGCTGGCACTCCTGCAACTGGTCGATGGCCGCCAGACGGAGGCACTGATATCGGCGAACCGTGCCGTGCAGGCGCAGCCGAGCGACGCCGAAGCCTATGGCAATCTGGCCCTCGTGCTCGCTCATATCGGCAATCATGGTCAGGCGATCAGCGAAATGGAAAAGGCGCTGCGCTTCGATCCGTCGCCATCGCCCGGCTTCCAGTTGTTGGCGGGTATCGTTTTCTACATCGTCGGAGACGAAGACCGGGCGATCTCGCTGATGGAGGCAGCCCGCAACGCCTTGCCCAATGCGGAGGCCGCACGCGAATTCCTGACGGCAGCCTATATCGATGACGGCGATAAGAAACGCAGCCTGCAGGAGAAGACGAGGCTGCTGGAGCTCTTTCCCGAAAGCAATCTGACCTATTACAGCTATCTCTACGACTACTGGCGCAAGGACGATTTGAACAAGCATCTGAGCCGGCTGCAGAAGGCCGGAATTCCTGATTGGCCTTTCGGATTTCAGGGCGAGAAAGGCGATCAGGTCACCGGCGATCAGTTGCAGGATCTCATCAGCGACAAGACCTGGAGCGGCAAACACCGCAACGGCACGCAGTTCGTGCAGTTCTTCGACAAGGCCGGCAACACCGCTTATCGCAGCGCCAATACGAACATAACAGGCACGGTCGAAATTCAGGGCGACTGGCTCTGTGAGAAGTTCTCAGGCTATTTCCTGGACCGGATGGTCTGCGGCAGCGTTTATCGCAACCGCGCTCCCGACGAGCCCGGCGCGACATATGTGCATGTCACGCCGCAGGCTCTGAAATTCTTCTCCATCGCCCGCTGATGGCGATGGCGAGTTCGTTTAAAGACCGGCAATCAATTGCCTATTGAGCGGACGGATGCTGCCAGTCTTTCTGCGCCTTCTCCGATATCAGGATATTCTGCACCTGCGACCAATGCTTCTGGGAATCGACCACCTTGGTGGGGTTCTTCACCAGCCCGTCGGCGGCACCCGGATCGTAGCTGATATAGAGCTTGCCTTCGATAATCCGCCAGGCATTCGGATCGATGTTGGTGGTCACCGTTCCGAAGGACACGCCATCGGCGCAGTAACCGCCATATTGCGGGGCATATTTGCCCGGATCCTTGACGAACATGTCACGATGTTCGGCACTGGCGAAATACCAGGTCGCACCCAGCCAGTGATGAGAATATTGCGGCGATCCTTCCACGGCTTTATCATCCGTGAAATAGGCGACCGGATCATAGCCCTTGATCGCCACATCCCCGAAATAGCCCGTATTGACGAAGTCCTCTGCCGGAGCGGCCCTTGCAAGGAGCAGGACGGCAAGGCTGCCTATCGCAGCAGCCTTCATGAATCCATTCCAGTGAGACATTTCAAAGCTCCCGTTTTCAGGCGCGCACGGTTATTTTCGCTTCGTGCATTCGTCATAGAGCCACTGACCGGTGAGGTCGGCTCCCTGACAGGCTGCGCCCGCTTTCAACAACAGAGTGACGGAATCCCAGTGTGACCGCCATCCGGCCTGCGTCACCGGCGTGTAGCCGTTTCTTTCCTTCGGCTCGATCTTCGCCTTCTGTGCGAGCAGGAAAGCGATGACCTCGGCATGGCCTTCCTCGGCGGCCGCATGCAGGGGCGTCATGCTGTAGAAGTTTTTGTCGTCGTTGACGGAGGCACCTTTGGCCACCAACAATTCCACGATATCGAGGTGACCGCCATAGGCTGCTGCATGCAGGGCCGTCAGCCCGCCCTTGTTGCGGATTTCGATATCGCAGCCCCGGTCCAGCAGAAGGGTGACGACATCAGTCTTGCCCGACAAGGCGGCAATCAGCAGTGCCGGCTCGCCGGTATCATCCGGCTCGGAGAGGTTTGCCCCCTGATCCGCAAGCTGTTTGACGTGATCGACATTTCCCTCACGCGCAGCGTCATGAAGAGGGCCTGCCGAAGCGGCGGAAGCCCCCAAGCCTAAACAGAACAAGCCGATCCAAAAAATATTCATCGCGCACCCCCGTCTTGCCATCCCTGGCTTCACAAGCGCGAAAGCGCGGTTAAGCTATCATGAATATGAGCGATCGACAATAAATGGCGAATCTGTTTGGAGAGCGGCGCGTGCGAGGCCACTTGCGGCTCCGTAGCAAACCGCAGCTTGGAACAGGGATAATGTGATGAACTGGTTACCGAGAGCTACATTGCATCGAAGGTGACCGGTCAGTGAAGGCCTTGCAGTCTGTTTCGTCGCTCAGCCAGCAACTCGCGTTGGACCAAGCTTCGCGCATCTTCGGTAAGACTACCCGTTTTCGAAAGACCAAGTTCGACAAACCGCGTTTCAATCTGTTTCGGGATTGAGTCCGCTTCGTGCTGGCAGAGCCGCACCAGCCATTTCCATTCGTCACTCGTCAAATCCTGCCGCGCGATCATTAAATGGTCTCCTCCAGAGCAACGTTATCCATTGATGGATAGCACAATTCACGTCGAAAGGCAGGCGACTGAATCATCGGGCTGATCAAGCGCGCAGGGGCTCCCAAAGCCCCTAACGAATCCTCTGCTTGGCAAGTTCCTGCTCGGTGACGATGGCACCCTGTCGAATTCGCCGAGACGCGACTGGAGAACAGAATCCGGTAGCCCAATTTGTAGCCCGAATCGTCTGGCTGATATCGGAAATCTCGCTAAATCATTAAAAATAAATGGTGGGCCCGGAGGGACTCGAACCCCCAACCAAGCGGTTATGAGCCGCCGGCTCTAACCATTGAGCTACAGGCCCGGCACCCATGGTGCGGTCAGCCGGGGCAATGGTACCCGCAGCTTTTGTCCGCTTAACGCAAATCCGGGACAGTCACAAGCCATGAGCGCAAGCTTCTGTGGACGATGCATATTTCCGGTTTGCCCTCTGGAACCTTGGCGCGCGGGCTACATTTACTGCAATCAGGCTAGATCTGAAGAGGGCAATCGCAGAATGGTAGCTTCCCAGGGTGCCGTGGTGCTCATCGTCGAAGATGAGCCGCTGATCAGGTTCAATATTCTGGATGTGCTTGAAGAAGTGGGGCATGTGGCGCTCGAGGCGGGGAACGCCGATGAGGCAATGGTGCTTCTGAAAACCCGCAACGATGTCGATGTCCTCTTCACCGACGTCAACATGGCCGGTTCGATGGATGGCATTCAGCTTGCCAAGCGGGTGAGGGCAATGCGGCCGAATATCGGCATCATCATCACCTCAGGCATGGTGCGCCTCGATCCCATGTCGCTGCCGGCCAACACGGCTTTCCTGCCCAAACCCTATCAGCATGAGGCCTTGATCTCGACGATTGCTTCCATGATCCGATAGCACCTTGAGGGCTCAGTCAGGGCTCTCCCGTGACGGCGGCGGGATGGGAACGCCCGTTGCCTGGTTGCGGTTTCTTCGATCTGTTTGCGAGCTTGTTCACGTCTCGTCGCAGCGCAGTTGCGCTTCGGCATCGGTCCAATGGCGCAAATCTTCGCCTTCCGGCCTGCCTTCCTCTTCCCAGATTGCATAAACGCGCTCGCGCACGCGGTCCTCGTTCCGGTCCGTGATGTGCCTCGCGTGGCTTTTCGAATACCGATAAAACCGGCTGGGGATCGGATATTTGAACGGCGCAGCCGAACCTGAAGGGGAGGTCTGCTTCAGGCCCGGCCGCTGCCTCTGGAAACCGTCAATTATAGCTGCTCTTCAGCAGATCGTTTTCCTGATGCGCCTTCTTCTCATAGATCGTGAAGAGAGCCATCGAGAGCAGATAGGAGAGGAAGGGATCTCCCATCTGCGTGGCGATATCGCGGGATGCGAGGATATGTCGTTCCAACGCGCCGATATCTTTTTGCACGGTGGTTTCGCTCAAGCGGTTCATGCTGCCATCTCCAGGAATTGGGTCACGACGGAACGCGTCGGGACATAGCGGGTATAGAGGGGGGTATCGATGCCGAGGGATGCACGCATCCTATCCTGCACACGCTCGGAAACTTCGAAGGCGCCGCAGCAGACCGGATATTTGCCGTAGCCATCGGCGCGGCCAAGTTCGTCAACCTCGGCGCCGGCACGTTTGTAGACGCGCTTCAGATGCGGTTCGTAGTTGGAGATCATGGTGTGGATGCCGTGATCGAGGGCGCATTCGCAGAGCGCAAGCAGGAGCATGGAGAAGGCGCGGCCGGCATCGACATCGGGAAAATCGGCGGATATCGCCTCTTCGTCGATGCACATGCGGGTGCCTTCCCAGATGCCGGGCGCGACAAGATTGGCTGCCTGCGGGAAGGTTGCGCGGAAGACGTCGTAAAGGAGGGTCGGTCCGGTCGTCGGCATCAGGCGCATGCCGCCGTAAAGGCGGGTGCGGGTTTCGTTGCACCAGACGAGATAGGCCGGGCAGAGCGAGTCGTAGCTATCGCGCTCGAAGGGGCCGATTACCGGAACGTTCCAGCCAAGGGTGTCTGCGAAGACTTTCTTACGCAGGCGGAACATCTGGTCGAGTATGAAAGCGTATTTCTGATACTCATGTGCCTGAATGATAACGAACATTTTTCCCTCCAGCGTGTTGGGTTCGTGACGGCAGAATGGTTCAGGAAGACGGGCTCGGAAATTCCCACATATGGGTGCCCACAGATGGACCCCCGCATATGTGGGGGTCGCATGGACGATGGACATCAACAGGTTGTACCCGGTCTTGCCGGGCGCAACTCTTAAGGCCGAATTTTGGGGCAGGTCAGGGATTGATGATGCGCAACTGCACGGCCCGCGACGCGGCTGCGGAAATGGTGGCGCAGCCGAGCTTGAAGCGGGCGGTTTTCAGATAATCGCGGGTCGTGTGCTCGGAAATGCCGAGGATGACGGCGATGTCCTTGTAGTCCTTGCCGAGCGCGGTCCAATGCAGGCATTCGATTTCGCGCGGAGAAAGTGCCGGCACCGGGTCGTTCTCGCCGTGAAGTTCGTAGATGGCCTTCCGATGAACCATATGAGCGATCTCGATCCACTCATTGCGATAGAGCTTGACCATAGCGGTCCAATCATCGAGCGGAATGCGGGCATTGATCGACAGCAGCGCCCGGCGCTGCGCCTTGTCGGCAACGGGGATCGAGTAGCCGTTGCCGCCGATCCCGTGCTTTTGGGCGTCGACCAGCATGGCATAGGCTTCCGGTGTCGGCTCCACCTCGCTCCAGTCGAAGGGCAGTTGGCGCTCGAAGCCCTGTTTGACGATCGGATCGACCTTTACATAGCTGTTGAGCAGATAGCGCGACACCCAGGCATCCGGATAGGTAGTGCGCACGAAAGGGGCGTCGATCTTTGCCGCAATGGTCTGAGCCAGGTGATAGGTGACGTAGTCGACGGCGTACTCCGCCTGGAAAATGCGGATGGAAGTATCGACATTGGCTGCAGCCTTGATCTGTTCGAAAACGGATTCGAACTTTTGCGAATAGCTATTTTCCGTCATCGTGCCGCCTGCCTCAAACCGTTCAATCCTACCGCGAGGAATGTCAAAAATACAAGGTATCCCCACATATGCGGGGAATGACTTTTCCAGACCCGTCTGTTAGCGCCTTTTTCGGGGAGGCTCCAGATGGACAGCAAGAGAACTTTCGACATCGCCGAATGCCATCAGGCAGCCAAAGGGCTGAAATCCAGCTGGCAGGACATGGCCGGCTCCGAGGCGTTGATCCGCGCGCTCGTCGCCGAACGCAATGGCGATACGTTGCTTGCCTTGTTCTGGACAGAGGTTCACCGGACGCTCTGCGAAGAGAAATAATCGCTCCTTTACAGTTAAATCAGTCACGAAATCATCTTCGATGAACCGTCACTGGTCGCCCGATGGGCGCGACCATTTTGGGGCCGGTTTCACCATGGGATAATCGGCTGCCCTGACATCGAGGATGCCGAGATCGATGATGCAGTCCTCGCCTTGTCATAGCTCATCGTCGCGTCAACGCGTGTAGTGCCCGAGGGAATACCGAAGGGCACGTAGAAACAGGGATCGTTCGCCTGATCGGAATGCGTGGCATGGACGGTGAATTCGGTCATGAAGCGGCCATCGGCGAAGGTTCGGATACGTCGTGTAAAGCAGCAAGATGACAGGCATATCGCGAACGTATCTCACCGGCCATCAGAGCAGATGGCATATGAACACGTCTTCACATTTGTCGCCAGTTAATTGGGGTCACGCACCACAGGCAAGGTATGTGAAGCCTGACCCCGCAAAATATCCAGCATATTCCAGCATATCGCCCAAATATGCTTGACGGATCGTTAGCGCGGAGCGCAAAGGTGCTTGTGGAAACGGTTACACAAGTGCCGCTGTATCATATTGGGAGGGATGGCCGGTATTGCGTGTTGGACGCACAGCGCCTTGCGCTGAGACCGCGTGAAAGCCGCTCGATAGCGGGAAGATCGGCCCAATGGAATGCAAATGACCGAAAAGCGCGTGCATCTGGTCTTCAAGACCCATCTCGACATCGGCTTTACGGACCATGCCGAAAAAGTCCGTCGTCAATATCATGAACGCTTCATCCCGCAGGCGATCGAGACCGGTGCGCATTTTTATGCCGAAAACCCTGAAGAGCCGAAGTTCATCTGGACAACAGGCGCGTGGCTGATTTGGGATCATCTGAATTCACGATCGCCTGCCGAGGTCGCGGCACTGGAGCAGGCGATCGAACGCGGGCTCATCCGCTGGCACGGGCTGCCTTTCACCACCCATACGGAGCTGATGTCTCCTGATCTGTTCCGTGCCGGTCTTTCCTATTCGCAGGAGCTCGACCGCCGTTTCGGCAAAAAGACGATTGCGGCGAAGATGACCGACGTTCCCGGCCATACGCTCGGCATGGTGCCCTTGCTGGCCGAGGCCGGCATCCGCTTCCTGCATCTCGGGGTCAACACGGCTTCGCCGACGCCTGAGGTGCCTGACGTTTTCCGCTGGCGCGCGCCTGACGGCGCTGAAGTCGTCGTCATGTATCAGCGCTCCTATGGCGAGACCTATTTCCCCGAAAGTTTCGATGACGGGCTGAGCTTTGCCCACACGCAGGACAATATCGGTCCGCAGAGCGTGCCGCAGACGGCGGAAGCCTATCGCGACTTGCGTCGCCTCGAGCCTGGGGCGATCCTCCGCGCGGCGACGCTGGAGGATTATGGCGCGATCCTCTGGGAGGAGCGGGAGCGTTTTCCGGTGCTGGAGCTGGAGCTTGGCGACAGCTGGATCCATGGCAGCGCCACCGATCCCTTGAAGACGGCGAAGTTCCTGGCCCTGCAACGGCTCTATGACCGCTTTGCCGGCGAGGGACTGGATAAGCGTCGGCTCGCCTTCGGCCGCGGCCTCGCTATGGTGGCGGAGCATACATGCGGGGTGGATATCAAATCCTATCTGCGCGACGACAAGGCCTGGGCAAAAGCCGATTTCAACGCCGCGCGCAAAACCGATTACCGTTTCGCCTATACCGAGGCGTCATGGGACGAGCAGCGCGGCTATATCGATCAGGCCGTCGCCGAACTCGATGCCGAAGATCAGCATGAGGCGCAGGCCGTGCTTTCAGAGCTTTTCGCGCCCGCGCTCGTCGGCAGCGCGAGCCGCGACACCCGCCTGAGCGCCGGCGGCTGGTCGATCGAGCTTGATGAGGTAACCGGTGATGTCACAGCGCTCACGTCACCGCGGGGGCGGCGGATGGCTGGCCGTGCTGGCTCGCTGATCGCCTATCGCTATGAAAGCTATGACGCTGCCGACGTTGCCAGGCATATGGACAGCTATCTCACTCACCGGCAGGAATGGGCGGTGCTGGATCACGACAAGCCGGGGCTTGGCCGTTCGGGCGCTGCGCTCTCGAAGGTTTTTGTGCCTCATCTCGAGAGTGCAGGCGAGGGAAGCCTGTTGCTGTCCATGCCGGCCGAAGCCGTCGAACGGTTTGGCGCTCCGCGGCAGCTAGCGATTGAATTCTCGGCCGATGGTGAGGCCTTGCAACTGCGCCTTTCGCTGCGAGACAAGGCGGCGAACCGCATGCCGGAGGCAAGTTTCCTGTCTTTTACGCCCGAGGTCGCAAAGGACTGGGCTTTCAGGAAAATGGGTCTCTGGCACCAGTCCGGAAATTTCGCCAGATCCGGTGGAGGCCAGCTTCAGTCGGTGACTGCAGTCCGTGGCGAGTTCGGCGTGTCCAACGGCGCGCTCGTCGTCGCGCCTCTGGATACGCCGCTGATCGCGCCGCAGAACTGGGATTTCATGAGTTTCTGCAGGGGCCTTCCGGATTTCCAAGAGGGAATCCGCTTCAACCTGCACAATAATAAATGGGGAACCAACTTCCCGATGTGGTGGGAAGGTGATTTCTCCGCTCGTTTCCGGATCAGTTTGGAATAGCCGCGCGTTTAACCGGCCCGTGACAGCTTTTGGCGCTGGTTGCTGAAAGCGGCCGGCTTGTGTGGTTTCGGCGTTTTCGGGCGAAATTTGACGAGAACTTCGTTGCCATCCGTCGAGGCACGCGTGCGCTCCAGTCTCTCGCGTTCGGCCGTCGCCTGAAGCCAATGCTCGGAATCGCGGCCATTCGGCCTACCTTCCGCTTCCCAGATCGCATAGGCTCGCTTGCATATCCACTCATGCCGGGAGGTGTTGCTCATCGTTTCGTCCTTCTTGCGCCGATCTTTTCCCTCGATTCCACACGATTGGCCTCCCGCCAAAGGCGGATATCTCAAGCTGATCTTGTGAATGAGCCGGCATTGCCGGCATTCCGATGGGGCGGCATGGCGTTACGCCATGCTTACCGGAAGAACGATTTCACCTGACATGTGTTCCCGACATATTCTGTGAAATTTCCTCCAGGGAGCCGCGGAGGGAGGTGCATTATTCAGAGCGTGAGCGCTCGCTGTTGGCTTCGTCGTGTTTGACATTCCAGTCCTTGCGAGACTTCTGGCCGGGCGGGGTGCGATGGATGGTGGCATCATCAGAATGGGTGATGTCGCGCGGCTTGGCGCTGGAGACGCCGCTGTTGCGGCGACCCTCTTGCGAACGCGCGAACTGTCCTTCGGCGTCTTTGTGGATTTTGTCTTTGCCGCTCACGATCGTCTCCTACTCGCACATGCTATCAGGCTGAACAGGCGGGCGCCGCTTGGCGGCCATCAGCAAGTCCAGTTCGACGGAAGACGGACCGAAGCGGGTAAACAGGCTTTCGGCCTGTTCGTTCTTGAGGCCGTATTTGGCGGCGAATTCGTGAAGACTATACGGGCGGCCACGCAGGGTGCGGCTGCGTCGTTCGGGTTGGTGAATTTGCGTCATTCTGATCTCCCCAGACTACTTGCTGAGGCACAACCGGTGAGCACGTTAAAGGTTCCAAATCCGGTCTTTCCGATGCCGTCCTACAGGCGAAATACCGGTTTAGCGTGTCTCGACAGCAAAAAAATGCCGGCAACTCTCAATGAATTTCAATCGGTTAGAAGTTGCGGCAGCCAGGGCGGTCAGAAATGGCTTTATCACGCCCGTGTTACTCTATAAAATGAATCGTGTATCCGGTCCGAAGGAGGAACCGAGCTGTTGTTTCCGCGTCGATCCGGACCGGGTCTTGAGGAAGCTGGCTTAATCCATCAGAGGAGACAGACATGATGAATGCACTGCCGCCACTTCACAACGGACATGCACCGTTTACCCTGCAACAGCTCTTCCGCGAGGCGCTTTATGCCTACGAGGAATGGGACAGCGAACTGACGGAGCCGATTGTCACCCATGAAGGCAGGGTCATTCCAATCAGCTTCGTTTTCGAAGCCATGCGTGAATGCACCGATATCGTCCCTGCCAATATCGTCGGCGCCGTCACCGAACGGCTGACCAAACCCTGGGAAGGCGAGGGACCGCTGGATCAGATGACTTTCTCCACGGCGGCGCGCGTCATGCGCGTTCTGGTGCGCAAGCGCCTTCTTGCCAATGGCACGCCTGATATCGTCGCGCTTTCGACGCGCGCATCCGAAGCGGAATCCCGCGAATAGGCCTTTCAGGATCGCGGCACTGGCCGCGATCCTATTCCTCGCGGGGAACCCTGCTCATTTCCAGCCGTTGAAACAGGCAGAGAAGGAATGAGCACCATGTTGAGATCCATTTTACACGAAATCATGGGAACGGGCGTTCGCGAGGCTCATCTGCCGCGATCGCTGGAGCAGTTCCTTGGCGAAAAGAATGTCCTCATCGTCTTCGCCGATGCCGAGGACAACAGGCCGATCGTTCAGGACGAATTGCTGCGCAAGTCGCAGATGCGGCTTATCGAAGATGATATCGAGGTCTTCACGATCGCCGGCGGCGGCGCATTCTCGCTTTTCGAGGATGGGCGGGACCTCGATGCCGACGAATTGCGCGATGAGCTTCAGGGGCCGCTCAGCGGCGAATTCGGGCTGGTGCTGATCGGTCGGGATGGCCAGGTGAAGCTGCGTTCCAGCGAGCCGATGAGTGTGGAGGAGATCAGCCGCGCTGCAGCCATCGTTCCGCCGGGCCACTAACCCCTCAGAGTTCGAATGCTTCCTTGAGGCCGAGGCTCTTGCGTTCGCGCAGATCGAGATCGGCCTCGATATGGGCGATGTGGTGGAGCATCAGGTGGCAGGCGCGGTCGAGTTCCTTGCGCTCGATCGCTTCGATGATATCGCCATGTTCGGAATGGCCGCAGCTGGAGACCGTCGATTGGCCGTAGAGGGCAATCACCAGCGAGGAGCGGGCGACAAGTTCTTCCATGAAGCGCTGCATGATGGCATTGCCGGAGATGGCAGCAAGCGTCAGGTGGAAATCGCCCGAGGCCTTGATTTCGGCCCGCCTTGCGGTTTGGCCACGCTCGCTCATCAGCCGGCCCTCCTCCAAAAGCAATTGCTTGAGATGCTGGATATCAGATGGGGTGATGCGGGCTGCCGCGTCCCGCAGGATGCCGGGCTCAACGAGACGGCGGGCGGCAAAAATTTGCCGCGCTTCTTCCGGCGAGGGGTAGGCGACGAAGGCGCCGCGGTTCTTCTCGACGCTGACCAGACCTTCATAGGAAAGCGCCTGCAAGGCGGCGCGGGCGAGTGTGCGGCTGACATTGAAGAGATTGCCGACATCGCTTTCAGACAATTTCGTGCCGGGCGACAAACGCCGCTCCACGATCGCATCCCGGATGGCATCGCGGATCTGCGAGGCGCCGATTTCTTGGGCATCACCTGATTGCAGAGCGCTGGCGGCGGATTTCATGAAATCGGTTTCCCTAGTGTCTGCAAACCATATCCGCCTTCGTCGCAAAAGTTAAATGGAATTTGTGCGCATAATGCAGGCGAAATTGTATACGATTTTTTGCTCGAATTGAGCACGAAAGCCCATTTTGTGTGCAGTGCGAAAATGACTGCGATTTCGCCAGGCAACATTATGTCATGAAAAATTCATGGATTGTAAGGGTTTGAAGTGCGGCCTGCGAATTGGCACGGCAGATGCATCGTCTTTCTCGAACAGGGGAAGACACGATGTCGAAAGCGGCAGAGATCGATATAGCATCCGTTTCCAAGGTCTATGGCGCGACCACGGCGGTCCATGCCATCAGCCTTAAGATCCCGGCTGGTTCCTATTGCTGCTTCCTGGGTCCATCCGGCTGTGGGAAGACCTCGACGCTGCGCATGATCGCCGGTCATGAGAGCATTTCATCAGGCGATATCCGTCTTGGCAATGTCGTCGTCACCGATTTTCCGCCGGCAAAGCGCGGGACGGCGATGATGTTCCAGTCCTATGCGCTGTTTCCGCATCTCGACCTTGTCGACAACGTTGCCTTCAGCCTGAAGATGAAGGGTGTCGACAAGGACGAGCGCCGGGCCAAAGCGCTTGATATGCTGAGGCTGATGCAGATGGAGGCCTACGCCACCCGCCGGCCGGCACAGCTTTCCGGCGGCCAGCAGCAGCGTGTGGCGCTGGCGCGTGCCCTGATTACCGATCCGGAAGCACTGCTGCTCGACGAGCCGCTGTCTGCACTCGATCCCTTCCTGAAGATCCGCATGCGGGCGGAACTGAAGAAGCTGCAGAAGACGCTCGGTATCACCTTCGTGCATGTGACCCACAGCCAGGAAGAGGCGATGGCGCTCGCCGACATCATCGTCATCATGAATGACGGGAAGATCGAGCAGGCCGCATCACCGCGACAGGTCTTCGAGAAGCCGGCGACTGCCTTCGTGGCCCGCTTCATGGGCGATCACAACGTGCTCTCCGGCCGGGTGACATCGAGCGAGAATGGCGTTGTCGTCATGCGGGTGCCGGAGGGGCAGAGCTTTTCAGTCCGCGGAACGGGCAGGGAAGTTGGCGAAGCCGTCGATATCGGCATCCGCACCGACCGCGTGCGCCTTCAGGTCGCGAGCGAGTGGACGCTCGGCTTCGACGGTCTCGTCTCCAACATCGAATATCGCGGCTCCTCGGTAAAAATCACCGTTCTGGGAGCCGGCAGCGATGACTTCACCGTCATCGCAAGTGATAGCGATTACTTCGCAAAGCCGGTTTCGGTCGGCGATGCGGTGTCTTTGAGTTGGGCTCTGGAGGATGCCGTCCTCCTTGGCCGCGTGTCTGCATAACCTTCAATATCAAGAAAAGGGGAACTGCCATGACGACTGAAACGAAAAACACCAAAGCGGAAAAGGGAATTTCCCGCCGCTCGCTTCTGAAGACGGGTGCCGCTGCCGTCGGCGCAATTGCGGGTTCGGGCGCCATCACCGGCTTTCCGACCATCTGGGCGCAGTCCAACATCACGCTCCGCCAGTTCGGCACCGGCGTTTCGAACATCAATGCAATCGCCGAAAAGTGCAAAGCCGATCTCGGCATCACGCTGGAGATGACGGCGACCGATTCCGACGCCGCCGCCCAGCGCGCCGTGACGCAGCCGGACAGCTACGATATTGCCGATATCGAATACTGGATCTGCAAGAAGGTGTTCCCGACCGGCGTGTTGCAGCCGATGGACGTCAAGAAGCTCAAGTATTTCGACAAGGTCGTGCCGATCTTCACGAGCGGCAAGCTGAAGGCGGACAGCACGATCGCGCAAGGGACGGCGCCGCACACGGTCGGCTTCGTCGAGGCGCAGGATTCCAAGAAGTTCGCCAAGGAACAGACCCAGTGGTTCACGATGATGCCGACGATCTACAATGCCGATACGCTCGGCATTCGTCCTGACCTGACCGGCCGCGAAATCACCTCCTGGGCCGACATTCTCGACCCGGCCTACAAGGGCAAGACGGCTATCATCAACGTGCCGTCGATCGGCATCATGGATGCGGCGATGATCGCCGAAGCCTCCGGCAAGATCAAATATGCCGACAAGGGCAACATGACCAAGGAAGAGATCGACAAGACGATCGACTTCCTGATCAAGACCAAGGGCGACGGCCAGTTCCGCGCTTTCTGGAAGAGCTTCGACGAGTCGGTCAACCTGATGGCATCGGGCGAAGTGGTCATCCAGTCCATGTGGTCGCCGGCCGTTGCCGCCGTCCGCGGCAAGGGCATTGCCTGCCGCTTCCAGCCGCTCAAGGAAGGCTACCGCGCCTGGGGTGGCGGTCTCGGTCTTGCCGCGCATCTCAAGGGCGCACAGCTTGATGCCGCCTACGAGTATATCAACTGGTACACGTCCGGCTGGGTCGGCGCCTACCTCAACCGCCAAGGTTACTACTCGGCCTGCCTTGAAACCGCCAAGGGGTTCATGACCGCCGACGAGTGGGGCTACTGGATGGAAGGCAAGGCTGCACAGGGCGATATCCTCTCGCCCGAAGGCAAGGTGATGGAGAAGGCCGGCTCGGTTCGCGATGGCGGCTCCTTCGAAGAGCGTATCGGCCACATCGCCTGCTGGAACTCCGTCATGGACGAGGACCGCTACATGGTTCGCCGATGGAACGAGTTCATCGCGGCTTAAGCCAGGTCGGCGTTTGCCGCTTTTCCCCTCCCCAACCCTCCCCACAAGGGGGAGGGAGTCTCGAGAGGGTGCGGCAGAAAACTCCCTCCCCCTTGTGGGGAGGGTTGGGGAGGGGTCTTTGGCGGCCTCTCCATCTTTCGCCTCAATGAAGGAAGGACCAGGATGGCCACGATCGCTTCAGAGCAGACGATACCGGCACTAGAAGCGCCCAAACGCGCCTTCCGGCTTGCGCCATCTGCGATCTCCTATCTGCAGGCCACGCCGCTGATCGCCATCCTCGGCTTCTTCTTCGTCCTGCCGATCCTGATGATCACTGTCGTCAGTTTCTGGGACTATGATTTCGCCGGTATCTATCCCGACTTCCTGACCATGAACTACACCGACACGCTGGGTTCATGGGTGACGTGGAAGACCTATCTCAACACGTTGAAATTCACCGTCATCGTCTGGGCGCTCACGCTCTTCATCGGCTTCTGGGTCGCCTATTTCCTGGCCTTCCATATCCGCAAGACCTCGACGCAGATGATCCTCTTCCTCGTCTGCACCGTGCCTTTCATGACCTCGAACATCATCCGCATGATCTCGTGGATCCCGGTGCTCGGCCGCAACGGGCTTGTCAATTCGGCGCTGGTGGAAATGGGTATCGTGCCGCAGCCGGTGGAATGGCTGCTTTATTCGGATTTCGCCGTGGTGCTTGCTATGGTGCATCTCTACACGCTCTTCATGGTGACGCCGATCTTCAACACGCTGATGCGAATCGACCGCTCGCTTTTCGAAGCGGCGCGTGATGCCGGCGCCTCCGGTTGGCAGGTGCTGTGGAACGTGGTGATCCCGCTTGCCAAGCCGGGTATAGCGATCGGCACAATCTTCGTTGTCACGCTCGTCATGGCCGATTTCTCCACCGTGCAGGTCATGTCCGGCGGGCAGAGCGCCTCCGTAGCGCTGATGATGAAGAACCAGATGTCGCTGTTGCAATATCCGGCGGCCGCCGCCAACGCCGTCGTGCTGCTGGCCGTCGTGCTGTTGATGGTCGCTGCGATCCTGCGCGTTGTCGATATTCGCAAGGAGCTCTAGGATGTATCGCGAAAAACGCTCCTTCGAATTCTACCTCCTCGCACTCTTCTTCGCCGTCTTCGTGCTCTTCCTCTACGGGCCGCTGTCTGCGATCGTCATCCTCTCGTTTCAGGGGCCGGATGGTGGCCTGACCTTCCCGCTGAATGGCGTTTCGACGCACTGGTTCTTCAATCTTTTCGAGAAGCAGGCGGTCGGTGATTTCGGTGCATCCTTCCGGCGCTCGTTCATCCTCGGCCTGATGGTGATGATCGTGACCGTCGTTGTCTCGCTGATGGCCGGCCTTGCCTTCCGCCGGCGTTTCCGCGGTTCTTCCGTGCTGTTTTATGCGACGGTCGCGAGCCTCGTCGTGCCGTCGATCATCATCTCGCTCGGCATTGGCGTCGTCTACCAGCAGGGCGGCCTGCGACCAGCCTGGTATTCCTCGGCCTTCGGGGCGCATCTGACCTGGACATTGCCTTTCGGCGTGCTGATCATGTTTGCCGTCTTCAACCGTTTCTCGCCGGCATATGAGGAGGCCGCGCGGGATCTTGGCGCGACCTCCTGGCAGACCTTCCGACATGTCGTGTTGCCGATGATCGCGCCAAGTCTGATCGGCGTCGGCCTGTTCGGCTTCACGCTTTCCTATGACGAATTCGCCCGCACGCTGATGACGTCTGGCACCTACAATACGCTGCCGCTCGAAATCTACGGCATGACCACGAACGTCACGACGCCGGTGCTCTATGCGCTCGGTACGGTCACGACGCTCTTCTCCTTCACCATCATTCTCGTCACGCTCGGCATCATGACGATGCTCGGCCGGCGGCAGGCAAAGACAAGCTGACATGCGCATATTGATCGTCAATCCCAATACCACTGCTTCCATGACGGAGAAGGCGGCGACCGCTGCACGCGCGGTTGCCGCCGCCGGCACCGAGATCATCGTCGCGACCTCGCGCATGGGGCCTGTTTCCATCGAGGGGCATTATGACGGGGCTCTTGCCATCCCCGGCCTCTTGACGGAGCTGAAAGAGCGTCAGCAGACCGGCTATGAGGCGGCAATCGTCGCGTGTTTCGATGACACCGGCCTTGATGCGGCACGCACCTTTGCCAATGTGCCGGTTCTCGGTCTCTGCGAATCCGCCGTTGCGACCGCTGGCTTCCTTGCGCAGCGCTTCACGGTCGTGACGACGCTGGAGCGCTCGCGGGTGCTGATCGACAATCTCGTGCGCCGCTACGGCATGGGCGGGCGGGCGAAGGTCAGGGCCTCTGATATTCCGGTACTGGAACTGGAAGACGCGGCATCGGGAGCGATCGGCAAGCTGAAGGCGGAAATCGAGAGGGCGCTGTCGGAAGATGGCGCAGAGGCGATCGTGCTCGGCTGCGCCGGCATGACGGATCTGGCGCGCGAACTGCAGGAGTTCTACGGCGTGCCCGTCATCGACGGCGTGGCTGCTGCCGTCAAGCAGGCGGAGGCGCTGGTATCGCTGGGGCTCTCCACCAGCAAGCGCGGCTCCTATGCCTCGCCGCTGCCGAAGTCTTTTACCGGTGCGATGAGCGGTTTTGCGCCAATTCTGGCGGTCGGCTGAACATGTCCGTTTCCTTTGATTTCACCGCGCTGACCGAGCGCGAGCGCTACAAGCTGATGATCGGCACGATCATTCCCCGACCGATCGCGCTGGTGACGACGGTGGATGAAAACGGGCGCATCAATGCCGCACCTTTCTCCTTCTTCAACTGCCTGTCGGCCGATCCGCCGATCCTCGCCATCGGAGTTGAAAACCATCCGGACATGGCCTTCAAGGATACGGGTCACAATATCCGCGTGACCGAGGTCTTTACGGTCAACATCGTCTCTTTCGCCATTGCCGAGGCCATGCATATCTGCGGCGCCAAATATCCGCGTGGTGTCGATGAGCTGAAAGAGGCGGGTCTGACGGCGATGCCTGGCGTGAAGGTTGCTTCGCCCTGGGTCGAGGAGGCGCCGGCCGCCTTCGAATGCCGCCGGCATATAACGCTCGAACTCGGCAAATCACGGCAGATCATCATGGGCGAGATCGTCTATGCGCATTACCGCGACGGGGTGGTCGACCCCGAGCGATTGCATGTGGATCCCGCCATGGTCGATGCCATTGCGCGGCTCGGTGGCGATACGTGCTCGACGGTCCGCGACCGTTTCGAGATGCTGACGCCGAAACTTTGAGCGGTGCATAGTGCCAAGTTTCTGCTTTACTTTTTCCCTTTGGGTGAGAATGGTCACTGCCGACCATCACGCTGAGAGGAGAGCCGTGCCATGTCGATCGAAGAAGATCTGATCCGTATCGCGGAACAGGAAAAGGCGCTGAGCTTCGATGCCTTCGATCTGACGACTGCATGGCAGCTCGGCAAGCTCCTGCAGGAACTTGCCACAGAGCGCGGCCTCGGCATTGCCATCGATATCACGCTGCATTCCATGCCGGTCTTCTATGCGGCGCTTCCGGGTGTGACGCCCGACAACGTTCATTGGGTCCGTCGCAAGCGCAACATGGTGTTCCGCTATTTCCGCAGCAGCTACGCTTCCGGGCTGAAGCTGCAGAAGGAGGGCAAGACGGTGGAAGATAACGGGCTTTCCGGCGCCGACTATGCGCCGCATGGCGGCAGTTTCCCGATCAACGTCAGGGGCACGGGCTGCATCGGCGCCGTCACCGTATCCGGCCTGCCGCAGCGGGACGACCACAATCTCGCGGTCGAGGCCCTGGCGCTGATGCTGGCGAAGGATCTGGATACGCTGAGGCTCGCCTGAGTGCCTCATTTTTGACAAATAAAAGCCACGAAAACTGCAAGGTCGCGATCCGTTCCCGGTGACGATTATATTTCGTGACGATAAGGTGCGCCCGGTTTTGTAACTTGCCGCCGGGACACCATGTTACGTTTGCTCTTTGCCTTTGCTGCCATTGGTTTCAGCCTCTTCCTCGCCTCCTGCAATACGCTCTCGAAAGAGGAATGCGTCGCCGCCGATTGGCGGGTGATCGGCGAATCCGACGGGGCCGCCGGCTATGAGCCGCAGGAGCGTTTTGCCGCGCACGCCAAATCCTGCGAGCGGGTGAAGATTGTGCCCGACCAGACCATCTGGTATCAGGGCTTTCAGGCAGGCCTGGTGCGCTACTGCACGCCGATGAGCGGCCTGATGCACGGGCAGGCGGGCCACGGCTACTCCAATGTCTGCCCGCCGCAGACGGCTGCAGGCTTCCTGCGAGGCTATACGCTCGGGAACCGTCAGCATTCGGTGCAATCACGGCTAAGCTCGCTGCAGAGCGATTATGGATCGAAGGAAGCCGAGATCGACGAGCTGTCGCGCAAGCTCAAGGATGCACCCGATGCAGACCGGCATGATATCCGCCGGCGGATGGACGATCTCGAAGACGATATGCGCCGCATTCGCAGAGAGCAGCGCGACGTCGAGGACGAACTCGATGACGCGAGCGCCGAGGTGCAGTGGTTCCAGCAGAACCCCAACGCAGCGCCGCCGGTCGTGCCGGGCTACTAAGTCTTCGCCTCAGAGCTTGCCGCCGGCTTCGCTAATGCCCTTGGTCAGGCTGCCCGTCGCCGGGAAAAGCGGGATGAGGCAGGCCTGCAGGGCGTGGTAGATGTCGCCCTTGCCGGGGAAGAGCGAGTGCGAGGGCACGAGGTCTTCCGTCAGTTCCTCATGCCAGCCGCCGTTCTCGTGATCGATGAAGCTGCGCTCGATCACATTCCAGATCTTGCGGTAGCTTTCCTCGTGATAATCACTCGGCAGGTGCTCGTTCAGGAAGTGCGCGGCAGCCGCACCCTCACAGGCCGGCCACCAGAGCTTGTTGCGCTTGGCAGGCTTGTCTGCCCAGTCGAGCGTGTAAAAGAAACCGCCCTTGTCATTGTCCCAGCCGAGAGCCATGGATTGCTCGAAAAGGGCCTTGGCAGCATCCGGCATCCATTCGAGGCGTTTGCCGCCGAGTACCCAGAGCTGCAGGATGAGGCGTGTCCATTCCAGCCAGTGGCCGGGTGTCGTGCCGGCCGGCCGGAACATTTCGTTCGGATGGTAGTAATCCTTGTCGAGGTTCCATTCGGCATCGAAATGCTCGGCGACGCGCCAGTCGACGGAGCCTGCCGAGCGGCGGATAACGAGGTCGGTGATGCTTTCGGCCTTGGCCAGGTAGTCCCGGTCGCCGGTCGCTTCGAAGGCGGCCATCAGCGCTTCGGTCAGATGCATGTTGGAGTTCTGGCCGCGATAGGTGCCGCCATCGAGCGGCTGCCAGTCGGCGGTGAATTCTTCGGCGATGGCGCCGTGCTTGGCTTCCCAGAACTTCGTGTTCAGGACCTCGGTGATATCGGCGAGCATGCCGTCAGCGAGCGGATGGCCGATCGTTTTTGCCGAGGAGGCTGCGAGCAGCACGAAGGCGTGGCCGTAACCCTGCTTGTTGGAATCGACAGGACCGTTGTTATCCAGCGACCAGAAATAACCGCCGTTCTTGCGGTCGCGATGGTGGTTCCAGATGTAGTTCATGCCGTGATCGACCACATCGGCGGCACCCGGGCGGCCGATAAGCGTGCCGATCGAGAAGCAGTGCACGGCGCGCGAGGCAATATGGAGCGGCCGCACCTGGCCTGCGGCATTGAGCGGCTTGCCGGCATCGTCAAGGTCGTAGAAACCGCCCTTGGGATTGATGGAATTGTGCTGGAAGAAATCGAAGAGGCCGTTGGCCTGCGAAAGCAGCCAGCCGCGATGATAGGCGCGAGTGGACCAGTTGCCGAGTGCAGGTGCCATGATACTCCTCCGAATTCGTGCACAATGCCTTTAGGAAAACGCCTATATAGGGGTCGGGCGAGTCTGTCATCCGCCAAGGCTTGTAATGGCTAAAAGCAACAGGCATATGTTGACATAAAGATATCTTTATGTGATTTGTCTTTTCCGATCTTATGACGTCAAGGAGCCTTCCCGTGTTCGACAATCTCTTTGGTCCCGATGGGGGCAAGCGTGATGGCAGTGAAGTGTTTGCGGCGCTGAGGCAAGCAGCCAGCGAACGCATCCTCGTTCTTGACGGGGCCATGGGCACGCAGATCCAGGGTCTGGGCTACGATGAGGACCATTTCCGCGGCGACCGTTTCATCGGCTGCGCCTGCCATCAGAAGGGCAATAACGACCTCTTGATCCTGTCGCAGCCGGATGCGATCGAGGAAATCCACTATAAATACGCCAAGGCCGGCGCCGATATCTTGGAAACCAATACTTTCTCCTCAACCCGCATCGCGCAGGCGGACTACGCGATGGAAGGTGAGGTCTATGCGCTGAACAAGGAAGGCGCCGAAATCGTGCGCCGGGCTGCGCAGCGCGCCGAGCGCGAGGACGGCAAGCGCCGCTTCGTCGCCGGTGCCATCGGCCCGACGAACCGCACCGCTTCGATTTCGCCCGACGTCAACAATCCGGGCTTCCGCGCCGTTACCTTCGACGATCTGCGCGATGCCTATGCCGAACAGATCGACGGCCTGATCGATGGCGGCGCCGATATCATCCTCATCGAGACGATCTTCGATACGCTGAATGCCAAGGCGGCGATCTTTGCCTGCGAGGAGCGTTTCGAGGCCAAGGGCATTCGCCTGCCTGTGATGATATCAGGTACGATCACCGATCTCTCGGGCCGCACACTGTCAGGCCAGACACCGACGGCCTTCTGGAACTCGGTGCAGCACGCCAACCCGTTCACGATCGGCCTCAACTGCGCGCTCGGCGCAAATGCGATGCGCCCGCATTTGCAGGAGCTTTCGGGCGTTGCAGATACTTTTATCTGCGCTTACCCGAATGCCGGCCTGCCGAACGAGTTCGGTCAGTATGACGAGACGCCGGAACTGATGGCGGCACAGATCGACAGCTTTGCCCGCGAAGGCCTGGTCAATATCGTCGGCGGCTGCTGCGGCTCGACGCCCGAGCATATCAAGATGATCGCCGAGACGGTGGCCAAGTACAAGCCGCGGCCGATTCCCGAGCACCGGCCCTTCATGTCGCTGTCGGGCCTCGAGCCCTTCGAGCTGACCAAGGACATTCCCTTCGTCAATGTCGGCGAGCGCACCAACGTCACGGGTTCGGCCCGCTTCCGCAAGCTGATCACCAATGCCGATTTTACGGCAGCGCTCGACGTCGCCCGCGACCAGGTCGAGAACGGCGCGCAGGTGATCGACATCAACATGGACGAAGGCCTGATCGATTCCGAGAAGGCGATGGTCGAGTTCCTGAACCTCATCGCTGCCGAACCGGACATTGCCCGTGTGCCCGTGATGATCGACTCGTCGAAATTCTCGATCATCGAATCCGGCCTGAAGCGGGTGCAGGGCAAGGCGATCGTCAACTCTATCTCGCTTAAGGAAGGGGAGGAGAATTTCCTCGCCCAGGCGCGCCTGGTGCACAATTATGGTGCGGCCGTGGTCGTCATGGCCTTCGATGAAACAGGGCAGGCGGACAGCTATCAGCGCAAGGTGGACATCTGCACCCGCGCCTACAAGCTGTTGACCGAGAAGGTCGGTTTCCCGCCAGAAGATATCATCTTCGACCCGAACATCTTCGCGGTCGCGACCGGTATCGAGGAGCACAATAATTACGGCGTCGACTTCATCGAGGCGACGCGCACGATCCGCAAGACCATGCCGCTCGTCCATATCTCGGGCGGTGTGTCGAACCTCTCTTTCTCCTTCCGCGGCAATGAGCCGGTGCGCGAGGCGATGCATGCCGTATTCCTGTACCACGCCATCCAGGCGGGCATGGACATGGGCATCGTCAATGCCGGTCAGCTTGCCGTCTACGACAATATCGATCCGGAGCTGCGCGAGGCCTGCGAGGACGTGGTGCTGAACCGCCGTCCCGATGGCACCGAGTGGCTGCTCGAAGTTGCGGAGAAATTCCGTGGCGGCGCGGCACGCGAAGGCCGCGTTCAGGATCTCTCCTGGCGCGAGTGGAGCGTCGAGAAGCGCCTCGAGCACGCACTGGTCAACGGCATTACCGAATATATCGAGGCCGATACCGAGGAAGCCCGCCAGCAGGCGGCGCGCCCACTGCACGTGATCGAAGGCCCGCTGATGGCCGGCATGAACGTGGTCGGCGATCTCTTCGGCTCGGGCAAAATGTTCCTGCCGCAGGTGGTGAAGTCCGCTCGCGTCATGAAACAGGCCGTTGCCGTTCTCCTCCCCTACATGGAAGAGGAGAAGCGCCAGAATGGTGGTGAAGAGCGCAAGTCTGCCGGCAAGATCCTGATGGCGACCGTCAAGGGCGACGTGCACGATATCGGCAAGAACATCGTCGGCGTCGTGCTCGCCTGCAACAATTACGAGATCATCGACCTCGGCGTCATGGTGCCGGCAACGAAGATCCTCGAAACGGCTGTTGCCGAGAAGGTCGATGTCATCGGTCTTTCCGGCCTCATCACGCCGTCGCTCGACGAGATGGTGCATGTGGCAGCCGAAATGGAGCGGGAGGGCTTCAACATCCCGCTGCTGATCGGCGGCGCGACGACCAGCCGTGTTCACACCGCCGTCAAGATCCATCCGGGCTATAACAAGGGCCAGACGATTTACGTGACGGATGCCAGCCGCGCCGTAGGCGTCGTCTCCTCGCTGCTGTCGCCGGAAAACCGCCAGGGCTACATCGACGATATCAGAGCCGAATATGCCAAGGTTGCTGCCGCCCATGCGCGCAGCGAAGCCGAAAAGGTGCGCCTGCCTTTGTCGCGGGCTCGCGAGAATGCGCAGAAGGTCGATTGGGCTGCCTACAAGCCGACCAGGCCTGGTTTCCTCGGCACCAAGGTGTTCGAAGATTATGATCTGGCCGAGCTCGCAAAGTACATCGACTGGACGCCGTTCTTCCAGACCTGGGAGTTGCGCGGCCGCTATCCGGCGATCCTCGAAGACGAGAAGCAGGGTGAAGCTGCGCGGGCTCTCTGGGCCGACGCCCAAGCGATGCTGAAGAAGATCATCGACGAGAAGTGGTTCCGGCCTCGTGCCGTCATCGGCTTCTGGCCGGCTGGCGCCGTCGGCGACGATATCCGCCTCTTCAAGGATGAAGCCCGCAAGGAGGATCTCGCAACCTTCTATACGTTGCGTCAGCAGCTTTCCAAGCGTGATGGCCGCCCGAACGTAGCGCTTTCGGATTTCGTGGCACCTGTCGATAGCGGCGTGCAGGATTATGTTGGCGGCTTCGTGGTGACGGCCGGCTTTGAGGAGATCGCCATTGCCGAGCGCTTCGAGCGTTCGAACGACGACTATTCCTCGATCCTCGTCAAGGCGCTTGCTGACCGCTTCGCGGAAGCCTTCGCCGAACGCATGCATGAGCGCGTGCGGCGCGAATATTGGGGTTATGCCAAGGACGAGACGCTCTCTAACGAAGATCTCATCACCGAAACCTATGCCGGTATCCGCCCGGCCCCCGGCTATCCGGCACAGCCCGATCACACCGAGAAGAAAACGCTGTTTGCCCTTCTCGATGCGGAGAATGCCGCCGGCGTGAAGCTGACGGAAAGCTATGCGATGTGGCCTGGCTCGTCCGTATCTGGCATCTATATCGGCCACCCGGACTCCTATTACTTCGGCGTCGCCAAGGTGGAGCGCGATCAGGTGGAAGACTATGCCAAGCGAAAGGGCATGGGGATATCAGAGATCGAACGTTGGCTTGGGCCGGTGCTCAACTATGTGCCGCGCAAGGTGGACGAGGAGATCGAAGACGCGGCCTGAAAACCGAGTCTTCGCCGCCGGTTAGGCGCGGCAGTTTGAACGTCGATTGAGTTGAATGCTAAAGCCGGAAAGTGATTCACTTTCCGGCTTTATCTTTTTGAAAACGAAGCAATTTCCAGGCCGGAAATCAGGTCGCGCCGATCGTCAGCTCGGCCACGAAATCATAGGCGTCGCCGCGATAGAGCGAGCGGGTGAATTCCACCGCGCGGCCGGAGCCGAGATAGGAAATACGTTCGATGGAAAGCCCTGCCTGGCCGACGGGGACGCCGAGCAGATGGGCGTCGGCTTCCTTCATGTTGGTCGCCGAAATCCGCTGCACGGCGCGCACGGGGCGCACGCCGAGGCGCTCCAGCTCGGCATAGAGCGAGTTGGTGACGGAGGAGGGATCGGGCAGGAATTCGCCGGAGACGCTTGCATGTTCGATCGCCAGCGGTTCGTCGTCGGCAATACGCAGGCGCGACAGGCGCGACACCTTGATGTCGGTGCCGAGGCCGAGGATCATCATCTCGTCGGGCGATGGCGTGTGGATGCCCTTGTGCAGCCATTCGGAGCGGGCGGTCATGCCGCGCCGGGCCATATCCTCGGTGAAGGAGGTCAACTGCGACAGGCGCTGTTCGACTTTCGAAACCGGTTTTGCGACGAAGGTGCCGGAGCCGTGGCGGCGCACCAGCAGGCCGTCGGCAACAAGTTCATCGATCGCCTTGCGCACAGTAACGCGGCTGACGGCTGCAAATTCCGCGATGTCGCGTTCCGGGGGCAGGGCATCGCCATGGGCGAGCGTGCCGGTACGGACGGCGTCTTCCAACGTGCGGCGCAGCTTCACATAGAGCGGGCCGGTGCCGCCGGCCTGCAAGCGTTCCGGCGAAAGGATGGAGGCGAGATCGTCGGTCATGCCGCACCTCTCTGCCGTTCGTTCAGAAGTTTTAAGGCAAGGTCGACGGCGCCCTGTTGCGCATCGGCCTTCGGCTCTGCGAGAAGCGCCTTGTGCCGATCGCCAAGCCAGGAATGATAGGCTTTCGCCAGTCCGCCAAGCAGGCAGATGGAGGGGCATTCCGCCCATGACAGTGCATCGAGGCTTCCGTCGATGGCGCGGGCCGCCTCCTTGACGATCTCGATTGCAGTGGCATCGCCGGCCTGAGCGCCTTCGAAGACCATGGGGGCGTAACGGGCGAAATCCGCCGGCCGGGCCGTATGGGCAAATTCGACGATGCGTTCCGGATCGTTGCCGTATTCTGCCATGAGCTTGTCCGTCAGCGATGAGGCGGGGCGAACCTTGTCATAGGCGAGCAAGGACTTTTCCAGGAGATCGCGGCCGAGGCGGGCGCCGCTTGCCTGATCGCCGACGATCGAGCCCCAGCCGCCGATACCATGCAGTTTGCCGTTACGGCGCGCGTTGTAGACTGTGCCGGTTCCTAAAGCACCGACAATGCCGTCGGCGTCACCGAGCGCTCCCTGCAGAGAAATCAGCGCATCGGTGACGACCTTGCCGTTGTTGAAGGGCAGGGCCTTTTCGATGCGCTTGGCGTAATCGCCGACATTGGCGCCAGCGACGCCGACCACTGCCGAGACGGTGGAAACGGTTTCACTTTCGAATCCTGCGTTGCTGAGAGCCGCTCGGGCGGATTCGACGATATTGACGAGAGAGTTTTCCAGATCGGAAAGGATATTGGCAGGCCCGGCTTTGCCGTGGCCGATGACCTTGCCCATTCTGTCCGCGACTGCGGCTCTGCAGCTTGTTCCGCCGCCATCTATGCCGATTGCAAGTTCCGTCATCGGACCTCCGGATACGCTGTTCCCTTGTGTTTTTCATACAATACCAAAAAAATACCATTTACCAAGCGGAAATGGTCAGGGAAATTCTTTGTTTTTATCCAGTTGATTTTAAACAATAAAAATTTTTTATGAATTTTCTCGCGTCCAGAAGTTAATTTCGGCTAGACAATTGGTATTTTTTTGGCCTTAATTCCGGAAAAGGGAACAGCGTATCGAGGCATGTGAAAACCGGCAAAGAAAAATAGCGCCGGCCAGGTTTCGAGGAAGGTGCAGACAGCGATCCGCAGGGCCGGCAAGGCTTGCGGATATGCGAGGCATCTTTAGCTTTTCTCTTATTTTTCAGGCGCCCGGTTCAGCGTATCGGGAGGGCGCATCATCAGGCCGGAAGGGATCATCTTCCGTGTCGATAGAGCTTCGGGCCGGCAATCTTGGCGGCTCTAAAAGGGACGTTGGGTGCTTCCTCAGACACCCCAATTGCTTGTTTCAGATCGAAAACAGCGCCTAGCGGCGCTTAAAACAGGAGAGGGAAATGAAAAATACTGCTCTGAAAAGCTTGCTGCTGGCCTCCAGCCTGCTGTCGTCAGCCGGTCTCGTTCATGCCGCCGATGTCACGCTGACGATCGAAAGCTGGCGTAACGATGACCTGCAGATCTGGCAGGAGAAGATCATCCCGGCTTTCGAAGCCAAGAACCCGGGCATCAAGCTCGTCTTCTCGCCGACCGCGCCGACAGAATACGATGCTGCAACCTCTGCCAAGATCGATGCGGGCAGCGCCGGTGACATCATCACCTGCCGCCCCTTCGACAAGTCGCTGGCGCTGTTTAAGAACGGTAATTTGACAAGCTTGAACGATCTGCCGGGGATGGAGAACTTTTCGCCGGTGGCGAAGGCCGCCTGGACGACCGACGACGGCAAGTCGACCTTCTGCGTGCCGATGGCTTCGGTCATCCACGGCTTCATCTACAACAAGGATGCCTTCGACAAGCTCGGAATCGCCATTCCGAAGACGGAAGACGAATTCTTCGCAGCCCTCGACAAGATCAAGGCTGACGGCACCTACATTCCGCTCGCCATGGGCACGAAGGATCTCTGGGAAGCTGCCACCATGGGCTACCAGAACATCGGCCCGAACTACTGGAAGGGCGAGGACGGCCGTGAAGCTCTCATCGCCGGCAAGCAGAAGCTGACCGATGCCGACTGGGTCAAGCCTTACGAAGAGCTAGCCAAGTGGAAGCCCTATCTCGGCGATGGTTTCGAAGCGCAGACCTATTCGGACAGCCAGAACCTCTTCACGCTCGGCCGTGCTGCGATCTATCCGGCCGGTTCGTGGGAAATCGCGTTGTTCAACACGCAGGCGCAGTTCAAGATGGGCGCCTTCCCGCCGCCGGTTCCGAAGGCTGGCGATCAGGGCTACATCTCCGACCATCCGGATATCGGCGTTGCCCTGAACGCGAAGAGCACGCACCAGGAAGAAGCCAGGAAGTTCCTTGCCTGGGTTGCTTCGCCCGAGTTCGCGGATATCTACGCCAATGCGCTACCGGGCTTCTTCAGCCTGAACTCCAACCCGGTCAAGATGACGGACCCGCTCGCTCAGGAATTCGTTTCCTGGCGCGGCCCGTACAAGTCGACCGTTCGCTCGACCTACCAGATCCTGTCGCGCGGCACGCCGAACCTCGAAAACGAGACCTGGGTTGAATCGGCTAACGTCATCAACGGCACGGACACCCCGGCCGTTGCTGCCGAAAAGCTCCAGAAGGGCCTCGACAGCTGGTACAAGCCGGCCAAGTAAGCCAAAGCATGAAGGAGGGTGGCAATCCGGTTGCCGCCCTCGTTCCTGTATCCTCGTGGGATGCCGCAGGAACCTAGCCACGCAAAGTCTTTCGCGTGAAAGAGTCTCCCGCACCGCTGAAGCGGTGCTGCTCGATCCCTGTCACAAGCAGGGATGAGGGAGAGAACGAAGCCAAAAGCGAGCCAAGTAATGACCGATCAGACATCGGCAATTCCTGAACCGATCAAGCGTCCCGTACGCCGGCATATCGGAATCTTCCTTCTTCCGGCATTCATCGTCTATTCGGCGATCATGGTCCTGCCGCTGATCGAAACGCTCCGGCTCTCCTTCTACAATACGGTCGATGGCGCCCCTGCCTTCGTTGGCTTTGCCAATTACAAGGTTCTCTTCGGCGATGCGCGCTGGGCACATGATTTCTGGAACGCACTCCGCAATAACCTGATCTTCTTCGCCATTCATATGTGCGTGCAGAATCCGATCGGGATTGCGCTTGCGGCACTCCTTTCGACACCGAAGCTGCGCTTCGTTGCCTTTTACCGAACGGCGATCTTCCTGCCGACGCTGCTGTCCTTCGTCATCGTCGGCTTCATCTGGAAGCTGATCCTCTCTCCGATATGGGGTGTTGCGCCCTGGCTGATGAGCCTCGTCGGTATGAAATGGGCCTTTGCGCCCTGGCTCGGCCAGTCCGGTCCGGCGCTCGTCGCGGTGTCGCTGATCTCCAATTGGCAATATATCGGCATTCCGATGATGCTGATCTATGCGGCTCTTCTCAGCATTCCCGAGGAAGTTATCGAGGCTGCCGAATGCGACGGCATTACCGGCTGGGCGCAGTTCTGGAAGATCAAGCTGCCGCTGATCCTGCCGGCAATCGGTATCATCTCGATCCTGACCTTCGTCGGCAATTTCAATGCTTTCGACTTGATCTATACGGTGCAGGGTGCGCTTGCCGGCCCTGATATGTCGACGGATATTCTGGGGACGCTGCTTTATCGCACTTTCTTCGGGTTCCAGTTGCAGCTCGGCGACCGCTCCATGGGTGCGACGATCGCGACGGTGATGTTCCTCATCATCTTAGCCGGCGTGTCCTTCTACCTTTTCGCTATCCAGCGGCGCATGCGCCGCTACCAGTTCTGAGGAGTGTGAGCCCATGTCGAACAGAGCGCGCACATCCCCCATCCGCACCGGCCTCGTGCATCTGGCGCTGATCGGCTACACGCTGATCGCCATCTTCCCGGTGTTCCTGACGATCATCAATTCGCTCAAGGACCGCAACGCGATCTTCCGGTCGCCGCTGCAGGTGCCGACGCCTTCCACTTTCAGCCTCGTCGGCTATCAGACGGTGCTGGGGCAGGGCGATTTTGCCGCCTATTTCCAGAACAGCTTCATCGTGACGATCGTCGCGATCTTCCTCGTGCTGCTGTTCGGGGCGATGGCTGCCTTTGCGCTGTCGGAATACCGTTTCCGCGGTAATATGGTGATGGGCCTCTACATGGCGATCGGCATCATGATCCCGATCCGCCTTGGCACGGTCGCCATCCTGCAGGGCATGGTCGCGAGCGGCCTCGTCAACACGCTGACGGCGCTGATCCTCGTCTATACGGCGCAGGGGATACCGCTTGCTATCTTCATCCTGTCAGAATTCATGCGCACCGTGTCCGACGACCTGAAAAATGCCGGACGCATCGACGGCCTCTCGGAATATGCGATCTTCTTCCGCCTCGTGCTGCCGCTGGTGCGGCCGGCCATGGCGACGGTTGCCGTCTTCACGATGATCCCGATCTGGAACGACCTGTGGTTCCCGCTGATCCTGGCGCCGTCGGAAGCCACCAAGACCGTGACACTCGGCTCCCAGATTTTCATCGGCCAGTTCGTCACCAACTGGAACGCGGTTCTGGCGGCGCTGTCGCTGGCGATCCTGCCGATCCTCGTCCTTTATGTCATCTTCTCGCGGCAGCTGATCCGCGGCATTACCTCGGGAGCCGTCAAGTGAGCCAATCCGAAAAGCCGATCCGCGTTCTCGTCGCCGGCCTCGGCAATATGGGCCGCAGCCATGCACTCGCCTATCACAACAATCCGGGCTTCGAGATCGTCGGTCTCGTCAACCGCTCCAAGCCGTCGCAGCTTGCGCCGGAACTCGAACAGTACACGATCCATCCTGACTTCATGGGCGCACTTGTCGAATTGAAGCCGGATCTCTGCTCGATCAATACCTATTCCGACAGCCACGCCGATTACGCCGTTGCCGCCTTCGAGGCAGGCTGTGACGTGTTCGTTGAAAAGCCGCTGGCAACAACCGTTGCCGATGCGGAACGCGTCGTGGCTGCGGCGAAGAAGGCCGGCAAGAAGCTGGTCATCGGCTATATCCTCCGCCATCATCCATCCTGGAAGAAGCTGATCGAGGAAGCAAGGAAGCTCGGCGGCCCCTATGTCTTCCGCATGAACCTCAATCAGCAGTCCAGCGGGCCGACCTGGGCGACGCACAAGTCGCTGATGCAGACGACTTCGCCGATCGTCGATTGCGGCGTCCACTATGTCGACGTCATGTGCCAGATCACCGATGCCAAGGCGGTCGAGGTGCGTGGCATGGGCCTGCGCCTGTCGAACGAGATCGCGCCCGACATGTATAATTACGGTCACCTGCAGGTGCTGTATGAAGACGGTTCGGTCGGCTGGTACGAGGCCGGCTGGGGACCGATGATCTCCGAGACCGCCTTCTTCGTGAAGGATGTGATGTCGCCAAATGGCGCCGTTTCCATCGTCATGGATCCGAAGGCGAAGTCGGATGATATCGACACGCATACCAAGACCTCCGTCATCCGGCTGCACACGGCAGAGACCGGGCCTGACGGCAAGTTCATCCGTCCCGATCAGGACATGACGATGGAAGGCGAGCCCGGTCACCAGGCGCTGTGCGACTTGGAACAGGCCTTCATGCTGCGCGCCATCCGCGAGGATCTGGACCTTAACCGCCATATGGATGACGCCGTGGCCTCGCTGCGCATCTGCCTTGCCGCTGACGAAAGCGTGCGCACCGGCCGACCGGTTAGACTATAAGGAAAGACTAGTGGGATCGCTTCAACTCAAATCCATCCGCAAGGCCTATGGCAAGCACGAAGTGCTGAAGGGCATCGACCTCGAGGTCCAGGACGGCGAATTCGTCATCTTCGTCGGCCCTTCCGGCTGCGGAAAATCGACCCTGCTGCGCAGCATTGCCGGTCTGGAAGATGTGACCTCGGGTGCCGTCATCATCAACGGACGTGATGAGACACTGACACCGCCGGCCAAGCGCGGTATTGCCATGGTGTTCCAGTCCTATGCGCTTTATCCGCACCTCACGGTGAAGGACAATATGGGCCTTGGCCTCAAGCAGGCGGGTACTGCGAAGGACGAAATCGAAAAGCGCGTCTCCGAGGCGTCCTCGATGCTGTCGCTGGAACAATATCTGGCCCGCCGCCCAGCCGAACTTTCGGGTGGCCAGCGCCAGCGCGTGGCGATCGGCCGCGCGATCGTGCGCGAACCGGAACTCTTCCTGTTCGATGAGCCGCTCTCCAATCTTGATGCGGCGCTGCGCGTGCAGACCCGCCTTGAGATCGCCCGCCTGCACCGCAGTCTCAAGGCGACGATGATCTACGTCACCCATGACCAGGTCGAAGCCATGACGCTTGCTGACAAGATCGTGGTGCTGAATGCCGGCGCAATCGAGCAGATCGGTTCGCCTATGGAGCTTTACAATCGACCGGCCAATACCTTCGTTGCGGGCTTCATCGGCTCGCCGCAGATGAATTTCATCCCTGGCGACAAGGTCAGCGATGCAGAGGCAAAGACGGTCGGCATTCGTCCCGAGCATCTGACGCTGTCGCGCGACAGCGGCACCTGGAAGGCAAAGACCGTGCATGTCGAGCATCTTGGCGCTGACACCATCGTCTATCTGGAATCCGAGCAGTGCGGCCTGCTGACCGCGCGCCTCTTCGGCGAGCACAAGTATGAGCCGGATGAGATCGTCTATGCTACGCCTGACGGAAGTCACGTCCATCGTTTCGATGCGAACGATCAGGCAATCCGCTGATTGCAACCGGAATGAAATAGCCCTGCTGGAGAGCGGGGCTTTTTCGTTCGAGTCAACGCCGCAAAAGCCTGCCATCGATGATGATCAGGCTCGCCATGATCAGGATCATTCCGCCAAACTCGAACGTCTCAAGTTTTTCGCCGAGAAAGACCGTGCCCAGTAAAATCGCGCTGATCGGCACCAGCAGCGTCACTAGGGAAGCATTGGTCGCTCCGGCCGAGGCGATAAGATTGAAATACAGAATGAAGGCGAAGGCGGTGGTGAGGATCGCGAGAACCAGCACGGCCATCCATATCGGAACAGACGATGTGACGATGTCGGCCGGGCTGTAGAGAAAGAAAACGATCGGCAGCATGAGGATGGTGGAGCCTGTCAGTTGGCCGGTCGCGACCACCGTCGGGCTTATGCCTTTGAAGCGCTTGGCGTAGACCACGGCTAAGGCGTAGGAGACGGCGGCTCCGATGACTGCGAGTTTTGCCCATGTGGGGCCGCCAAGATTGGATAGAAGCCCAGGGCCGATCATGACGGCGGCGCCTGCGATGCCGATCGCGACGCCTGCGATCTTCGGGGTTGAGATCTTTTCATCCTGTGTCAGCGCGTTTGCTACGAGGATCGTCCAAAGAGGTGTTGTTGCATAGAACACCGAGGCGAGGCCGGCGCCGATTTCCGTTTGGCCAGTGAAGATCAGCGAGAACGGAATGACGTTGTTGAGCAGGGCGAGACACAGGAAAGAGCCGGGCCGGGCAAGAACGGGCGCGAAGGAAATGCCTCGCAACCTTAACCAGAGATGCAGGACCAGCGCGGCAATCGCCACGCGATAAAGCACGAGTGCCAAAGGCGGAATTTCGGACACGGCGATGCGGGCGAAGAAGAAGGACCCGCCCCAAAATGCGCCCAGGAGCACAAGTTGGCCCCAATCCTTCGCCGACATTGATTGTGGCATCGCTTCGGTGCGCAAAGCCGTTGTCCCATGAAAATGGAATTCTGCCTTGCACTCTATCCCTGGCGCTCGCGGCCTACAGCAACGGAACGATCCATATATCTGAATTCGATGGAATTTGGTGCTGTCTTATCCCTATCAGCCGGATCGATATGTCTCGACCGAGTTCCAGCGTAATCAGCCGAGAACGGGCCTCATGAAGCTGCGTTCATAGCTGATGATGCTGCGGTTGCGCTTGTCGAGTTCGTAGGCGGCCCGGCACTCCGGGTCGCTTGCCATGCGAGTGCGATAATCCTCGTAGGCAGCAAGGCTCGGGAAGGAAAACAGCGCAACGGCAATATTGCTTGCGCCTTCGGACGGCAGGAAATAGCCGTGATGGGCGCCGCCCATCCTGTTGACGATGGGGATCCAGAGGCGGGCGTATTGTTCGAATTCGGCAAGCTTGTAGGGGTCGATGACGTATCGCAGATGGCAGGTAATCATTGAAAACCCCGTTGTTGAACGACCGAGCGGATGACCGTCCGGTCTGTATTGCTTGCCAGGATTCGAGGCAAGCCGTTTGGTCAGTTCCCTTACGCTGCCTTCCGTTTCGATGCTATCTCCCTGGCCTGAGTATTCTGAGGGGCAGGGGCTCATGAAAATTAGGTATCAGGCATGCAAAAGGCGCCGCGTTGACGGCGCCTTTATTTGATTTTGGTTTCTTTCGATCAGTCGCGGATAACGAGCAGGTCGGCGGCCATGAAGCGGAGCGTCACTGTTTCGCCAGCGGCCGGCGGAGTAACACCGGGGCTGTTGAACATGTCGAAGGAGATGACGTTGCCGCCGACATTCATGCGGGTGCGGATGACCGAACCGAGGAAGTGGGCGGAGACGACCTCACCGGTCAGGGCGGTGTCGCTCTGGGTGCCTTCGGCGAGCGAACCGGCTTCCGGACGGAGCGCAAGCTGAACGGTGTCGCCGGCCTTGTAGGTCTGGACGGATTGTTTCAGCGTCACACCCTGATCGCCGATTTGGATGCGGTTGCTATCCGGATCGATCACCTTGGCTTCGATGAGGTTCAGCGTGCCGACGAAGGAGGCGACGAAGCGCGTTGCCGGCGTGTTGTAGATCTCGAAAGGCGTGCCGATCTGGTCCGCCTTGCCGCCGTTCATGACGACGATACGGTCGGAGATCGAAAGCGCTTCTTCCTGGTCGTGCGTGACGAAAACCGTGGTGATGCCGAGCGACTGCTGGATCTGGCGGATTTCTTCGCGCAGTGACACGCGGATCTTGGCATCAAGTGCCGAGAGCGGCTCGTCGAGCAGCAGGACCTGCGGCTTGACGGCAAGGGCGCGGGCAAGAGCAACGCGCTGCTGCTGGCCGCCGGACATCTGGTAGGGAAAGCGGTCTGCCAGATGATCGAGCTTGATGAGGCCGAGCATTTCCTTGACGCGTTTGTCGATCTCGGGCTTCGGAGCACCCGCGACCTTCATGCCGAAGGCGACGTTGTCATGCACAGTCATGTTCGGAAACAGCGCGTAGGCCTGGAAGACCATGCCGATGTTGCGCTGGTTCGGCTTCAGCGCGCGCTGGTCCTTGCCGTTGATCGTCAGCGTGCCACCGGTCGGCGTTTCGAAGCCGGCGATCATGCGCAGAACGGTCGTCTTGCCGCAGCCTGACGGGCCGAGGAAGGAGACGAATTCTCCTTTCTCGATGTTCATGTTGAAGTTCTTGACGACCTGGGTCTGGCCGAAGGATTTCTGAATGTTGGTCAGCGTAAGAAAGGACATGAGCCAAATACCTTATACCCTAGCCGGGCGGGCTTTGCCAAAGCGGGAAACGAGATTGAGCAGGCCCATGCTGAGCCAGGTGATCGAGAAGGCGATGACGGCGAGCGCGGAAGGTTCATAGGCCTGGTTGGCGCCGACACGCTGCAGGTAGGGGCCGAAAGCAGGGCGGCCGAGCAAAGCTGCCATGGTGAATTCGCCCATGACGATCGCGAGCGTGATGAAGGCGCCCGAAAGCACGCCGCTCATGACGTTTGGAAAAATGCACTTGAACATGATCGTCGTCCAGCTTGCACCCAGGCTTTCGGCTGCTTCCGTCAGCGTGCGGACGTCGATGGCGCGCATGGCGGTATCGACGGCGCGGTACATGTAGGGCAGCGAGAGCGTGATGTAGGAGAACATCAGCAGGATGTTGGTGCCCGTCGTGGAGCCGGTCAGCGGCAGGTACGAAGACGACTTGTACATCTGGATATAGCCGAAGACGATGACGATCGCCGGGATGACGAGCGGCAGCAGCGTGATGAATTCGACGACTTGACGCATCTGTGGCAGGCGCAGGCGCACCCAGTAGGCGGTCGGTACGACGAGCAGCATGCCGAAGACGATGGTCAGCGCGGCCATCATCATGGAGTAGCTGAACGTCTCGCGGAAACTGATGTCTGAAAAGACAGACTGATAGGCGTCGAACGAATAGGCATCACGACGCTTGCGCAGGGAGAATTCCAGCGTGCCGAGAAGTGGTACGATGAAATAGGTTGCACCGATGATGATGGCGATCCAGGCGCCGATACGTTGTCCCTTCATTTTTGCCACCGTTCAGCGCGCATGCGCAGCATGAGATAGAGAACATTCGAAACGCCGGTGATGACGATCATGCCGAGCGCAATCGCATAGCCGAGATTGGCGTTGTGAAGCACGTCGCCCTGGATCTGCGCGTAGAGCAGAATCGGGACGATGTTGAGCGACGAGCCGGTCAGCGCATAGGCAGTTGCAATAGCGCCGAAAGCATTCGCAAACAGAAGCAGCGTCGTGCCGAGCAGGCTCGGCCAGAGGATCGGCAGGGCAACCATGGTCCAGTATTGGCGGTTGGTGGCGCCAAGGATCTGCGAAGCTTCGCGCCATTCCTTCTTCATGCCGTCGAGCGCCGGCGTCAGGATCAGCACCATCAGCGGGATCTGGAAATACATGTAGGTGATGGTGAGGCCGAAGAAGGAGAGAAGGTTGAAGCCGGTGCCATAGAGGTTGAAGCCGAACCAGTCGCGCAGGAAGAGGGTGACGAGGCCGGTGCGGCCGAGTGTCGCCAGGAAGGCGAAGGCAAGCGGCACGCCGGCAAAGTTCGATGCGACGCCCGAGAATGTCAGCAGTGTTGCGCGGACCCCGCTCGGCAGGCCGCCGAGCACGACGGCCCAGGCGAGAAAGAAGCCGATGAGCGCGCCGCCAAGAGCGGACGCGACCGAGACGCGGATACTGATCCAGTAGGCGCTCATAATGGATGGCGTGAAAAGATCTCTGATATTTTGCAGCGTGAAATCGCCATCGGGTGTCAGAAACGCGCCCGCGACAAGATACAGAGTAGGGATGATCAGAAATAGCAGAGAGAAAATAATGAAGGGGGCAATGCCCAGCCAGTCGATCACACGATCTTTGTTGATCAAGGGGGCGCTGCTAACCATAGGCGTTGAAACAATGCTCATGGAAAAACTCATCCTGGGGCGTCGGAGTGAGAAAAGCCTCCCCGCCTTGGTAGGCGGGGAGGCCGGAGCAAATATTACTGAACGTTGGCGCCGACGACGCTATCCCACTTGGTGGTGATTGCGGTCTTGCCCTTGTCCTGCTCGTCGAGCGTCGGGAAGACGGCCTTTGCATAGCCTTCAGCCGGCGGCAACTTGTCGAGCAGTTCCTTCGGAACCTTGCCCTTCTGAGCGAGGTCGTTGAAGCGGATCGGATGGCAGTAGCCCTTCAGCCATGCGAGCTGGCCTTCGTCCGAATAGAGATATTCCATCCAGAGCTTGGCAGCGTTCGGATGCGGAGCGAAAGCGGAGATCGCCTGAACGTAAACGCCTGCGACAACGCCGGTCGACGGAACGACGACTTCAACCGGCGGGTTGCCGGCAAGGCTGTCGCGCCATGCAAGACCGTTGTAGTCCCATGCGACGACGATCGGGGTCGAGCCCTGAGCGAGCGAAGCGGACTTGCCGATAACCGGAACGAGCGCGCCGGCCTTGTTCAGCTCTGCGAAGTAAGCGAGACCAGCTTCACCAGCCTTCGTCGCGTCCTTTTCACCGGTTGCGAGGCCGGCAGCGTAAACGGCCTGAACAGCCTGGTTCGAAGCACGCGGGTCGCCCGCGAGCGAAACGGTGTTGGCGTATTCCGGCTTCTTGAGGTCAGCCCAGTCCTTCGGTACGTTCTTGACGATATCGGTATTCACGACGAAGGAAAGAACGCCGTAGTAATCGCCATACCAGTAGCCTTCGGCATCCTTGGCGCTATCCGGAATGGAATCCCAGGTGGAGACCTTGTAAGGCTGGATCAGGCCGTCCTTCTTGGCGGACGGGCCGAAGGAGAGGCCGACGTCGATGACGTCAGGTGCCTGCGGGCCGGTATTGCCCTTGTTGGCCTTGATTGCTTCGATTTCGTCGCCCGAACCTGCATCCGGGTTCAATTCGTTGATTTCGAGGCCGTACTTGGCCTTGAAGCCTGCGATGACGTCGCCGTAGCCGCACCAGCTATGCGGGAGAGCGATCGTGGTCAGCGTGCCTTCCTTCTTGGCGGCAGCGATAAGATCAGCGCTCGGCTCAGCTGCTGCGATCGCAGTCGAAGCAACGATCATCGCAGTAGAAAGCGAGAGCAGTCGAGAAATGTTAGAGATCACTGTTGTTCTCCTTCAGGTTTTCAGTGTCCGATGTGCTGTTACTGGCGTTAGATGAAGCTTGTATGACAGTTGAATGACGTTAATTTTGTCATGAATAGCAGGCGCTTGCGGCAATGTTTCATTTGCGACAGGCTGTCCTGTTTCCGCGAAATCCCGTCATTGTTTTTGCTTTTTTTTAGTTGTCCCTCCTAACCGGGTTTGCGGAACAGCCTGGTCTGTTCGAACAGGCCTTCCAGCGTTTTCATGCGCTCCTTCGTCTCGTCCCAGGTCGAGTTCTGCACCGCCTCGATGAGCGCCTCGACGATAAAGAGTGTGACGACGGAGGAATCCCAGGCCGACGGTGCCTCGATCTGCACGCGAAAGGCGTGACGGGCGAGCTTGGCTGCAGGCGACGCCCACTGGTCGGTGAAGATGATGATTTCGGCACCGCGCTTGCGGGCGGCGGTGGCGAGGCTCACCATTTCCTGCTCGTAGCGACGGATATCGAAAATGATGAGCAGGTCGCCCGGATTCATATTGAGGACGTATTGCGGCCAGCTCGATGAATTGGAAGAGAGCAGCGCCGTGTTCGGGCGAATGACCTGCATATGGGTGAAGAAGTATTCGGCGAGTGCACCGGTGATGCGTCCGCCGACGAAATAGAGCGTGCGCTTGCGGTCCGAGAGCAGGGCAGCGACGCTGTCGAAGGTTGCCGTATCGAGATCGGAGAGCGTCTGGCGCAGATTGCCTATGATGGCATCGGCAAAGCGATTCAATATATGCGTGCCCGGCGCGTTCTGGGCCCAGCGGTCGTGCTTGGCGATCGGGTTGGAAATCGTCGCCTCGACCTCCTGATGCAGATGCTGCTGGAAGTCCGGATAACCCTTGTAGCCGAGTTTCTGGACCATGCGCACGACTGTCGGCGTGGAGACGCCAGCATTTTCGGCAATCGTGGTGATGCTGCCGAGGCCGGAGACGGGGTAGTTGTCGAGGAGGCTTTCGGCCAACTGCTTTTCGGCGCGTGTGAGCACGCCGAGATGTGAATGAATGACGTCCGAAACGGTCTTAGCCGCGACACTCACGTGATTTTGCTCCCCGGGATGGTCTGATGCCACTTTCCCACTGAAAGTTAACAACGCTGTCACAATCCATGTCAATAACTGTCATGAAAAGAAATTTTCAGAGTACGCTTGACACTGCCGTGAACCTGAAGAATTCTTTTCTTGTAAAGATTTCATTAAGCGATGGAGAGGTGCGGTTGGTGCTGGCTCAGCCCCGAATTCTCAGCGAAGCGGACGGCGATTGCGTCGCAATCGAACGCGTTCACGGCAAGAGTCCCGTGCTCATCATCTGCGAGCACGCATCCCGCACGCTTCCTGAAAATTTTGGCGATCTCGGTCTTTCGCAAGAGGCGCTTTCCAGCCACATCGCCTGGGATCCCGGCGCGCTTGCCGTTGCCCGCGGCATTTCGGCGGGTCTCGATGCGACGCTGATCTACCAGCGCTTTTCCCGGCTGATCTATGACTGCAACCGGCCGCCGAGTTCGCCCGGCGCCATGCCCGAGGTCAGCGAGATCTACACGATCCCCGGGAACAAGGATTTGACCGGCGAAGAGCGCCGCGCGCGCGCCGAAGCACTTTACCAGCCGTTCCATGATGCCGTTCGCGCGCTGATCCGCGACCGGCAGGCGAGGGGGCAGGATTGCGTCATCGTGACGATCCATAGCTTCACTCCGGTCTACAATGGCAAGCAGCGCGCCGTCGAGCTCGGCATCCTCCATGATGAGGACAGCCGGTTTGCCGATCGCATGCTGGCATCAGCGGCCGAGGCGCCGCTCTACCGCACCGAACGCAACGAACCCTATGGGCCTGAAGACGGCGTGACGCATACGCTGATCCTGCACGGCACGTCCAACGGGCTTCGCAATGTCATGATCGAGGTCAG
Organism: Rhizobium sp. 01L419; assembly: GCF_056400025.1. Lineage (NCBI taxonomy): Bacteria > Pseudomonadati > Pseudomonadota > Alphaproteobacteria > Hyphomicrobiales > Rhizobiaceae > Rhizobium > Rhizobium sp. 01L419. Next base: position 508,620 of record NZ_JBFTSM010000001.1, read on the forward strand.
AAACGACCTCATTTCAGAAGATACCGGTCAAGGGGTCGTGGCCGACTATCTAACAGGGCTTATCCAGCAAAGTCTGGATGCCTGAATAAAAACAAGACCCCGGGGAGCAGTTTAACTGCGACAGCCCGCAAGGCGAAAGCCACGGGCACTATTGGCACAGATCGGCCGCAATTCCGCGGGCGATTGTCAACAGGGGGAAGTCATGTCGGACTATTCCGAAAATGATAAGAAGCAGGATATGAGCATCCTGCATTCCATGGGCTATGCCCAGGAACTCGAACGGCGGATGAGCTCGTTCTCGAACTTTGCCGTCTCCTTCTCGATCATCTGCATCCTGTCGGGCGGCATCAACTCGCTGGCGCAGGCAACCGCAGGTGCGGGCGGTGCGGCGATCGGCATCGGCTGGCCGCTTGGCTGCTTCGTTTCACTCGTCTTTGCCGTGGCCATGGCCCAGATCAGCTCCGCCTATCCGACGGCAGGCGGCCTCTATCACTGGGGCTCGATCCTCGGCAACCGCTTCACCGGCTGGGTGACCGCCTGGTTCAACCTGCTCGGTCTCGTCACCGTTCTCGGCGCCATCAATGTCGGCACCTATTATTTCTTCATGGGCACGTTCGGCACGAGCTATTTCGGCCTGGCGGACACGACGACGGTACGCATCGTCTTCCTCGTTATCATCACCGGTGCGCAGGCGCTCGTGAACCATATGGGTATCGGTCTCACGGCCAAACTCACCGACTTCTCGGGCTACCTCATCTTCGCGACCGCGATCGCGCTTGCCGCCGTGTGCCTGATTTCGGCTCCATCCTACGAATTCGGCCGGCTCTTCACCTTCGCCAACTATTCCGGCGAAGCGGGCGGCAATGTCTGGCCCTCGACGTCGGGTCTCTGGGTCTTCCTGCTCGGCCTGCTGCTGCCGATCTACACGATCACCGGCTATGACGCTTCGGCCCACACGTCGGAAGAAACGGTCAAGGCGGCGCATTCCGTTCCGCGCGGAATGGTCTCTTCCGTGCTCTGGTCGGCGCTCTTCGGCTACATCATGCTGTGCTCCTTCGTGCTCATGCTGCCAAACATGGACGATGCGGCAAAGCAGGGCTGGAACGTGTTCTTCTGGGCGATGGACACGCAGGTCAACTCGACGGTGAAGGACATTCTCTACTTCGCGATCCTCATCAGCCAGTGGCTGTGCGGTCTGGCGACCGTCACGTCGGTCTCGCGCATGATCTTCGCCTTTTCGCGTGACGGCGGCCTGCCGGCTTCGAAGGGACTGTCGAAGGTCAGCCCGAACTACCGCACGCCGGTTGCCGCCATCTGGACGGGCTCGATCCTCTCGGTGCTCTTCGTCTGGGGCTCGTCGCTGGTTTCGATCGGCGAGACGCCGGTTTATACGATCGTCGTATCCTGCACGGTCATCTTCCTGTTCTTCTCCTTCGCGATCCCGATCGCGCTTGGCCTCTTTGCCTGGGGCACTTCGAAGTGGGACAAGATGGGGCCATGGAACCTGGGCGAGGGCGTGTTCAAGCTCTTCGCGGTTCTTTCCATCCTCGCGATGATCCTGATTTTCGTTCTCGGCATTCAGCCGCCGAACGGACCGGCGCTTTATGTGACCGTGGGCTTCCTCGTCCTGACCGGCATCGTCTGGTTCGGCTTCGAAAGCCGCCGCTTCAAGGGGCCGCCGATCGGCGACGAAGTGGCAAAACGCCAGGCCGAAATCGCAGCGGCCGAAAAGGCTGTCGGCGAACACTAAGAAACGAGGCTTCCCTCTCAACTGGCGGGGCCGCATCACGCGGCCCCCTCACGGTTCAACGAAAAGGCATCGGGCGGGTTGATCCCGGTGGTCGCATGCCGTTTCGTTGTCCCGATTTCCCGGTTTCAATTTCAGGCGGATAAATCATGAGCAGCTATACTCTCGACGATCTCAGACAGGACGTCGCCGACGGGCGCATCGATACGGTGCTGGCCTGTCAGGTGGACATGCAGGGGCGCCTGATGGGCAAGCGTTTCCAAGCAGAATTCTTCCTCGAAAGCGCCTGGAAGGAAACGCATAGTTGCAACTACCTGCAGGCGACCGACATGGAGATGGAGACCGTCTCCGGCTACAAGGCGACGAGCTGGGAAAAGGGCTACGGCGACTATACGATGAAGCCGGACCTTTCGACGCTGCGCGTCATTCCCTGGCTCGAAGGCACCGCGCTCGTTCTCTGCGACGTGCTGGACCACCATACGCATGAGGAAGTGGCACATTCGCCGCGCGCGATCCTGAAGAAGCAGGTGAAGCGCCTGGAGGACATGGGCATGAAGGCCTACATGGCCTCCGAACTCGAATTCTTCCTCTTCGACCAAAGCTATGAGGCAGCGCAGGCTTCCGGCTACCGCAACCTGAAGCTCACCAGCGCCTATAACGAGGATTACCACATCTTCCAGACGACCAAGGAAGAAGAGGTCATGCGGGCGATCCGCAAGGGTCTGCAGGGCGCCGGCATCCCGGTCGAAAATTCCAAGGGCGAGGCGTCCGCCGGCCAGGAAGAAATCAATGTGCGTTATGCCGACGCACTGACCATGGCCGACCGGCATGCGATCATCAAGAACGGCTGCAAGGAGATCGCCTGGTCGAAGGGCAAGGCGATCACTTTCCTCGCCAAGTGGCACTACAATGCCGCGGGCAGCTCTTCGCATATCCACCAGTCTCTCTGGAGCCTGGAAGAAAAGCCGCTCTTCTTCGATCATGCCGGCCATTATGGCATGACGCCGCTGATGCAGAACTATATTGCCGGGCTGCTCAGCCACGCGAGCGAGATCACCTATTTCCTGGCACCCTATATCAACTCCTACAAGCGCTTCATGGCCGGCACTTTCGCGCCGACCAAGGCTATTTGGAGCAAGGATAACCGCACGGCCGGCTATCGCCTTTGCGGCGAGGAGACCAAGGCGATCCGCATCGAATGCCGCGTCGGCGGATCCGATCTCAATCCCTATCTCGCCTTCGCAGCGCTGATTGCCGCCGGCATCGACGGCATCGAGAAGAAGTTGGAACTGGAAGCGCCCTATGAGGGTGACGCCTATTTCGGCAAGGATATCCGCGAAATCCCGCGCACGCTGCGCGCTGCGACGAAGGCCATGACCGAATCGGAGATGCTGCGCGCAGCCTTCGGCGACGAGGTCATCGACCACTACACCCGCGCTGCCGAATGGGAGCAGGAAGAATACGACCGCCGCATAACGGATTGGGAAGTGGCGCGCGGCTTCGAGAGAGCTTAAGAACGTAACCGAAGCGGAAAGCCGCCCGACTTGTGTATCCTGCGGAGGATCAGTCGTTGGGTCTTTCCCTGCGGCTCAGAGAAAACAGGATTCAGATCATGACGATGATCCAATGCATTTCGCCGGTCGACGGCTCTGTTTATGCGGAGCGTCCGGCGCTTTCGCTGGAAGCGGCAAAGGAAGCCGTGGCGCGTGCGCGCAAGGCGCAGAAGGCCTGGGCCAGGCGCCCGCTCGAAGATCGCGTTCAACTGGTGCTGAAGGGTGTCGCCCGTCTCAACGAGATGTCCGACGTCGTCGTGCCCGAGCTTGCCTGGCAGATGGGCCGGCCCATCAAGTATGGCGGCGAATATCGCGGCTTCAACGAGCGTTCTAATTACGTCGCGTCGATTGCGGCGGATGCGCTGGCACCGCTCGTCGTCGAAGAGAGCGACAAGTTCGAACGCCGCATCGAGCGTGAAGCGCATGGCGTCGTCTTCGTCGTGGCGCCCTGGAACTACCCTTACATGACGGCGATCAACACGATTGCCCCGGCGCTGATGGCGGGCAATAGCGTCGTGCTCAAGCATGCCTCACAGACGCTGCTCGTCGGTGAACGTCTGGTACAGGCCTTCGTTGAGGCAGGCGTTCCCGAGGACGTGTTCCAGAACGTCTTCCTTGATCACGAGACGACCTCGGCGCTGATTGCCGCCGGCAGCTTCAACTTCGTCAATTTCACCGGCTCGGTCGAAGGCGGTCGCTCCATGGAGCGCGCTGCGGCCGGCACTTTTACCGGTCTCGGCCTCGAGCTCGGCGGCAAGGACCCGGGCTATGTGATGGAGGATGCCGACCTCGACGCCGCCGTCGACACTTTGATGGATGGCGCGACCTATAATTCCGGCCAGTGCTGCTGCGGTATCGAGCGCATCTATGTGCATGAATCGCTCTATGACKCCTTCGTCGAGAAGTCGGTCGCCTGGGTTTCGAACTACAAGCTCGGCAACCCGCTCGATCCGGAGACCTCGCTTGGCCCGATGGCGCACAAGCGCTTTGCCAAGGTGGTGCGCGACCAGATCGCCGAGGCCGTTGCCAAGGGCGCCAAGGCGCTGGTCGATCCCAAGCTCTTCCCGACTGATGATGGCGGCGCCTATCTCGCTCCGCAGGTCCTCGTCAATGTTGACCATTCCATGGCTTTCATGCGCGAAGAGACCTTCGGCCCGGCCGTCGGCATCATGAAGGTCAGGAATGACGACGAAGCGCTGGCGCTGATGAATGACAGCCAGTACGGGCTGACGGCTTCGCTCTGGACCAAGGATGCCGAGCGGGCAGGGCGGCTCGGCCGCGAAATCGAAACCGGCACCGTCTTCATGAACCGCGCCGACTATCTCGATCCGGCTCTGTGCTGGACCGGTGTCAAGGAAACCGGCCGCGGCGGCTCGCTGTCGATCATCGGCTTCCACAATCTGACGCGCCCGAAATCCTACCATCTCAAGAAGGTCACAGCATGAGCAGCGCCAACATTACCGCCAACTGGAGCTACCCGACATCAGTCAAGCTCGGCCGGGGCCGCATCAAGGAACTGGCCGACGCCTGCAAGAGCCTCGGCATGAAGAAGCCGCTGCTCGTCACCGACCGCGGCCTCGCGTCGATGGCGATCACCAAGAACGCGCTCGACATTCTCGAAGATGCAGGCCTCGGCCGGGCGATCTTTGCCGATGTCGATCCGAACCCGAACGAAAAGAACCTTGAAGCCGGCATCAAGGCCTTCCGCGACGGCGGCCACGATGGCGTCGTCGCCTTCGGCGGCGGTTCCGGCCTCGATCTCGGCAAGTGCGTAGCCTTCATGGTCGGCCAGTCGCGTCCGGTCTGGGATTTCGAGGATATCGGCGACTGGTGGACACGCGCCAGCGTCGACGGCATAGCGCCGATCGTTGCCGTGCCGACGACAGCCGGCACCGGCTCTGAAGTCGGCCGTGCAAGCGTCATCACCAATTCGGCGACCCATGTGAAGAAGATCATCTTCCATCCGAAGTTCCTGCCGGGTGTCGTGATCGCCGATCCGGAACTGACGGTCGGCATGCCGAAGATCATCACCGCCGGCACCGGCATGGATGCTTTCGCGCATTGCCTGGAGGCTTACTCTTCGCCGTTCTACCATCCGATGTCGGCTGGCATCGCTCTGGAAGGCATGCGGCTTGTCAAAGAATTCCTGCCCCGCGCCTATAAGGAAGGTACGGATCTGGAAGCCCGCGCCAACATGATGTCGGCAGCCGCCATGGGCGCTGTCGCCTTCCAGAAGGGGCTTGGCGCAATCCATGCGCTCTCGCACCCGATCGGCGCCGTCTACAACACCCATCACGGCATGACCAACGCCGTCGTCATGCCGGCTGTCCTGCGCTTTAACCGCTCGGCCATCGAAGAGAAGATTGCGCGTGCCGCGGCCTATCTTGGGATATCAGGCGGTTTCGATGGTTTCTACGATTACGTCCTGAAGCTGCGTTCCGAACTCAACGTTCCTGACAATCTGACGGCGATGGGAATCACCTCCGACCGGATCGATGAATTGGCGGCGATGGCGATCGAAGACCCGAGCGCCGGCGGTAATCCGGTTGCATTGACGCTTGAAAATACCAAGACCCTGTTTGCGGATTGCTTCTGATCAGATAAAGGCGGACCTTTAAACTCGCCCGGAAAGCCTTGGCTTTCCGGGCTTTTTTCTTGTTTTGCGGGCTTCAGGGCATCCTTATTTCTGATGATGCGAAAAATGCAGGCCGCAATTTCAGCGGGTCCGTTTAACAGTTTGTTAACCACGATTGGCAAGGATGGGTTAACCGCACGATGCTCCGACAGTGCGATTAACAACGAGCGATGCCGGCTCGCGCCATTTCCCTTCGAGGACTAAGAATATGCCAGTCATCACATTCGCAAATACCAAGGGCGGCGCCGGCAAGACCACAGCGGTATTGCTGCTCGCCACTGAACTTGCCCGTCAGGGCTACCGCGTCACCATTCTCGATGCTGATCCGCAGCACTGGATTTCGCGCTGGCACGAAATCTCCGGCCATGTGGCAAATATCAGCGTCATCGATTTCGTAACGACTGCCTCGCTGCCGCTACACATCAGCGAAAACAAGCAGAATACCGATTACTTCATCATCGACCTGCCGGGCGCGCGCAATCCGCTGCTGGCAACGGCCGTCGGCCTCTCCGACCATGTGCTGATCCCAATCCAGGGCTGCGCTATGGACGCCCGCGGCGGCGCCCAGGTTCTCGAACTCCTGCAATATCTGGAGGAGAAGGCAGGTATCAAGATCGGCCATTCGGTCGTGCTCACCCGCGTCAATTCCATGGTCACCACCCGCGCGCTGCAACTCGTCAAGGCGCTGCTGAATGAGCGTCACGTGCCGGTTCTCGATACGGCGATCATCGAACGGTCGGCATTCCGCGACATCTTCGATTGCGGCGGCACGCTGCATACGATGGATCCGATGCGCGTCAGCAACCTCGACAAGGCTCGTGAAAACGCCCACTGTTTCGCTGAAGAAATCACCCGCAAGGTGCCGGGCCGGCTCCCGGTCGCGGTGCGGCTGGCAAACGCGATGCGCAGCGCTGCCTGATCATAACATTCGATGAAAAAATTGATGCCCCGGCCTGTGTCGGGGCATTTTCTATTTGCGATTACAGTTGCTCGCTGAGATGCTGGCCTCTCAAGCTGAGAAAATCCCGTTATCCGCGAAGTAACGCATGAGCATTACAGGGCAAGTTGACGACAGGCTTATCGATTCCATCTATGGAGTCGTTTTCGGCGAAGCGCGGTGGGATACATTCCTGACGGAGCTGAACGGGCTGTTGCCGGGGGCGGGCACCAGCCTTTTCCATCATGACGCTGCGCGTTCGGAAGGTTCGTCGCAATTCCATGTCAACATGGATCAGTCCTGGATCGATACTTACACGCAGTATTACTGCCGGCTGAATCCCTGGATATCGGGCCTCGACAAGATACCCGCAGGGCAAGGCGCAATCGGCGAGGATTTCATATCCTATGCCGATCTCTCCAGGACCGAGTTCTTCAATGACTTCTGGCATCGGCAGGAGGGCCAGGGCGCCGTTGGCATGGCGATCCTGCGGGAGAGCGGACGATCGTTCAATCTGTCGATCACCACGACGCGCTGGACCGATCCGGACGAGAGCCGGGACTGCGCTGCGCTCTTGACACGGCTCGGGCCGCATCTGAGGCGCGCCTTTATCGCGGTCGAATCCGGCGGCCGGCAAAAGAACCATTCGGAGATCAACGGGCGGCTGTTCGATGCCATTGGGATCGGTGTGTTGCTCCTCAATTCAGAGCGGCGACTGGCGTCCGCTTCCGTCTTCGGAGAGGCGGTGCTTGAACAGGGAACAGGTGTTTGGCTTTCACCGCTCGGAACGCTGCATCTTGCCGACAAGGATGCCGATGACCGTCTCACACTGATGCTGCGCCATGGCGAGGAGGTGGAGCGTCAGCAGACGGTTCTGACCGATGGCCGGAAGATCACCTTGCTCAAGCTTGAAAAGGGCCATCAGCCACGCTTCTTCGAACGGCCTGTCGTTGCCATCATGATCGAGCCGAAACAAAGCTCGGCGGGGCTGAGCGATGAGAAACTGCGTAACGATTTCGGTCTGACCCAAGCTGAGATCAGGGTCGTCAGGGCGCTGGTTTTGGGAGGCTCGATTCCTGGCCTGGCTGCCGAAACCAGCCGTTCGCGTGAGACGATCCGCTCGCAGGTGCGGTCCGTCTACATGAAGACGGGCGCCAGGAAGCAGGTGGAACTCTTGCGTCTCATTCAGTTCGGCGAGCGCCCGGCGGAGACGCCGAGCGAATAGACTTTCTCAATCGACGAATTCGACCGTCACGCCGGCCTTGACCATCTTGGCAAGCTCTGTCGCATCCCAGTTCGTCAGACGAATGCAGCCGTGGCTCTGGGTGCGGCCGATTCTGGAGGGATCGGGCGTGCCGTGAATGCCGTAAGTCGGCTTGGAAAGCGCCATCCAGACCGTGCCGACGGGACCGTTCGGGCCGGGCGGAATGTCGAGGATCTTGTCGTTGGTACCCTGCTGGAAATTGACCTTCGGATTATAGGTATAGCCGGGATTGAAGGCGACACGCTCGACCGTCACCGTGCCTGATGGCGAGGGCGTATCGGTGGAGCCGATCGAGGCGGGGTAGGCGGCAACGAGGTTGCCGGCATCATCATAGGCGAAGACCTGCTTGCGGCCCTTGTCCGCAAGGATCTTTGCAACAGTGCCGGCCTTGTTCCCGCCGGGATTGACGACCTTGATGACGGTGCCCGGCATCGTGAAATCCGCGCTGGGATTCATTTCCTTCAGGAAGTTTTCATCCATGTGGAAACGTTCGGCGAGCGCTTCGGTGACAGAGGTGTAGGCGAGGGACGGCAGAAGCGCCTTCTGCGAATAATCTTCCGGGATCTGCGCCACGTAAGGACCGGCGGCATCCGCATCGGTGATCGTGTAGTTGACGACCGGCAGGCCGCCATTCATGCGCAGCTCTTCAAGGATCGCATCGGTATTGTTCGGATCGAGCTTGGTGCCGGTCATCTGCTCATAGGCGTAAATTGCCTTGGTGACATTGGAGCCCATGTGGCCGTCAATGACGCCGGGCGAAACGCCGGATCGATCCAGAAACACCTGAAGCGCCACGATCTCGGGCTTGGACTTGTCCTTGAGCGTGATCACGGGCTCCTGCGGCGCCTGGCGTGGCTCGTCGGCTGGGGGGATCTGCTGACCGGGCTCGACCGCTGCGTAGTCGTCCTGACCCTGCTGATCGCCGGGGTAGGGTTGATCGTCAAGCGGCTGGCGCTCAATAGCGGCGTCCTGCGGGATGGAGCCGGTTACCGGGCCTCGCTCGGAATAACGTGTATCGCCGTAGCGGTTGTCGTCGGCGTAAGGATCGTTGTTATAAGGATCGTTGGCGGCCTCACGCGATGTGCGCGGCGAATAATAGCCGCGGGCGCGCATCTCGGTGGCGATGATGTTGCCGTAGCGGTCGACCAGCACGCGATTGCCGCGGTAGTCATGGGCATAGACGAAGCCGCGGCCGGGCGGGACGTAGTCGAGAATTTCGCCGCCTGGCGTCACCAGCACGATATCGCTCTGGTTTCGGCCGAATTGCTGGGCACCGGCCTGCGGCACGACAGCAGCGAGCGCCAATAGCGCGGCCGAAAGGGAAAGGGCCGATTTCATAAAGCGATTCACGTCTCACACCTCGATCAGTGGCTCGGCAACACACACCTGCCAATTTTGACGCTAGTGTGGAATTTCTTAAGCCGTGCTGAACAAAACATAAAAGTACCCGTGTTTCGCGTTTACCCATGAACGCTTGCGTGAAGATGACGTTTCCGTGAAGTCGCCGGTTGCGGGGCTGCCGGGGCCATTTCAGCGGTCCCGATTGACGAGGGTGATCGCACGACCTAACCCTACCGCAGCCAAGATTCCCGGGAGGACAAGCCGATGATCGAATTTGCCGCAGCAAGAGGGCCGCGCCTGATGCTGGACGAAACATCGGTGCTGGATATCGGCGGCTGCATCGTCGAAGGCATCGATATCGCGCCGAAGCGGGCGATCCCTGATGATGGCGACCCGCGAATCGATCACTCGCTGGAAGGCTTCCTCTTTACCTGCGGCCCTGATCATATCCGTCATCGCCAGCCAATTCCCGGCACTGATGGTAAGATCTATCCGCTGCACGGCTCGGCTTCCGGCCATCCGGCGAAGGTGCTGTGGACGACGTTTGAGAATGGCAATGCCGAATGCCGCGCCGATATCGACATCACCACGGTCGAGGGCCTGCCGCAGCGCATCGAGCGTCTGTGGCAGATCGACGGAGCGACCGGCGAAGTTTCGCTGGAAGATCGCGTCGTTAACACAAGCGATGAGACCGTGCCGACCTTTCTCATGTACCACATGAACACCGGCGGCAAATGGCTTGATGGCGGAACGCGGCTCGAAGGCCGGATGCTTGATGCTGGTGGCTTTCCCTGGACCTTCGGCGAGGAGCCGGGCGGCATCTTTTGTGTCGAGGCCCCCGCCACCGAGGACGGTTTTGCCGAAATCCGGCTCGGGCCAATCGCAGCCGTTGGTGGCAAGACGCTGAGGGTGCGGTTCCGCGCCGATACGCTGCCGTATCTGCAGATCTGGCGTAACCAGAAAGCGCCGGCCCATATCGTTGGTATCGAGCCCGTGTCGCACCGCTGGGTGCTGCGCCACGAGCTGGAAGCGGCGGGCGAGTTCAACTTGTTGAAGCCAGGTGAAAGCCGCAGCTACGGGCTACGTTTCGCCTTTGTCTAATGAAGGGCTGTTCAGCGAAGACGTGTTGACGCCTACGGGAGTGCGTCGTAGACCTTCAGCCCACCATTTTCGAGGAGATTGAGACGATGGATATCCGCCAGATCGACGATGAATACTCCGTTTCCGGCCAGATCACGGTCGAGGATCTCGACCAGATCAAGGCTCTCGGCTTCAAGTCTATCGTCTGCCATCGTCCGGACGACGAAAGCCCTGATCAAACGCCCTTTACCGTCATCGAGGCCCGCGCCAAGGAGATCGGCCTTGAGATCACCCATGTGCCGGTCGGCCCGATGGGCGTGACCGAGGAAGCCGTGCAGGGCATGGTCGATGCGCTCGACGAATTCGAACGCCCGATGCTCGGCTACTGCCGCTCCGGCGCACGCTCCACGGCGATCTATCAGAAGACGCATCACATCCGCGCCTGATCCGGCCGAACCGGACCAATCCGACGCCGCCTGAGCGCGGCGTCTTTCATTTGATGAACAGGAGAACACGATGAGCATCAAGCGTATCGACATCGGCACCCGCATGAGCGGCGCCGTCATTCACGGCAACACCGTCTATCTCGCAGGCCAGGTCGGCGAAGGCGAAAGCGTTGCCGATCAGTGCAAGTCCGCGTTCGGCGAAGTCGACCGCCTGCTGGCTGCTGCCGGCAGCAGCAAGTCGAAGATCCTGCAGACGATCATCTATCTCTCAGACATCGCCTATTTCGCAGAGATGAACGCCGTCTGGGAAGGCTGGATCGACCCGGCAAACCCGCCGGCCCGCGCCACCAGCGAAGCCAAGCTCGCTGCGCCGAAGTACAAGGTCGAGTTCATCGTTACAGCCGCTCTCGACTAAAGGCGTCACGAGATTGCTATTAGAGGCCGGTGAGGTGTGAACTGGATCAGTTCACGTACTTACCGGCTTTTTGTTTGAGAGATTTCCGAAAGTGTTCTGGTTGGCGTAATCGCCTCGGGATCGAGCTTGATCTCGATGATCGACGGCTTGCCGCTGTCGCGTGCTCGCTCGAAGGCCGACGCAAAGTCCTCGGTCTTTTCCACCGTCTCGCCATGGCCGCCATAGGCGCGGGCTAGTGCTGCAAAATCCGGATTGGTAAGGTCGGTAGCGCTGACGCGGCCCGGATAATCACGCTCCTGGTGCATGCGGATCGTACCGTAGATGCCGTTATTGACGACGACCGATATGATCGGCAGGCCATAGCGTACAGCGGTCGCAAATTCCTGCCCGTGCATCAGAAAGCAGCCATCGCCGGCAAAGCAGATGACTTGCCTCTCGGGGAAGAGCTGCTTGGCGGCAACCGCGGCCGGCAGGCCATAGCCCATGGAGCCTGACGTTGGTGCCGCCTGTGTGTTGAAGTGGCGGAAGCGGTGGAAACGGTGCACCCAGGTGGCGTAGTTGCCGGCGCCATTGGTGAAGATAGTGTCCGGTTTCGTATTGGCCTCAAGCCACTCCATGATCGGCCCCATGTGGACGGCGCCGGGACCTGTCGCCGGCGGCTTCGACCAGGAGAGATAGGCCTGATGCATGCGCTCGGTGCGTTGGGCCCAGCGCGGCTCAGGCGGGGCTTCGAGATCGGCGAGCGCTTCGACGAAATCGGCTGGGCTCGCACAAATCGCAAGATCGGGGCGATAGACGCGGCCGAGCTCGGACGGATCTGGATAAATGTGGACGAGCGATTGGGCCGGGTAGGGGATATCGAGTAGCGTATAGCCCGAAGAAGGCATTTCCGACATGCGGCTGCCGAGCAGTATAAGCAGGTCGCTTTCCTTGATCTCTTTCGCCAGCGCCGGATTGATACCGATGCCGACATCGCCGGCATAGGAGGGATGCAGGTGATCGAACAGCATCTGGCGGCGGAAGGAACAGCCGACCGGCAGGCTGAAGCGCTGGGCGAAAGCCTGGAAATCGGCGACCGCATCGGCATCCCAGCGGGTGCCGCCGAGGATGACCATCGGCCGCTCGGTCTTCAACAGGCGCAGGTAGAGATCGTCGATCTGGCTGCGGCCGGGATGGGCTTCGACGCCGGTGTAGCGCTTGGCGCGGGGTGCTTCGACCTCGTCGCGCAGCATATCCTCGGGCAGCGTCAGCACGACCGGACCTGGACGGCCGGAGGTGGCGATCGCAAAGGCACGGGTGACAAATTCAGGGATGCGGGCGGCATCGTCGATCTCGCCGACCCATTTGGCAAATTCCGTGAAGGCGCGGCGGAACTCGACCTCCTGGAAGGCCTCCCGCTCGCGCGCCTCCCGCTGCACCTGACCGATGAAGAGGATCATCGGGATGGAATCCTGCTTCGCGATATGCAGGCCGGCAGAGGCATTGGTGGCGCCCGGGCCGCGGGTGACCATGCAGATGCCGGGCTCCCCGGTCAGCCGGCCCCAGCAATCCGCCATCATCGCCGCGCCGCCTTCCTGACGGCAGACGATCACATCGATATCGCTGTCGTGCAGGGCGTCGAGCACGGCAAGGAAGCTTTCGCCCGGGACGCAGGAGAGGCGTTTTACGCCATTCGCCTTCAGTGCTTCGACGATCAGTTGTCCGCCTGTCCTTTTCATGGCCCCTTCCTTCTCATGGCGATGTCTTCCTCTCCCATTCCACAAGTTCGGCCAGTACTTCGGCATTGTGTTCGCCGAGACGCGGGCTCGGCCGTTCATATCGCAGCGGCGTTTCAGACAGCACGACCGGCGTACGTACGCCCGGGATCATTGTGCCCGCAGCATCCGGTAGATCGACACGTAGGCCGCGTGCCGCAATCTGCGGATCGGCAAACATTTCCTCGATCGTGTTGATGGCACCGGCCGGCACGGCATTGTCTTCGCAGGCCTTGAGCAGATCCGCTTTTTGCCATCTAAGCGTTTCGGTTGAGACCATCCGGCGGACTGCATCTCTGTTGGCGACGCGGGCCTTGTTGGTCGCGAAGTTTTCGTCATCGGCGATGACGAGGCCAAGGATGGTGCAGAGGCGGCGGAACTGGCCGTCATTGCCGATGGCAAGGATGAGATAGCCGTCAGCCGTCGGCACGACCTCATAGGGGGAGATATTAGGATGGGCATTGCCGAGGCGCACGGGGGCGCGGCCGGAGACCAGATAATTCATGTTCTGGTTTGCGAGGACTGCCGATTGCACATCGAGCAGCGCCATGTCGATCAACTGGCCTTCGCCTGATTTCAGGGCATGGATGAGGGCGGCCTCGATCGCCGAGACGGCATAGATGCCGGTAAAGATATCGGCGATGGCCACACCCGCCTTCATCGGCTGTCCCTCAGGCTCGCCTGTGATCGACATGAAGCCGGACATGCCCTGGACGATGTAATCGTAGCCGGCGAGATTGGCGTAGGGGCCGGTCTGGCCGAAGCCGGTGATGGAGCAATAGACGAGGCGCGGGTTGATCGCCTTCAGGCTTTCGAAATCGAGCCCGTATTTGACAAGGCCGCCGAGCTTGAAATTCTCGATCAGCACATCGGCGGTGGCGACGAGGCGGCGCACCAGCGACTGGCCTTCCGCGCTTTTGAGATCGGCGGTGACGGACCGTTTGCCGCGATTGGCGGAGTGGTAATAGGCGGCAGAGAGGTTTTCTCCATCCGCGCCCTCGACGAAGGGCGGCCCCCAGTGCCTCGTGTCGTCGCCGCCATCAGGATTTTCCACCTTTATGACATCGGCGCCGAGGTCGGCCAGCATCTGACCCGCCCAGGGACCGGCCAGCACGCGTGCAAGCTCGATGACCCTGATCCCGGCAAGCGGCGGCTTCTTCTTCACGTCTTCCGTCATGTTCCTCCCGGGTTCCTCCCAAACTCCTTCCGTGGGCGGCGGATTTCAGGGCGCCCGCGTTGCCTCAGATGTATCGGATACGGGTTTGGAAGCAAAGCGCCGCTCGCGCCAGATGATGTAGAGACCCGACGCGATGACGATCAGGATACCGACCCATTTCAAGGCATCCGGAAAATCGGCGAAAACCAGCCAGGCAAAGACCGTGGCCGAGACGATTTCCAGGTATTGCAGGGGTGCCAGCGTGGAAGCCGGGGCGGCGCGATAGGCATAGGCGGCAAGGATGCCGGTGATCGCCGCGGCGATGCCTGTGCCGAGCAGGTGGCCGAAGGCGGGAAGATCGGGCATGGTCGTGTCGATGATGTCGGAGCCGCTGCCATAACCGAAGAACAGGATGACGGCGCAGAAGAAAATGCCCCAGAGGCCGGTCTGGAACTGCATGGCCCAGGGATCTTCCCGATGCGACAGCACGCGTGTCATCAGTGCGAAGACGGCGATGCAGAAGGCACTGACGACGGGCAGCAGGGCGATGTAGCCGACCTGCTCGAAGCTTGGCTGGATGATCAGCATGGCGCCGAGGAAGCCCACGGCGCAGGCGCTGTAGCGCCGCCAGCCGATGGTCTCTTTCAGAAAGATGCTGCTGAGGATCGTCAGGATGATCGGCTCGACGAAGAAGATGGCGATCGCATCGGCAACCGCCATGACCTTCAGCGTTGTGACGAAGCTGATCATCGAGATGGTGACCATCGCGCCGCGGATCGCATGATACCAGCTCTGCTTCAGCGAGACCTGAATCTTTGCACCGCGCAGGAAGATGAAAGGCAGCATGGTGAGCGACTGGATGACGAAACGGAAGGCGGCAACTTCCGTCGAGGAGATCGTTGTCGTCGCCAGCTTCGAGAAGATGTCGATCAGCGGCGAGATCAGCACCGAGAGCAGCATGAAGAGCAAGCCGAGCGTCACCTCGGATGAGGCGGGATGGCGGGTGGAACTCAGGCTCGTCATCTCAGGTCCTTTCGCTCGGGACCGTGCGGATTGCCTCGTCGCACCAATTGGCGAAATCCGCAATTGCCGTTTCCGCGCCGATCTCGTTCAGCGTTTCATGCCGCATGTCCTGATATATCTCAGTGCTGATACGGGAGAAGCCTTGGCTTTTCAAATGCTTTGACAACCAGAGCACGGCTTTTCCATTGTTGGTCGCCGGGTCACCGCCGCCGCCGACAAGATGGATCGGCAGGTCCTTCGGCAGCTTCCCAAGCTGCCGGTCTTCTATGCCGCGGAAGGTGAGGGCGAAGACGTCCAGCCAAAGCGATACGGAGGCATCGAAGCCGCAAAGTGGATCGGCAATATAGGCGTCGACCTCGGCCCGATCGCGCGATAGCCAGTCGAATTCCGTCCGGTGATCGGGAATGGATTTGCCCCAGGCGGCAAATGTCAGCCTCGGCAGCATGTCGCTCGGCACGTCGGAGCCTTTCAATGCGCGCTCGGCAAGCAGGATCGCTTGCGCGGCGCGGCCGGAAAGACCGACGTCGAAATTCGAATTCCAGATAGCAAAGGCTGCGAAATGGCCGGGAAGAGCGGCGGCAGCGTTCAGCGCGATCAGGCCACCCATCGAATGACCGAACAGGATGACCGGCAGGCCGGGATGGCGGTTCGTGGCAAAGCCGTGTATGGCGGCGATGTCGTCGATGACGTGTTCGATGCCGCCCCGTCTTGCGAAACGGCCCAGCGGTCCATCGGGCGCGGTGGTCTCGCCGTGGCCGCGATGGTCGTGTGCGTAGACGTGATAGCCTCTTGCGGCCATGGCCTCGGCAAAGCGCCGGTAGCGGCGCGAGTGTTCGGCAAGCCCGTGAGAAATCATCAGGATAGCCCGCGCTTGTCCCTCCGCTGGCTGATGATGATAGGCAAGCGAAGCCCCGGCATTCTGAAGCCGCAATGTCTCGGAAAACATGCATTCCTCCCGCGCTCAAAAGACCAGATATCAAGGCAAATGCAATATTGCGGTTTGGCTCATACATGAGAAAGCATGGTTTTCGTTGCGATTCAGGGTTGCGCAAACTCCGTCTTCATGCTTTTTTGTTCCTGTATTGTTCTTTGTCGGGGCTATCAATGGGCAAGTTTTTCCTTTCAGTTTCCATCCTGTTTCTTTCGTTATCGTCAGTCGGCTCCGCATCCGCGCAGGAAAGCGGGCGCACGCGCTTCATCCTGGCGGCAAGCTGGCAGCCGGCGTTCTGCCAGACCAACCAGAAGAAGGCGGAATGCGCCAACCAAAGCGGCGACCGCTACGACGCGACCAACTTTTCTCTCCACGGTCTGTGGCCAATGCGGCAGGACTATTGTGGCGTACCCACCGATCAGAAGGCTGCAGATAAGGACAGTAATTGGACGAGCCTGCCGGCCGTGAGCCTTTCGGCTGAGACGAAGGCGGCACTCGACAAGGCGATGCCCGGCACGCAGTCGGGTCTTGATCGGCATGAATGGATCAAGCACGGCACCTGCACGAAAATGAGTGCCGACGATTATTTCACCACCGCCATTCATCTGATGGGCGATCTCAATGCTTCTGCCGTGCGTGATCTCTTTGCCGCCAATGTCGGCAAGACGCTGAAGGCCGATGCAATCAAGGCGGCCTTCGACAAGAGCTTCGGCGCAGGCGCCAGCGACCGGGTGAAGATGAGCTGCCGGCGCGTCGGCAACAAGCGCGTGATCAGCGAGTTGACGATCGGCCTTTCGCAGGATGCCGTTTCTGCTCAGGCAAAGGAGAAGGGTCTTGGCGGCCTCATCCAGGGGGCAGGGCAGACGTCCTTCGGCTGTGACGAAGGCCTTGTGGATGCTGCAGGCTTCTGATGGAAACATGCCGAAATCCTGACGAAACAGGGTTTCGGCGTTGCCCGCGGGCGTGGTTTCGCCTACATAGCGGCCACGATTTCAAGTTTCCGCCCGGAGCATCCCAGCATGGCACGCCAGTTCATCTATCACATGTCCGGCCTCAACAAGGCCTATGGCAACAAGAAGATCCTCGAGAATATCCATCTTTCTTTCTACCCCGACGCCAAGATCGGTATCCTCGGCCCGAACGGCGCCGGTAAGTCCACCGTGCTGCGCATCATCGCCGGTCAGGACAAGGAATATACCGGTGAAGCCTGGCTCGCCGAAGGCGCGACGGTCGGATACCTGGAACAGGAACCGAAACTCGATCCGAACAAGACAGTGTTTGAGAATGTCATGGAAGGCGTCGCCTCCAAGACGGCTGTGCTCGAGCGCTACAACGAATTGATGATGAACTATTCCGACGAGACGGCGGATGAGGGTGCGAAGCTCCAGGACATCATCGACAGCCAGAACCTCTGGGATCTGGAAAGCCAGGTCGAGATGGCAATGGAAGCCCTGCGTTGCCCGCCGCGCGATGCCGAAGTCACCAGCCTTTCGGGTGGTGAGCGCCGCCGTATCGCACTTTGCCGCCTGCTGCTGTCGCAGCCGGATCTGCTGCTGCTCGACGAACCGACCAACCACCTGGACGCCGAGACGATCGCCTGGCTTGAAAAGCATCTGCGCGACTATCCGGGCGCCGTGATGATGATCACCCACGATCGTTACTTCCTGGACAACGTCACCGGCTGGATCCTCGAACTCGATCGCGGCCGTGGCATCCCCTACGAAGGCAACTACTCGGCTTACCTGCTCGCCAAGGCCAAGCGCATGCTGCAGGAAAACCGCGAAGAGGCAGGCCGCCAGAAGGCGATCAGCCGCGAACAGGAATGGATCGCTTCCAGCCCGAAGGCCCGTCAGGCGAAGTCCAAGGCGCGTATCAAGTCTTACGAACAGCTGGTGGAAGCCGCCGAGAAGCAGCGTCCCGGTGACGCGCAGATCATCATCCCGGTCAGCGAGCGTCTCGGCCAGGTGGTCATCGAGATGGAAGGCATCACCAAGGGCTTCGAGGGCCGCACGCTGATCAGCGATCTGTCGATCAAGCTGCCGCCGGGCGGCATCGTCGGCATTATCGGCCCGAACGGCGCCGGCAAGACGACGCTGTTCAAGATGATCACCGGCCAGGAAAAGCCGGATGCGGGATCGGTCCGCGTCGGCGAGACTGTGCATCTCGGTTATGTCGACCAGAGCCGCGACGCGCTCGACGGCAACAAGACGGTCTGGGAAGAAATCTCGGGCGGCGCGGAAATCATCAAGCTCGGCAAGTTCGACATGAACTCGCGTGCCTATTGCGGCGCCTTCAACTTCAAGGGCGGCGACCAGCAGCAGAAGGTCGGCAATCTCTCGGGCGGCCAGCGCAACCGCGTTCACCTTGCCAAGATGCTGAAGGCCGGCGGCAATGTTCTGCTGCTCGACGAACCGACCAACGACCTCGATACGGAAACGCTCGGCGCTCTGGAAAGCGCGCTGGAAGCATTTGCAGGCTGCGCGATCATCATCAGCCACGATCGCATGTTCCTCGACCGTCTGGCGACGCATATCCTCGCCTTCGAAGGCGATGGCCATGTTGAATGGTTCGAAGGCAACTTCGAGGATTACGAGCAGGACAAGGTCCGTCGTCTCGGCCCCGATGCCCTCAACCCCGGCAGCCAGGCTCACAAGCGCCTGACCCGCTGATCAGCGATCATTTACGCTTTCGGAAAGCCCCGGTTTGGCCGGGGCTTTCTTGTTTTTATTGTCGTTATCACCAAAGGCAATTTCGCAAATCGGTGAAATGCCGCTTGCCTCAGCTACCCAAATCACATAAAGATATCTTTATATCTTGATTGGGTAGAATATGAGCGAACCCCTAAGGCTTGGACTGGATGCGCTGGTGGACGTCTTGAAGGCGGCCGGCGAACCGACGCGCCTGCGACTGCTGGCGCTGCTGGCGGCGGGTGACCTGACCGTGACCGATCTTACGGAAATTCTCGGCCAATCCCAGCCTCGTATCTCACGGCATCTGAAGCTGCTCGGTGAGGCGGAACTGATCGACCGCTATCAGGAGGGTGCCTGGGCCTATTTCCGGCTGGCGCATGAGGGCAAGGCTGCCGCGTTGGTGCGGGCTTTGCTGAAGCATGTCTCCGAAAACGACCCCGTCGTCCAGCGCGACGGCGAGCGTCTCGCCACCGTCAAGCGGCAGCGCGCCGAGCGGGCACAGGCCTATTTCAGCCGCAACGCCGCCGAATGGGACGAGCTTCGCCGTCTGCACGCCGCTGACGAAGAGGTGGATGCGGCCGTCATCAAGTTGCTCGGCGGCAATCCGATCGATTCCCTGCTCGATCTCGGCACCGGCACCGGCCGGATGCTGGAGCTTCTGTCCGGTCGTTATCGCCACGCAATCGGCGTCGATGCCAGCCGTGACATGCTGAGCGTGGCGCGCGCCAATCTCGACAAGTCACGTATCACGACGGCTTCGGTGCGCCATGCCGATATCCTGAACCTGCCTTTCGAGGGACAGGATTTCGATCTGGTGACCATCCATCAAGTGCTGCATTTCTTCGATCAGCCTGATATCGCGATCACCGAAGCCGCGCGCATGCTGCGGCCGGGCGGACGTCTCGTCATCATCGATCTGGCGCCGCACAATCTCGAATACCTTCGCGATGAACATGCCCATGTCCGTCTCGGCTTTTCGCATCAGGCCATGTCGGAATGGGTGCGTAAAGCCGGGCTCGATGTCGAGCAGGTCGTCGATCTTCATCCGGGTCAGCAGGGTGGGCAGGGCCTTACGGTCACGATCTGGCTCGCGCGTGACCCGAGGCGCCTCATGGCCTCGCTGGAGAGCGAAGGCGCCGTACCTACATTTGCCGGGAGAGAATAAATGACCCAGAAAAACGACGCCCGCCGCCGCGATATTGCGATCTCCTTCGAGTTTTTCCCGCCGAAGTCCGAGGAGATGGAAGGTCAGCTGTGGAACACCGTCCGCGATTTGCAGGACTGGAACCCGGAATTCGTCTCCGTGACTTATGGTGCCGGTGGCACCACCAAGGCGCCGACGCTCTCGACCGTCACGCGGTTTCTGGCTGACACTCCGCTCGCAACCGCCTCGCACCTCACCTGCGTCAGCGCTACGAAGGAAGAGACGCATCAGGTCGTCGACAGCTTCCGCAAGGCGGGTGTGACGCATTTCGTGGCGTTGCGCGGCGATGCGCCCGGCGGCGTCGGTGCGCCCTATCAGCCGCATCCGGGCGGTTATGCCAATGCGGCGGAACTGGTGGCCGGCCTCAAGCAGATCGGCGATTTCGAGATTTCCGTCTCTGCCTACCCGGAAAAGCATCCCGAAAGCCGCGACCAGGTGGCCGACATCGACATGCTGAGGCAGAAGGCCGAGAATGGCGCCGACCGCGCGCTGACGCAGTTCTTCTTCGACAACGACAATTTCGAGCGCTATCTCGAGAAGGTGCGCGCCGCCGGCGTCAAGATCCCCGTTGTGCCTGGTATCATGCCGATCCAGAATCTGACGCAGCTGAAGCGTTTTGCCGGTGCCTGCGGCACGGTCATCCCTGATTTCCTCGATGCGCGTTTTGCCGGATATGATGACAAGCCGGAAGAGCGTGCCAAGGTCGCAGCCGAGGTTGCCGCGGAACAGATCGAGGATCTTATCCGTCGCGGGCTGCACGAGTTCCATCTCTACACGATGAACCGTGCGCCGCTGGTTTCGGCCGTTCTCGACAATCTCGGCCTCTCGCGCCAGACGGCAAGAAGCGCGGGCGCGGCAGCTTAAACCGACACACGCTTTTGCAGACAAAGGAAAAGCGCATGGCCGGGCGGGGCATGCGCTTTTCGGTGTTGTTTGTTCTTCAGGAGTGTAGGTATTTCAGTTTCTGACGCTTCGCATCGGCTCAAATGAAGAGCATGGATACGACGAATGCGAACGCTGCACTGACCAACAGGACATTCAAGGATTGCGTAAGTCCCATGTCTGCCTCCTCGCGTTAACAGGCTAATAATATGTCGGAAAAGTGTCGATTGGAAAGCGCTTCTTGTGCTGCACTGCCGAAGAAGGCAGTGGATAAGTCTAACCACCATTCTGCAAGTTGCTGATATTTAATCGGAAAATTCCGCTCTCAAAATTTAACGATCCGTTACAATTCGGTAGTCTCGATTCATACTTTTGGCGGAAGAATGGCGCGCTGCAGCATAATACTTTCAGGCTACCGCGCCTGAGCGCCGGTAGACGCGGCCGTCGAGTATGACGAGCCCAGCGCCGATCAGCGCCATGCCGGCAATGTCGGTCATTTCCAGCCGCTCGCCGAGGAAGAGGAAGCCGAGCAGTATCGCGCTCGGCGGTACGAGCAGCGTCACCAGCGAGGTATTGGTGGCGCCTGCCGCCGCCATGATGCGAAAATAGAGGATATAGCCGAAGGCGGTGGACACCAGGGCAATCGCCAGAATGGCGGCGATGGAATTGATTGAAGGCATGGCAAGCGCCCAGGGGTGGTCCAGGGCGAGCGATAGCGGCAGGGCCACGAGCGAGGATGCCGTCATCTGGCCGGCCGCAATGACCGGCGGCGCGACGCCCTTGAAGCGCTTGCTGTAGGTGGCGGCAAATCCGTAGGAGACCGCGGCGATCACAGGCAGAAGGAGCGCCCAGAGGGGCAGGTCACTGCCATCAGCGACGCTCGGGCCGATGAGGACGACCGTGCCCAGCAGGCCGGTGAGGCAGCCGATGATCTTGGCCGAGGAGAGCTTCTCGTCCGATGTCAGGTAATTGGCGATCAGCACCGTCCAGATCGGCGTCGTGGCGTTGAGGATGGAGGCCAGGCCGGCGCCGATGCGCGTCTGGCCGAAGAAGATCAGCGCATGGGGCAAGGCGTTGTTGAGGATGCCGAGAACGAGGAATTCGCGCCAGCGTCTCTTCAGGAGCGGATAGATGCCGAAGCGGCCGCCGATATAGACATGAAGCGCAAGGGCCGCGATGGATAGGCGCAGGAAGACGAGGGTAAGCGGCGGCACTTCGGAAACAGCGATGCGCGCGAAGAAGAAGGAGCCGCCCCAGATCAGACCAAGCAGGGCAAGGAGCCCCCAGGTCAATGCGCTCATTCTCTGTTCCATGCCGATTCCTCCCGCTCCAGACGAAAGTTCTATCCTATCGACAAGGAGCCGCCACCCGATTCATGCAGCCGGGTGGCGAGAGGCAATGGTGACGGATCAGAGCGCGTTGAGCAGGGTCGGCGTCGCCCAGCCGTCAGCCGGCATACCGAGGCGGAGCTGTTCCTTCTGGATCGCGACACGGGTGCCGGAACCAAGGATGCCGTCGATTTCGCCGACATCGTGGCCGAGTGAATCCAGCTTCGTCTGCAGCTGCTTCATCTGGTCGTTGGAAAGGCCCTGTTCAGGCGTACCCTTGAGATAGGTCTGGGCGCCCGAAAGGCGGGTCGCGAAATAGGCGGCAGAAGTTGTGTAGATGAACGACTTGTTCCATTCCAGATAGATCTTGAAGTTCGGGTAGGCGATGAAGGCCGGTCCGAGCCGGCCCTGCGGCAGCACGAGATCGCCTTCGAGGTTGGCAAAACCGGTATTGCCGTCGCGCGGCTTGACGCCGAGGTTGAACCATTCGCCTGCCGTCATCGTGCCGCCGAGGCCGGATTTGTCCCAGGGGAGGGTGTCGGGCAGGGTGACTTCCTGCAGCCAGGGCTGGCCGCGCTCGAAACCGAGATGCTGGATAAACTTGGCGGCCGTCAGGATCGCGTCCGGGCTGCTCTGCTTGAGGCGCACATGGCCGTCACCATCGCCATCCATGCCATAGGCTATGATATCGCGCGGCAGCATCTGAACCTGGCCGATTTCTCCGGCCCAGGCGCCGGTATTGGTCTGCGGATCGAGATCGCCATGCTGGACCATCTCGATGAGGGCGATCAGCTGCGGGCGGAAGAGTTCCGGGCGGCGGCAGTCATGCGAGAGCGTCACCAGCGCATTGCGCGTGTTGAAATCACCCTGCACAGCGCCGAAATCCGTTTCCATCGCCCAGAAGGCAGTAATGATGCCGGCGGGAACGCCGTAGTCCTGTTCGGCGCGGGCGAAGACATCGGCATACTGCTTCATCTTCTGGCGGCCGATATCGAGACGAGCCTGGCTAACGGTGCGCTGCGAGAACTCGAGGAAGGTCTGGCGGAAGACGCCCTGGGCGCGGTCGCGGCTCAGTACCTTGGGGTCGATCTCAGCGCCGGCCAGCGCCTGGTCTGCTGCTTCGGCGCTCGCGCCCGCAGCAATCGCCTCTTTCTTGACGCCCTGAAGGAAGGTGGAGAGATCGCCGCCGCAGGGTGCTGCCGGGGTCGAAGCCGCCGCATCAGGCGCTTGCTGGGCGGCGGCCCCTGTTGCTAGGACGCAGGCAAACAGAAGGGCAAGTGCAGAGCAGCTTTTGAGCGAGCGGTGCATGAAACGATCCTCGTAAAATGACATAGAATTCCGCCGACTTCACAGATGAATGTGACGGAAGCAAGAAAGATTAGGGCACGTTACTAAGAATTTCTATCCTTGGAAACGTCGGCAACCCAGTTGTTCCAGTTTTTTGCGGAGCCCGCGAAGACATTGATATCAGTCGGCCCCCGAATGCCGGGAATGACGCCCGTCGACGTATATTGCCAAAAGGCCCAGCGGCGGTCGGCATAGGTTACGTCTGGATGTTTAGCGGTCGAGCGGACCCAGAAATGGTAGTCTTGGAAATAGCCGTCGAGATTGTCGCGGTGGAAGTCGACTGAGGTGTAGATGATCGGCCGCTTGCCGTAATAGGCTTCCAGGCGATCCATGAAACGCTTCATTTCGGAGCGCACCGTGGCCGCGTCGGGGCGCAAGCGACAGGTCTTCGATTCTGCATTCCATTCCACATCCAGCACCGGCGGCAGGCGCATGGATTCCCTGGGAACGTTGCGGATGAACCAGTCGGCCTGATCATCGGCGGAAGAGCAGAAGTAATAGAAGTGGTAAGGCGCATGCGGAATGCCGGCAGCGGCCGCTTCGCGCCAGTATTCGTCAAAGCGCGAGTCAACTCTGTCCTTGCCTTCGGTTGCCTTGATGAACGCGAAGGCGACGCCGGACTTGCGCACCGTCTGCCAGTCGATATCACCCTGCCATTTGGAGATATCGATGCCGTGGACCGCATTTTGCTGCGGGTGCTTGGTGCCGAAATCCTGGGGATCGGTATCCTGAAAGCGGATCTTCGGCTTTATGGAAGCGGTTTCGAGATAATCGTAACCCGTGGAGCTGCAACCGGCGAGCAGCAGGGCAAGCGGCAGGACGCAAAACAGAAGCCGACGCATGAATGTTCCGTCGTGATGATGGATCTGCCCCACAGCTTGACCTTCGAAAACACGCGCCTAGCAGAGGGTATAACCCTCTTTTCTAATATCAACGTAAAAAAATGGTTATTTACAAGCGAATTATGAGCGCTTGCTGATAATCGCGGCTCGCCAGGCATAACCGCCGCCGATCGCCTCGAACGACAATCTCGCGTTATTTTCAGCAGCTTGCGCTTCCAGAACCTCGCGCAGATTGGCGCGTGGGGTGACATGGAATTTGGCGAGCCAGGCCTGCAGCAGGCTGCGGAACCAAGTCGGCAGGCCTTCCTGTTGGCCGAAATCGACGATGTGGAGCTCGCCGCCGGGATTGAGCGCGGCAATCGATGCATCCACCGCGCGTTCCCAATCCGGGATCATCGACAGCGCATAGGAAATGAGGATGCGGTCGAACCCGACAGTGCCGAATTCGCGCGGCGTATAGGCGGTGGCGTCCGCCACGCGAAAGTCAGGGATCGTCGCCTTGGTGGCAAAGGTCTTGCGCGCCGAGATCAGCATTTCCTGGGAGATGTCGAGACCGTAGAGTTTGGCCGTCGGGAAGTGCTTGTGGGCAAAGGCCATGTTGCGGCCGGTGCCGCAGCCGACTTCCAAGAGCGTGCCGCCCTCGGGAACGTCGAGATTGCGGATCGTGCGGTCGCGGCCGAGAAGATAGTATTTGCGGGTCAGGTCGTAGAAATGGCGCTGGTAGCGATACATGCCGTCCATCAGGTCGGCATGTTCCTCGCTCTTGACGGTCATCTCGTCGACTTTGCTCACGCCTTTTTCCCGTAGATGTGGAAACCGCCGTAAATCGCCGAACGGTCCTGGGTGGTCATCTCACGCGACTGCTCTTCGAAATAGTGCCACTGGTCGCGAATTTCAGGGGCGAGGCGGCCTTCGATAATGCTCTTTTCGGCTGCCGTGCGGAAAATCACCCGGGCGCCTTCGCGCGCCGTGCGGGTGATCTCGCGCCAGACATCGTTGAGCTGCTGATCGGTCATCCAGTCCTGTGCATCGAGCAGGATGTAGCGGTCGCGCGAGGCGGCGGGCTCGCCCGCCAGAAGCTCCGTGAAGCTTGCGTGATGGACGTTGACGCGTTCGACATTGGCGCGGATCACTTCGTAATGCTCCGGCTTCAGATAGGTCGGCAGCGGGCCTTCCTCGCCATCGGCATAGCGGCGTGCGAAAGCCTGCCAGGCGAAATAGTTGTCGCGCATCGGGAAATGACAGGCGAGCTTTTCGAGGCGGTGCTTGAGAACCGGTGCGATGGAATTGTCGGCGGCAAGGCTTGCCAGCTCGTCATATTGCTGTGGCGGGATGCCAAGGCCGAAGAGCGAGCTCTTGCGGTTGGTGATCCAGCGTACGACGGGCTTTTCGAAGAGGGGAGCGATCTGGTCTTCGAAGAACTGGCGCTGCTCCCGGATCGACCGGGTCTTGGTCATTTCCTGCAGCTTCACGCCGTGCAGGCGGGCGAGCAGGTGAGCGGCGCCGATGAAGCGCCCGAGCAGGCCGGTTTCATAGATATTACGATTAAAGACGGTGACGCGACGACGGCCGAACTTGCGGCTGTTCCAGTAAGCGCGGGTGGTCTCATCGAGATTGGACGACAGGACACTGTCGAAAACCCGGCTGTTCGATTTCTCGTTCGGCATCGCCAGGAAACGGACGAGATCGGAATGGTTCGGCAGGTTCTTGAAAGCGGCAAGCTTCAGCCTGTTCAGCGCGATATGGTGCGGATTGAGATCCACCACGTCGATCGAAGCCGGCGCCTTGGAAAGGTAGGCGAGCATGTTGCAGCCACCGGAACCGATCGTGACGATACGGTGATTAGGCTTCAGCTCCATCGCCTGCATATCGAGATCCGGGTCTTCCCAGATCTGCGGATAAACGAGGCCGGAAAAGAGAAGGCCGAAGAGTCGCTCGGAGAAGCCGTCCTTGGAAAAAGCCTTGTGGCGGAGAAGCGCTGCCTTGAGTTTCCGGTTCTTGCGGAAGCCGGTATCCGGTGCAAATTCCGACATGAGTCTGTCACCTTTTTAGCGTTCAGGGCGTGTAACGCGCCTCTGCTACAGTTTGATGACGAGCCCTGTGGGCCAAGGCTTCCGTGAAGCTCTGTGAAGACCTCCTCGAAATTTGAAGTCGATTGAAGCGCTTCTTTTCGCTTCTCTCTTTCCGTGAGCCAAGTTTCCTGCTTCTCTCCGTTCCGTGGAGGATTGCATGCGAGTTGTTCCGCGTATCGTCAAGGGCTTGGGCCTGCTTGTCATTCTCGCTGTCGCAGGCGCAGCCGCGTGGCTCTCCTTAAGCCCGCCGGAGCTTCTGAAAGTGGGCAATGGCTACGCCGCCAAGATCGTCTGTTCCAATGTCTTCATCGCCGGCCGCGATCCCGACGCCGTGCTTTATGACGACGTGCAGGCGCCTGGAAACCCGCTGCTGCGGCTGATGCGCGTCGAGGTCGATCGTGACGCCGGGCGGGTGACCTCGCGCTTCATGGGCCTGTTTGCGCCGAACTACGCGCTTTATCGTGGCGCCTTCGGCTGCACGAGCGTGCCCGACGGTGATTTCGATGCCGCCTCCAAGGCTACGCCGCTCGTACCGGCGCCGCGGACAGCTGAAAACGACGCAGTCTGGCCGGACGGCGAGGGCGTCGATGCCGCGGCCGGAAATGCGAAAATCGCGGCGCTTCTGGCCGATGCCAAGCTGGCCGGGCCGGCGATGCGGGCGATGGTCGTCGTGCAGGATGGCCGCATCATTGCTGAAAGCTACGGGCCGGGCTTCAGCGTCAGCACGCCGCTCGTCGGCTGGTCGATGACGAAGACGGTCAACGCGGCGCTGATCGGCCGGTTGATGCTGTCAGGCAAGATCTCCTATGACGACACACATCTTTTGCCGCAATGGGCGAATGATACGCGCGGCGACATCAAGCTTTCCGACCTGATGGGCATGGAAAGCGGGCTCGCCTTCAATGAGGATTACGGTGCCGTCGCCGATGTGACGCGCATGCTCTATCTCGATCCTGATATGGTTTCCCTGCCGGCGAATGCGTCTCTCATGGCTGCTCCGGGCACGGATTTCCATTATTCGAGTGGCACGGCCTTGCTCCTGTCTCGCATCTGGATGAACAAGGTCGGCGATCCGCGCGCGGCCTTCGACTATCCGCGCGATGCGCTATTCGGTCCGCTCGGAATGACGAGCGCCGTTTTCGAGGCCGATGAGCGCGGCACATTTGCCGGCAGCTCCTATCTCTATGCGACGGGACATGACTGGGCGCGCTTCGGCCAATTCCTGCTGCAGGATGGCGTATGGAACGGGCAGAGGCTTCTGCCGGAGGGATTCGTAGCGATGATGCGGACGCCGACATCAAGTTCCGGCGGCAAATATACGCAAGGCCAAGCGTGGCTTGCGGGACCGGGCGGCGGCGGCACGAGCGCCGAGTTCGGGCTGCCGCAGGACACATTCTGGTTGCAGGGTCATGACGGCCAGGCGGTCGCGATCGTGCCGTCAGCCAATCTCGTCTTCGTCCGCATGGGATTGACGCCGAGCTGGCTGCGCTACAGGCCGCAGGTCGTGCTGAAGGAAATTCTCAATACGCTTCAGTCGGCAAAAGCCGACTGAACGTCGTCACCGAGATGTCTGGTATCGGTCGTTGATATCAGTAATTGCCTTGGGCGATGTCAGTCATGCCCTTGCGCTTGGCGTCGTAATAGTAGCCGCGGGCATAGAGACGAACGGCATCGTCTTCCTTCCTGTCGGCAACCTGCCAGGCGCCCTGCAGGTATTTGCCCGCATATTTGATATTGGTTTCAGCATCGAAAAGGCCGGCAGCGTTGCCGTCGTAACCCATCGACTTTGCGGTATTGTACTTGATCTGCATGAGACCGAAGTAGCCGCGCTTGTTGTAGGCCTTGGAATTGTAGCGGCTCTCGCGATGAACGACGCGGTGGAGCAGTGATTCCGGGATTTCATAGAGCTTGGAATATTTACTGATGAGCTTGCTGACGAGGCTCTTTTCGACAGTCGGCGCATCATCGCTGTCGTCGTCGCTGAACATCGGCGGGGCTGCCGGCGGGTCGATCGGGCCGGACTCGTCGAAGCCGTAATCCATGGTGAAGCGCGGTGTGGTACCGACAGCGGCAAGAGCCGCGAGCGCGCCGTTCTGCGGCGTCGTGGCCGCGAAGGCGAGCTGCGTCGAGGGACTGGCAGGCGAGCCCGGCCGCGGCGTCGGAACGACGGACTGGATCGCCGTCATCTCGGGCGTCAGCGGAATGGGAGCATAGCCGTTGACGGCTACCGGCTGGACGCCGCCCTGCATGGCGAAATCGCCGGCCTGCTGCTGGACGGGCGAAACCACATTCGGCATCGCCGTTGCGGTGAGGGCGGGTGCTGTGGTCGATACCTGTGGATTGAGTGTGGCGACGGTCTGGCCGGTTGCGCCTTCAGCGGTCGGCACGGCAGCCAGCGTTGCATCTTCGCCGGGCTTCGGCATGGGAATCACGGTCTGTGCGGCGGTCAGTTCCGCCTGAGAGGTATATTCGACGCTCGCGCATCCTGACATGACGCCGCAGAGCATGGTCGAGACCACGAGACTGCGTTTCAGGCCGGAAAATCCGATCGCTACCATTCTGTCACTTTCGTGAATCACGCCGCGCCGGCAGCGTCTAAAAGTTATCAAATACCTTAAGCGTGGGGGAAGGCATTAACCTATTCGTGTCTTTCCAGCAACCACGGAATATTACTAGGCTGCAATACGGCGATACCCGGCCGTTACGGCGCCTGCTGCGATGAGCAGGGTGCCGCCGGAGCGGTTGACCGCGCGCTGCACGCTGGCCTTGCGAATCAAGCCGCGGGCGGTGTGTGCGGCCAAGGCGTAGCAGGAGGCGTTGATGGTGGCGAGCACGAGGAATGTCGCTTCCATGATCAGCATCTGATCGAGGAAGGGACGGGCTGGGTTGAGGAACTGCGGCACGAAGGCGACGAAGAAGACGATGCTCTTCGGGTTCAGCGCCGTCACGACATAGGCATGCAGGAAGATCTGCAGAGACCTTTCTTCCGGCAGATTATCATTGTCAGCAATGTGTTCGCCGACGATCGGAGCCCGCCAGAGCTTGATTCCCAGCCATATCAGATAGGCGCCGCCGACCCACTTCAGCACGGTGAACAACGTCGCCGATGCGGCAAGCAGGGCGCCAAGGCCGAACAGTGAGGCTGTCATGGCGGTGAAATCGCCGAGGGCCACACCCGAAACGGTCGCAAGCGCCGTTTTCCGGCCATGACCAAGCGCATAGGAGACAACCAGAAGAATGGTCGGCCCCGGTATGGCGAGCATGATGGCGGACGCGGCAGCAAAAGCGAGCCAGGCTTCGAGCGACATGGAATCTCCTCCTATTCCTTAGAGAACCAGCAAAGACACCATATTAGCCATCCGTCAATCATGCGGACCTGTATTTTTGCCCGATCTGGTTCATTACTTCGCCAAACCATACGGTTGAAAGATCAAACGGCTTACCACCCTTGATGCGGGGGAATTCTATTGTGCGCAACTTGCCATTCTGCGCTTCGTCGTGGCCGGTTACGCCCGAAACCTTGTTGAGGGCGCTTTCGACCGCGAGGTCGACCATGCTGTGGATCAGGCGCAGATCTTCGCCGTTTGCCGGTGCGGACCGGGCGAAATACCCGGATTTCTGGACAAGCGAGCGCTCGGCGTCGAGCAGGCTTGCGAACTGCTTCTGGAACCATGCGCCGACATTGATCGTGTCGATCTTCACATGGCCGAAAGCATCGCGCTTGACCTTCTCGCCCGCGGCTTCGCGCTCGGCAACAATGGCGTCGAGGCAGGCGCCTTCCGATACGAAGACCGTGGCATGGCCGGTGCGGTCCATGATCTCCTTGAGTCGGGCGGCTTCGGCATCGAGGTCGAAGGCCATTTCCGGCAGGTAGACTGCGTCGATGCTCTTCATATGCTCATTCATCATCAGGCCATCGACATATTCATTGCCTTTGGTGCGCTGGAGATAGGCGCGGGCGGTGGCAGCCGTCAGCCAGCCGCAATGGCGGCCCATGACCTCGTGGATGACGAGGGTGCGCGGGGCGGCGGTCTGTTCGTTGCTGACATTGTCGAAGAAGTGCGCGCCGACCTCGGCAGCCGTCCAGGCGCCCAGCGACTGGCGGATCGGCACAACGTCGTTATCTACAGTCTTCGGCAGGCCGACGACCGTGAGGTCATAACCGTTTGCCGCAAGATAAGCGGCGAGGTCGGCAGCCGTCGTATTCGTGTCATCGCCGCCGATCGTGTGCAGGATGGTGACGCCGTCATTGGCGAGGCGTTCGGCGGCGACCCGCAGCGGATTTTCGCCTTCCTTGACGAGGCCTCGCTTCACGCAGTCGGCGGCATTGGTGAGCTTGACGCGGCTATTGCCGATCGGCGAACCGCCATAGCGGTGCAGGAGCGGCGCCTTCTCGCGCATCTGGGTATTGATCTGAACGCTGTCGCCGAGCAGCACGCCCTGATAGCCGGACTTGTAGGCGATCAGCTCGATATCGGGAGCGACATCGCTATAGCGCTCGATAAGGCCGCCGACGGCGGACGAAAGGCAGGGCGCCAGGCCTCCGGCGGTCAGCATTGCGACTTTCTGTTTGGCCATAATCCCTCCTTGGGCGCATTGGTGCGCGACGGCGTGCAGCCTAAAGCGTATTGCGTTCTTTTCAGATCCGCTTGCTACGTTTTAAGCCTTCGTTTTCCGCATGTCGTTATCGCAAAACCGCGGCACACTTTTGCTCGACACGCTCTAGGTAACGCATGGATGCGACAGGGAAAGTGGCCTGTAAAGTAAAGAATTTACGAAAAACGCGGCTTTGTGCAAGCTGGGTGCGGGAAGCGCCGATATAATCGGTTCAATGCCGATCGACCTATCCATAAGTGTTGTGGAAATCGCCGGCCGTTGTGCCGATAATGCGGGAAATGGCTGACACGGTTGGTGATGGCGGCTGCCGCGACAATTACCAAATCGTGAAAACTGTTTTCAAATCTACGACCAATAGCCGCCTTGCAATGGCAACGATTATTTGGTCAAGGTGTTTCTTCTAGAACTTGCTGCATTGCGAGAAGATTACGATGTCTTTCTGGGAAAAACTGGTGAATGCCATTGGCAATACCGCGGGCAATGCGCTCTCCGCGGTGGTCGAGGCTATTCGCACGGTTTTCGAAGGCGATCCGGAGACGCGCCGCAAGGTTGCCTTTTCGGTGGCCGTCATTGCGCTGTCTGCCAAGATGGCCAAGGCCGACGGTATTGTGAGCGAGAAGGAAGTGCAAGCCTTCCGCGACATCTTCGAGTTTCCTCCGAGCGAGGCGAAGAATGTCGCGCGCCTCTATAATCTCGCCCGCCAGGACGTTGCGGGTTACGAGGCCTACGCAGCAAAGCTGTCCACGCTTTGCTCGACCTGCGCCGCCAATTGCCCGGTTCTGGAAGATGTGCTCGACGGTCTGTTCCATATCGCCAAGGCGGATGGGCTGATCCACGAGAAGGAAATGAATTTCCTGCGCCATGTCGCCGAAATCTTCCAGATGAGCGAGGCCCGCTTCGATCAGATTGCTGCGCGTCACGTCTCTGCTGGCCGCGACCCCTACAAGATTCTCGGGGTTTCGCCGGCGGATGATTTCCCGACGATCCGCCGCCATTACCATGTGCTCGTCAGCGAGCATCATCCGGACCGGCTGATCTCGCGCGGCGTGCCGGAAGAGTTCCATGCGATCGCCAATGAACGTATGGCGGCGCTGAACGACGCCTATGCGGCGATCGAAAAGGAACGTCGCGCCGCATGACCTCATTCGAGGCAGACTACGGCAAGGCGCGCGTCCAGCCCTCGCCGAACCATGGCGAACGGGCTGATGGCCGCAAGCCCGATATGATCCTGCTGCATTATACAGGCATGCCGAGCGCCGAGGGCGCGCTCGACTGGCTCTGTCGGGACGAAAGCCAGGTTTCCAGCCATTATTTCGTGCAGCCGAACGGCGAGGTCGTGCAGCTCGTGCAGGAGATCCGCCGCGCATGGCATGCTGGCAAGAGCTTCTGGCATGGCGAAACGGATATCAATTCGCTGTCGATCGGCATCGAGATCGCCAATGCCGGCCATCCGGGCGGGCTTCCCGACTATCCGAGAGAGCAGGTCGCTGCGGTGATCGAATTATGTCGCGATTGCGGCGTTCGTTGGTCGATCGCGCCTGAAAGAGTGCTCGGCCACTCCGATGTCGCCCCCGTGCGCAAGGTCGATCCAGGCGAGAAATTCCCGTGGCACGAACTGCATCAGGCCGGCGTTGGCCACTGGGTGGAACCGGCCGCCATCACCGGCGGGCGCTTCTTCCAGCGCGGCGACCGCGGACAGCCTATCGAAGCGCTGCAATCCATGCTGTCGCTCTATGGTTACGGCACTGAGATCACAGGCGAATTCAGCGACAAGACGGCAGGCGACGTGGAAGCCTTCCAGCGGCATTTTCGCCCCGAGCGAGTGGACGGAATCGCCGATTTTTCGACGATCGATACGCTGCACCGGCTGCTGTCATCGCTGCCGCGTTATTCCTGATCGTACATAATTTTCGACATTACCGATTTTCCATGTTCGGATGCGAAATTCGGACTGCCACATCATTTCCCTATTATCTCCTCATTGCGATGGTCTAAGAACTTCCGCTAAGCGGCGCCTAAGGGTATTCCCAAGTTAAATCTGAGGCGTCATGTGAAACGATAAGAATTGCTGCGAAACCTGATCAGTATTTGGTCAGAATTCTCCATGACGGCGAGGCGCGCAGTCCGGTAATTCTTTGGGTCGGAGTGATCAAGACTACATGAGAAAACTGATTGTTGTTGCTGCAGCATGCGTTGGCATGGTGCTGGCGGGAAATAACTTTGCCTTTGCGAATGACTGGGGCGTGCGAGCCGATGCGCCCGTGAAGAAAGTGGAGCGTCCGCAGAAGACAGCGGAGCGCGTGAATAAGAAGGAACGCCCGCAGAGGACGGCGCAGCGTGCGCAGAAGAAAACGGAGCGTCCGCTGAAGACGGTCGAGCGCCAGAGTGGCTATCCCGTCGCCGATGTTTCCGGCAATTCCTATTCCGCATTGATTAGCAAATATGCCAATCAATATGATGTGCCGGTGGCTCTTGCGACTGCTGTCATCCGTGTTGAAAGCAATTTCAATCCGATGGCGCGCGGCAGCCATGGCGAAATCGGCCTGATGCAGATCAAGCCGGCGACGGCCCGCATGATGGGTTATTCCGGCGGTGCCAAGGGCCTGTTCGATCCGGAAACCAACATCAAGTATGGCATGAAGTACCTGGCGGCCGCCCACGATCTCGGCGGCGGGCAGACCTGCAATACGATCCTCAAATACAATGCCGGCCATGGCGCCACACGCATGAACCCGGTCTCCAAGTCCTATTGCGGCAAGGTTCTTGCGATGCTCTGAGCCGGAAGCGCTTTTCTCTGGCAAACGTCGGATGATTCAGCGCGATTGCCATGTTATCGCTAGCCTTTAGCGAGGTGTGGTATGGCAGTCGATTTCAGGTTCATCGTCATCGGTCGCGGCATGATGGGTGCCGCGGCCGCTAAATATCTGGCACGCCAGACGGATGGCGTTGCCGTCATCGGTCCGGACGAGCCGGCTGATCGCAAGGCGCATGAGGGCGTTTTCGCCAGCCATTACGATGAAGGCCGCATCACGCGTACCATCGATCCCGATTGCGACTGGGCATTGCTCGCCAATCGCTCGATCGCACGCTATGGCGAGATCGCAAAAGAGAGCGGTGTCGATTTCTACACGGAAGTGGGCTGCCTCGCAGTCGCGCCGCCCGAGAGTGCTTACCTCGCCGGTACAAGGCAGGCCGCGGTTTCGCTCGGCGTCGAAACGACATCTTTCGATCAGGCTGAACTGAAACGACGGTTTCCCTATTTCGCTTTTCCTGCCGGCGGTGCCGGCATTTTCGAAGCGAAGGGAGCAGGGCATATCAGCCCGCGGAAGCTCGTGAAGGCGCAGTCGCTGCTCGCCGGAAAGGCGGGTGCGAGCGTGATCCGCGACCATGCCACTTCCATCCGCGAGGAGGGCGGGGCGGCCGTCGTCACCACGGCGGGCGGCAGGGTTTATCGCTCCGAGAAGGTGCTGCTGGCGGCCGGCGGTTTTTCCATTTCGCAGAATCTCTTGCGGCAATCCGTTGACATGACGGTTTACGGCCGCACCGTGAACCTGTTCGAGGTGGCGGACGAGGATGCTCCGCGCCTTGCCGATATGCCGTCGCTCATCCTCGAAGCGCCCGGCATCGACATCTACCTACTGCCGCCGATCCGTTATCCCGACGGCAAGCTCTATCTGAAGATCGGTGGCGATCCCGACAATCTGGTGCTGAGCAACGATGCGGACATGCGCGCCTGGTTTCGTACGGATGGACGCGAGGTTGCGCGCGAGCATCTAAAGGGCATCGTTGATCGTATTGTGCCGGATCTGGAGGCGCAGTCCATTTCCTCCGCATCCTGCGCCGTCTCCTATACGAAGAGCCGTTATCCGATGATCGGCTATACGTCCTCGCCGCATATCGCTGTTCTGACCGGCTGCATGGGAACGTCCGCCAAGAGCTCCGATGAAATCGGCAGGCTGGGGGCCGAACTGCTTCTTGCAGGCAGAATCAAGGATCAGGGCTACGCCACGGATTTCGCACCTTATTTCCGTTAAGCCTGTCCCCCATATTTCGTTGGCTTTTGCGGGCTTCCTCGTTTAAGGGAGCCCCTGCCAGTTGGCCGGGCAGCCGCGCTTTACCAATGCCGAAAGGCGGTAGGGTGAGGAAAGTCCGGGCTCCACGGAAACACGGTGCCGGATAACGTCCGGCGAGGGCGACCTCAGGGAAAGTGCCACAGAAAGCAAACCGCCTGTCTTGACAGGTAAGGGTGAAAGGGTGGGGTAAGAGCCCACCGCATCTCCGGCAACGGATATGGCACGGTAAACCCCACCGGGAGCAAAACCGAATAGGGATGACGCGGTTGGCGAAAGCCTTCCGGCCTGTTTCTGGGTCAGTCATCCGGGTGGGTTGCGTGAGGCAGCGTGCAAGCGCTGTCCCAGATGAATGGCTGCCACGTTCCGGTTCGCCGGAGCCATACAGAACCCGGCTTACAGGCCAACTGGCGATTAACCTCCTGCAGCATACGCTTTGCTGCAAAGCCCGATTTTCTTCCTGTCAAGTCATTGAAATAACTGAAATCGAGGCAAGGTCCCACGGATCTTGCCCGGCCGGATTTCCTGTTCCCCGCGGGTGCTTCAGGTGGCGTTTGAGAATCGCTTTCCTAACCCTTTGTTAAACTTAACAGCTTATAAATGTTTGATACTGCGCCCGCCTCAAAATGGGCTCATCCCATTGACGCCCATATGGTCCCATGCTATCCCAAATGCGCACTGCATCAGGGCAATCATCTGCCCATCAATCGCAAAGCAAAGACGCCTTCCGGATCGGAAGCGTCGGGAGGACCTTGGTTCTTTCGGCTTGCGAAGCTGTGCCTGACTTTGAGGGTTTCGGGCGGCAAAATGCTTTCCGGGCTCTTTCGGAAACGGATGTTTCGTGTCATGAGCCGCTTCCTTTCGAATGCGACCAACAGGATCGACACCAAGGGCCGGGTTTCCGTGCCTGCGGCGTTTCGTTCCGTGCTGGCGCAGCGCAACGTCCAGGAGCTTTACTGCTTTCAGGACTTTGTGTTTCCGGCGATCAGCATCGGCGGCCCGGATCTTCTGGAAAGGTTCGAGCGGCAGATTGCGGCGGAAGATCCGTTTTCGCCGGAGGCAAACGAGATGTCGCTTCTCATTCATGGGGGCGGGGTCTTCATGAAGCTCGACGCCGAGGGGCGGTTGATGGTCACGGATTTCATTCGCGACTTCACCGGTATTTCGGACGAAGTGACCTTCGTGGGTCGGGCGGATCACTTTCAGCTCTGGCAGCCGCAAGCATTCGCGGCCGCACAGGCGCAGGCACGAGGGGAGCGCAAGCTGGCGGGCAAGCGTTCCTGAACGAACGAGGGAACGGAATGGCGGCGAATCCTGGCGGAGGTTCAACTGAAGCCGGTGGCGGACCGGTTCGCCACATTCCGGTTCTTCTCGACGAGGTGCTTGCGGCGCTGGAGCCTTTTTCCGGCAAGGTCATCCTCGACGGTACCTTTGGTGCGGGTGGCTATGCCTCCGCCATTCTCGGTGCTGGTGCCGATGTGATCGCGCTTGATCGCGATCCGACGGCGATCGCGGCCGGCCAGGCGCTCGTTGCGGCGCATGGCGGTCATCTCAAGCTCATCCATTCGCAGTTTTCGCAGCTTGCCGATCATGTACCTGATGGCGGGCTTGATGGCGTGGTGCTGGATATCGGCGTTTCCTCCATGCAGATCGATGAGGCCGAGCGCGGCTTCTCCTTCCAGAAGAGCGGCCCGCTCGACATGCGTATGTCGGCCGCGGGCGTTTCTGCCGCCGATGTCGTCAATCGCGCCAAAGTGGCCGATCTCATCCGCATCTTCCATTATCTCGGCGAAGAGAGCCAGGCGCCGCGCATTGCCCATGCCATCGAAAAGCGCCGCGTCGAAAAGCCCTTCGAGACGACGCGCGATCTCGCCGGCCTGATCGAGCTGGTGACGCCGCGCAAGATGAAAGACAAGATCCATCCTGCGACGCGCGTCTTCCAGGCGCTGCGTATCTTCGTCAATGACGAACTCGGCGAGCTCGCGCAGGCGCTGTTTGCCGCTGAGCGGGCGCTGAAGCCAGGCGGTCGCCTCGTCGTCGTCACCTTCCATTCGCTGGAAGACCGCATCGTCAAGAAATTCTTCTCCGATCGTGCCGGCAAGGCAGCGGGTTCCCGCCATCTGCCTGTTGCGCATGAGCGAGCCGCGACCTTCGAGCCTGTCGGCAAGTCGATGGTTTCTGCCAGCGAAGAAGAAGCTCAGGCCAATCCGCGCGCTCGGTCCGCCAAGCTGCGCGCCGGCCAGCGTACCACCGCTCCCGCTGAATCCGAAGACATGTCGCTCTTCGGGTTCCCCAATCTTGCCAGCCTCGGAAAGCTTGGAGCTTGATATGCTGAGAACGTTCGATCTTGTACTCATCGGCATCATGACGGCGGCAGCCGCCGTCACCTATACGATCAAGCACCGCGCTGAGCTGAAGCTCGAGGAGGTTCACCGCCTTGAAGCGGAGATCAAGCTGGAAAAAGACACGATCGATCTGCTGAAGGCCGACTGGGCGCTGCAATCGCAGCCGAACCGGCTTGAGCGTCTGGTCACGACCTATAATGGCGAGCTGCAGCTGCAGCCGACGGATTCGACCGCACTTGCCCATGCGCGCGAGCTTCCGATGCTGAAATCGCAGGTTCCTCAACCTGATGTTACTGAAGCCAAGGCCGGGGACGCCAAGGTTGGGGCCGTCAAGGCTGGCGCCAAGTCGATTGCTGCAGCCAAGGTCCAACCGATCCCGATGCGGGCGCCGCGCGAAGCTGAGGAGCCGGACGACATCGAAACGGGAGCGGTGGAATAATGTCCTTTCTTTCCCGCATCATGGTTCTGAAAAGCCAGGCGCACTTTTCCGCCGGCGTCTATAACCGTTTCGGTGCCCCCTCTGGCATGGCGATCGAAGGTTCGCGCAAGCGCAAGGCGGGGCAGGCCAAGAGCCGCGTCGGCCTGCTCATCATCGGCTTCACCGCTGTCTACGCCATCATCGGCGGCCGTATGGTCGAATATGCGATGAAAGAGCCGGAATCGGTCTCGTCCATCCTGCCGCCCGATCGGCTGATGGCGTCGCGCCCCGATATTATCGACCGCAACGGCGAAGTGCTGGCGACAGATATCCGCACCGTTTCGCTGTTTGCCGAGCCCAACAAGATCGTCGATACCGACGAAGCCGTCGAGAAGCTGCAGACGGTGCTTTCGGATCTCGACGTCAAGGACACTTATAAGAAGCTCTCCAGCCGCACCTCGCATTTCGCCTGGCTGCGCCGTCAGCTGACGCCGAAGCAGCAGAGCCAGATCCTGGCGCTCGGCATTCCCGGTGTTGGCTTTCGCCCTGAAAAGCGCCGCTTCTATCCGGGCGGCGCGACGGCCGCGCATATTCTCGGCTACGTCAATATCGACAACCGCGGCGTTGCCGGCATGGAGAAATATATAGACGATCAGGGGCTTGCCGATCTTGCCTCAGTCGGCATGACGAGCAACCAGTCGCTGGAGCCGGTGCGCCTTTCAATCGATGTGCGCGTGCAGGCGATCGTGCGCGATGTCGTTGCCAATGCCGTCGTCAACTACAAGGCCAAGGGCGCCGGGGCCGTCGTGCTCGATGCCCATACCGGCGAAGTGCTTGCCATGGCGTCTGCGCCGGATTTCGATCCGAACAACCCGCAAGAAGGTTCCAAGGACGGCTGGCTGAACCGCATGTCGAACGGCACGTTCGAGATGGGTTCGACCTTCAAGACCTTCACGACCGCCATGGCGATCGACAGCGGCAAGGTTTCCCTGAAGGACAGTTTCGACGCCACCAACCCGATCCGTATCGGGGGCTTCACCATTCACGACTTCCACGGCCAGCGCCGCTGGCTGACGGTTCCGGAAATCTTCGAATATTCCTCGAATATCGGCACGGCGAAAATGATCGATATCGTCGGTATGGATCTGCAGAAGGACTATCTGACGCGCCTTGGCCTGCTCACCCGAATGCAGACCGAACTGCCCGAGGTGAAGATGCCGAGCCAGCCGCGTGTATGGAAGAAGATCAACTCTATCACGATCTCCTTCGGCCATGGTGTCGCCACGACGCCGCTGCAGACGGCGGTTGCCGGTGCCGCTCTCATCAATGGCGGCAAGTTGATCGAGCCGACTTTTCTGCCGCGCAGCCGCGAGCAGGCCGATGAAGCGGCCGAGGTCGTCGTCAAGAAGAGCACGAGCGACGATATTCGCTATCTATTCAAGCTCAACGGCAAAAAGGGCTCCGGCCGCAACGCCGACGTGCCGGGCTTCAATGTCGGCGGCAAGACCGGTACGGCTGACAAGGTCGTCAACGGCCGCTATGCCAGCAACTTGAATTTCAATGCTTTCCTTGCCGCTTTCCCGATCGACAATCCGCGCTATGTGGTGCTGACCTTCTGCGACGAGCCGCTTGATGGCGAGCAGCATCAGCGCATCGCTGCCTATACGGCAGCACCCATGGTCAAGAACATCGTGCGCCGTGCAGCACCCATCCTCGGTGTCGAACCGGAATTCGGCGAAGACGGCTCGGCCTTGTTGGTGTCTTATTGAGTGTGAATCAATGTCGGTGTCGATTCGTAAGGGGCGGTCGACCTGAATCAGAAAAGTGCAGTCGATGAAATTGCGGGAACTTGCCGGAAATGCGTTTCCGGAACTCAAAGCTGAACTCGAAGGGCCGGCCGGCGCGCTGGAGATTTCCGGCCTGTCTTCCGACAGCCGCAAGATCGTGCCCGGCATGGCTTTCGTGGCGGTTGCCGGCACCAAGGCCGACGGCGCGGGTTTCATCGCCGATGCTGTTGCCAAGGGCACTGCCGTCGTCATCGCATCGCATGCAGTTGAGACTTCCGTACCGGTTCTGGTCGTTTCCGAACCGCGTCGTTTCCTCTCAGTTGCCGCTTCGCATTTCTATGGCCGCCAGCCGACGACGATGGTTGCGGTGACCGGTACGGCCGGCAAGACCTCGGTTGCTTCCTTCGTCAGGCAGATCTGGGCGCATGCCGGCCATGCGGCCGCGATGATCGGCACGACCGGCGTCGTTTCGCCGACTCGCAATGAGTATGGCTCGCTGACGACCCCCGATACCGTATCGCTGCACAAGCTGCTCGCCGAACTCGCCGATGAAGGCGTCACGCATGCCTCGATGGAGGCTTCCAGCCACGGCCTCGACCAGTATCGCCTCGACGGCGTGAAGCTCGCGGCCGCCGCCTTCACCAATCTCGGCCGCGACCACATGGATTACCATCCGACGGTCGAAGACTATATGGCTGCCAAGATGCATCTCTTCGACCGGGTGCTGCCGAAGGGC
This sequence comes from Rhizobium sp. 01L419, assembly GCF_056400025.1. Classification (NCBI taxonomy): domain Bacteria; kingdom Pseudomonadati; phylum Pseudomonadota; class Alphaproteobacteria; order Hyphomicrobiales; family Rhizobiaceae; genus Rhizobium; species Rhizobium sp. 01L419. Next base: position 549,240 of record NZ_JBFTSM010000001.1, read on the forward strand.
TCGCCAGCCATCATCTTCGCCGACGATCCGTGGTCGGAGCAGGCGATCAAGGCGGCGACGGCTGCGGGCCATGATGTGCGCACTGTCGGGCGCAAAGGTAATTATCTGACGCTGAAGCGCGTCGAACATTTCCGTCACAAGCAGGTCGCGGAAATCCATGCGGAAGGTGAGATCTTCGAGGTCGATATTCCGCTTGCCGGCGATTTCCAGATTGCCAACGCGCTGGTTGCCGCAGCGCTCGCCACGTCGACAGGCGTTCCGGTGAAGGTTGCGATGGCCGCGCTCGAAAAGCTGCAGGGCGCATCCGGCCGCCTGGAACTGGTCGGCCATACAAAGGATGGCGCGCTTGCCTATGTCGATTATGCCCATAAGCCGGATGCGCTGGAAAATGTGTTAAACTCGGTGCGTCCGTTCACGACTGGCCGTGTCATCGTCGTGTTCGGCTGCGGCGGCGATCGTGACCGCGGTAAACGGCCGATCATGGGCGAGATCGCCTGCCGGCTGGCCGATGTCGTTATCGTCACCGATGACAATCCGCGCTCGGAGGAGCCTTCCGCGATCCGTGCCGAGATCATGGCGGCTGCCAAGTGCGCCTCGGAGATCGGCGACCGCGCCCAGGCGATCCGCGAGGCGGTTCTGCAGCTGAAATCCGGCGATACGCTGATCGTTGCCGGCAAGGGACATGAAGAAGGGCAGACGGTCGGTAGCGTCACGCTGCCGTTTTCCGATCATGCCGAAGTGCGCAAGGCTTTGGAGGAGCGGGTACCATGAACTGGCTCTGGACCACCGAAGACATGATCGCTGCGATGGCGGGCCGTCCGTTCGGCTCGCTGCCACAGGGCATTACCGGCATTTCCATCGACAGCCGCTCGATCGCGGCCGGTGAAGCCTTCTTCGCGATCAAGGGCGACCGCGTGGATGGTCACGATTATGCTTCGATGGCGATGGCAAACGGCGCGTCTCTGCTGGTTGTCAGCGAGGCGCGCCTGCCGGCCATGGGACGGCTGACAGTGCCGATGATCGTGGTCGAGGATGTGCTTGCCGCGCTCGCCCGTCTGGGACTTGCTTCGCGTGAGCGTTCGCGGGCGAAGATCATCGCCGTTACCGGCTCGGTCGGCAAGACGACGACCAAGGAGATGTTGCGCCATGTGCTGTCGCCCTCGGGCAAGGTGCATGCGTCAGTTGCATCCTTCAACAATCACTGGGGCGTGCCGCTGACCTTGGCGCGCATGCCGATCGATACCTATTTCGGCGTCTTCGAAGTCGGCATGAACCATCCGGATGAAATCCGGCCGCTGGTGAAGATGATCCGCCCGCATGTTGCCGTCATCACGACGATCGCACCGGCCCATCTCGGCAATTTCCAGAACCTCCAGGAAATCGCTGCCGCCAAAGCGGAGATCTTCGAAGGTCTGGAGCCGGGCGGGGATGTCGTTCTCAACCGCGACAATGAGCAGTTCAATTTCCTGGAGCAGGCCGCCCAGGCGCTCGGTATCACGCGGATCCATTCCTTCGGCCAACATGCCAAGGCGGAATTCCGTCTTGCCGAATTCAACGGCTCGGATGAAAGCTCGACGCTCTGGATGACTGTTGGAGGCGACACCAAGGAAGTGGCTATCGGTGCGCCGGGCCGCCACATTGCCGAAAATGCGCTGGCCGCGCTCGGCGTGGTAACGATCGTCGGGGCCAATCTCGACAAGGCGATCGAGGGGCTTGCGACCCTGAAGCCGGAGAAGGGCAGGGGCAAGCGCCACAAGCTGCCGATCGGCAATGGCAGCTTCACGCTGATCGATGAAAGCTATAACGCCAATCCGGCCTCCATGCGCGCGGCGATCGCGCTGCTGGCGGCGGCCGAGCCGACCGGACGCGGACGCCGCGTCGCCGTGCTCGGCGACATGCTGGAAATGGGCGAATTTGCCGAGCAGGTCCATGCGGACCTTGCCGGTTCGCTGCTGGCGGCCGGTCTCGAACATGTCTGGCTCGCGGGGCCCGAGATGGTGGCGCTGAAGGAATCGCTTCCCGACAGCGTCACGGTCGAGCATCGCGAGACGACGGAAGAATTGTTGGAATTCGTATTGAACTCGGTCGCACTTGGCGACGTGTTGATGGTGAAGTCGTCTCTGGGGATCGGTTTTGGCAAGATTGTCGCCGCGCTCCTTGACAAGTACCCGCCAGTTTCAGACACGCAACGCGAACTATGATCGGGTAAAAGGGGCCCTGAATGCTGATTTGGCTAGTCGAACTGTCGGAATATTTCAAATTTCTGAATCTGTTCAGATATATTACCTTCCGGGCGGGTGCTGCTCTTTTCACCTCCGCTCTTATCGTCTTCCTCTTCGGGCCTGCCATCATCAACTCGCTGCGCATCCGGCAGGGCAAGGGCCAGCCGATCCGTGCCGATGGACCGCAGACGCATTTCAAGAAGGCCGGTACGCCGACCATGGGCGGCCTGATGATACTCGCCGGCATCGTCGGCGCATCGTTGCTTTGGGCCGATCTTTCCAACGTCTACGTCGTGGCGACGCTGCTGGTGACGCTCGGCTTCGGCGCCATCGGCTTCTATGACGATTATCTCAAGGTCACCAAGCAGAGCCACAAGGGCTTCTCGGGCAAGGCGCGCCTTGGCATCGAGTTCATCATCGCCGGCATCGCCGTCTATTTCATGATGCGCACGGCGCTTGCCTCGGGTCCTGCCGGCTCGACCTTCGGTTCCTCAATAGCATTCCCCTTCTTCAAGGACTTCCTGATCAATATCGGCATCCTGTTCGTCGTCTTCGGCGGTTTCGTCATCGTCGGCGCCGGCAATGCGGTAAACCTCACCGACGGTCTCGACGGTCTTGCCATCGTGCCGGTCATGATTGCCGCTGCCGCCTTCGGCATCATCGCCTATCTTGCCGGTAATGCCGTGTTTGCAAACTATCTGCAGATCAATTTCGTGCTGGGTACCGGCGAGCTTGCCGTGGTGCTCGGCGCCGTCATCGGGGCGGGCCTCGGTTTCCTCTGGTTCAACGCGCCGCCGGCTGCAATCTTCATGGGCGATACCGGGTCGCTGGCACTCGGCGGCACGATCGGCACCGTTGCCGTTGCCACCAAGCATGAAATCGTCATGGCGATCGTCGGTGGTCTCTTCGTCATCGAGACGCTGTCGGTCATCATTCAGGTCGGCTTCTTCAAGATGACAGGCCGGCGCGTCTTCCTCATGGCGCCGATCCACCATCACTTCGAAAAGAAGGGCTGGACAGAAAGCCAGGTCGTGATCCGCTTCTGGATCGTTGCCGTCGGCCTTGCCATGCTCGGCCTTTCCACCCTGAAGCTGCGGTGAGGCGGTCATGATCCCGGTCACGACGCTCGCAGGAAAGAAGGTTGCCCTCTTCGGTCTCGGCGGCTCCGGTTTGGCCACCGCCAAAGCGCTTGTCGCCGGCGGTGCGGAGATCACGGCCTGGGACGACAATCCTGACAGCGTCGCCAAGGCTGCATCTGAAGGCATCACTACCGCCGACCTGCATACAATCGACTGGAGCGCGCAGGCGCTCTTCGTGCTTTCGCCCGGTGTGCCGCTGACGCATCCGAAGCCTCACTGGTCGGTGGATCTGGCGCGTGCGGCCGGCGTCGATATCGTCGGTGATGTCGAACTCTTTGTTCGCGAGCGCCGGGCCCATGCTCCCGATTGCCCCTTCATCGCGATCACCGGAACCAACGGCAAATCCACCACGACGGCGCTGATTGCCCATATCCTGAAATCGAGCGGCCGCGATACGCAGCTCGGTGGCAATATCGGCACGGCGGTGCTGACGCTCGATCCGCCGAAGAGCGAGCGCTATTTCGTCGTCGAATGCTCGTCCTACCAGATCGACCTTGCGCCGACGCTCAATCCGTCGGCCGGGATACTGCTCAACCTGACACCCGATCACCTCGATCGCCATGGCACGATGCAGCATTATGCCGACGTCAAGGAACGGCTGGTCGCCGGCAGTGATGTCGCTGTTGTCGGCGTCGATGACAGCTTTTCCGTGCTGATCGCCGACCGCATCGAGCGGGCAGGGGTGAAGGTGACCAGGATTTCCCGCCGCAACGTGTTGGCCGACGGCATCTATGCCGAAGGCACGAAGCTCATCCAGGCGACAAGCGGGGCGATGCTGCCCTTTGTCGATCTCGATGGTATCCAGACACTGCGCGGCAGTCACAATGCGCAGAATGCCGCTGCGGCGGTCGCAGCCTGCCTTGCCGTCGGCGTCTCCGCCGAGGAAATTCGTGCGGGTCTTGCATCCTTCCCCGGCTTGAAACACCGCATGCAGCCGGTCGGCCGGCGCGGCAATGTCGTCTTCGTCAACGATTCCAAGGCGACGAACGCGGATGCCGCAGCACCGGCGCTTTCGAGCTACGATCGCATATACTGGATTGCCGGCGGACTGCCGAAGGCGGGTGGCATCACGACGCTTGCACCCTATTTCCCGCGCATCGCCAGGGCCTATCTGATCGGCGAGGCGGCGGCGGAATTTGCCGCGGCGCTCGGCGAGGCGGTGCCTTACGAAATTTCCGGTACGCTGGATCGGGCCGTGGCGCATGCTGCTGTCGATGCCGAAAAGGATGAGACCGGCCCTCTGGCCGTGATGTTGTCCCCGGCTTGCGCAAGCTTCGACCAATACAAGAATTTTGAAGTCAGGGGCGATGCCTTTGTCGGCCATGTGGCTGCCCTTGACGGCGTGACGATGCTGATCAATTCGGCAACAGGAGGCAAATGACATGGTGAGCCGCGCGGAACGTGGAGCATTGGCCGATTGGTTCTGGACCATCGACCGCTTTTTCCTGGCCTTGTTCCTGTTCCTGATGGGCATCGGCTTCATGCTCTCGTTTGCTGCCTCGCCGGCGGTCGCCGAGCGTATCGGCCTGGAGCCCTTCCACTTCGTCAAGCGCCACGCGGCCTTCATGATCCCGTCGATCGGCGTTATGCTCGGCCTTTCCTTCCTGACGCCACGTCAGGTGCGACGCACCGCAATCATCCTGCTGATCGTGGCTCTTGCCATGATGCTGCTGGCGTTGTTCTTCGGCATCGAGGTCAAGGGTTCCCGCCGCTGGGTCACGCTTGCGGGTGTTTCGATCCAGCCGTCGGAATTCATGAAGCCGGCCTTCGTCGTGGTCTGCGCCTGGCTCTTTGCCGAACATGCGCGCCAGCCGGAAATTCCAGGCAATCTCTTTGCCATCATCCTGTTCGGCATTGTCGCTGCCCTTCTCGTCGCACAGCCGGACCTTGGCCAGACCATCCTGACGACGGCGGTCTGGGGCGGCATGTTCTTCATGGCCGGCATGCCGTGGCTCTGGATCATCGTGCTCGGTGCCGGTGGTGCGGGTGGCCTGGTGAGCGCCTATTACGTCTTCCCGCACGTAGCGGGCCGAATAGACAAGTTCCTGACCGGCGAGGGCGATACGTTCCAGATCGATACCGCCCGCGAAGCGATCATCCGTGGTGACTGGTTCGGACAAGGGCCGGGCGAAGGCATCGTCAAGCGCATCATTCCGGACGCCCATACCGACTTCATCTTCTCCGTTGCAGCCGAGGAATTCGGCATCGTCTTCTGTATCGCGCTCGTCGCCATCTTCACCGTTCTGGTGCTGCGCGGGTTGTCGCATGCCTATCGCGAACGCAACGACTTCAACCGTTTTGCCGTCGCCGGCCTCGTGCTGCAGATGGGCATCCAGTCGATCATCAATATCGGCGTCAATCTCGAACTGCTGCCGGCCAAGGGCATGACGCTGCCGCTGATTTCCTACGGCGGTTCGTCGATGGTGGCGATCTGCGTGACGGCCGGCTTCATTCTGGCGCTGACGCGCCATCGCCCGGAAAAACGTGCGCAGGACCGGAGCCTCTTCCGCGTGCCGCACGGCATGCCGGCGGAGTAGGGGAATTATGAGCAAGGGCATCGTCCTTCTTGCCGCCGGCGGAACCGGCGGCCACGTCTTTCCGGCAGAGGCGCTCGCCTTCAAGCTGAGGGAACGCGGCTATTCCGTGCACCTCGTTACCGATAGCCGCGCCGAGCGTTATGCCGGCAAGTTTCCGGCCGACGAAATCCATGTCGTGCCGTCGGCAACGATCGCGTCCAAAAATCCGGTCGCGGTCGGCCGTTCGCTCTGGAAGCTCTGGACCGGCATGCGCGCCGCAAAGCGGCTGATCCAGCGACTGAAGCCTGTCATCGTCGTCGGCTTCGGCGGTTATCCGACCGTGCCGCCGCTGCTTGCCGCCACGCGCCTCGGCGTACCCTCGATGCTGCACGAACAGAATGCGGTGATGGGCCGCGCCAACAAGGCGCTGGCGCCGCGCGTGCGGGCGATTGCCGGTGGCTTCCTGCCCGAGAGCGGCGGACCTTTTTCCGACAAGACCATTGCGACCGGCAATCCCGTGCGGCCGGCTATCCTTGCTGCGGCCGAGCAGCCTTACGTGCCCTCGCATCCCGGCGAGGACTTCAATCTCGTGGTGTTCGGCGGTAGCCAGGGCGCGCAATATTTCTCCAAGGCAATGCCCACGGCGATCAGCCTGCTGGACGATGGGCTGCGCGCCCGGCTCAGGGTGACGCAGCAGGTTCGCTCCGAGGATATGGAGATGGTGCGCGACTGTGTGGTGCAGCTGCAGATGGGCGCCGATATCGCGCCGTTTTTCAATGACATGGCAGAGCGTCTTGCCAAGGCACATCTGGTGATCTGCCGCTCCGGCGCCTCGACGGTGTCGGAAATATCCGTCATCGGCCGCCCGGCGGTGCTGGTGCCTTATCCGCATGCGCTCGACCATGATCAGGCGGCCAATGCCGCGGCACTTGAGGCGACTGGCGGAGCCAAGGTGATTGCCCAGTCGGAGCTTTCGCCTGAGCGTATTGCCTCCATCCTGACGCATGTGATGAACGACCCCGAAAAGCTTGCCGGCATGGCAGCCGCAGCCAAGCTTGCGGGAAAACCTGATGCTGCGAACTTGCTTGCCGACATGGTTGAGGCTATTGCCGCCGGTCAGACAGTTGCAGAATTCAAGGGGGCACGCGCATGAAGCTGCCGAAGGCGATCGGCCTCGTCCATTTCATCGGCATTGGCGGTATCGGCATGAGCGGTATCGCAGAGGTGCTGCATAATCTCGGCCACAGGGTGCAGGGATCGGACCAGTCCGACAGCGCCAATGTCCAGCGCCTGCGCGACAAGGGCATCGAGGTCTTCGTCGGCCACAAGGCGGAAAACCTCGGCGATGCCGAGGTCGTCGTCGTTTCGACCGCGATCAAGAAGAGCAATCCGGAGCTCATCGCCGCGCGGGAAAAGCTGCTGCCGGTGGTGCGCCGCGCCGAAATGCTGGCCGAGCTGATGCGCTTCCGCAATGCGATCGCCATCGGCGGCACGCACGGCAAGACAACGACCACCTCGCTCGTCGCCACGCTGCTCGAAGCCGGCGGGCTGGACCCGACCGTCATCAATGGCGGCATCATCAATGCCTACGGCACGAATGCCCGCATGGGCGAGGGCGAGTGGATGGTGGTCGAGGCGGACGAATCCGACGGCACCTTCCTGAAGCTGCCGGCCGATGTGGCAGTCGTCACCAATATCGATCCTGAGCATCTGGATCACTACGGCAATTTCGATGCGGTTCGCGCCGCCTTCCGGCAGTTCGTCGAGAACGTGCCCTTCTACGGCTTTGGCGTCATGTGCCTCGACCATCCCGAGGTTCAATCGCTGGTCGCCCGCATCGAGGACCGCAAGGTCATTACATACGGCGAAAACCCGCAGGCCGATGTGCGCTTCATGAATGTGCGCATTGACGGCACGCGTTCGATCTTCGACGTCGAAATTCGCCGCCGCCGCACGGGTGAGGTTATCAGGCTCGACGATCTCGTCCTGCCGATGCCCGGCCGTCACAATATTTCGAACGCCACGGCGGCCGTTGCCGTCGCTAACCGGCTCGGTATGTCCCGCGAGGATATCGCCAAGGGGCTCGCCTCCTTCGGCGGCGTCAAGCGCCGCTTCACGCTGACCGGCGAATGGAACGGCGTGCAGATCTTCGACGATTACGGTCACCACCCGGTCGAGATCAAGGCGGTGTTGCGTGCTGCCCGCGAGTCCTGCAAGGGCCGTATCATCGCGGTGCATCAGCCGCACCGCTACACGCGTCTGTCGAGCCTGTTCGAGGAATTCGCAGCCTGCTTCAACGATGCCGACAGCATCTTCATCGCACCTGTTTATGCCGCGGGCGAGGATGCCATCGAGGGAGCGGATTCGGAATCGCTCATTTCGCGCATCAAATCCGGCGGTCATCGCGATGCGCGTTTCCTGCCATCAGCGGAAGTTCTACCGCAGATGGTAGCAGAGATTGCAAAACCCGGGGACTTTGTGGTTCTGTTGGGTGCTGGTAGCATTACATATTGGGCAGCAGCGCTGCCGAAGCAGTTGCAAGACCTTTCAGGAAAGTCGGCATGAAACAGGTTAATGGGGAAAAGCTTCTTGCCTCTCTCGGAGAAGGCGTAAAGGACATTCGCGGCCGACTGACGCCGGATGCCCCCATGGATCGCGTCACCTGGTTTCGCGCCGGCGGTCTTGCCGAGTTGATGTTCCAGCCGCATGACGAAGACGACCTCATCGCCTTCCTGAAGATCCTGCCGGACGAGGTGCCGCTGACCGTCGTTGGCGTCGGCTCGAACATCCTGGTGCGCGACGGTGGCATTCCAGGCGTCGTGCTGCGTCTGTCGGCCAAGGGGTTCGGCTTTGTCGAACTCGCCGGTGAAAACCGCATCCTCGCCGGAGCCATCTGCCCGGACAAGCATGTGGCCGCCATGGCGATGGATAACGGTATCGGCGGTTTCGCCTTCTATTACGGCATTCCGGGCGGTGTTGGCGGCGCGGCCCGCATGAATGCCGGCGCCAATGGCGCCGAGACCAAGGACCGTGTCGTCGAGGTGCGAGCGATCGACCGCAAGGGCAACAAGCATGTGCTGTCGAATGCCGAGATGGGCTATTCCTATCGCCACTCCGATGCCGCCGACGATCTGATCTTCACCTCGGTGCTTTTCGAGGGCTATGCCGACGACCGCGCCAAGATCCGCGCGGAGATGGATGCCGTGCGCAATCACCGCGAGACGGTACAGCCGATCCGCGAAAAGACCGGCGGCTCGACTTTCAAGAATCCCGAGGGTCATTCGGCCTGGAAGCTGATCGATGAAGCGGATTGCCGCGGTCTCGTCATCGGCAGCGCGCAGATGTCGTCGCTTCACTGTAATTTCATGATCAACATGGGGCAGGCGACGGGCTACGATCTCGAATATCTCGGCGAGGAAGTGCGCCGAAAGGTTTTCGAAATGGCAGGCATCAAGCTCGAATGGGAAATCAAGCGTCTCGGCCTTTTCATGCCCGACCGCGACGTTCGCCCCTTTCAGGGTGTGACCACCGAGTAAATGCTAAGGCATTTCCGTTTTCTTCGAATTCCGGAAATGCCTTATCTCTGCTTTACGCAGTTCCGGACGCAAAACCGCTTCACACTTTTGCTGGAATTGCTCTATTTACCGCAAGCCTCAGGCCTTCGCGCGGCGTGACAACGGGCGACCAGCCCAGTACGTCGCGGGCGTGGGATATATCGACCCGCAGCGAGCCGCAAAGGCGCTGATAGACGGCTTCCTTTCCGGTGATCCTCGCTGCCATATGCATGAGGGACGGCGGGAAGGGCAGAAGCATCGGTTTGACGCCGACGCCTGCGGCGATGCCCTCGATCAGCGCGGGCGTTGAAAGATCCTCACCATCTCCTGCAAGGAAGGTTTCGCCTGCGGCGGCAGGATGCTGCATGCAGGTGATGATTAGGTCGATGAGGTTTTGCACCGCGACCAGCGTGCGGCGGTTTTTTAGCGAGGCGAAAGGCAGCGGCAGTTTCCTGCGCACGAGCCCGACAAGCAGCGCGAAGTTGCCGCGCGCGCCGGGACCGTAGACCAGGGGCGGGCGGATGATGACAACATCCATGCCGGTGCGGGCTGCGATCTCCCGAAGGCCGATTTCACTTTCCATCTTGGAGATGCCGTAGGGATCGATCGGGTTCGGTGCGTCGTCGTGCCGAAATGGCCGGTCGTTCTCTTCGCCGTTGACCTTGATGGTGCTGACGAAGACGAACCTCTTGACGCCCACGCGGGCTGCCTGTTCGGCAAGATTGAGCGTCGAGGCGGTGTTGGCCCGACGGAAATCCGCCAGCGGATCGGTCGAGCGATCGTTCATGATGTGAACGCGGGCGGCGAGATGAACGATGACATCGACGCCTTCGAGTGCTGACGTCCAGTCGGTCGTCTCGGTGATATCAACAGGGAAATGCCTGATATCCGGCGGGAAGGCTGATGTCGCGGATCGTGTCGTAACCGTTACGTCGCAAATCCGCTCCCTGTGCAGCCGCTCGACGAGAGGAGCGCCGACGAAGCCGGCTGCGCCGGTGACGAGGCATCGCATGATCTTCTCCTTTTGCGCCCGTGACGGTCTTCGCTAACCGGAACTGCCGATCGCAGCAATAAAAAAAGCCGCGACGGCAAGCATCGCGGCTCCTTGTTTAGGAAGTGTGAGCTTCAGACTTCTTCGCGGCCGGACAGCCGGATGCAGATCAGAGAGATCACAGCCGAGGCGGTGAGGTAGTAGCCGACATAGTTGAGGCTGTAGTTGGTCGCGAGCCAGGTGGCGATGTAGGGGGCGAGCGAAGCCCCGAAGATGCCGCCGAGGTTGAAGGTCATCGAGGCACCGGTGTAGCGCACCATGGTCGGGAAGGGGGCTGCCAGGGCAGCACCGATCGGACCATAGGTGAAGCCCATCAGGCCAAGGCCGATGATGGAGCACAGGAAGGCGCCGGTCAGGCCTGACGTCAGCAGGCTTGCATAAAAGAAGCCGAAGATGGCGATCGCAATCGTCGTCAGGGTCAGGATGAGGCGACGCGAATAGCGGTCGGAGAGCCAGCCGGAGAGCGGGATCGTCAGGCCGAAGAAGACCACGCCGACGAGTTGAACCACCAGGAACTGCTCACGTGAGTATCCGAGTTTCGTGGTGCCCCATGACAGCGTGAAGACCGTCATCAGGTAGAAGAGCACGAAGGTGGCGACCGCGATGAAGGTGCCGAGGATCAGGCTGCGCAGATGGCCGCGGAAGACGGTCGCGACTGGAACGGCGACGCGCTCGTGCTTTTCGACGGCCTTCTGGAATTCCGGCGTTTCGGCGATCTTCAGGCGGACGTAGAGGCCAACGGCGACCAGCGCCAGGCTGGCGATGAAGGGAATGCGCCAGCCATAGGCGAGGAAATCCTCGTTGCTCATGGTTTCAGCCAGGATCAGGAAGAAGCCGGAGGAGAGGATGAAGCCGATCGGCGCGCCGAGCTGCGGGAACATGGCGTACCAGCTGCGCTTGCCGGGAGGCGCGTTTTCGGTTGCGAGCAGCACGGCACCGCCCCATTCGCCACCGAGGCCGAGGCCCTGGCCGAAGCGGCACAGCGCCAGCAGCAGCGGAGCGGCGATGCCGATCGCATCGTAGCCAGGCAGGATGCCGATGACGACGGTCGACAGGCCCATGGTCATGAGGGCGGCCACCAGCGTCGCCTTGCGGCCGACCTTGTCGCCGAAATGGCCGAAGACCACGGCACCGAAGGGGCGGGCGAAGAAGGCGATCGAGAAGGTCACGAGCGACTGCAGGAGCGCGGAGGTCGGATCGCTCGAGGGGAAGAAGAGGTGCGGGAAAACGATGACGGCTGCCGTCGCGTAGACGTAGAAGTCGAAGAATTCGATGGTCGTGCCGATGAGGCTGGCGATCAGGACGCGTGCGGGGGAATTGACTTGCGTGCTGCTCGAAGGGCTCGGCGATACGGAGATCGCTTCTGTCATGTTCATTCCAATCAGTATTTTTATCGATTTGCTTGGGAGGCTGCCGCTCTTAACGCAATTTTAAGGTCGAGAAAATGCCGGACACGCAAGAATATGACGCAAGCGACATCCGCTGAAGTGACAGGGCATCTCTCGATGCGGGTATCCGTCTTCCCAGGCTCACCGCTTTTCTCAACCTTGCATCAGGCTTGCCGCGGGCTAACCCCGATTCTTGACCGGAATCGAATTGTATTTGATTTATAAAAACTCCCTGGTTGAGGGAATAAAGGGGCATATATGCAAAAAAGTCTTGCCGCCGAGTTTTTCGGCACGTTCTGGTTGGTCTTCGGCGGATGCGGCAGCGCCGTGTTCGCGGCCGCCTATCCCGAACTTGGAATCGGGTTTGCCGGCGTGGCGCTGGCGTTTGGTTTGACTGTCGTCACCATGGCCTATGCTGTGGGCGGTATCTCCGGCGGCCATTTCAATCCCGCCGTCTCTCTCGGCCTTGTTGCTGCCGGACGTTTTCCCGCGGCGCGGCTCATTCCCTATATCGTCGCACAGGTGATCGGTGCCATTGTCGCCGCTGCAGCGCTCTATCTCATCGCCAGCGGCAAGGCGGGTTTCGAACTCGGCGGGTTTGCCGCCAATGGATATGGCGAACATTCTCCGGGCGGTTATTCGCTGCTTTCAGCGCTGCTGATCGAAGTTCTGCTGACCATGTTCTTCCTGATCATCATCCTGGGATCGACCAGCAGCAGGGTGCCCGCCGGCTTTGCGCCGCTTGCGATAGGCCTGGGGCTGACGCTGATTCATCTCGTCGCGATTCCTGTGACGAACACCTCCGTCAACCCGGCGCGTTCCACCGGGCAGGCGCTTTTCGTCGGCGGCTGGGCGCTGCAGCAGCTCTGGCTGTTCTGGATCGCGCCACTTGTCGGAGGCGCGATCGGCGGCCTCGTCTGGAAAATCTTCGGCGATAAGGACTGACTGCAAAATATCTGGACATACCATTGAACCCGCGTGGTTTTTCCGCGCGGGTTTTTCGTTTCCCATCGTCCTCGCGGCCTGTCCGCTGCGATATTTGCGCGGTCGCGAGGGGCAGAAAATGAAGCGCGCTGAAAGGCGGAGTTAACGAAAGTAAACGATTCGTTAACCATAATGATGCTCTAATGCACCCAAGTCAGACAAAGGCCACGAACCGCGCAGACCAGCTCCGCGCAAGCCTCGGTTCTGCAAAGTGAAAGTTATTTTTTGGGGGTGTTGATGAGTCGCGAACACGTAGCTGTCCTGATGGGCGGATTTTCCTCGGAGAGGCCTGTCAGCCTTTCCTCGGGAAAGGCGTGTGCCGACGCCCTCGAAGGTGAAGGCTTCAAAGTGACGCGCATCGATGTCGAGCGCGATATTTCCGAAAAGCTCGCTGCTCTGAAGCCCGATGTTGCCTTCAATGCCTTGCACGGGCCTTTCGGCGAAGACGGAACCATCCAGGGCATCCTCGAATATCTGCAGATCCCCTATACGCATTCGGGCGTGCTCGCCTCGGCGCTTGCCATGGACAAGGGCCGGGCGAAGCGTGTGGCCGGCACCGCAGGCGTTCCGGTTGCCGAATCGCAGGTACTGAATCGCTTCTCATTCCCGTCGGAACATCCGATGAAGGCGCCTTATGTGGTGAAGCCGGTGCGCGAGGGTTCCAGCTTCGGCGTCGTCATCGTGCGCGAGGATCAGGCGCATCCGCCGCAGGTCATCGGCTCGGCAGAGTGGCGCTATGGCGAAGAAGTCATCGTCGAGCGCTACATCCACGGCCGCGAGCTGACTTGCGGTGTGATGGGCGATCAACCCATGGATGTCATCGAGGTGGTACCACAGGGCCACAATTTCTATGATTACGACTCCAAGTATGCGTCGGGTGGATCAAAACATGTCTTGCCGGCTAAAATTTCACCGAAAATTTACCAAAAAATACAAACATTGGCGTTAAGGGCGCATCAAGCAATCGGTTGCCGCGGCGTCAGTCGGTCCGACTTTCGTTACGACGATCGTTTCTCCGAAGACGGCGAGCTTATCTGGCTGGAGGTCAATACCCAGCCGGGCATGACTCCAACCTCCCTTGTGCCCGAAATGGCCGGCTATGCCGGATATTCCTTTGGTGCATTTCTCCGGTGGATGGTGGAGGACGCGTCTTGTTTGCGTTGACGGTCAAAAGGATAGGGCGCCCCAGCCGTTATACCGAGCTTCCCGTTATGGAAGCCGACGAGCGCCGCGTGCTGCCGCGTCCGCTGCGCCGCGTCGTGCGCTTCCTCGTCAGCCTCGGTAGCGGCCGCATCCATATCCCTGTTCATACGGGGACGGTTTCGGCGCTCGGCTTCCTGGTGGCAACCGGTCTCTACGGCATGTCGCTCGGCGGTCATACGGAGGCCGTCGCGCAGGCAACGACCAGCGCTGTCGGCTTTGCCATCGAGGACGTGAAGGTTTCCGGCAACAATCAGACCTCCGAAATCGAGATCCTGCAGCTTCTCGGCCTTGATGGCGCGACGTCGCTCGTGGCCCTCGACGTCGATGCTGCGCGCCAGAAGATCGCGCGCCTCCCCTGGGTCGAAGATGTCGAAGTCCGCAAGGTCTATCCGAAGACGATCGAGGTGAAGCTCTCGGAGCGTAGCGCTTACGCCATCTGGCAGCATGGCCAGGAACTTTCGCTGATCGAGAAGAGCGGCAGCGTGATTGCACCGCTTCGCGACAACAAGTTTTCGACCCTGCCGCTCGTCGTTGGCCGCGATGCCGAAACGGCTGCAGCGTCCATCCAGGATGCGTTCGCCAAGTGGCCTGACGTCAAGGGCCGTGTGAAGGCCTTTGTCTGGGTTTCCGGCCGTCGCTGGGACCTGCACATGGATAATGGCGTCGTCGTCAAGCTGCCGGAAGATGATATCGACCAGGCACTCGCGACGCTTTCGAAATTTGATACGGAACAGCAGCTTCTGGAGCGCGATATCGCTGCAGTCGATCTCAGGCTGCCGGATCGCACGACGATCCAGCTGACGCCTGAGGCGGCAGCCCGCCGACAGGCAGCAGTTACGACGCGCACCAAGGACTTGAAGAAGGCGGGGCAGAATATATGAGCTTGTTCGGTTCGTCCCATTTTGGATTGCCGCGCCTGAAGCCGCTTTCGTCGAAGCGGTCGCATATCGTTTCGGTGCTCGACATCGGCTCGACCAAGGTCGTCTGCATGATCGGCCGGCTGACGCCGCGCGAGGAAAGCCAGATCCTGCCTGGCCGTACGCACAATATCGAGATCATCGGCATCGGCCATCAGCGCTCGCGCGGCATCAAGACCGGCGTGATCGCCGATCTCGATGCGTTGGAAAGCGTCATCCGTCTCGCTGTCGATGCGGCCGAACGCATGGCGGGGCTCACAGTCGAAAGCCTGATCGTCAACCTGACGGCCGGCCGTCTCGGCAGCGACATCTACACGGCGACCATCGATCTCGGCGGCCAGGAAGTCGAGTTAAACGACCTGAAGAAAGTGCTGTCCGCCGCCTGCCAGCAGTCGCTGCGCCAGGACCGGGCCGTCCTGCATTCGCTGGCGACCGGCTTTTCGCTCGACGGCGAACGCGGGATCCGCGATCCGCTGGCAATGTATGGCGATGCGCTCGGCGTCGACATGCATGTGGTGACGGCGGAACGCTCGGCACTCAAAAATCTCGAACTTAGCGTCAATCGCGCGCATCTTTCGGTGGAAGGAATCGTTGCAACACCTTATGCATCTGGTCTTGCCGCACTCGTCGACGATGAAGTCGAACTTGGCTGTGCGGCCATCGACATGGGCGGCGGCACGACGACGATTTCGGTCTTTGCCGAAGGCAAGCTTGTCCATACCGATGCTGTCGGCCTCGGCGGTCATCATGTGACGACCGACCTTGCGCGCGGCCTTTCCACTCGGATCGAGGATGCAGAACGTTTGAAGGTGGTCCACGCTTCGGCGCTGAGCAATTCTTCCGACGAGCGCGAACTGATCTCCATTCCGCCGATCGGCGAGGATGACCGTGATCAGCCTAGCCAGGTGCCGCGGGCTCTGGTTTCGCGCATCGTTTCGGCGCGCATCGAGGAGACGATGGAACTCATCCGCGACCGGATCCAGCGTTCGGGCTTCAGCCCGATCGTCGGAAAGCGTGTCGTTCTGACGGGGGGCGCCAGCCAGCTGACGGGTCTTGCCGAAGTGGCACGGCGCATTCTGGCCCGCAACGTCCGGATCGGTCGTCCGATGGGCGTCTCGGGTCTTCCGACGGCGGCCAAGGGCCCGGCCTTTTCGACGGCTGTCGGGTTGATGATCTATCCGCAAGTCGCGGACATGGAGACACATGCGTCACAGAGCAGCCTGCTCATGTCGCTTGGGGGTAATAACAGCCGCATCGCCCGCATGGGCCAGTGGCTGAAGGAAAGCTTTTGAAATTGAGTGAATTGGCCGGCGTGGCGATGCGGCCAGAGAGAGAAGGAACTGGTACCATGACTATCAAGCTGCAAAAGCCTGACATCACCGAGCTGAAGCCGCGCATCACCGTGTTCGGCGTCGGCGGCGGCGGCGGCAATGCCGTCAATAACATGATTTCCGCAGGCCTCCAGGGCGTCGACTTCGTCGTTGCCAACACGGATGCCCAGGCACTGACCATGACGAAGGCCGAACGGATCATCCAGCTCGGCGCCAGCGTTACCGAAGGCCTTGGCGCCGGTTCGCAGCCGGAAGTCGGCCGTGCGGCCGCCGAAGAATGCATCGACGAGATCGTCGATCACCTGAACGGTACGCATATGTGCTTCGTCACCGCCGGCATGGGCGGCGGCACGGGTACGGGTGCTGCTCCCGTCGTCGCACAGGCCGCCCGCAACAAGGGCATCCTGACGGTCGGCGTGGTCACCAAGCCGTTCCACTTCGAAGGCGGACGCCGCATGCGTCTGGCCGAATCCGGCATCCAGGAACTGCAGAAGTCCGTCGATACGCTGATCGTCATTCCGAACCAGAACCTCTTCCGGATCGCCAACGACAAGACGACCTTCGCCGACGCCTTCGCCATGGCCGATCAGGTTCTCTACTCGGGCGTTGCCTGCATCACCGACCTGATGGTGAAGGAAGGCCTCATCAACCTCGACTTCGCCGACGTCCGCTCGGTCATGCGAGAAATGGGCCGCGCTATGATGGGTACCGGCGAGGCTTCCGGTTCGGGCCGCGCCATGCAGGCCGCCGAAGCGGCGATCGCCAACCCGCTGCTCGACGAAACCTCGATGAAGGGCGCACAGGGCCTGCTGATCTCCATCACCGGCGGTCGCGACCTCACCCTCTTCGAAGTCGACGAAGCTGCGACCCGCATCCGCGAGGAAGTCGATCCGGACGCCAACATCATCCTCGGCGCAACCTTCGACGAATCGCTTGAAGGCATCATCCGCGTCTCGGTCGTCGCTACCGGCATCGACCGTGCGATGCGCGAAGGAACCGACCGCACGTTCCAGCCGGCAACAAAGCCGATTATCCGTCCCTCCGCGGCCGTTGCTCCGGCACCGGCCGCAGTTCAGCCTGCTCCGATCATGCAGGCACCGAAGGCCGACCAGATTGCACAGACCATTCGCGAAGCTGAAATCGCAATGGAACGCGAACTGGAAATGCCGGCCCCGCGTGCCGCTGCTCCGATCCAGCAGCAGCCGGTGATGCAGGAAACCTTCCGTCCGCAGAGCAAGATCTTCGCTTCTGCACCGGAAGCAGCCCCGGTCATGCGCCAGGCTCCGGTACAGCAGGCTCCGGTCATGCATCAGCCGGCTCCGACGCCGGTCATGCAGCAGCGTCACGAGCCGGTGATCCGTCAGGCTCCTGAACAGGTTCGCATGCCGAAGGTCGAAGACTTCCCGCCGGTCGTCCAGGCCGAGATCGACCATCGCTCGCAGCCTGCTGCTTCGCACGTCCAGGAAGAGCGTGGCCCGATGGGTCTGCTTAAGCGAATCACCAATTCGCTTGGCCGCCGCGAAGAGGAAGTCGCGCCGGAAATGACGTCTGCGCCGGCTGCCTCATCGCAGCAGCGCCGCCCGTTGTCGCCGGAAGCAAGCCTCTATGCACCGCGTCGCGGCAACCTAGACGACCAGGGGCGTGCGGTTCCGCAGGCCCGCATGATGCAGGAAGACGACCAGCTGGAAATCCCGGCCTTCCTGCGCCGTCAGTCGAACTGAGAAAAGCACTTCTCCACAGAAAACGCCCGGGACCGAAATCCCGGGCGTTTGCATTTCTATATGCCTGAATTCTAAATGTTTTTAGTCTGTGTGATTTCGTAACAAAGCGAAAGAAACAGTGATTTGGATTGCAGCGCGCGTCCACGTAAGTATGAAGCAAGCGAACTGCCCCAAGACTCCGCCTCGAGTGGTGCCGGGCAGCATAGAAGATAAGCGGACCGGTTGGCATCAACGGGTACGGAATAATAAAGGCAGAATTTTATGGGCATTGGCTTGCTGGGCTTTCAGACGACGGTATCGCGTCCGGTGACACTTTCGGGCATCGGCGTTCATTCGGGTGCTGACGTTTCGATCACCTTCAATCCGGCCGAAGCCGGCACCGGCGTTATTTTCCAGCGCATCCATGACAATGGCGACGTTACCGAACTGAAGGCTGTTTCCTCGCAGGTTGGCAATACCGATCTCTGCACCGTGCTCGGCTTCTCGGCTGCACATTCCGTCGCGACGGTCGAACATGTGATGGCCGCCGTTTATGCTCTCGGCCTCGACAATGTCGTGATCGAAGTCAGCGGCACCGAAATGCCGATCATGGATGGCAGTTCGGTTCCCTTCGTCGAAGCCATCGAGCAGGTCGGCCTCGTTTCCCTCGGCGTCAAGCGCCGTTACATCCGCATCACCAAGCCGGTTCGTATCGAGCATGGCGGTTCCTGGAGCGAGTTCCGCCCCTATGACGGCACGCGCTTCGAAGTCGAGATCGATTTCGAATGCCCGCTGATCGGCCGTCAGAAGTGGGAAGGCGATCTCACCGCAACCGTCTTCAAGACTGAGCTGTCGCGCGCGCGCACCTTCGGCTTCATGCGCGATGTCGAGCGTCTCTGGGCTTCGGGCCATGCTCTCGGCTCCTCGCTCGAAAACTCCGTTGTCATCTCCGATGACAACACCGTCATCAATGTCGAAGGCCTGCGCTACGCCAAGGACGAGTTCGTGCGTCACAAGACGCTCGATGCCGTTGGCGATCTGGCGCTTGCCGGCGCACAGTTCATTGGTTGCTACCGTTCCTATCGCGGCGGGCACAAGATGAACGCCAACGCCCTCAAGGCACTGCTCAGCGATCCCTCGGCCTATGAAGTGGTCGAGACCTCGACGCCGCGTCAGCGCGTTGCGGTTCGTGAATTCATTGCAATCAGCGCTCCGGAATTCGCCCCCTGGTCGGCATGACCTCCAGATACCAATTAAGGCCAGGGCCGCCTCCTAACGGGGGCGGTTTTTTTATGGGGAAGGGGCGGATGGCGCGCGATAGATGTTTTGCGGCATATCTTTAGCCGCTGCCAGCTCGAATGCCGGTGAAAAGCCCGACATTCTCGGCGGCGCTGCCACAAAAATGCGTTAATGCGTGATCATTGCGTTGCTCTCGATGTACATTTGTGGCTAGAAACGCCAGCTAGGCGTGGCTGCTGTGGAGTGGACGGCGGCGGTGGGATTCTTTCGAATGGCTTATGCAAGGTCTGACATGATGATGAAGACAGTGCGCGCTTTGCTCGCATCCGTGATGGTGCTGAGCGCAGGCGCCTTGATTTCCGGCTGCCAGTCGGACCCTGACATCGACATCACCAAGCTCGGCCTCGAAACCGATCCGCCGGATGTGCTCTACACGCAGGGCCTTGCCAACATGAAGGCCGGCAACATGGCCGAGGCGGCGCGCAAGTTCGATGCGATCGACCAGCAGAATCCCTTCTCTGAATGGGCGCGCAAGGCGCTCGTCATGAGCACCTTCGTCAAGTACCGCCAGGGTCGCTTCGACGACGCGCTCGCATCGGGCAACCGCTATATGGCGCAGTATCCGAAGTCCAAGGATGCGCCCTATGTGCAGTATCTCGTGGGTCTCACCTATTCCAAGCAGATCGTCGACGTGACGCAGGACCAGCGCGCCGCGCAGAAGACCATCGAGGCGATGCAGGCCGTCGTCGACAATTATCCCGACTCCGAATATGTCGATGACGCACAGGCCAAGATGCGCTTTGCGCGCGACCAGCTCGCCGGCAAGGAAATGCAGGTCGGCCGCTATTATATGGAGCGCAAGGAATATCTCGCCGCGATCTCGCGTTTCCGCATCGTCGTCGAGAAATATCCGAATACGAATCAGGTCGAGGAGGCGCTCGCCCGTCTCGTCGAAGCCTATTATGCGATGGGTGTCGTCGAGGAGGCGCAAACTGCGGCTGCCGTTCTCGGTCACAATTATCCCGACAGCCAGTGGTATGCTGATTCTTACAAGCTGCTGCAGTCGGGTGGCGCGGAACCGCGTGAAAACAAGGGTTCGTGGATCGCTGCAGCGGGCAAGAAACTCCTTCTCGGTTCCTGAGGCCAATGCTGATCCAGCTTTCGATCCGCGATATCGTTTTGATCGAGCGGCTGGATCTTGCCTTCGAGACCGGCCTCTCCGTGCTGACGGGTGAGACGGGTGCCGGCAAATCCATATTGCTCGACAGTCTTTCGCTGGCCCTTGGCGGGCGCGGCGATGGCGGTCTCGTTCGCCATGGCGAGGACAAGGGCCAGGTAACGGCCGTCTTCGATGTCGGCATGGATCATGGTGCCCGCAAGCTTTTGCGCGAAAACGGAATCGATGACGAAGGCGACCTGATCTTTCGCCGCCAGCAATCCTCCGATGGCCGCACCAAGGCCTATGTGAACGACCAGCCAGTCGGCGTGCAGCTGATGCGGCAGGCCGGCCAGATGCTGGTTGAGATCCACGGCCAGCATGATGACCGCGCGCTGGTCGATACAAATGCCCACAGAACGCTGCTCGACGCCTTCGCGGGCATCAGCGAGGATGTGCAGGGCGTGGCCACGCTTTACCGCCAGTGGCGCGATAGCGAGCGCACGCTGAAGAAGCATCGCGAGAAGGTCGAGGCCGCGGCCCGCGAAGCGGATTATCTGCGCTCTTCCGTCGAGGAGCTTGAAAAGCTCTCGCCGCGCGATGGCGAGGAAGACGAGCTTGCCGATCGTCGCCAGAAGATGATGAAGGCGGAGCGTATTGCCGGCGATATTGCCGAGGCTTCCGAGTTCCTCAACGGCAATGCCTCTCCCGTGCCGCATATAGCCTCGCTGGTGCGCCGTCTGGAGCGCAAGAGCCATGAGGCGCCCGGACTGCTCGAAGACACTGTGGCGCTGCTGGATGCGGCGCTGGACCAGCTGTCGAATGCGCAGATGGAAGTCGAGGCGGCACTGCGCAAGACCGAATATGACCCGAAGGAGCTGGAGCGCGTCGAGGAGCGGCTGTTTGCGCTGCGCGCCGCATCCCGCAAATATTCCGTTCCCGTCACCGAGCTTCCGGCACTTGCCGTGCGCATGATCAACGATCTTGCCGATCTCGATGCCGGCGAGGAGCGGCTTGCCAAACTCCAGGCCGAGGTGGGCGTCGCCAAGACGAATTTCGATGCGGCCGCCCGCTCGCTTTCCGAGAAGCGTCACCATGCCGGCGATGCGCTGGCGCAGGCCGTCATGGCCGAACTGCCGGCGCTGAAGCTCGATCGCGCCCGCTTCATGGTGGAGATCACCACCGATGCGGAGGAGGCGACGGCCGAAGGCATCGATATCGTCGAATTCCACGTCCAGACCAATCCGGGCACGCGGCCGGGCTCGATCATGAAGGTTGCCTCGGGCGGCGAACTTTCGCGCTTCCTGCTGGCGCTCAAGGTGGCGCTCGCCGATCGGGGCTCCGCGCCGACGCTCGTCTTCGATGAAATCGACACCGGTGTCGGCGGGGCGGTGGCTGACGCGATCGGCCAGCGGCTGAAACGGCTTTCCGAGCGCGTGCAGGTTCTGTCCGTCACCCATGCACCGCAAGTGGCGGCTCGTGCTGCCACGCATCTGCTCATCTCCAAGGGACCGTCCGGCGAGGGCTCCGACAAGATCGCCACGCGCGTTGCCACCATGGCCCAGAAGGACCGCACCGAAGAAATCGCCCGCATGCTCGCCGGCGCTTCAGTGACGGAAGAGGCGAGGGCGGCGGCTGTGCGGTTGCTGGCCGGAAACGGCTAGGCATGGACCGCCGGTGACAAATCTCGGCGGCGAGGGTATGGGACGTCATCCACTGGCGAGGTCCAGCCATTCATGCGGCTTTTCCATTTCAGCGATGATCCCACTATTGCGGTCTTTGAGCCGCGCCCCGTGCGCGTTCCCTCGGAGCGTCTGGCGGGAATGGAATGGCTGAATGGCCCGCTCGTCTGGGCGATCGATGATCTCAATGAGTTCATGTATCGCTTTCCACGTGAGTGTCCGCGCATCCTGATCTGGTCGAAGCCGGGGACGACTGCGGAGGACCTGACATTGCTCGGTGGCTGGCGGGGTGCCGCCTATATCGAGCGCGGCTGGCTGGGTAGGCTGCAGAGCGAAACCATCCACCGCTACGAGATGCCGACAGATGATTTCGAGGACCTGCGGGATGCGGGAATGTGGGTGTCGCGCAGGGCCGTCACGCCGCTCGCGCTTACTGCGGTGTCCCACCTCGACCGAGAGTTTGCGCCTGATGGCATCGAACTTCGCGTCGTCGACAGCCTGACGCCGCTGAAGGTCCTGAGAGACAGCACGCTGCATGTCAGTGGTATAAGGCTGCGCAATGCGCGGCCATGATTTCAAAACGTTGGTGCTATTTCAATCGCGGAATTTTGCTCTAAAACCATTGCAGATTCTCTGGAGTGAAGCTGCATGTCGACCGAATCCGTCGCTGTTGAGGACCTGACACTTGAAGACGCTGCCATCGAACTGGAACGGCTGGCCAAGGAGGTAGCGCGCAACGACGCGCTCTATCATGGCAAGGACCAGCCGGAGATTTCCGATGCGGATTATGACGCGCTGAAGCGCCGCAACGATGCGATCGAGGCGCGCTTCCCCGAACTCATCCGCGAAGACAGCCCGTCGCGCCGGGTCGGTGCAGCCCCTTCCGCCACCTTCGCGCCGGTCGTCCATTCCCGGCCGATGCTGTCGCTCGACAATACGTTCTCGCAGGAAGATGTGCGCGACTTCGTTGCGAGCGTCTATCGCTTCCTTGGCCGCCTGCCGGATAATTCCATCGCCTTTACCGCCGAGCCGAAGATTGACGGGCTTTCCATGTCGATCCGCTATGAGAACGGCAAGCTGGTAACGGGCGCGACCCGCGGCGACGGCACGACGGGCGAGAACGTTACCGCCAATATCCGCACCATCAAGGAAATCCCGAACGAGCTGCCGAAGGGGGCTCCATCCGTCGTGGAAGTGCGCGGCGAGGTCTACATGGCCAAGAGCGACTTCATGGCGCTGAACGCCCAGATGGAGGCCGAGGGCAAGCAGACTTACGTCAATCCGCGCAATACGGCCGCGGGGTCGCTGCGCCAGCTCGACCCGAAGGTAACGGCGAGCCGCAAACTGAGATTCTTCGCCTATGCCTGGGGCGAGATGTCGGACATGCCTGCCGATACGCAGATGGGCATGGTCGAGGCCTTCAAAAGCTGGGGTTTTCCGGTCAATCCGCTGATGAAGCGACTGAACTCGGTTGACGATATCCTTGCCCATTACAGCGAGATCGGCCTCGAACGGCCGGATCTCGATTACGATATCGACGGTGTCGTCTACAAGGTCGACAGCCTCGAACTGCAGCAGCGCCTCGGCTTCCGCTCGCGTAGCCCGCGCTGGGCGACCGCGCACAAATTCCCTGCCGAACAGGCTTTCACGGTTGTCGATGCGATCGACATCCAGGTCGGCCGTACCGGTGCGCTGACGCCGGTCGCGCGGCTGACGCCGATCACCGTCGGCGGTGTGGTCGTGACCAATGCGACGCTGCATAACGAGGATTACATCAAGGGTATCGGCAATAGCGGCGAGCGCATCCGCGAGGAGGAGCACGATATCCGCATCGGCGACACCATCATCGTGCAGCGCGCCGGCGACGTGATCCCGCAGGTGCTCGATGTCGTCATGGAAAAGCGGCCGGCCGATGCACAGCCCTATCAGTTTCCGAAGGTGTGCCCGGTCTGCGGTTCGCATGCGGTGCGTGAACGGCACGAGAAGACCGGCAAGCTCGATTCCGTTACCCGCTGCACTGGTGGCTTCATCTGCCGCGCGCAGGCGACGGAGGAGTTGAAGCATTTCGTCTCGCGCAATGCCTTCGATATTGAAGGGCTCGGCTCCAAGCAGGTGGATTTCTTCTTCGAGAATGAGGATCCTGCGCTGCAGATCCGTACCGCACCCGATATCTTCACGCTGGAGAAGCGCCAGCAGCAGTCGATCACCAAGCTGGAGAATATCGACGGTTTCGGCAAGGTCAGTGTCGGCAAGCTCTATGCGGCGATCAACGAGCGGCGCAGCATTGCCCTTCACCGCTTCATCTACGCGCTCGGCATCCGCCATGTAGGCGAGACGACCGCAAAGCTGCTGGCGCGCTCCTACAACAGCTACGAGGCCTTTGCCGCGGCGATGAAGGAGGCAGCTGTTCTTTCCGGCGATGCCTGGAACGAGCTAAACGCCATCGAGGGCATCGGCGAGGTCGTGGCGCGCGCCATCGTCGAATTCTACAAGGAGCCGCGCAATATCGAGGTGATCGGCCGGCTGCTCGACGAGGTGACGCCGCAGGAGGCCGAACAGCCGGTCACGTCGGGCAGCCCCGTTGCCGGCAAGACCGTCGTCTTCACCGGTTCGCTGGAGAAGTTCACGCGCGAAGAGGCAAAGGCCAGGGCGGAGGGCCTCGGCGCCAAGGTGGCGGGCTCCGTCTCCAAGAAGACCGACATCGTCGTTGCAGGCCCCGGTGCCGGGTCCAAGCTCGACAAGGCCCGCGAACTCGGCGTCCAGACGATGGACGAGGACGAGTGGCTGGCGTTGATCGGCGGATAACGGACGGCGGCAGCTGACGAGCTTTTCTGTTTTTTCGTATGGCCGCCTTTATTTGGCGTGATCCTCGGGCTTGTCCCGAGGATCTACTGCCTGTCGATATGTAGCAGATCCTCGGGACAAGCCCGAGGATGACGGAAGAGAAGTTAGCGGCCTCTGTCCGTCGTTGGTGCCTGCCGCTCCCTTTCAGCCCCTCAGCCGCGCCATCGTATAGGCATCGACATATTGCCCGTCGCGATAGCCGAAGGACCTGAGCAGGCCTTCCTTCTCGAAGCCGAATTTTTCGTAGAGACGGACGGCCGCGTCGTTGTCCGTATAGACGGTCAGCTCCAGCCGCTTGATGTCATGCCAATTGTCGGCAGCATCGACCATGGCGGCCATCAGGAAGGTCCCGACGCCGC
Organism: Rhizobium sp. 01L419; assembly: GCF_056400025.1. Taxonomy (NCBI): domain Bacteria; kingdom Pseudomonadati; phylum Pseudomonadota; class Alphaproteobacteria; order Hyphomicrobiales; family Rhizobiaceae; genus Rhizobium; species Rhizobium sp. 01L419. The sequence goes on from NZ_JBFTSM010000001.1 coordinate 574,525, forward strand.
GGCCGGTGAAATCGTCGTGCACACCCATGCCGAGGCTGGCGGCGTGCTGGCGCCGTCCTTCGAAGCGGTTCATGCCGGCATTGGCGACGAGCTTGCCGTCGAGTTCGACGACGAGATTGAGCGCGCCGGGCGAGGGGGATTCCATGCGCTTGCGCACCGCGTCGATGCTTTGAAAGGGCGGGCGCAGCGTGCCTGCGCGGTAGCCCGGCAGGTTGATCAGATCAGTGACGGCTTCGGCATCGCTTACACGCAACGCGCGAACGGTGAGGCCCTTCAGAGAAGGCTTCTTGGGCGGGATATCCTGATTGGCTAACATCATGCTCTCCTTGGTTTGAAAAGAGGAGAGCGGAGTTTCAGAAAACCCTGCTCGCCTCGGCAGGGTTTTCGGGATGATCGGCTGCTAGTGACGCACCATCGCTCCCGCGTACCCTGCAAGGGTCGTGTTGATGAGATGCATGGCGTGGGTCATAGAGTTGATCATGGGCGGAAGCTTCGCCATTTGCGTGCAGATGTCAACAGGTCAAAATTTGCCTTCGGATGCGGCTATCTTTATTCCGGTAGGAACAGACGATTCGGATATCTGCCTTGACAACCATCGCCATCGATTTCGAGACAGCCAACGAACAGCGCGGCAGCGCCTGCTCGGTCGGCCTTGCCTGGATTAAGGACGGGCAGGTAACGCGGGTCGAGGAGCGGTTGATCCGCCCGCGGGACATGCGCTTCTCCGGGATGAATATTGCCATCCACGGCATCCGTCCGGAGCATGTGGAGGATGCGCCGGAGTTTCCTGAAGTCATGGACGAGTTCCATGACGACTTCAGGGGTGCGACGATGATCGCCCACAACGCCGCTTTCGATTTCAGCGTCTGGCGGGCGAGTCTCGACCTCTACCGGCAATCCTATCCGGAACTCACCTATCTCTGCAGCCTGAAGATGGCGCAGCGCATCTGGCCGCATTTTCTGTCGCACCGGCTGAACCTGATCGCCGAGCATCTCGGCCTGCGTTTCGTCCATCACAATGCGGCTGAAGATGCTGCCGTCTGCGCGGCAGCGGCCATCGAGATGGCGAGAGCGGTCAAGGCGGCGACGGTTGCTGCGATTCCCGGACTGATCGGCATGAAGCCCGGCAGGCTCATGTCTGCCGGCTACGAGCCTTGCACCTGCCGCAAGGGCTGAGCCCTCGCTTTCTTGCAAAGGGTTTGGCCCTTCTTATCTTAGCGGGATCAACACGGGAGTTGCCATGTCCGCTTTCCGCAATCTTTTTTTCGCTGCAACATTCCTGACCGTTTCCGCAGGTGCGACTTCTGCAGAAGTCGTCGGCAAGGTCGGGGTCGACTGGATCGGCAACGATATCATCATCGAGGCGGTCTCCGACCCCGAAGTGAAGGGCGTGACCTGCCACGTGACCTATTTCGACCGCAGCCTCATCGATCGCTTCAAGAACGGCAACTGGTTCGAAGATCCTTCCAACAACTCCATCGCCTGCCGTCAGACGGGGCCGATCGAGATCGGCAATATCGATCTCTCCAAGGATGGCAACGAGGTGTTTCGCCAGGGCATGTCGCTGATCTGGAAGACGCTGGCGGTCAACCGCATCTACGACAAGGCCAACAATACGCTGATCTATCTCGCTCATTCGCGGGAGCTCACGGATGGCTCGGCGAAGATGTCGATTTCTACGATCCCGCTTTATGGGCAGGATGTGGTTTGGAAGAATGGGAAGCCGTGAGGGGCTTCTGTACTCGCGATTAAAGACCCCGCCCCAAACCCCTCCCCACAAGGGGGAGGGGCTTAACTTGCCGCACCCACTTTGCAGATCTTAGACGTTTCGGGAAGAAGGAGGCAGGGCTCCGGGTTAGCCCCTCCCCCTTGTGGGGAGGGGTTGGGGAGGGGTTTTCTTCCAGCCTGAAACTATGCCGACGTCGTCTCCACTCAAACAAAAAGGCCCGGACAAGCCGGGCCTTTGCAATCGAGATATCAAACCTATCAGGCAGCTTCGCGGGACAGTTCGTCGGCGATGACGGTGTCGAGGTTGAGGAAGCAGACCATGGTCTTTTCGAGGGCGACGATGCCGCGGCAGAAGGCGCGCTGGGCTTCCGGGATGATTTCCGGCGGCGGCTGAAGGTCTTCGCTCTTGATGGTCATCATGTCGGAGACCTGTTCGACCAGCAGGCCGACCAGCTTGCCGGCGATGTCGGTAACGATGATGGCGGAACGCTCCGACGGCTCCGTCATCTTCATGCCGAGGCGGCAGGCCATGTCGATGACCGGGATCACCGCACCGCGAAGGTTGATGAGGCCGAGGACGTAGGGCGGGGTATGCGGCATCGGCGTCACCGGTGCCCAGCCGCGGATTTCGCGGATGGCCATGATGTCGATGCAGAATTCCTGATCGCCCAGATGGAACGAAACGATTTCGAGATAGGCACCCGACTGCTTGATGGCGTTGTTGTTGTTCATGATCAGAATTCTTCCCAGTTGTCCCCGGCGGGAGAGGAGGCGAGTGTCCTGGCGGCTGCGCCGCCCGTGAATGCGCCCGCAACCTTGCCCATAAGGCGCCGTGCGGGTGAAGACTTCGGATGCGAGGCTGCGGAGGCTTCTCGCGGCGTTTGACGGGCGCTCATGCCCTCGCCGATATTGAACTGCCGTACCAGCTGCGTCAGGTTTTCCGCATCGGTTGCAAGAGTGTGGCTGGCGGCGTTCGTTTCTTCCACCATGGCCGCATTCTTCTGCGTCACCTGATCCATCTGGCTGATGGCTGTATTGATCTCGTTCAGTCCAACCGATTGTTCGCGCGCAGAGGTTACGATTGATTTAACATGACCGTCGATGCGCAAAACATCTTCGCCGATCTGGCGCAAAGCCTCGCCGGCGGCCGTCACCAGTTCGCCGCCGATTTTGACTTCGGCGCCGGATTTTCCGATCAAGGTCTTGATATCCTTGGCTGCTCCCGCCGCGCGGCCGGCCAGTTCGCGGACTTCCTGGGCGACGACCGCAAAGCCCTTGCCGGCTTCGCCCGCACGCGCCGCTTCGACGCCCGCGTTGAGTGCCAACAGGTTCGTCTGGAAAGCAATCTCGTCGATGACGTTGATGATAGTGCCGATCTCGCGGGAGGCGCCTTCGATTCGCTCCATCGCCGCCATTGCATCACCGACGATTGCGTCGGATTTCTCGGTATTCTGGCGAGTATGAGCGACCATGTTGCCGACTTCCTCGGCGCGGCTGGTGGCGTTGCGGACGGTGGCTGTGATCTCGTCCAGAGCTGCTGACGTCTCTTCCAATGAGGCTGCCTGCTGCTCGGTGCGCTTGGCAAGATCGTCTGCGGCGGCGCTCATCTGGCGGCTGTTGGCCTGGATGGACGTGCTGTTCAAGGCAATATCGCCCATCGCCTGACGCAGGCGCAAGGCGGTCTGGTTGAAGTCCTGACGCAGCCTTTCCAGCTCGTCGCGGAAGGGCTGGTCGATGCTCGCGGTCAGATCGCCCTTGGCAAGGCGGGTGAGGCCTTGAGCGAGCGCCATGACGGCGGCGCTCAGCGCCTCTGCATCGGCGAGCTTGGCAGATTCGCGCTCTCGGCGCTCGGCGTCGCTGCGCTGGCGGTCGGTCTCGGTACGAGCCTCCATATCAATCTTTTCGATGGCGGCAAGTCGGAAGCTTTCGGCGGCGCGGGCCATTTCGCCGATCTCGTCGCCGCGTTCCTTGCCGGCAACATTGCTGCTCAAATCGCCGTTCATGATGCGCAGCATGCTTTCGCGCACGGCGGCGATGCCGCGGCGGATGGAGCCGCCGTGAATATATTGCAGCGCGGCCATGGTAAGGATGGCGATGACGCCAAGCATGATCTGGATGACCAGCGAGTTGTGGGAGGTTTCGTTGGCGCTTTCGATGTGTCTGCGGGCAAAGACGGTGCCGTCATCGGCGAATTTATCGAGGGTGGTGGTCAGTTTGTCGCCGGCAGCGTCGATGCGGTCGTCGATCTTATCGAATTCGGCATCCGAGGCACCCTGTTCGACGAGCGCCCTGAGGTCCACCTGGATAGCCTGACGAAGCCCGGCTACATCGGAATCGTAGCTTTTCAGCAAGTCGCCGGCTTTCAGCTCCTCGGCGAGGGTGCCCATTTCCTTCGAACCGCTGGAGAGCGCTGCAAGCGAGTCGGCAACGAGCTTCAGACGGTCCGGCTGGATGGTCTTGTCGTCCTTGTCGACAATCGTATCCATAGCGGCGAGTATCAGCGTCAAATTGGCGACGCGCATGTCGTTGATATGATCGACGCTCTGCTGGATCTCATCGGCGCGGCCCAGGGCGATATCGACCTGTGTGTTTTCGTACCAGCCGATGCCGAGCATCGAGCCGAAGCCGATAAAGGCAGCGCCGCCGAGCATCCATAGCCGCTGCCCGACCGAAAGGTTTCTGCGAACCGTCGAATTTGTCATAAAGCCACCCTCCGCCCCAGGCGGTTCCATTCCCTCGATTTTTATGCTGATCCGGTTCATGCCCGGCCGACGTCATGTCAGAACAGCGCTGAAGCACTGTATGCATTACTAAATATAGATATCCGCGATTAAGCTTTTCCTAACGATGTTTTTCCTGCGTTGCTTCGGGGTGGTGGCCGCAAGCCGTTAGAAACGCGCGATAATTTGTTTTGTACAAGTTTTTCTCAGGATGTTTGCCCGCATTTGGCATTCATCAAGCTGGGGCAATTAATCACGGGTGAGAAAACGCATTCTTGAATTGCGCGTCCGCGATCGCGACTATAATCACACGGGCGAGACGGGTGGGGCACCCGCGCATCAAGGAACGTATCATGAAGAATTTCCGTATCGCCGTCTGGATCGCAGTGCTCGCGCTTGCCGGTGTGCTCGGCTGGTTTACGCTGGACCAGAGCCGGACGCGGGAGGTGGTGGCCGAGGGGCCGTTCGGCGTGCCGTTCACGCTGGTATCGCAGAGCGGCCAGCCGATTACGGAGCAGGCCTTGCGTGGCAAGCCCACCGCCTTGTTCTTCGGCTTTACGCATTGCCCCGAGGTCTGCCCGACGACGCTCTTCGAGCTCAACGGCTGGATGGAAAAGGTCGATCCCCCGGGCAACAAGCTGCAGGCGTATTTCGTGACCGTCGATCCCGAGCGCGATACGCCTGACATCATGAACCAGTACGTCTCCAACGTTTCCAAGCGCATTACCGGCATTTCCGGCGCGCCGGACAAGATCGCCGAGGTCATCAAGGGCTTCCGCGTCTATGCCAAGAAGGTGCCGGTCGACGAGAACAATCCTAACGGCGATTACACGATGGACCATACGGCCTCGGTTTTCCTTCTCGATTCGTCCGGGCGCTTTGCGGGAACGATCTCCTATGGCGAAAACCCGGATACGGCGATAAAGAAGCTTGAGAATCTCGTCGCCAAGGGATGACCGGTCGCTGAATGTGTTGGAACCGGGGGCGGGCGGCGCAACCGGAAAGACCGCCTATCGTGAGTGAAATTCGCCTTTACGTATCGACGACCGAGAAGCAGGCCGAGGAAATCCTCGACCTTCTGGGCGAGGTCTTCGGCGAAGAAGATTTTGCCATCGGCACCACCGAGATCGACGAAAAGAAAGATATCTGGGAAGCCTCTGTCTACATGATGGCGGAGGACGAGGCGGACGTGCGCTCTCGCGTCGAGGCGGCGCTGAGCCAAGCATTTCCCGATGCGGCGCTGTCGCGTGAGGTTATCCCTGATGTGGATTGGGTTTCAAAATCCCTGGAAGGGCTGAAGCCCGTCAGGGCAGGGCGCTTTCTCGTGCATGGCTCGCATGATCGCGACAAGCTCCGCACAGGCGATATTGCCATCGAGATCGATGCCGGCCAGGCTTTCGGCACCGGCCATCACGGCACGACGGCCGGCTGCCTGGAGGTGATCGACCGGGTGCTTCGGGCGCGCACGGTGCGCAATGCGCTGGATCTCGGTACCGGCAGTGGCGTGCTGGCGATTGCCGTGCGCAAGCTTCGCAACATTCCCGTTCTCGCGACCGATATCGACCCCATTGCCATTCGCGTCGCGGCCGAGAATGTCCGCCGCAACGGCATTGCCAGCGGCATCAGCACGGTGACCGCACCCGGCTTCCACTCGACCGCCTTTTCCGAGCATGGACCTTTCGACCTCATCATCGCCAATATTCTGGCGCGGCCGCTGATCAGGATGGCACCGCAGCTGGTTACCAATCTGGCGCCGGGTGGATCGGTGATTCTATCCGGCATCCTTGCCAGCCAGCGCTGGAAGGTGATTGCCGCCTATAATGGCGCGAAGCTTCGCCACGTGCGCACGATCTGGCGCAATGGTTGGGTGACGATCCATCTCGATCGCCCGTAATCTCAGCGAATTCCGAACAAGAAAAAAGGCGGTGCCAGAGGCACCGCCTTGGACCGGCATTTAAATCCGGTCTTGCCCGCGAGCTCGAAGGAGGAGGATGCTCGAGCGGGCACTACTGCATTCCGATAGGCCTGTCCGGTGGAGGGAGGAGGATCGGAAAGGCTTTAAGCTCAGAATGCGTAGCTCGGTGCGCCCTTGTGGCGCGTGGAACGCTGGCCTGCTGCGAGCATCTTGAGGCTATCCTCATTCTGCGGGCGGCGGGCGCCGATGATGTGACGCACAGTCTGGCGTTCGCCAGCCTGTACCGGGCTGCTGTAAGCGAAGCGCGAGAGAGAGGCGGTCATTTCAAGAAATCCTTTGTTGGTGGTTCGTCGTGAACCGTTCGATGGGCTCTATATAGCTATTCCTTCATGCAGCGGCAGAGGGTTTGTTTCATGGGAGCCATGCGCGCAATGCATGAAGCGTGCCAGTTTCTCAGATCGAGACACATTTCTGCCAAATTATTGGGCGGCAGGCGGCTTCTCGGTGCTTCGCGTCGCTTTTTCTCCCTAATGACTGAAATTTCGCTAACATGGCCGCTATCCCATTAACCGGATTCGTCTCACTCATTCGGGTTTCCAGCATGTTCCAGTCTTTCGAAGTCACCTCCACGCCGCAATTCGGCAGGGAACGGGTATCCGCACTCCGCGCCAGTTTCGATGCACTCGGCATCGACGCTTTTCTCGTGCCGCGCGCCGATGAATATAATGGCGAGTATGTGCCTGCCTGCGCGGAGCGGCTGTCGTGGCTGACAGGTTTCACCGGCTCGGCGGGCATTGCGCTGATCGCCCGGACGGAGGCGATCGTCTATGTCGACGGGCGCTATGTGACGCAGCTTGCCGAGCAGGTGGACGGCTCGGTTTTCACCGGCGGCGATCTTGTCAACGAGCCGCCGCACGTCTGGTTGCCGGCGCATGGCAAGAAGGGGCTGAAGCTCGGCATCGATCCGTGGCTGCATTCGGGTGCGGAAGTGCGCAAGCTCGAAAAGGCGCTCTCCGAAATCGGCGGTGCGCTGGTCTTCCTGCCGCACAATCCGCTCGACAGGCTCTGGGCCGACCGGCCGGCAGAGCCGCTTGGCGCTGTCGTCATCCAGAACGTGGCGCAATCAGGTATTCTCGCCAAGGACAAGATCGCCACCATCGCCTCCGATCTCGGAGACAAGAACCTGAAGGCGGTGCTTATCGCCGATCCGTCCTCCATCGCCTGGATTTTCAACATCCGCGGCGCAGACGTGCCGCATACGCCGCATCCTCTGGCGCGCGCTATCATCCATGCAGACGGCAAGGCGGAGCTCTTCCTCGATAAGCGCAAGACCAGCATCGAGCCGGAAGCCTATCTGGCACAGATCGCCACCCAGCTTGCGCCCTCGCTGCTGGATGAGAAGCTTGCAGCCGTCGCCAAGGATGGCGGCCGTATCCTCATCGATCCGGATATCACCTCCTATGCACTCGCCGAGATCATTCGCAAGGCGGGCGGCGAGGTCGTGGAGGGTGTCGATCCGGCAAAGCTGCCGCGAGCCGTGAAGAACAGCGTCGAGATCAATGGCTCGGCCGCCGCCCATCTGCAGGATGGGGCTGCCATGGTGGAATTCCTCTACTGGCTGTCGCAGAGCAAGCCCGGCACGATCACCGAGATCGGTGCAGCCGAGCGGCTGGAGGTGGCCCGCGCCAAGGTCGGTCAGAGCATGCAGAACCCGCTGAAGGATATTTCCTTCGACACGATCTCGGGTGCCGGCGAACATGCGGCGATCATGCACTACCGGGTGACGACGGCGACCGACCGGCACATCCAGGCGGGAGAACTGTTCCTGATCGATTCCGGCGCGCAGTATATCAATGGCACGACGGATATTACCCGCACGGTTGGCATCGGCACCGTCAGCGAGGAGCACAAGCGCTTCTTCACGCTGGTTCTGAAGGGCATGATCCAGATCAGCACGGCGCGTTTCCCGAAGGGTGCGCGTGGTTGCGACCTCGATCCGCTGGCTCGCATCGCGCTATGGCGGGCAGGGGCCGATTTCGCGCATGGCACGGGGCATGGCGTCGGATCCTATCTTTCGGTTCACGAGGGGCCGCAGCGCATTTCGCGGCTGTCGACGCAGGAGCTGCTGCCGGGCATGATCCTGTCCAACGAGCCGGGCTACTACCGGCCGGGCCATTTCGGCATCCGCATCGAGAACCTGATCTATGTGCGGGAGGCCGAAGCCATCGATGGGGGCGATATGCCGATGCTCGGCTTCGACACGCTGACCTTCTGCCCAATCGACCGCAGCCTCGTCATTCCGGAATTGCTGACGCATGATGAGTTGCACTGGTTCAACGACTATCACCACCAAACGCGCGAAGCGTTGATGCCTCTGATCCATAACCATGACGTCAAGGCATGGCTGGAGAACGCGACGCTGCCGCTGGAATACTGATCGGCGGTCTTAAATACCGATCGTGCGCCGCCAGATCATCACGATGATCCAGGCGGCCACGAGCATCCATGTGTGTGAGAAGCGCAAGCCGATGACGAGGGCGACGGCGAGCGCCAGTTTCGAATCCCAGCCGCCCATGAAAAAGGCGGGGGCTACGAGCGTCGTCAGCACTGCCGCCGGTACGGCATTCAGCGCCGCTTCCATGCGCGGCGGAATACGCTTCATGCGGGTGATCATGATGTAGCCGCCGATGCGGGTCGCGAAGGTCGCGGCTGCGGCGGCGAGGATCACGAGAGCCATGTGGAGATCGAATTCCATCTCAGACCTCGTGGTTTTCGGTGTTGAGGGCGTCGGCTTCGAGATCCGGCTCCTGGGTGGGCAGGGGCATCAGCGCAGCAAGCAGAATGCCGGCCGCAGCACCCAGGCTCACATGCCATGGGGAACCGACGAAATGATAGGCGATGACGGAGGCGACAGCGCTCGTCAGCGCCACAGCCAGAAAATTGTCACGCTTGCGGAAGCCGAGGACGATGGCGAGGAAATAGGCCGGCAGGAGGATATCGAGGCCGATCGTCTTGGGATCGCCGATGAAGGAGCCGAGCATGCCGCCGAGGAGGCTGATGAGAACCCAGGGGATGTAGATGACGATGCCGAAGCCGAGATACCAGGTGAAGGTAACCGGCTGACCTGCTTCGCCACGCTTGACGGTCTCGGCAAATTGGGGATCGACCAGCAGGAAGAAGGTAAAGAACTTCTGGATCGCCGTGAAATGCCCGATGTAGCGGGCGATCGCTGCCGAATAGAGCACGTGACGGAAGTTGACGGCGAGGATCGACAGCACGATCACCCAGGCCTGGACATCATGGCCGAAGAGCTCGATGCCGACCATCTGGCTTGCGCCCGCATAGACGGTGGCGCTCATGAAGGTGAGTTCGGAGAGCGACATGCCCTGCTCGGCTGCAAGGGCGCCGAACAGCGCTCCGAAAGGGGCAGAGGCGAGTGCCACGGCAAATCCACCCCGCACACCTTCGACAAAGTCGGCGCGATTCATGGGAATTCATCCTGTTGGAATTGAAATTTCCCTCTATGGTGTCTCACCTGCTGCGGCAATTGAATTTCCTTGATTCATCAATCGATTTTGCTGAAGCGTTACCGGTTTACGTCACCGGCGAGGTGAGGGAGACAATGAAGAAGATCGAATTTACGAAGCAAGAAAAAGCGGAAATCGTTTCGCGCATCCGCGCTTATTTCGACCGTGAGCTCGATCCGATCGGCGCCCTGCCGGCGGAATTCCTGCTCGACTTTTTCGCTGAGGAAATCTGCCCGTACTTCTACAACCGAGGAGTCAGAGATGCGCAGGCCGCGTTCCTGAAGAGGATGGAAGACGTGGTCGATGACATTCAGCTTATCGAGAGGTACGAGAAGTTCTAGATCTCAGCAAAGGTTGCTCGAGCTTGCTCATTGCTTAACGCTAAATTATGGCCGCACGGATATCGTGGCAGCACTTTCATCCACCAGGTTTCGCGTTGTTTGGCTGCGATTGTCTCCGATATTGATGGTTCCCGTTCGGCCACAGTCGGCAAGACGCTGATCTTTGTCGTCTGGTTGGCGCTGGCATCGGCGCTTTGTTGGTCCGAAGTCGTCTGGCGTGATGAGGTTCGCGCATTGTCGTTCGCTCTTCAGGGCGACAACTTGTTCGATATGCTTCGCCATGTGCGCGGCGACGGACATCCTGCCCTTTGGCACATTCTGCTGCGCACCGGCTATAGCGTGGTCGGCTCGCCTGTCGTCCTGAAGATCGTCGCGCTGGCGGTTGCGGCGGTTTCAGCCTATCTGGTTGTTTTCAGGCTGGAACTTCCGCGTCCCGTCATGCTTTTGGCATTGTTCGGCAACTTTTCGATTTTCGAATATGCCGCGATGTCGCGAAATTACGGCATCAGCATGCTTTTTGTCTTCCTGATCGTGGTGATCTGGGAGAAGAGGAAGAGCAACGGATTGTTGCTCGGCCTGTTGTTTGCCTTGCTGGCGAACACTAACGTACATTCGGTCATCCTGATCGGGGGTTTTTTCACCTACTGGTTTTTCGATCTCATTCAGGAGCGGCCAAGGCCCACATTCGAGAGCTGCCGGGCCTTTGCGATAAGCGTTGTCATTGCCGCGATTGGCGTCATCCTATGTATCTTGACGGTCTATCCGACCTTCAATGATGCTGCCACGCTCGATCTCGGCGGGCAGAATCCCGTCTCGCTCGCCCTTCGTGCTATCCTCGCTCCCGGCTCGAATTTTCTGGCGTTTTATCCCGCCTATGTTTTGAATCTGATGCGTGTGCACTCGGCGCTCTACGGCATTTTCGTGTCGCTGATGTCCGTTCTCCTCTATGGTAGCCTGTTGGGATTGGCGAGCCGGCCACCAGCGATGATCGCGGCGGGGGGTGTGCTGCTCGGACTTTGCCTGCTTTTTACCTTTGTCTATCCCGGTGGATACAGGCATCAGGCGCTCTGGCTGGTTTTCATGCTCGCGATGACCGCCTTGACCTCACGTTCTCCGCACAGGGCGCCGGTCATTGCCGGCAACGACGCTGCGAGCCGCGTCGTAAGGATCGGCCAGCTGTGCTTCCTGATAGTGCTGTCGCTGCAGGTCGTAGCCGGCCTCGAAAAGGTCTACCAGACTTTCATTGCCGATATACCGATGAGCCGAAGCAAGGATTTCGGCACGCTTATGCAATCGCGCCCTGATCTCAAGGATGCGATTATCATCGCGGATCCCGATTATCTCGTGGAACCCTTGCCCTATTACATCTCCAATCGCGCCTATCTCATGCGCGAAGAGCGTTTCGGCAATACCGTGCGATTTACCCGCAACGCTCGCCTGTCGCTCAGCCTTGCCGATGTACTGCAGACGGCCAACCACTTGCGGCAAAGCGAGGGAGTGCCTGTCGTCATCCTTCTTTCGCAACGGCTTGACCAGATTACTGCGCCCCTCTCCGTACGGGAAAGCTACGTCTGGGAATTGTCTCTCACACCGGAGAATATTTCCGCGTTCCGGAGTGCGACAGGCCTCCTGAAGCGATTCGGGCCGACTGCCGGAAGCGATGAGACATTCGACGCCTACCTGCTGAAATAAAGCGACGAGCCGCCTATTCGCTTAAAACGTCCGCACTGTTGACCAAGGCGATGCCGTGTCCACGCATCTCGTCGATGGCGGCAGCGACACCTTCAGGCGTGATGCCGCGGCTCGCATCCTCGATGAAGCGTACCTTGACGCCAGGGATCAGTTCCAGCGCATCGAGCGCGGAGAATTTCACGCAATAATCGGTCGCCAGCCCGCAGACGTCGAGTTCGGTGACACCCTGATCAACCAGGAAATCGGCAAGACCTGTCAGGGCATGCTGATCGTTGTCGCGGAAGGCGGAATAGCTGTCGACGTTTCTGTTTTCGCCCTTCTGCTGGATGAGGTCGATCTGCGCCGAGTGGAGCTGTGGGTGTAGTTCGGCGTCACGCGTATATTGCACGCAGTGATCCGGCCACAGCATCTGCGGCTTGCCGGAGAGTTCGCCCATTTCGAAAGGGTTCTTGTCGGTGTGGGAGGAGGCGAAACTGCCGTGATCGGCCGGATGCCAATCCTGCGAGGCGACGATCAGATCGTACTTGCCGCTGTCGATGAGGCTGTTGGCGACGGGAACGACTTCATGGCCATCGAGAACCGGCAGATTGCCTCCGGGACAGAAACCATTCTGAATATCGACGAGCAGCAACGCCTTCATCAAGCCATCCTTACGCATATCGCACTGCAAAATGCCAACCCGTGTCAGCGCAATCAACTAGTGGATTTCCGGGAGGCAACGCGCAAGTGCTATTTCTAGTATGAAGGGTGGCAAATGGCAGCATCAAGGTAATTTTTCTGGTGATGCTCGTCCTATACGCGAATTTGACAAGTATCTCGCCTTTTGTATTAGAGTTTATGCATGCACTACGGGACCGGATGCCTGAACACCATATCGTCCTCATCGCCGGCCTGACGCTCTGCCATCGCATCCGGTATGGCGCCCAGTCGTTCGGCAAGCCGGATCGACCGCACATTCTGGGGAGCGATGTAGCTCACCAGCGTCTTCAGATCGCGCACCGCAAAGGCCCAGTCGCGCAAGGCGACAGCGGCCTCGTAGGCATAGCCCTTGCCCTCGGCTTGGCGATAGACGAGCCAGCCCAGCTCACGCTCCGGGAAAAGCGGGCCGTAGTTGATCCCGACCTGGCCGAGGCATTCTCCTGTGGCGCGATCCTCCATCATCAGGGCGCCGTGGCCTTCAAGCGTCCATAGGGCAACGTCATGGCAAAACATGCCCCAGGCCGCCTTGGTCGAGTGCGGGCCGCCCATGTAGAGGGCGCGATCGGTGATCATCAGGGCGTGGTAGGCCGGCCAGTCTTCCATCACGGGAGGCCGCAGGATCAGTCGTTCGGTTTGTAGCGTGGGGATTGCCGTCATTGGACATCTCGTGCGTCGTGAGATTCGGTTCGAAGACAGGCGGCCATCGCTTCGACGGTTCGAACCGACGCGCCATGAATTGCAGCACTAACGGGCCCAAGCCCCATATTGATGACGACGATCTCGTCTAGGTAAGCCGCAACTGTTTCCAGTGAAGAGTTTTGGAGAATCATGCCGGCGGCGCGGAGAAGATAGGAATCGTATTCGTCGGCTACAGCTCTGCGCCATGCCGGATCTTTCCACGGCGTGATGCCGATCGGATCCCAGTGATCCCAGCCGATCTGCCGCAAGACTTTCATGTCGATCGAAGAAGGGTCAATCATGTTGGCAACCTCTCCGATAAATCACGCCAGCACAAGCGGAGGGCGCGGGGAGGCTGTCTCTGCGCCTATCAAAGCGTTTTGCCTGTTCAGCGAGGCTCCCCCGGCGGAGCCTCATTGCGTCAGGCCGTCTGGTCGCTGTCGCCGGCAGCGGCGGGCGAGTTGCCATAGGTCGTCTGGTATGCGCGAAGCGCAGTCTGCATGTCGGTCAGGACTTTGGCCATCAGGCCGCTGTCATCATCGTCACCGCCGGCAGCGGCAATCTTCTGCGGGTCGGCCGAAAGAATTTCCGACGTAGTGAGCTTGCCGTCGCCATTCGAATCCAGGGCAGCGAGTGCTCCCTTGGAACCGTCCCCATCGGCATCGGTGCCGGACTGGCTGTCGCTGTCATCCGTCTTCTGGAGCTGTAGCATGAGCTTCAGAATATCGGCTGTGATCTTCTGGACGACATCGGAGCCGGAAGAACCGTCGTCGCCGGCGGACGATTTACCAGCCGTCGTTGCGTTGGTTGTTGAGGACTGGGAAGCGGCGGCAAGTTCGTCTGCCGAGACGACACCATCGCCGTTCGTATCGAGTGGATTGAGGGGGGCTTTATACTGGGTCAGCGCGCTGCCCAGAGGTGAAACACTGGTCACTTGAACCTCCTTTGAAGGTCTTGTGAAGCCTGCCTTTCATGGGCGGGCAGTGATCGGGCTATGCCTGTTTGCGAGTCGGGTCAAAGCGGCGTTTTGTCATCTGGAGAAGAGCGAAAAGTTGGGCCTGTGATTCCCTGGAAAGGCCAAGGCGATGGAATGGTCAAACCCGCTCCACAAACCCGTCGAGCACACGCTTCTGGCCGGCGCGGTCGAAATCGATGGTCAGCTTGTTGCCTTCGATACCTGCTATGGAGCCGTTGCCGAATTTGATGTGGAAGACGCGGTCGCCGATGGCGAAGCGCGAGGGCTCGGTGGCAGTGGACTTCGCTACCAGTTCGCCCTCGATGGTGCGACCGCGAGGCCCGCTTTCACCGTAGCCAATGCGCTCCACCGCATGGCCGGAGCGGCTGCCCCAGTTGTCACGGGTGGCGTCGGTCTTGTTGGCCTGGGCGCGTTTCCAGCCGGGCGTCGAATAGGAGTTGGCGAAAGGATCGGCCTTGTCGAAGCGCGACTGGCCGTAACCGCCACCGCGGCCGTAGCCGCCGTAATTCTGCTCCATCTCGGCGACTTCGACATGGGTTTCCGGCAGTTCGTCGAGGAAGCGCGAGGGAATGGTCGACTGCCAGAGGCCGTGGATGCGGCGGTTGGAGACGAACCAGATGTGGCAGCGGTGTTTGGCGCGGGTGATGCCGACATAGGCCAGACGGCGTTCTTCCTCCAGGCCGGCGCGGCCGGTTTCATCGAGGGAGCGCTGATGCGGGAAAAGGCCTTCTTCCCAGCCGGGCAGGAAGACCGTGTCGAATTCCAGGCCCTTGGCAGAGTGCAGCGTCATGATGGAGACAGCGTCGAGGTTCTCGTTGGTCTCGGCATCCATGACCAGCGAGACGTGCTCCAGGAAGCCACGCATGGATTCGAAGCTCTCCATCGAGCGGATGAGTTCCTTGAGGTTTTCCAGCCGACCTGGCGCTTCGGCGCTCTTGTCGTTCTTCCACATGTCGGTATAGCCGGATTCTTCGAGAATCTGCTCGGCGAGCTCGGTATGTGGTGTGTTTTCAAGCAGTTCCTGCCATCGCCGGAAAGATTGAATCACGTCGAAGAGGGCTTTGCGGGCCTTGGGCTTCAGTTCGTCCGTCTCGATGATGTCGGCGGCGGCCGCGAGCATCGGAATGTTGCGGGCGCGGGCATAGTCGTGCAGGGCGCGCACTGTCGTGTCGCCCAGGCCGCGCTTCGGGGTGTTGACGATGCGCTCGAAGGCGAGGTCGTCGGCGCCCTGCGAGACCAGCCGGAAATAGGCCATGGCGTCGCGGATTTCGAGGCGCTCGTAGAAGCGCGGGCCGCCGATGACGCGATAGTTCAGGCCGAGGGTGACGAAGCGGTCTTCGAATTCGCGCATCTGGAAGGAGGCGCGTACCAGGATCGCCATGTCGTTGAGCAGATGCTTCCTGCCGTCGGCATCGCCGCGCTGCAGGCGCTCGATTTCCTCGCCGATGGCGCGGGCTTCTTCCTCGGAATCCCAGGAGGCATGCACCTGCACCTTGGCATCATCCGGATCGGAGCGATCGGTGAAGAGCGTCTTGCCGAGGCGACCTTCATTGTGGGTGATCAGATGGGCGGCTGTGCCGAGGATATGGGCGGTCGAACGATAGTTGCGCTCGAGCTTGATGACTTTGGCGCCGGGGAAATCCTTCTCGAAGCGCAGGATATTGTCCACTTCCGCGCCGCGCCAACCGTAGATCGACTGGTCGTCGTCGCCGACGCAGCAGACATTCTGCAGCTCGCCCTTGGGGCGCTGGGCGAGAAGCCGAAGCCACATGTACTGGGCGGTGTTGGTGTCCTGATACTCGTCGACGAGGATGTAGCGGAATTTCTGGTGATATTCCTTGAGCAGATCCGGCTGCTTGCGAAAGATCGCGATCGGATGCATCAGAAGGTCGCCGAAATCGCAGGCGTTCAGCGTCGACAGGCGGTTCTGATAGGCGAAATAGAGATCGCGCCCGCGGCCATTGGCGAAAGCGCGCGCATCGCCTTCCGGAATATCGGCGGGGCCGAGGCCCTTGTTCTTCCAGGTATCGATCATGCCGGCGAACTGCTTGGCCGGCCAGCGCTTGTCGTCGAGGCCTTCGGCCTGGATCAGCTGCTTGATGAGGCGGATGACATCGTCGGTATCGAGGATGGTGAAATCGGAGCGCAGGCCGACAAGTTCGGCGTGGCGGCGCAGAAGTTTCACGCCGATCGAGTGGAAGGTGCCGAGCCAGGGCATGCCTTCGACGGCGCCGCCGACGAGAACCGCGATGCGCTCCTTCATCTCGCGCGCTGCCTTGTTGGTGAAGGTCACTGCCAGGATCTGCGAAGGGAAGGCGCGGCCGGTCGACAGGATATGGGCGATGCGAGTGGTGAGCACACGCGTTTTGCCGGTGCCGGCGCCGGCGAGTACGAGAACTGGGCCTTCCAGCGTCTCGACTGCTTCACGCTGTTCCGGGTTGAGGCCGGCGAGATAATCGGCGCGACCGCCATCGCGGGCTGCCATGGCGCGGGCGGCGATACCGCCGGCGGCGGCAGGTGCTCTTCCGGCGGGTGCGGCGGGCTGTTGCGGCTTGCGCGGCGTTTCGCCCGGTTCCTCGTCGAAGAAGGGCATATCGTCGAAACTATTGCTCATGCCGCGTAATGTAGTGATTCGGGAAGGAAAGACCAGAAAGTTGTTCTGCTTTCATTCCCAGGCGCTCAGCTATCCTCAAGTCCTTGTTTGACGCAAGTCGCAATCGCAAAACCGCTGCACAGTTTTGCGCGACCTGCTTCAGGCGGTTTGAGGGCCAGCGAAGGCAAGGCAGACCGAGACGAGCGCAAAAAGCGGCGGCAGAGCAAAGCACCAGGTGCCGACCGTGGCGTAAAGCAGAGCGGCAAGACCGCAGCCGAGCGCGAAGGCGAAAACAGCGACCACCATGCGCGACAGGCGGGTCTTTAGGGGTTTTGCCTGATCGCCGGCACTGCCATGGGCGAGGTCGGCGAGGTCGATCATGATCTGTGTCGTGGTGCCGGTCATCAGCGTGCTCGGGGGTGCTGCGCCGAGATGGATGCGGTGAGCGGCGTTCTGGATCGCCATGGCGACGACGAGCAGCATGCCGGTCGCGACCAGCGGCAGGCCGTCCGGGTTGGTAAAGGGCGACAGCCAGATGGCGCAGGCGCCGCCGGCAATGAGGAACATAAGCTTGATGACGAGCAGGATGCGCAGGCCCTTCTCGTCGCCGGCCGGGACATTGTGCGTGATGTAACGCAGCAGGAGGATCGTCAGGCAGAAGACGGGCAGAGCCAGAAGCTTGGCGATGATGCCTGATGTCCCGTGAGTGAGCGCCGCGCCCAGCGTCACGAAGTTGCCGGTGACGTGGGCGGGAAAGAGGCCGCCAAGCGCCAGGAAGCCGGCGGTATCGACATAACCGCCGGTAAGGCTCAGAAGCACGGGCAGGGCTGGGCGCATCGTTTTTTCCCTCTTATCGTTTAGTGTCGTTACTTTGCCGCGACGGCGTGGATTTCGGCAATATAGCCGCCGGGGAATTCCACCATGGAAGCGCGGCGGTCGCCCGACTGATAGGGCGCGACGAGGATCTCGGCGCCGCTGTCCTTGGCTTTCTGCAGCGTTCCATCGAGATCGGCGGTCTCATAGCCGCTCATCTCGCGGCCATAGGGGAAGGGCAGCTGGCCATCGGTGACGAGCACGGTCATGCGGCCGAAGATGGAGTCGATGCGCAGGCGATGGAAAGTCTTGTCCGGCAGGCCGATCTCGATACCCGGCGCCTTCTCCTCGTCGGTGATAACCTTGCCCTGCGAGAAGGCGAGGAAGGCGTGGGTGAAGGCGGCGACACGGTCGGCGGAGACGTAGACGCGGTTTTCCGGAACGGACGCAAAGGCCGGATAGTTCGGCACCGTGGTATGCCAGTAAAGCTGCATGTTGACGCCACCCGGCCATTGGATGACGGCATCGCGGCCGATCGGATCCGGGAAGGGGGCGACGATGAGATCGGCGCCGGCGGCCTTTGCGGCTGCGATCGCCTTGTCGAGATCGGTGACGAGGTAACCTGATCGTTCGGCACCGAAGGGATAGGGGATCGGCGTCTTGAAGCCGAAGAGCGAGACGGTGCCTGATGGCGTCTGCAGAAGCTGCGATGTAGTGCTGCTCGGCGTCGGCGTGACGGTTGCCGTCACCTGCTTTGTGCTGGTGCCGCCGAAGGTGGCGAGGAAGCTTTTGGCGAAGGCGTCCACGTCGCCTGGCGCGACATAGACATGGGTCGTATCATATTGCGCGCCGACGCCGAATTGCGGCGAGGCGGCATAGGCCGGGACGCCGGCCAGGCCGAGAAGAACGGTAAAAGCTAGGGATAAACGAAGCATAGGTGATCTCCTTCGGCCCGGCCGGCCGCTAAATCAGTGCAAAGGCGGTTCAGGCCTTGATGAAGGCGAGAACGTCGGCGTTGAACTTGTCGGCTTCCGTCTGGGCGAGGCCGTGCGGGGCACCCGGATAGACCTTCAGCGTGCCGTTCTTCAGAAGCTTGATGCCCTTTTCGGCGGCAGCCTTGATCGGCACGATCTGGTCGGCATCACCGTGGATGAGCAGGGCCGGAACGTCGATCTTCTTCAGGTCTTCGCTGTAATCGACTTCTGAAAATTCGCGGATGCAATCGTAGTGGCCCTTGATGCCGCCGGCCATGCCCATCAGCCAGAAGGTTTCGCGCAGGCCTTCGTTGACCTTGGCGCCATCGCGGTTGAAGCCGTAGAAGGGCATGGTGAGGTCACGGTAGAACTGCGAGCGGTCGCCAGCCGTGCCCTTGCGAATGCCGTCGAAGACTTCGATCGGCGTGCCCTCGGGATTGTTGGGCGTCTTCAGCATCAGCGGCGGAACGGCGCCGACGAGCACCACCTTGGCTACGCGGCTCGTGCCGTGGCGGCCGATATAGTGGGCGACTTCGCCGCCGCCGGTGGAATGACCGATCATGATAAGGTTGTTCAGGTCGAGCTTCTCGATGAGCTCGGCGAGGTCATCGGCATACTGATCCATATTGTTGCCGTTCCACGGCTGCGAGGACTTGCCATGGCCGCGGCGATCGTGGGCGATGACGCGGTAGCCCTGCTGGGCGAAATAGAGCATCTGCACTTCCCAGGCGTCGCCCGAGAGCGGCCAGCCGTGGGAGAAGAGGATCGGCTGACCGTTGCCCCAATCCTGATAGTAAATCGTCGTTCCATCTTTGGTGGTGATCGTCGGCATTGAACTTGTCCTATGCTGGGGTTGGCAGGATCTACGCCCAGGGGGCGAATGGTTTGCACCGCGGTGCTGACACGGTCAGGAAACATTTTGCAATGGTCAGCGGAAGTGATGCTTAGGTGCAGGTTGCCCTATGCTTTTTCACTCAGATCGAGCCAGGCGACGAGCAGGAAGCCGCCGGCAAGACCCAGATGTTCGAAGAAGGAATTGGCGGCCATGAAGCGCTCCATTCCAGCGGGTAACTCCCAGAAACGCAGGGCGAGGAAGGTGGCCATGAGTGTGAAGCCACCGAGGGCGAGCGCACCCAGCCATCGCAGGAGACCCAAGAGAATCATGGCCGAGGCGGCAAGCTCCAGGACGATGACGAGCACCGCAAAGAGCGGCGCAGGCGACAGGCCGAAATGGCTCATCTCGCCGATCGCGCCCGGAAAGTCCGTGAGCTTGTTGAGGCCGCCCTGCAGATAGGCGGCGCAGAGGCCGAGATAGGCAATGAAGCGCATGAGGGCCGCGCCGAAAAGGGGACGGGCAAGCGACGCAAGTCGAATTTCGAGGGCATGCATGGCATCGATCCTCAGACTGCCCAGCAGGCGCAGCCGAGTGCGCCCCAGAAGCTCTTGAGATCGGAAACCGGCGCCTTCGAGCCCCAGGCACTGGCATGCGCATGGCCGTGGACATTGCAATCATTGGCGCAGCCGCAACCAGAGATCAGGCGGCGATGCAGCGAGTTCTTGCCGGCACCTTCGGGTTCGCCCCAGGCGGCATAACCCTTGAAGCTGCGCACTGGTGACCAGTCGGGCATGGCGGGCGGAACTTCGTTCTCGTCCAGTGCGGCAAAGGTGCCGGCGCCATAGACGATCTTGCCGCCGACCATGGTCAGATCCGAGGTGAGGAAGGAGATTTCCTCTTCGGCGCAGGCGAAGAAATCCTTGTCCGGCACGATGAGATCGGCGAACTGGCCCTTTTCGATGCGGCCCTTCTTGCCTTCCTCGTTGGAGAACCAGGTGACGTTTTCGGTCCACATGCGCAGCGCCGTTTCGCGATCCAGGCAGTTGCGGCGCGGATAGATCGCCATGCCGCCGACGGTGCGGCCTGTGATCATCCAGGAGAGCGACACCCAGGGATTATAGGAGGCGACGCGGGTGGCATCGGTGCCGGCGGAGACCTTGACGCCCTTTTCCAGCATGCGGGCGACGGGCGGGGTGGCCTCGGCAGCACCAACTCCGTAACGCTCGACGAAATATTCGCCCTGGTAGGCCATGCGGTGCTGCACGGCGATGCCGCCGCCGAGAGCGGCGATCCGGTCGATCGACTGTTCGGAAATCGTCTCTGCGTGGTCGAAGAACCAGTTGAGGCCTTCGAGCGGAATATCCTGATTGACCTTTTCGAAGACATCGAGCGCACGGCTGATCGTCTCGTCATAGGTGGCGTGCAGGCGCCAGGGCCAGCGGTTTTCCGCAAGTACGCGTACGACCTCTTCCAGCTCGCCTTCCATTTCCGGCGGCATGTCGGGCCGCGGCTGGCGGAAATCCTCGAAATCGGCAGCGGAGAAGACGAGCATTTCGCCGGCACCGTTGTGGCGGAAGTAATCGGAGCCTTGCTTGTATTTCACCGAGGCGGTCCAGTTCAGGAAGTCTTCCTTCTCCTGCTTGGGCTTCTGGGTGAAGAGATTATAGGCGAGGCGGACGGTCATCTGGCCGTCATCGGCAAGCTTCTGGATGACGGCATAGTCATCGGGATAGTTCTGGAAGCCGCCGCCGGCATCGATGACGCCTGTTACCCCGAGGCGATTGAGCTCGCGCATGAAATGACGGGTGGAATTGACCTGATAGTCGAAGGGCAGCTTCGGCCCTTTGGCGAGCGTCGAATAGAGGATCCCGGCATTCGGCTTTGCGAGCAGCAGACCAGTCGGGTTGCCTTTGATATCGCGGGTGATTTCGCCGCCCGGCGGGTTCGGCGTGTCCTTGGTGTAGCCGACGGCGCGCAGAGCCGCGCCATTCAGCAGCGCGCGGTCATAAAGATGCAGGATGAAGACAGGGGTATCGGGGGCGATTGCGTTGATCTCGTCGATGGTCGGCAGGCGCTTTTCGGCAAACTGATGCTCGGTGAAGCCACCGACGATGCGGACCCATTGCGGCGGCGGGGTGATCGCCACCTGGCGCTTCAGCATGTCCATGGCATCGGTGAGCGATCGCACGCCATCCCAGCGCAGCTCCATGTTGAAGTTCAGGCCACCTCTGATGACGTGCGTGTGGTTGTCGATGAGGCCGGGAAGGACGCGTTTGCCCTTGAGGTCGACCACCTTCGTATCCGGCCCCTTGAGCGCCATGATCTCGGCGTCATKGCCGACAGCGAGGAACCTGCCATCCTTGACGGCGACGGCGCTGGCGGTCGGATTGGAGCGGTCGAGCGTGGTGATCAGACCGTGATGCAGGATGAGGTCGGCGGTCGTGTTTTCCATAGTCTTCGTCCTCGAGCGCGAGCGTTATCAGACCTTGTCGGAGGGCTTGATGTCGGCGGCCTTGATGTCTGAGAGCTGGCCGCCCTTCGGCAGGTGGCCGAACATGTGCGGCTTGATCTGGTTCAGCCATGAGACTGCGGCCGGCTCCTTGTTGATCAGCGTCTTGGCGAACGGAATGACCTGCTCGCCGACGAGGATGCCGAGCAGCC
This sequence comes from Rhizobium sp. 01L419, assembly GCF_056400025.1. Classification (NCBI taxonomy): domain Bacteria; kingdom Pseudomonadati; phylum Pseudomonadota; class Alphaproteobacteria; order Hyphomicrobiales; family Rhizobiaceae; genus Rhizobium; species Rhizobium sp. 01L419. The sequence goes on from NZ_JBFTSM010000001.1 coordinate 596,677, forward strand.
CGACCAGCGCGATCACGGGCGGAGCTGGCGAACGGACATTCAGCAGGCTGTAGACGATGCCGACGAGAAGGCCGGCGCCGAGGGAGAGGAGATAGATTTTCATTGGATCCTCGATTCATTTCCGCATTCAAGGAAGGGCGGCATGCAAGGCAGGCGGAGGCGGACAACAGACCGCCTCCGCCGATGGAGCTTACTTCGCCGGGTTCGGGCCGATGCGATCGCCGTGCTTGACACGTTCGGGCGCCTTGTGGACATGGGTGTAAGCGTAATCGACGCCCATGCCGTAGGCGCCGGAATGCTCCTTCACGATGCCGGTCACAGCGTCATAGGTTTCGCGGCGAGCCCAGTCGCGCTGCCATTCCAGCAGCACCTGCTGCCAGGTGACGGGAACGCAGCCAGCCTGGATCATGCGGTCCATGGCGTATTTATGCGCATCGGCAGACGTCCCGCCGGAGGCATCGGCGACCATGTAGATTTCGTAATCGGTGTCGTGCATGCAGGATAGCGCGAATGTCGTGTTGCAGACTTCGGTCCAGAGGCCTGAAACGACGACTTTCTTGCGGCCGTTGGCAGCGTTCTTCGCCAGCGCGTCGCGGACGTTCTGATCGTCCCAGGAGTTCATCGAGGAACGTTCGAGAATCGTATTTTCGGGGAAGACGGCCAGCAGTTCCGGATAGGTGTGACCCGAGAAGGCTTCGGTCTCGACCGTGGTGATGGTGGTCGGTACCTTGAAGGTCTTGGCGGCTTTAGCGAGGCCGACGACGTTGTTCTTCAGGGTCTGGCGGTCGATGGACTGGACGCCGAAGGCCATCTGCGGTTGCTGATCGATGAAGATAAGCTGGCTGTTCTGGGGTGTGAGGACTTCAAGATATCCGGACATTGGTCGTTCTCCCTGGTCATGAGGCCTTAAAGGCTGGAAATGTGTTGCCGGCATGCGTGCCCGAGAGGGGCAGGGCGTCGGTCGGCATCGCTTCCCCGCAAGAGCGGGGCCGCGTATTGCCGGCGAACCTACTTGGCAAAAACCAATTCCGATTGTTTGTTTTCACCCTCTTTTGTCGAAAATTGTCCTGACCTGCAGGGCCTCGTTGAGGCTTCGGAAGACCGAGAAACGGGAGGCCGAAAACGGGAAACCGGTAAAATTCTCGTACTTCTCTGTCGGGACGGGCGAGGCTCACGCGTCCTAGAGCCATGAACAGAGACCAACAGACCCAAGGAGGACGTTTCATGGTCAAGGTCATTTCACATCTCTGGTTTGCCGAAGGCGCTCGCGAAGCGGTCGAATTCTATGTCTCGCTCGTGCCCAATTCTGCGATCGGCGAGATCACCACCGTGCCGGCGGAAACGCCGAGCGGCCCTCCGGGCAGCGTCGAGATCGTGCAGTTCACGCTCGGCGGCCAGAATTTTGTCGCCATGCAGGCAGGGCCGTTCGAACCGTTCAACCATGCCTACTCCGTGCAGGTCATGTGCGAAGATCAGGCGGAGGTCGACCGCATCTGGGATGGCTTCCTTGCCGACGGGGGCACGGCGGAACAATGCGGCTGGCTCAGGGATCGCTGGGGTCTTTCCTGGCAGATCGTACCCAAGGCGCTGATCGAGATGATGACCGGCGCGCGCAAGGGTAATGCCAAGAACATGACCGAGGCGATGCTGCAGATGGTCAAGATCGACATTGCCACGCTGGAAAAGGCGTTTCAGGAGGCCGCCTGATCTTTCAGGAAGCGGTATGACGGACGGCAGCCTCGGGAACGGTGGCTGCCGTTTCGGTTTCCGTGAGTGGTTTTTGAGGGAAAATCATGCGATTGTGATAACGGGAGGCAATTCGAAAACGGGGGTGAGATTGAATTGGCAACTCGGCCACAGATTTCATTGCTTAGAGCCGGCGCGGTTTCGATCGTGCGCATGCGCAGCAACAGCGCGGATCATAACGAGAGCGGGCCGATTCCCCAGGCGGATGCCTTCAGTGTCATCGCGCAATTGAAGTCCTTCGACAGCCATCGCCTCTGGCGCAGCGGCAAGCTCGTCTTCGAGGGCGGGCATTCCGAGGGAACGCTCGCCATCACCGATCTGGGCGAGGAATGGCGCTGCCATCACCGCTCCTCCTTCGACAATGTGCGTTTCAACATCTCGCGCCAGGGCCTCTCCGATTTCAGCTACGAGGCGGGGCGGCCTGGCTTCAAGGGGCTCGATTGCAAGCAGGGGCAGCTTGATCCCGTCGTGCAGGGGCTTGCCATGGCGCTCTTGCCGGCGTTGAGCCAACCGGCGCATGCAAGTGCGCTTTTCATCGATCACGTCCTGCTGGCGCTGCAGGCGCATCTGGTGACCCGCTACGGCGGTGTCAGCTTGCCCGCGGAGCGATCGGGTGGGCTCTCGGCCCGCCAGCTCAACATGGCGACGGCGTTTCTTGCCTCGCTGACGGCGCGGGAGGCGACGGTTTCCGATGTCGCGGCGCAATGTGGGCTTTCGACCAGCTACTTCATCCGCGCTTTCAAGAAATCGACGGGCCGCACGCCGCATCGCTGGCTGATGGAATATCGGGCGGAGAAGGCGCGGCAGATGCTGCTCGGCACGGCCTCCATCGCCGAGATCGCGGTTGCCTGCGGTTTTGCAGACCAGAGCCACCTGACGCGGGTCTTCACCGCGCTCAACGGAATTTCGCCCGGAACATGGCGGCGGGAGCGGCGTATTTAAAGCATGGTCCAGTTACGGACGGAAAACCGCTGCACGCTTTTGCCGGCACTACTCTAGCGCCACTCAAGTAAAAGTGAGCGGACGGGTTATTTTCAAAGTCTGCTGATATTACAAATCCGTAATGACGGGTGGTTGCGCTTGCTGCCGGCCGGGGAAAGGTGCGATATTGTCGCACCAGCGAGACTTTTTGTCTCGTACGCCTCTTTCGACAGACCCTGGACAACCTCGAGTCCCTCCGGAGACGTGAATGCCCTTTTGGAAGCAGTTTGTACTTTGTATCGTCGTCATCATGGCCGGCTTTGCCGCGTGGGTCTATTTTGTGCCCGGTGCCGGCGAGACGATGCGGAATGCAGGAATTCCCGACAATATCGTTTCCATGATTGCGCCCAAAGCCGACGAAACGGCTGATGTGCAGCAGGCACAAGGTCAGGGCGGTCAAAATCAGGGGCAAGGTCAGAGCCGTCGCAATGGCGGAGGTAACGGCGGTGGCGGTGGACGCAACGCAGCTACGCTCGTCGTCACGCAAGCCGTCGTTCAGGGCATCGTCAACGACCGGCTGAACGCAATCGGCACGGGCGACGCGATCCGCTCCGTTGCGGTGACGCCGCAGGCGACGGGCACGATCCGCGAAATCCTCATCAAGTCAGGCGATATGGTCAAACAGGGCCAGGTTCTCGCCAAGCTCGACAGCGAAGAGCAGGTGATTGCCCAGGGGCAGGCACAGGTGGCGCTGAACAGCGCGCTCGAGAAATCAAACCTCTACCACAGTATCAAGTCCAGCGTTTCGCGCATGGACGTCTTCGATTCCGAGATCGCCGAGCAGAACGCGCGACTGCAGCTGCAGGCCGCCGAGCTCAATCTCACGCGCCGCAACATCGTGGCGCCGATCGACGGTATCGTCGGCATCGTGCCGGTCAATATCGGCGACAATGTCACCACCTCGACGCCGATCGTCACGCTGGACGACCGCACTGAAATCCTGGTCGACTACTGGGTGCCGGAACGCTTCGCCAATACGGTTTCGGTCGGCCAGGGGGTCGAGGCGACGTCGGTGGCGCGGCCGGGCAAGGTGTTCTCCGGCGTGCTGGAAGCGGTCGATAACCGCATCGATCCGGCAAGCCGCACGCTGCGCCTGCGTGGACGCATCGACAACCGCTCGGACGAGCTGCGCGCCGGCATGTCCTTTTCGGTCAGTATGAAGTTTGCCGGCGATAGATATCCCGCCGTCAACCCGCTCTCCGTGCAGTGGGATGCACAGGGCTCCTTCGTCTGGCAGGTGACCGACAACAAGTCGCACAAGGTGCGGGTCACGGTCGTGCAGCGCAATCCGGACTATGTGCTGGTCAACGCGGATCTTGATGATGGCGATCAGATCGTCACGCAGGGCCTGCAGCGCGTGCGCGAGAACGGCGCTGTGCGCGTGGCGACCGATGTCGCCTCGAACGATAAGGTCGCCGCCCAATGAGCGTGACCGAGATCCACCACGACAAACCGGAATCCAGCAAGGCGAGCTTCACTGCGCTCTTCGTGCGCCGGCCGATCCTGGCGCTGGTCTTCAACACGCTGATGGTGGTGGCCGGCCTTGCGGCCTATGTAGGCGTCGAAGTACGCGAGCTGCCTGATGTCGACCGGCCGGTCGTGACGGTTCGCACCGCCTTCGACGGCGCTTCGCCGCAGACGGTCGACCAGGAATTGACCAAGGTCATCGAAGGCGCGGTCGCGCGCGTCAGCGGTCTCAAATCCATCTCTTCCAGTTCCCAGTTCGGCCAGAGCCGCGTGACGCTGGAATTTTCCGATTCCATCGATCTGGCCGTTGCCGCCAATGACGTGCGCGACGCCATCGGCCGCATCGCCCAGAACCTGCCCGACGAGGCGGATGCGCCGCAGATCGTCAAGGCGGACTCGGATTCTTCGGCGATCATGCGCCTTGCGGTGACGTCGGATACGCTCAACATGGACGATCTGACGCTGCTCGTCGAAAACGAGGTGGTCGATCGTCTGGCCTCCGTGGACGGCGTTGCCGACGTCGAAGAATATGGCGATCAGGAAAAGGTCTTCCGCGTCGACGTCGATCAGAGCGCGCTTGCAAGCCGCGGGCTGACCATCGGCGATCTGACCAAGGCGCTCGACAATGCCGCGCTCGACGTGCCGGCCGGTTCGCTGAAGAGCCCGATGCAGGATATCGTGGTGCGCGCCACCGCCAGCCTGCAGACGCCTGAAGACTTCCAGAATGTCATCCTGCAGCACAATGTGCGCCTCGGTGACGTTGCGACCGTGACACTCGGGCCGCGCGACGGTGAGACGGCGCTGCGCTCCAACGGCAAGCCGGGCATCGGTCTCGGCATCATCCGCCAGGCACAATCCAATACGCTGAATATTTCCACCGGCATTCACGCTGCTGTCGACCAGCTTTCCAAGACGTTGCCGAAGGGCACGACGATCGCGATCACCAGTGACGACGCAGTGTTCATCGAGGGCGCGATCCACGAAGTGGTGCTGGCACTGCTGCTGTCGGCCGTCATCGTCACCATCGTCATCTACCTCTTCCTGCGCGACTGGCGCGCGACGCTGATCCCGTCCGTCTCGATGCCGGTGGCGCTGATCGGCACGCTGGCAGCGCTCTACATGGTCGGCTTCTCGATCAACATCCTGACGCTGCTCGCGATCGTTCTGGCAACCGGTCTCGTGGTCGACGACGCCATCGTCGTGCTCGAAAACATCGTGCGTCGGCGCTCCGAGGGCATGGGGCCGCGTGCGGCTGCCGTGCTCGGCACACGCGAGGTGTTCTTCGCGGTCATTGCGACGACGGCCACGCTTGCCGCCGTCTTCATTCCGCTGTCCTTCCTGCCGGGGCAGGTGGGTGGCCTGTTCCGCGAATTCGGTTTCGTGCTCGCCTTCTCGGTCGGCCTGTCGTCGATCGTGGCGCTGACGCTGTGTCCGATGCTCGCCTCGCGCATGCTGACCAAGCCGATGATCGAGGATCACGGGTTGCTCGGCCGCTTCGGCGAGGCTTTCGCCCGCGTCTATAAATGGGGGCTGCATGCCTGCCTGAATGCACCCTTCATCGTCATCGTCTTTTCGCTCATCTTCGGTGCGGCCGCTGTGGTCGCCTTCGGTACGGTCAATAGCGAGCTGACGCCGGAAGAAGACCGCGCCATGGTGATGATGCGGCTAACGACGCCGCAAGGCTCCAGTCTCGACTATACGCGCGACAAGATGCAGTTGGTGGAGGAATACCTCCAGCCGCTCGTCGACAGCGGCGACATCAGGAACATTTTCTCGATCTCCGGCCAGGGCGGCTCTTCCAATAGCGGCTTCATGGTCCTGACCTTGGCGCCCTGGGGCGAGCGTGACCGCACGCAGGCCGAGATTGTCCGCGACATCAACCAGGCGGCGTCAAAGGTGCCGGCGCTGCGTGGCAATGCGATTTCGTCGAACAGCCTGCGCATCCGCGGCGCCGGCAGCGGATTGCAGATGGCGCTGATCGGCAACGATCACGAGGCGCTGACGGCGGCCGCCGCCAAGCTGGTGCAGCAACTCGACGCGAGCGGTCAGTACGATACGCCGCGCCTGACCAACGAACCGTCGCAGGCGCAGGTCTCGGTCGCCATCGATCGCGAGCGGGCCTCCGACCTCGGCATCGACATAACAGGGCTTTCGACCGCCATCCAGTCGCTGCTCGAGGGCCGCTCGGTGGTGGACGTCTTCGTCGGTGGCGAATCCTATCCGGTGCTTTTGACCTCGACGATGCGGCCGATCGACGATCCGACCGATCTCGAAAACGTCTTCCTGAAGACTGGCGACGGCAAGATCGTGCCGATGTCGGTCATCGCTTCGCTGAAGGAAGGCTCGGTCGCCCCGCAGCTCAACCGCGAACAGCAGCTCGCTTCTGTTGCGATCACCGCCGGCCTGAAGGACGGCATGTCGCTCGGCGATGCCGTGAAGAACGTCACGCAAATGGCCGAGCCGCTGCTGCCGCCCGGCGCGCGCTTGCTGCCGCTCGCTGAAGCCGCGACTCTCGAAGAGAATTCCAGCGGCATGGCGCTGACCTTCGGCTTTGCGATCGTCATTATCTTCCTGGTGCTTGCCGCACAGTTTGAAAGCGTATTGTCGTCGCTGATCATCATGTCGACGGTGCCGCTCGGCCTCGCCTGCGCCGTCTTCGCGCTTGTCATCACCGGCTCCAGTCTCAACATCTACAGCCAGATCGGCCTGGTGCTGCTTGTCGGTGTCATGGCGAAGAACGGTATTCTGATCGTGGAATTCGCCAATCAGCTGCGTGACCGTGGCGAAGATGTGCGCACTTCTATCGAGAAGGCCTGCGCGCTTCGTCTGCGTCCGGTCATGATGACGATGATCGCGACCATTCTTGGGGGGGTGCCACTGGTCTTTGCCCATGGTGCCGGTGCCGAAGCACGCGTAGCGCTCGGCTGGGTGATCGTCGGCGGTCTCGGCTTTGCGACGCTAGTGACGCTGTTCATCACGCCCGTCGCCTATCTGCTGATTGCCCGCTTCGCCAAGCCGCATGCCCATGAGGAGGCGCGCCTGCATGAGGAAATGACGCAGGCGACGCGTCCGCGGCCGGGTCCGCAAAAACACCTCCAGGCTGCTGAGTAAGTCTTTATCAATACTTTCGGAAGCGCCCGCCGGACCTCATCGGCGGGCTTTTCTATGGTATATGAAGTCTTGTGAAATAAGATAAATTACTTCTGAAGATTAGTCGTTTTTTAAGCATAACCCGCAATGATTGCGATCAGTAACCGGCCGGTCTTCTCAGTTTTTCGAAGGCCATTGCGCTGCCTCCAGCGACGGCGGACATGAACGTCCGTGTGATTTCGGTACATCCTGTTTCGTTGCGTTTTGTAGTGTTTTTGGAGTTCGTACCGTGAGTATTTATCAGCGCACCTCCGTGGATGCGGCGCTTTATGTGCTGCGTGACATCAATCGAAATATGAAGGTTACGCAGAACCATATCACGACGGGTCTGCGCGTCGAAAAAGCCCAGGACAATGCCGCCTACTGGTCGGTCGCGACGACGGCGCGCCACGACAATAAGGCCCTGTCGGCCGTTCAGGATGCCCTCGGCATGGCTGCCGCCACCATGGGCACTGCATCTGCCGGCGTTAATAGCGTCATCGACGTCGTCACCGAGATCAAGGCAAAGCTTGTCGCCGCAACAGAGCAGGGCGTCGACAAAACCAAGATCAATGAAGAGCTCGACCAGTTGAAGGCGCAGCTTCGCAGCGTTTCGGAAGGTGCGGGCTTCAACAACGACAACTGGATCATCCTCGACAATACCTCCACGCCGACTCAGCCGCGACAGATCCCGGCCTCCTTCATCCGTAATTCGGATGGTACGGTATCGGTCGGCATGCTGAGCTACCATATCGACATCCCGCCGAGCGGCGCGACCTCCTCCAAGGATGCGCGCTATGTGATCGATGACCGGGCAGGGGGCACCGGCGAATATGGTGTGCTGACTTCCGCCTTCTTTGCAACTGAACTCGGCACGGCGAAAAACTGGGTGCTGACGAAGAGCAAGAACGGCAATACGGCCGGCCAGGTGGAAATCGGCCTGACGGCGGCGACAAGCAAACAGGACCTCAACGAGATGATCAGCGTCGTCGATGCCGCGCTCCAGCAGCTGACGACTGTCGGCTCGGCCTTCGGCGCGCTGGAAAAACGCATCAGCATGCAGGACGACTTCGCCAAGAGCTTGTCCGACAACATCACCGAAGGCATCGGCCGTCTTGTTGATGCCGATATGGAAGAGGAGTCGAGCAAGCTGAAAGCCCAGCAGACCCAGCAGCAGCTCGGCCTGCAATCGCTGAACATCGCCAACGCCTCCTATGACAAGGTCCGCCAGCTCTTCCAGAACTTCTAAGTTCTGATGCAGCATCATGACTGCGCGGCAAGCCCTGCTCGCCGCGCGGTTTTCTTTTCGGAGAGGTCAGGCTGCGGCTGCCTTTGCGGCCATCGTTGCCTTGGCCCACCAGACCAGTTCGTCGAAGGCTGCCTTTGCTGTCGGCAGCAGGTTCGCCTCGATCTCTTCGATCGGCTTGTTGCCGAAGGCCGGGTGGATCGACATGAAGTCGCCGCCGCCGATATGCACGGCACTGCGGGTGGAGACCATATGAAGCTCAACGCCGATTCCGCGCAGATGTTCGACCGCGCGCGTGGCACCCGTGCCGCCATAGCCGATCGCGGTGAACGGCTTCCGCATCCATTCCTTGTAGGCCTGGTCGAGTGCGTTCTTGAGAACGGCAGTGATAGAATGGTTGTATTCGGCGACGACGAAGATATAGCCGTCGAAGCGCCCGATCATTTCCTGCCAGCGGACCGCTTCCGGATTCTGGCTCGGCATCCAAAAATTCGACGCCATCTCCTCGAAGAAGGGGAGCGGGTGATCGCGCAGGTCGATCAGTTCCACGTCGAAGTCATCACGCGCCTGAGCCTGTTTCAATATCCATTGTGCCGGGGCGTCGGCGAATCGGGTGGGGCGGGTTGAGCCGATAATAACGGCGATGCGGGGCTTAGAATTCAAAGTAACCTCCTGTATGCTGGTTTCCTACAGTAACCAGATTACGAATGGTTTGCGCGACTGCACAAGGAGGCACTTTGTTGAAACCAGATAACCACGAGGATACCGCCGCCTGCGAGACCACGGACAGTTGCCAGCAGGTCCGCGCCTGCGATCATATCAGCCGCATGCTAGCACGCATCAGCGACAAGTGGTCTTTGCTGGTCGTGCGGGTGCTCGGACATGGCCCCCTTCGCTTCAATGCGCTGCGCCGTGAAGTCGGGGAGATCAGCCAGAAAGTGCTGGCATCGACTCTGCGGGAGCTTGAGGAGAACGGCTTCGTTTCGCGCACTGTCACGCCGGTCACGCCGCCGCAGGTGGAATATGCGCTGACGGACCTCGGCCGAGAGTTCCTTGCTCCGGTTCGGGGACTGGCCGAGTGGGTGGTTGCAAATTCCGCGCGGATGGACGAGGCGCGTGCGGCCTATGCCAAACGGAGAGGCCTCGAATAGCGGTTTTACCAATAAAGCTGGTGATATCGGGGCGCGGCTGCAACAGGCCGATGTTTCTCCAACGGAATTTGACCTATGAGGTGAGCATCTTCATCTTGTTGCCGCATTCCTTAACATTTTGCTCGGATCAGCTTCGAACGGAGAACCTCCTGTCCATGATCAAGAAATTCATCCTTCTGGCCGTTGCGGCGAGCTACCTCTCGGCTTGCACGACGACCGATCCCTACACTGGTGAGCAGAAGGTATCCAATACCGCCGGCGGTGCCGCTCTCGGCGCGCTCGGCGGTGCTCTCGTCGGTGTCGCCGTCGGCGGCGGCGGCCATGGCAAGCGCAACGCGGCGCTGATCGGCGCCGGCATCGGCGCGCTCACGGGCGGCGCCATCGGCAACTATATGGACCAGCAGGAATCCGAGCTGCGCGCCCAGCTTGAAGGCACCGGCATTTCAGTCACCCGTCAGGGCGACAACATCATCCTCAACATGCCGTCGAACATCACCTTCGACATCGACCAGGATGCGGTGAAGCCGGGCTTCTACCAGACGCTGAATTCTGTCGCGATCGTGCTGCGCAAGTTCAACCGCACGCTGATCGACATCAACGGCCATACGGACTCCACCGGCAGCCTGCAGCATAATCAGGACCTGTCGCAGCGCCGCGCACTGTCCGTTGCCGATTATCTCGGCGGCCAGGGCATCGACCAGCGCCGCGTTTCGGCCGTCGGCTACGGTCCTTCGCAGCCGGTCGCTTCCAACGCAACCGAAGCCGGCCGCGCCCAGAACCGCCGCGTCGAAATCCAGATCGCGCCGATCACCCAGAGCTGATCGGGCGGCGCCTGACGGCTGCCCTGTCCTTGGTCGATTTTAACCGTCCTCCGCAGCGATGCGGGGGACGTTTGCGTTTCAGGCGTCGAATCGAAGAGAGGGCAGGTGTATCCTTGGCGCGGATGAGCTTGCGATCGGCATCACCTGTATCCGGGTGCCGGTGCTCCCGGCCTGCTGCTGGTGGACGACCGCGCGGACAATCATTTCCCGATGCCGTCGGAAGCATCAGGCCAGGACGATGTGCTGGTCGGCCGCGTCAGGAAAGATCTCGGCGATCCCTCCGGGTGCAGCATTGCGCTCTTCGTCGTCGTCGACCAGTTGCTGAAGGGGCGGCGCTGAAAGCCGAACAGCTGCTGCCAGGCTGAAACGCCAGCGGCCGGGGGTCACCCGGCGTCTTGCCTCAATGCTGCATCGTCGCGCCCTTGGTGATCTTGTCGACGATCTTCTTGTCGGCGCGGAGCGCAATGCCGACGACCTTGGCGTCGTCCGGGGCGTATTCGGCAAAGACGGCCCGGTTAGCGGCGTCGTGGCCGGTTGAAAACATTTCTTCGATGAAGACCGAGGAGGTCACCTCGCGTTCCAGCGCGCGGCGGTGGATCGTCGATATCGTCGCTTCGTCGGCCGATAGGACGATGATCGGCTGGATGGATAGCGGGTTGTAGAGATTGCCGGCGCGGTCCTTGTAGGGTTCGCCGATAATGTCAGGATATTGCCCGGCGATGCCTGTCGAAAGGAAGGCTGTGACATTCAGCTTCTGCCAGCCGGCAAGATTGTTTCGCAGGACGATCGCAATTTTGGTATCAAACATTCCAGTCTCTTTCATCAGGGTATCGACTTCATAAGGGTAGTTACGGGCATTGAGCCAGGATCTAACGCCGCAGGTCTTCGAAGGTCTTGAACGTTTGTGCGAGCCGCAGGCCGGCAGCGGCATACTGGCCGCGCCTGCCGGCAGCGGTATCCTGACTGCGCCGGCTTTTCCCGGCATCGAGCGCATCGAGGCGCAGTTCTCGGGCAACATGTTCGAGCCGCACCGGCATGATACCTATGCACTCGGCGTCACCCTGCACGGCGTGCAGACCTTCACCTATCGCGGCGAGCGGCGCTTCAGCATGCCGGGGCAGGTCATCGTGCTGCATCCTGACGAGGAGCATGATGGAGGAGCTGCGACCGAAGCCGGGCTGCATTACCGCATGCTTTACATGGAGCCGGCGCTGCTGATGGAATGCCTTGAGGCGGAAAAGATAGGTCTTCCCTTCGTCGACCAGCCCGTGATCGCCGACGGAGCGCTGGCCCAGGTACTGCTCGCCGCACTCGGCGAACTGGACCGGGAGCTGGACGAACTCTTCGTCGATGATTTCGTCAGCCGCGTAGCAGGTGGCCTGTCGCGGCATTCGCAGGTGCGCCGACGGGTTCTGGGCACTGTTGCCTGGAAACAGGTGCGGGCGGCGCGGGATTATCTGGAGGCGCATGCTCTGCGGCCGGTGCGCTCGGGCGAGCTGGAGAGCATTACCGGGCTCGACCGTTTCACCCTGTCACGGCATTTCCGCACAGCCTTTGCCACCAGCCCGCACCGTTACATGGTGATGCGGCGGCTGCAGCAGGCAAAGGCCCTAATGGGCGAGGGCGAAGGTTTTGCCGATGTGGCGGCCGCGACCGGCTTTGCCGACCAGGCGCATTTCATCCGGCATTTCAAGAAGGCTTATGGCGTGACGCCGGGGCGTTGGGCAGGGCTTCAGCGTTTTTATGCGGCGAAGGCCAGCGATGGCAGCCTGCCGCGCTCCTGATCTGATGGCCTTCTATAACTGATTTCGCTGCCCGGTTCTTTGGCAGTCTAGCGTCACATATCCTTCATTGTCCCCGGGTAGGCAGGCCAACACCTGGAGACTGTCAATGCACTCGACCACACAACCAAATCGCCCCAAAATCGCCGAGACCGTTATCCACTCGACGGCGAGTATCAGAGATTCCGATATAGGCAGATGCTGCGAGATCTTGGCGGACACATCTCTGCACACGGTCGAACTCGGGGACTATTCCTATCTGGGGCCTCGCTGTATCGTCGGTGACGCGACGATTGGAAAATTCTGCGCTATTGCAGCAGAGGTCAGGATCGGCGCGCCCAATCATCCGATGGACCGCCCGTCCATGCATCGTTTCAGCTATTGCCCTGAATATTACTCTGCGGATGCCGTGCGCGACCAGTCCTTCTTCGATGAGCGCAAGGAGGATCGCGCCGTCATCGGTCATGACGTCTGGATTGGCCACGGGGTCATCGTGTTGCCGGGTGTAAAGGTCGGAGACGGTGCCGTGTTTGCTGCAGGCGCGGTCATCACCAAAGACGTCCAGCCATATACGATCGTCGGCGGCGTTCCTGCCAAATTCATCCGCGAGCGGTTCACGCGCGATATCGCAGAGAAGCTTGCTTCCATCGCCTGGTGGGATTGGCCTTTCGAGACCATCATGGAGCGGCTCGCGGACTTTCAGTCCAACGACATCGAGGCCTTCTGCGAGCGCTGGTCGTAGAACAATCTCAGCAAAAAATGTGTAGCGCTTCTACTGAGAACAACGAGGGTGGCTGGCAATGAGCGACGAGAGACAACAACATGATGCAGCGTGTCACTGCGGTTCCGTCAGGTTCCGCGTCCGGCTCGCCGACGCATTCAACACGATCCGCCGCTGTTCATGCTCCTACTGCCGGATGCGGGGTGCGATTGCCGTCTCGGCACAGCTTTCGGATATCGAATTTGTCCAGGGTGAGGACAATCTGACGCTTTATCAATTCAATACCGGCATCGCCAGGCACTATTTCTGTAAGACCTGCGGCATCTATACCCATCATCAGCGCCGCTCGAATCCAAACCAGTTCGGCATCAACGTCGCATGCATTGCGGGCGTCAGCCCCTTTGATTTCCCGGAGGTTCAGGTCATGGATGGTGTCTCCCATCCCGCGGATTCCGGGTCCGGGCCGCAGGTGGCCGGGATACTCCGGTTCGAGCCGACGACCTGAGATCATGCCCGCTAAGGGCAAAATTCGGTTTTCGCCGCGAACTTAGACGGACTGCTCCGCAAGCCCCGACCGGCGGGCGATGAAGCGGGCGAGCGCCGGGCCGATCAACAGGATCATCATGAAGCGGCCGGTCTGCATGGCCATGACGAAGGGCACGTCGACATCGCTTGAGGCGGCGATGATGGCGACGGAATCGGCGCCGCCGGGGCTGGTCGCCAGATAGGCGGTCAGCGGGTCGATGCCGGCGAATTTGTGAAGCGCCACCGCCATGCAGCCGCAGAGCGTCATCAGTATGAGAATGGAAGCGGAGACGCGCGGCAAGGCGCGGGCGGCATGCTTGATGATCGAGCGGGTAAAGCGCAGGCCGATGCTCCAGCCGATCAGTGCGTAGCTCAGCGCCAGGATCCACATCGGCAGCTCGATCTTCAACAGTCCGAAGCCCTGCAGAACGGCGCCGCCAATCAGCGGGATGACGATATTGCCGCCCTGGATGCGGAGGCGGAAGACGCCGTAGCAGCAGATAGCAGCGAAGACCATGGTCATGGCGAAGGCCGGCCAGTCGACCGGTGGGAAGAAGATCACCGGCGGCGGCTCCTCGCCATCTGCGGCGATCCAGAGACGGGAGATGACGGAGGCGCCGACGGCGACGAAGACGACGCGCAGGTATTGCATGAAGGCGACGAGGCGAGCATCGGCGCCATAGGCCTCCGACATGATGACCATGGCCGAGGCACCGCCGGGTGAAGAGCCCCAGACGGCGGTCGTGCCGGGCAGCACCTGCCAGCGCGTGAGCAGCCAGCCGAGGCCGGCGGCAATGGCGATGACCGAGACGATGAAGAGAAAGAAGAGCGGCGCATCCTTGGCCATGGTGCCGAGGATGTCGGGTGTAATGTTGCGCGCCATCAAGAGGCCGACCAGCACCTGGCCGAACTGCAGTGGCCAGTAGGGCACGCGCAGCTGACCCCTGCCGACGGTCAGGGCCAGTACGATGGCCGCAACCATCGGGCCGATCAGCAGCGAGGCGGGCAGCGCGAAGAGTTCGAGGAAAAGGACTGATATGGCCGACAAGGCGAGCAGCAATGCCCATTTGGGCAGGCTCGCTTTCTGAAGGAAGCTGCTTGCGTCCAAAACTATAATCCCGAACTTTTCGACCGGAGCGAGCCCGAAGGCGCAGGTGGGAGGAGGCCCCGGCATTATGAAGAGGCCGGCTGCGAGGGCCGGCAGGCGCAGACCCGGTATAGGCGCGGGGCGGCCAGAGGGTCAATTGCGGAATCTGGCCTTTCTCTCCCTAAAGCCTGACGTGTTTGGCAAGGAAATCAAGCAGGGCGCGCACGCGCGCCGGCAGTGGTCCGCCCTGGCCGATATAGACGGCATAGAATTCTTCGACATCACCGGGGCTGAGCTCTTCCAGCACGGCAACGAGCCGGCCTGCGGCGATATCGGCGCGGACGGTGAATTCGGTCATGCGGGCAAGGCCGGCGCCAGAGAGCGCCAGGTAACGCATGGCCTCACCATCGCCGACCTGCAGGCCCGGTGTCAGGGGAATGGTGATCGTCTCACCATTGTCTATCAGCGGCCAGCCTTCCAGCGCCCGGGCATAGGAAAAGCCGATGCGGCGATGATTGTACAGTTCGGCGGCTGAGCGCGGTTCACCGTGTCGCTGCAGATAATCGGGCGAGGCAACGATGATCTTTCCGGCGGCCCCGAGCTTGCGGGCGATCAGGCTCGATGTCTTCAGCGGGCCGGCGCGGATTGCGACATCGGCGCGCTCTTCCAGCAGGTCGACGATCTTGTCGGTGTGGGTGATATCGAGTGTGACGTCCGGATGCTCGGCCATGAAGTCCGGTATCAGCGGCGCCAGCACATGATTGCCGAAGGAGCCGCTGGTGTTGATACTGATGCGGCCCGCCGCCTGCTCCCCGGCAGAGGCGAAACGCTCGGCCTCCGATATGTTGGCGAGAATTGCGACGCTGCGTTCATAGAAGGCGCAGCCTTCCGGCGTGAGCTGAAACTTGCGCGTCGAGCGGTTGACGAGGCGGGTGCCGAGCCGGGTCTCCAGCCGTGCGACCAGCTTGCTGACGGCTGACGGCGTCATGCGCCGCATCTGCGCGGCAGCGGAGAAGCCGCCGCGCTCGACGACGCTGACGAAGACTTCCATTTCGCCGGATCGATTGATGTCCTGACGGCTCATGATGATGAATTCAAATCACAGATGATATGCTCACAGGCAATCTATATCATCGTAATAGTGGGGTCTATCTCTACCTGAGAGAATAGGAGATCGGATCATGGAATACAGAAATCTCGGCGCATCGGGCCTGAAGGTGCCGGTGCTGAGCTTCGGGGCCGGAACCTTCGGCGGCAGCGGCCCGCTCTTCGGCGCCTGGGGCACGACGGATGCACAGGAGGCGCGGCGGATGGTGGATATCTGCCTGGAGGCCGGCGTGACGCTTTTCGATACGGCGGATGTCTATTCCGCCGGTGCTTCGGAGGAGGTGCTGGGACAGGCAGTCTCTGGCCGGCGCGATGCTGTGTTGATCTCCACCAAGACGGCGCTGCCAATGGGCGAGGGGCCAAATGACTGGGGCAGCTCGCGGGCGCGGTTGATCCGCGCGACCGAGGATGCGCTGCGCCGGCTGGGCACCGACTACATCGACCTCTTGCAGCTTCACGCCTTCGATGCGTCGACACCGGTGGAGGAGGTGCTTTCGACGCTCGACGGGCTCGTAGCTGCCGGCAAGGTGCGTTATATCGGCGTTTCCAATTTCTCCGGCTGGCAGCTGATGAAATCGCTCGGCATTTCCGAGAAATATGGCTACCCGCCTTATGTTGCCCATCAGGTTTATTATTCGCTGGCCGGGCGGGATTACGAATGGGAGCTGATGCCGCTTGCCGCAAACCAGCAGGTAGGCGCGCTGGTCTGGAGCCCGCTCGCCTGGGGCCGGCTGACTGGCAAGATCCGTCGTGGTGCGCCGCTGCCCGAGGGAAGCCGCCTGCATCAGACCGCCGACTACGGTCCACCTGTCGATGACGAAAAGCTCTTCGATATCGTCGATGTGCTGGACGAGATCTCGGCCGAGACCGGCAAGACGGTGCCGCAGATCGCCATCAACTGGCTGATCGGCCGGCCAACGGTTTCAAGCGTCATCATCGGTGCGCGAAACGAGGAGCAGCTGCGGCAAAATCTCGGTGCCGTCGGCTGGAGCCTGACGCGGGAGCAGATCGAGCGGCTGGACACAGTCAGTGCCGTGACGCCGCCTTATCCCTACTTCCCCTATTATCGGCAGGAGGGCTTTGCGCGGCTCAATCCACCCGCTGTCCCTGCAACAAAGATGGGATGAAATCTTCCCGGCATCCCGGCTGGACAGCCGCTTTGACTTGCCTCATACCCAGCCTGCTACAGATACTGTAGCAGGCTGTGGAATGCAGGGAGATCAAGGGCATGGCACTGCGCGACGCGAAGGCTGGGGTGCGAAACGAAGCGGGGATCGAAGCCGTCACGGGCATTCTGAAACAGCGTTTCGGGGAGCGCTTCCAGACCGGCCAGGCTTTTCGCGCCCAGCATGCACACACGACCACCTATATCCCTGCCCAACTGCCCGATGGCGTGCTCTTTGCCGAGACGGCTGACGACGTCAAGACCGCTGTGCGAGCCTGCGCCGACCATAAGGTGCCTGTTATAGGCTTCGGTACCGGCTCTTCGCTCGAGGGCCAGGTCAATGCCCCGGATGGCGGCATTTCCATCGATTTCAGCCGCATGAACCGGGTGATCGAGGTCAATCCTGAGGATCTCGACTGCACGGTCGAGCCCGGCATCACCCGCGAGGCGCTCAACATCCATCTGCGCGATACCGGCCTGTTCTTCCCGATCGATCCCGGCGCCAACGCCTCGATCGGCGGCATGACCTCGACGCGGGCCTCCGGCACCAATGCTGTGCGCTACGGAACGATGAAGGACAATGTGCTTTCAGTGACGGCAATCACTGCGACGGGGGAGGAAATCCGCACCGCGCGCCGCGCTCGCAAGTCGTCGGCCGGTTACGACATGACGCGGCTTTTCGTCGGCGCGGAAGGCACGCTCGGCATCCTCACTTCGGTGACGCTGCGGCTGCATGGCATTCCGCAGAAGATCGCGGGCGGCGTCTGCGCCTTTCCGAGCGTGAAGGCGGCCTGCGACGCCGTCATCATGACGATCCAGATGGGCATTCCGGTGGCCCGCATCGAACTCGTCGATGCGCTGCAGATGCGTGCCAGCATCGCCTATGCAGGCCTTCCTTATGAGGAGAGCCCGGCGCTCTTCCTCGAATTCCACGGCACGGATGAGACGGTGGCGCTGCAATCGGCGGCCTTCGCCGAGATCGCGGCCGAATGCGGCGGCGGCGAATTCAAGTGGACGGCGAGCCCCGAGGAGCGGACGAAACTCTGGAAGGCGCGCCATGACGCCTACTGGTCGGTGCGCGCGCTCGCACCCGGACTTGCCGTACTTTCGACCGATGTCTGTGTTCCGATATCGCGGCTTGCGGATTGCGTTGCCGAGACGCAGGCCGATATCGAGGCAAATGGTTTGCTGGCGCCGATCGTCGGCCATGCGGGCGACGGGAACTTCCATGTGCAGCTGTTGTTCGACGACAAGAGTGCCGCGGGGATCGCGACAGCCGAGGAATTCGTGGCCCGGCTGAATGCGCGGGCGCTCGCAATGGATGGCACATGCACCGGTGAACACGGGATCGGGCAGGGGAAAATGGCGTTTCTGGAGCAGGAGCTCGGCGGTACGGTAGATTTGATGCGCCAGATCAAAAAGGCGCTCGATCCCGACAATATCCTCAATCCCGGCAAGATTTTTCATCTGGGCTGAAAATGGAATAATCTCATGATCTTGGCCCTTGCTCCCGGCATGAATAGCGCTAGTGTCGGCAACAGAATCCCGAATGGAGAATCCCTGACTTGGTAGGCCGCTTCCTCGTCTTTCTAGGAGGAGTGATCGTCGTAGTGCTCTTCGTGGCACTGCTGGCGCCGTTGTTCATCGACTGGACAGACTTTCGCAAGAATTTCGAGGATCAGGCAAGCCGCATCATCGGCAAGAAGGTGACGGTGCATGGCACGGTCGACGCACGGCTTCTGCCGTTTCCGTCCGTGACGCTGCACGATGTGCGCGTCGGCCAGGAGGACGACGGCACGCCTGTGGTGCAGGTCGAGCAGTTCTCCATGGATGCCGAGCTTGCGCCGTTCCTGTCGGGCGAAGCGCTGATCTTCGACATGCGCGTCGTCAACCCCAAGGTGCGGCTGCGGCTTCTGAAGGATGGTGCGCTGGACTGGACGCGCGGCAGCCGGCCGGAAATTCCGGCCAAGACCGTGGTTCTGGAAAATGTGCATGTCAGCGGTGGCGAGATCGAATTCGTCGACGACCAGTCCGGCCGTTCGCGGAACGTGACCGGGCTCAATGCCGAGATGTCGGCCAAGTCGCTCGCAGGTCCGTGGCACATCGAGGGCGACGGCGCGCTCGACGGCGAGCATGGCAGCTTTTCGATCTCCAGCAATCAGCCGGACGAGAGTGGCGTGTTGCGCATGCGCACCCGGCTTGCACCCGACAAACATCCGGTCACCGTCGATCTCGATGGTGAGCTGAAGCTCGTCGACAGCCGTCCGAACTATCAGGGCACGATCTCTGCGGCGATCGAAAACCGCGAAGGCAAGGCCGAAAAGGGGGAGCCGCCGCCGCCGCGCCTCAAGGGCCGTTTCGAGCTCACCAACGACCGCATCCGCATTCCCGAATACCGCATGGAAGTCGGCTCGACGGACGACCCCTATGTGATCTCCGGCGAGGCGACGCTCGATACCGGCACCGCGCCGGAATTCCTGCTGACCGCCGATGGTCAGCAGATCGACGTGAACCGGATCGGCAATCAGGGCGCTGCCGGCAAAACCAACCGCGACCCGGCGGTTTCGGCACGTCAGCGATTGAATTCGCTGATCGAGATCATCGCCCAGGTGCCGATCCCGCAGGTGCCGGGCAAGGCGACCGTGCGCCTGCCTGCAATCGTTGCCGGCGATACGACGATCCGCGATGTGGCGCTGGAACTGGAGCCCGCCGGCAATGGCTGGATGATCGGCAATGCCGTCGGCACGCTGCCCGGCCGCACGCAGGTGGAAGGCAAGGGTAAGCTGACGCTCACGGGCGATCCGTCCTTCAACGGCCAGATGGTGGTTGCCTCCAACCAGCCGACCGGGCTTGCCTCCTGGCTGGCGGGATCGGTCGATCCGGCCATCCGCCAGCTCCGGCGGGCGGGCTTTTCAGCCAATGTCAGCTTGACGCATGATCTGCAGCGCTTCGAAAACCTGGAGATCGCGATCGGTGCTGCGACGCTGAAGGGGCGGCTGGAGCGGCAGGCGACCAACGGCCAGACGCCGTCTCTATCCGTCGCACTGAACGGCGATACGCTCGATCTCGATGCGCTGCGGGCGCTAACGGGCCTCTTTACCGGCCAGGATGCCGGCGACAACGTGCTCGACCACAAGATTGCGGCTCAGCTCAAGGCCGACAAATTTACGGCTTTCGGGGTGCAGGCCGATAATGTCGAGACCACCTTTACGCTCGCCGACGGAGCTCTTTCCGTCGACCGGATGTCGATCAAGAACCTTGCGGGTGCCGAGCTGACGGCGACCGGCAAAGCGGAAGGGTCGCTGCTCGACTACAAGGGCACCGGCGAGATCACCTTCAAGTCCGCAGATCCCGGCTCCTTCTTTGCCATGCTGCGTGAGCATCTGCCGCATCACCCGGTTATGGACCGGCTGGTGCGTAATGCCGCTTGGTACGGCAATACTGCTCTTCGCGGCGCGCTGACGCTCGGGGGCGATGACGGCAATGCGCTGTCGGTGACGCTGGCAGGTGTTTCGAACGGTAGCCGCGTCAATCTCGACTACCGTATGTCAGACCTTCTGGCGCTGACCGGCAACGGCACGACGACGCTGGAGGCGACGCTCGACAACGCCGTTCCATCGATCCTCTTTGGCCAGGCGGGTCTCGATCCGCTGCCGATCGATGCAGGCGCCAACGGCCGCATGACGTTGAAGGTAACGGCGGCGGGCAACGATCCTGCCGATGCCGCGCTGACCTTCGCGACAGACCGGACGTCGTTTACGGCAAACGGCAAGGTCGATGTGCGGCCCGACACCTTCATGAACGGCAATCTCGCCGTGTCGCTCGAAAGTGCCGATCTCGATCCGTACCTGGTCATGAACGGCATAGCGCTGCCGCAGCTTGGCACCGGGCTGCCCTTTGGTCTGCAGACCAACGCAGCCATCGATCCCGATAAGGTTGTGTTCTCCGACCTCAAGGGCCATGCGGCCGACAATGAATTCTCCGGCGCGCTGACCTTCGACCGCAAGGCGGCGAAGACAACGGCAAGCGGCGCGCTTGCGCTTTCCAAGGCCGATCTCGGCTGGATCGGCGAGGCGGTATTCGGGCAGATCAACGACCCGGCCAACGGCCAGTTGACGACGGCAGCCCTCGGCCAGCCGCTCTTCCGCGATCTCGACGTCAATCTGAAGCTCACCGCCAAGCAGTTCTGGCCGGGGCTCTTCGATACGGCTGTCAATGATTTCACCTCCGACGTCGCCTACAAGGGCGACGAGGTGCAACTCAACAACATGGCCGGCAGCTGGGATGGCGGCACGCTTTCGGGCAATATCCTCTTTACCAATGCCAACGGCACGGGCTTCCTGCAGTCGCGGCTGGTGCTTGCCGATTCCGATCTCGGCGGCGTGGTCTGGCCGCGCGACGGAGCGCCTGTTGCCAACGGCAAGTTCGGCCTGTCGCTGGCGCTCGAAGCTTCGGGCAAGACGGTTTCGGACATTGCGAGTTCGCTGAATGGCTCGGGCGAAATCCGGCTCGGCGAGACCAGCGTTCGCGGGCTGAACCTCGCGATCCTGGCGCCGCTGCTGGCTGCTACCGATCCGATGCAGGACCAGATCAATGCCGGCAAGATACATCCGATCGTCGAAACGCTGCTGAACAACGGCGAGGCGAAGCTGCCGCCGCTCGGCATTCCCTTCAACGTGACTGACGGTACGCTGCGGGTCCAGAATGTCAGCGTCGCCAACGACCTGGCGCATTTGACTGCCGATGCGCAGGTCGAGCTGCCGCAGGGGCGCATCAGCGCGACGCTCGGCATCGGTCTCAATCCCGGCGCGGAGGCGCTTTCGGGTGCGGAGCCCGGCATCCGGTTGAACTTCTCCGGCCTGCTGGCTTCTCCAGGCAAGACGATGGATGTGACCGACATCACGAGCTATCTTTCGTTGCGCGCTTTTGAGCGCGAGCGGCGGCGCGTCGAGCGGCTGCAGACCAATGTGCTGGAAAAGCAGCGGCTGCGGCGTGAGGTGGCGCTCTACCGGTTCAATGACGCCCAGCGGGCTGCGGCTGCCGAGGTCGAGCGGCAGCGGAAGGCGGAAGAAGAGCGACTGAGGGCCCTTGCGCAGGAAGCCGCACAGCGCAAGGCGGTAGCCGAGGCGAAGGCGGCTGCCGAAGCGGAGGCGCGCGCCAAGGCTGAGGCAGAAGCGAAGGCTAAAGCTGCTTCGGAGGCCGAGGCCGCGCGGCGGGCCGAACAGCCCTTGTCGCCCGGGCAGCTCAATTTCGATCAGTTGCCGGGCGTTCAGGCGCAGTAAGAGGGCTGCTCAGGCAGGCCGGCCTATCAGGCGTTCGCCGCTGCATTTTTCAGCCAGCACAGAACGTGCAGACGCAGCGCCGAGGAGAGGTTGCTGTCAGGCGGGCGGCCATCATCGATTTCGGATATCAGCGCCGCGAGCGGCAGGGAGCGACTTGCGGCAATCGCCTTTAACTCGGTCCAGAATTCATCTTCCAGCGAGAAACTGGTGCGGTGCCCATGCAATGTCGCCGAGTGTTTACGGATCATCGGGCTGCTTCGTCTTCGTTGAGAAAGCGATTCAGGCAGGAATCGCATCTGTTTGATCGCTCGGGCTTTTCACCCACTGGCGATCAGGTCTCGTCGTCTTCGATCCGGCCCTGATCGAGAGCCTTTTCGGCCTTCTCGTTGAGGGCGCGGGTCAATTGTTTTTCGGCCTTGGTACGGCCGTGGGAGATACGGTTCTGCTCCGCCTGCTTTTCCTTCTCGGAGCGAGCCTGCTGCTTGCGGAACTGGCGTAGGTTGACGATTTCGGCGCTCATGCAGTTGCCTCCATCACGAAAAAAGGGAGGCATTCGCCTCCCTCTGCATTACTGCTTCTTGCGGAAGGAATCGAGCGAGATAACGGAGCCCGGCTTCTTCTCTTCGCCGTCGGCGGTAGGCTTTTCGTCCGCACCCTCCGTCTTGATGGCATCGACGGGATAGGCAGTGATCTCGGCGGCCGGCAGTTCCTCGCCGTCGCTCAGCGGGACGTCGAACTCCAACTCGAAATTGACCGAGGGGTCGTAGAAGCCTCTGATGGCATTGAAGGGGATGACGAGCTTTTCCGGCACGTCGGAGAAGGACAGGCCGATCTCGAAATGGGATTCGGTGATCTTCAGTTCCCAGAACTGGTGCTGGATGACGATGGTCATCTGCTCAGGATATTTGGACTTCAGGTGCTGCGAAATGCGCACGCCGGGAGCGCCCGTGAGAAACGTGATGAAGAAGTGATGGTCGCCGGGCAGACGGCCCGTCGTTCCGACTTCGGTCAAGACCTTGCGGATGACACCGCGCAACGCGTCCTGTGCCAGAATGTCGTAGCGGATATGATCCTGCCCCATGCTTTTCCTGTCTTTCGTCGGTTTAGAAGTCTTTTCACGAACTTATATGGCACGTCCGGGCGCTTTGGGAAAGGCGCAAGCCGATTCATGCGTTCATCAAGCATACATGATTTCGTCGAAAAAGGGGAGAAGGTGAAGGCTTCTGTTGCCAGGTGCCTTCGGACCCCGCCTTACGGGGCTAACCGTAAGGGCTTAGTTCGGAATTCTCACACCGCCATTAGGCAGCGAGAGCGTATTCCTTAGCGTTGTTGTCGTTTGCAACTACACTTGTGACCCGATAACGGCGGTATCATGCCGAGCGAAAAGTCGATCTTTACACCCTTGTCGATCCTATTTCGCCCCCATCAAAAGCAGGCCTTTTCCACTCACGGAAATCCGCCTGTTTTTGGTGGAGGCGCCGGGTACCGCCCCCGGGTCCAATAGGTTTATTCCACCGCCCGTTTATCGCCATAGCCGGCCCGAAAGCCGGCAGGAGGGATATAGTGTTTTTGTGATCGCAAGGGAAGGGGATACGTCATAAAAGCGTCGCGGTTTCCCGCAGTTTTGCTTGGATATTCAGGAGAGCTCATTGGTTTTCAGCCGCTTTGCCCTTAAATTGCTGGCAAAAGGAATCGGCTGACACCATGAAGCAATATCTCGACCTCCTGAGCCATGTGATGGAAAACGGCACCGATCGCGGCGATCGTACCGGCACCGGCACGCGCTCGGTTTTCGGCCATCAGATGCGTTTCGATCTCGATGCCGGCTTTCCGGTGCTGACGACGAAGAAGCTGCATCTGCGCTCGATCATCTATGAGCTCTTGTGGTTCCTGAAGGGCGAGACCAATATTCGCTATCTGAAGGACAACGGCGTCAGCATCTGGGACGAATGGGCCGACGAAAACGGTGATCTCGGACCGGTCTATGGGGCGCAGTGGCGCTCCTGGCCGGCGCCCGATGGCGGGCATATCGACCAGATCGACAATCTCGTGAAGGGCCTCGTCAAGAATCCGAATTCGCGCCGCCATATCGTTTCGGCCTGGAATCCGGCCGAAGTGGACAATATGGCGTTGCCGCCCTGCCACTGCCTGTTCCAGTTCTATGTGGCCGACGGCAAGCTTTCCTGCCAACTTTACCAGCGTTCTGCCGATATCTTCCTCGGCGTGCCCTTCAATATCGCCTCCTATGCGCTGCTGACGATGATGGTGGCGCAGGTGACGGGGCTGAAATACGGCGAGTTCGTCCATACGCTCGGCGATACGCATCTCTACCACAACCATTTCGACCAGGCGAAGCTGCAGCTGACGCGTCAGCCGAAGCCGCTGCCCCGCATGGTGTTCAAGCGTGACGTGAAGGATATATTCGGCTTCGTCTACGAGGATTTCGAGCTCGTCGGCTATGATGCCGATGCCAGTATCAAGGCGCCGATCGCCGTCTGAAGCGTGTCGCGATCTCTCTGATCGCTTCCCACGCTTTAGACTTTTGTTTCGCATGTCGTTATCGCAAGACGGCTGCACAGTTTTGAGCGACATGCTCCAAGCCGGGAAGGCCGATGTCCGATATCCGCAAGACCATCTTCGTTGCCGTTGCGCGCAATGGCATCATCGGCCGCGACGGCGACATGCCCTGGCGGCTTTCGACCGATCTCAAGCGCTTCAAGGCGATGACAACAGGCAAGCCTGTCGTGGTCGGCCGCAAGACATTCGAGAGCTTCGGCGGCAAGCCGCTGCCGGGGCGCCAGCATGTGGTGATCTCGCGCGGCGCCGATATCGATCATGCCGACGTGCATATGGCCCGCTCGCTCGACGAAGCGATCGCGATGGCCGAAGAGCTCGCTCGCAATCAGGGCGAAAACGAGATCTCCATTCTCGGCGGCGGGCAGATCTACGCGCAGGCGATGGCGCTGGCCGACCGCATGTGCGTGACGCATGTCGAGGCCGACGTGGATGGCGATACATCTTTTCCTGACATCGATCCCGCTGTCTGGGTGGCGACGGAGAGCCTTGATGTTCCGGCCGGGGAGAAGGATACCTTTCCCACCCGTTTCGTCGTTTATGAACGTCGAGACGCCTGAAAAGGAACTATTTTCCAATTATATTGACCAAGTTTCTGACACCGCGTTGAAAGCCGGTGCTGTGATACTTATAACGGTCGGATCGCATCCGCCGGCAGCCCCCACGGCGGTTGGATGTGTATGACGTAACGAACAACGAGGTTTTGATGCC
The DNA here is from genome assembly GCF_056400025.1 of Rhizobium sp. 01L419. Classification (NCBI taxonomy): domain Bacteria; kingdom Pseudomonadati; phylum Pseudomonadota; class Alphaproteobacteria; order Hyphomicrobiales; family Rhizobiaceae; genus Rhizobium; species Rhizobium sp. 01L419. The sequence goes on from NZ_JBFTSM010000001.1 coordinate 622,171, forward strand.
CTGGAGCAATCAGAATGGCGGCGGCGGCCCTTGGGGCGGCGGCGGCGGTAATAATCAGGGACCATGGGGGCAGGGGCCGAACCGTCCACGCGGCGGTGGCGGCGGCAAGGGCGGTCCGCCCGATCTTGAAGACATTATCCGGCGCGGGCAGGATCAGCTGCGCGGCTTTATTCCGGGCGGTTTCAACGGCGGTGTCGTTGCGATCGTCGTGGCTGTCATCGCGATCTTCTGGCTTTTCCAATGCATTTACGTCGTCCAGCCGGACGAGCGCGGCGTCGAGCTGCGCTTCGGCAAGCCCAAGGAAGAAATTTCCATGCCGGGCCTGCATTTCCATTTCTGGCCGCTTGAGACCGTCGAGACGGTCAAGGTGACGGTGCAGCAGCTCAATATCGGCGCGACCACGGCTGGCTCTTCCAGCGGTCTGATGCTGTCGAGCGACAAGAGCGTCATCAACGTGCAGTTTGCTGTCTTTTATACGATCAGCGACCCGAGGGCCTATCTTTTCGGCGTCGAGAACGCGGCCGAGACGCTGCAGCAGGTTTCCGACAGCGCCATGCGCGAAGTCGTCGGCCGCCGTCCGGCACTGGACGCATTCCGCAGCAACCGCCAGCCGATCGAGACGCAGGTTCTCAACATCGTTCAGGATACGATGAACCGCTACGGTGCGGGCATCACCGTGACGGGCGTGACGATCCAGAACGTGGCGCCGCCGCGCGAAGTTGCCGACTCCTTCGAAGAAGTTCAGCGTGCCGGTCGCGACCGCGACAGCACGATCGAGGACGCCAACCGCTATACGAACCAGAAGCTCGGCCAGGCGCGAGGCGATGCCGCCCGTATCCGTGAAGACGCAGCCGCCTATAAGGACCGCGTTGTCAAGGAAGCGGAAGGTGAGGCACAGCGCTTTACGGCCATCAATGACGAATATTCGAAGGCTCCCGACGTGACGCGCAAGCGCCTGTTCCTCGAAACGATGGAGCAGGTTCTGAAGAACTCCAAGAAGGTCGTGATCGACGACAAGCAGGGCGTCGTGCCCTACCTGCCGCTCAACGAGATCAACAGACCGGCTCCGGCACGGCAGGGAGGTTGAACCATGGTATCGAACAGACTTCCCGTAATCCTCATCGCGCTCGCGATCCTTCTCGCCATTCTCTATTCGTCGATCTTCGTCGTGAATGCGCGTGAACAGGCGATTGTCGTACGCTTCGGTCAGATCCAGTCGGTGAAGACCGAGCCTGGTCTCTATTTCAAGCTGCCGTTCGGCTTCATGGATGCCGACCGCGTACAGTTTGTGGAGAAGCGCGCCCTGCGGCTCGACCTCGATAATATCCGCGTTCAGGTTCAGGACGGCCAGACCTTCGATGTCGATGCCTTCGTGATCTACAACATCGCGGATGTGCGCCGTTTCCGTGAAACGGTGTCAGGCGACCGCGACGCTGCCGAGGCACGGCTGCGCGCGCAGCTCGATTCCTCGCTTCGCCGTGTCTACGGTCTGCGTGACTACAACGCAGCGCTTTCGGAAGAGCGCGTGGCGATGATGCTCGAAATCCGCGACGATCTTCGCACGGATGCCGAAAACCTCGGCCTGCATATCGATGACGTCCGTATCCGCCGGACGGATCTTTCGCCGGAAGTGGCTCCGAACACCTACAACGCCATGCGCTCCGAGCGTCTGGCCGAAGCCGAGCGCATCCGCGCCGAAGGTAATGAAGAGGGCCAGCGCCGCCGGGCTATCGCCGACCGCCAGGTCGTCGAGCTCACCGCCGACGCGCAACGCGATTCGGAAATCCTGCGCGGTCAGGGTGATGCGGACCGTAACCGGATCTTCGCTGAATCCTTCGGCAAGGACCCGGCCTTCTTCGAGTTCTATCGCTCGATGGCCGCCTATTCCACGGCACTTTCCTCGCAGGATACGACGCTGGTGCTTTCGCCGAGCTCGCAGTTCTTCCGCTACTTCGAGAATGCTGACGGCAGCCAGCCCGCTGCACCGGGCCAGACCGGTGGCCTCTTGCCGCCTGCATCCGCGCAGCCGGCCGCTCCGGCACAGCCGGCGAACTGACGACAGACGGAATGCAGGACCTCCTCACCGGGCTTGCATTCTTCCTCATCATCGAGGGGCTGGTCTACGCACTGGCCCCTCGTTTTCTTGTCGAGATGGCGAAGCTTCTTCCTACCGTGCCCGAACGACAACTCAGGGTCTTCGGGCTTGCTGCGATGGTGTTCGGCGTCGGCTGTGTCTGGCTTTTACGAGGCTAAGTCATATTCGCACGGGGATTTCTCGAAAAGGTGATTTCGCCCTCCATCATTCCGCCTTATGCTGATGGTGTATGTGCGCTTTATCCCCAGACGAGGAAGCTTGATGGCCCCCACGACTCGCTCGCCCTTCAGACGAACGCTCGCGATTTTGGCCGGCACTGCCCTCCTGGCAAATGTCGGTGCAGGCGGTGTTGCGCATGCGCAAACCGCCCCGGCGCCCGCTGTACCTGAACAGGCAGCGCCCGCGGCACCTCAGCCCGCGCCCATCTCACCGGCTGCAGTTGCGCCCGCGGCTCCGCCGATGCAGATGACGGCTCCGGGCAGCGGACCGGCTTCCGTCGCGGATCTTGCCGAAGGGCTGCTCGATGCCGTGGTCAATATCTCGACCTCGCAGAACGTGAAGGATGACGAGGGCGCAGGCCCCGCACCGCGCGCCCCCGACGGCTCGCCCTTCCAGGAATTCTTCAACGACTTCTTCAACAAGAAGCAGGGCAATCGCGGCCCCAACCACAATGTCAGCTCGCTCGGCTCCGGCTTCGTGATCGATCCCTCGGGCTATATCGTCACGAACAACCACGTGATCGAGGGCGCCGACGATATCGAGATCAATTTTGCCAACGGCTCCAAGCTCAAGGCCAAGCTGATCGGCACCGATACCAAGACCGACCTTTCCGTGCTGAAGGTGGAACCGAAGCAACCGCTGAAATCCGTCAAGTTCGGCGATTCCAGCACGATGCGCATCGGCGACTGGGTGATGGCGATCGGCAACCCGTTCGGCTTCGGCGGATCGGTGACGGTCGGCATCATTTCCGGTCGCGGCCGCAACATCAATGCCGGTCCCTATGACAACTTCATCCAGACGGATGCGGCGATCAACAAGGGCAATTCCGGCGGTCCGCTCTTCAACATGAAGGGCGAGGTGATCGGCATCAATACCGCAATCATCTCTCCGTCGGGCGGCTCGATCGGCATCGGCTTCTCCGTGCCGTCGGAGCTTGCTTCCGGCGTCGTCGATCAGCTTCGCGAATATGGCGAGACGCGGCGCGGCTGGCTTGGCGTGCGCATCCAGCCCGTTACCGACGAAGTGGCCGACAGCCTCGGCCTCGACAGCGCCAGGGGCGCGCTGGTCGCGGGTGTCATCAAAGGCGGGCCGGTCGATGACGGCTCGATCAAGGCAGGTGACGTCATCCTGAAATTCGACGGCAAGACCGTCAGCGAGATGCGCGATCTGCCGCGCGTGGTGGCCGAAAGTTCTGTCGGCAAGCAGGTCGACGTAGTGGTGCTGCGCGACGGCAAGGAGCAGACCGTGAAGGTGACGCTCGGCCGTCTCGAGGATAGCGATCAGGCGGCGGCTGCCGACAATTCGACCGATGACGGCGTCATCAATCCTGATCCCGGCGAAAACAACGATATGGACGAACCGAATCAGGATGGCGATCAGGGGCAGGCCGCACCTGACGGGCAGGATCCGCAGCAACAGGATCAGAGCCAAGGACAAGGAACGGGCCAGGATCAGGCAACGCCCGGTCAGGCCGCTCCCAAGCACGTGCTCGGCCTGTCGCTCTCGCTGCTCAGCCCCGAGACCCGCAAGACCTTCGGCATTGCCGAGAGCGTCGACGGCGTTGTCGTGACAGAGGTGGCGCCGGGGTCGGCAGCCGCGGAAAAGGGCCTGAAGCCCGGCGACGTGATCGTCGAGGTCGCCCAGGAGTTCATGAAGTCGCCGGATGCTGTCGCCAGCAAGGTGCAGACTTTGAAGCAGGAAGGCCGGCGCAATGCGCAAATGATGGTCGCTGCCGCGAATGGCGACCTGCGGTTCGTTGCGGTGCCGATGGAGTAGGGTCGTCGAATACAGACCCGAAAATCAAAAAGGAGCGGTTAGCCGCTCCTTTTCAATGTTTAGCGATGCATCGTAAGGCCTCAGGCCATCACGAAATCCGTCTTCCGGTAGCCCTGGATATAGAGCAGCGCTGTCAGGTCGCCGTGGTTGATACGCATGTCGGCTTCGGCGGCGACGGCGGGTTTGGCGTGCAGAGCGACGCCGGAACCGGCCAGATGGAGCATGCCGAGGTCGTTGGCGCCGTCGCCAACGGCGATTGCGTCTTCCGGTGAGATGCCAAGGCGGGTCGAGATGTCGTTGAGGGCGTCGACCTTCGCCTGCTTGCCGAGGATCGGCTCGGCGACGTGACCGGACAGGAAGCCGCCTTCCTCAAGCAGGATATTGGCGCGGTTTTCGTCGAAGCCGAGCGTGGCGGCGATGCGGCTCGTGAAGACGGTGAAGCCGCCGGAGACGAGGGCGGTATAATAGCCTTTCGCCTTCATCGTGGCGATCAGTTCGGGACCGCCTGGTGTCAGCGTGATGCGCTTTTCAATGACTTCGTCGACGACAGAGATCGGCAGACCCTTTAGCAGGGCGACGCGTTCGCGTAATGCGGGCTCGAAGGCGATTTCGCCGTTCATGGCGCGGGCGGTAATCGTCGCGACCTTATCCTTGAGGCCGACTTCGGCGGCGAGTTCGTCTATGCATTCCTGGCCGATCATCGTCGAATCCATATCGGCGATCAGCAGCTTCTTGCGGCGGGTTTCCTGTTGCTGGATGACCAGGTCGATCGGGCTGCCGGCGATGGTGGCGAGCAGGTTGGCCTCGGCTGCCTGCCTGTCGCTGCCGTCTGCGAGGACGATATCGCAGGCAATGCCATCCGCCAGCCAATAGAGCCCGGACGCCTTGACAGCACCGGCGGCGCGCTCGGCGATCTCAGGCGAAAGAACGGGGTTTGACGGATTGGCAACAAGCGTGGCAACGAGGGCCATGATGGAAAACCTTCTGAGCACTGTGAATGCGATCCTGATAACCGGGCCGACCGCCAGCGGCAAGTCCGCGCTTGCCGTTGACCTCGCCAAACGCCATGGCGGCGTGGTGATCAATGCCGACAGCATGCAGGTCTATGACACATTGCGGGTGCTGACGGCGCGCCCTTCGCAGGAGGATATGGAGGGCGTTCCCCACCATCTCTACGGCCATGTGCCAGCAGGTCAGGCCTATTCGACGGGCGCCTGGCTGCGGGACGTGACGGCGCTCTTGCCGCGCATTCGCGCCGAAGAAAAGCTGCCGGTCTTCGTCGGTGGCACGGGGCTCTATTTCAAGGCGCTGACGGGCGGCCTTTCGGAAATGCCTGTCATCCCGGACGAAATACGTCAACGGCTGCGGGCGCGGCTGATCGAGGAGGGGGCGGAGGGTCTGCATGCGGAACTTGTGAAAGCTGATCCTGCAGTTGCTAAAAGCCTGAACGTGCAGGACGGGCAGAGGATCGTGCGGGCGATGGAGGTTTTCGAGGCAACGGGTCAGTCGATCGCCGAATTTCAGGGTCAGGCGGGGCTTCAGATCATCGATCCCGATACGGCACGCAAGATCGTCGTGCTGCCGGATCGTGCCCTGCTGCATCAGCGCATCAACGGGCGCTTCGAGCGGATGCTGGAGCAGGGGGCGGAGGATGAGGTGAAGGCCCTGCTGGCGTTGGATATTCCCGCCGAGATGCCGGTCATGAAGGCAATTGGCGTGTCGCAGATCGCAGCGATGCTGCGCGGCGAGATGAACCGTGGCGAAGTGATCGAGCGTGGTGCGGCCGCCACCCGGCAATATGCCAAGCGGCAGATGACCTGGTTCCGCAATCAGATGGACGAAAGCTGGGAGCGGGTTTCGCCTTAGGACGTCCGTTGGATCTACGCATCCTTCACGCCCGCAAAACGGCTAGAATGATCCTCGAATCATAACTGGCGGAGCTATGGGGCCTGCATGAACAATTTTCTCGCCAAGACGCTTTCTTCTATCAACGCGTTGATCGCCATCATCATTCTCGCGTTTTCCACGCTTTCGGGCGCGACCGCTGCTGCGGCGCAGGGCGGATCGGGCATGTTCATCGTCGGAGCAATTCTCGGCGCCATCGGCGGCATCGTGGTCGCGGCGCTGATCTGCGGCACCATCGCCTTCCTGGCGCTGATCGAGCGCCATCTCTCCGAAATCGCAGCGGCAACGCGCCAGCCGCGCCCGTAAGCAGCACTCAATCCTTGTTGTAAAGGCTGCTCAGCGGCTTCTTCAGGATGCTTTCGCGCAGCGACATTCCCGGATCGCGACGCGGCGACGAGGCCTGTTCGCCGAAGGCCGGCTTCGGCTGCTCGTCGCGTCGCATTTCCCGGCGCAGCGCTTCCAGGCGCGCGTCGATTGAGCTCTGCGGCGAAAGAGGCGGGGTCTCAGGGTGTGGCGCGCGGTTCTGTGGCAGCAATGCCGGGCGATAGGGTTCGAGCGGCGGCTCTGCTGCTGATTGAGCGGCATAGGGCTGATCGGCGGCCTTGTCAGCGAAATCCTCTTCCGGCTCGTAATCCGCCAGCGCGGAGCTGTAGTTCTGCTGGAAGGTGGAGATATCAGGGCCTGATGTGATCGCCCGCATGCGGGTTACGATGCGACGCAGGTCGACGGTATCGGGATCTTCCTCGGCATGTACGCTGGTGGCGCTATGGGCCTTCGGCAGCAGGCTTTCGTCGACGCGCAGGAAGCGCATGCGCATCGGCACGCGGATTGCCTCGCCGAAGGCGATCGCCTCGCCGTTGCCGATCGAGGAGATAAAGCTCGTCGTCGATATGGAGGAATTGGGGATTGCCGAGCGGATGATTTCCTGGTCGCGGTCGTTGGCAAGGCGCATGGCAAAGAGCGTCGAGCACTGCGACAGGATCGTCTGGTCGAGTTCGCCGGGGCGCTGGGTGATGATGCCGAGCGAGACACCGTATTTGCGGCCTTCCTTAGCGATGCGCGCGATGGCCTGCCGCGTCGGGACGAAGCCGAGGTTCGGGTCTGAGGGTATGTAGCGGTGCGCCTCTTCGCAGACGACCAGCATGTGAATGGCGCCTTCGCTCCAGAGCGCGATTTCGAAGGCCATGCGGCAGAGCACCGAGGCGACGGAATTGACGACTTCGGAGGGAATGCCGGCGAGCTGAAAAGTGCAGATCGGTCTGTTGTCGCCGGGGATGCGGAAGATCTGCGCAATGGTCTCCGTGATCGTGTCGCTGATCGTATTGTTGGAGAACATGAAGTGATAGCGCGGATCGTTGATCGCGGCGATGATGCGCATCTTCAACGAGCGCAGGAAGGGCTTTTCGGCGCGGCCTTCCAGCCTGCCGATGCGCTCATCGATCAGAGCCAGGAGATCGGCGATGCGGTAGGGTACTGGCGTATCGGCGGTGATCGAGCTTTTTTCCGTCTGCCGGCGCACCAGCGAGCTGTCACTGCCGCGGAAGGCGCGCTTGGCCTCTGGCAGGATATCGCGAAGCATATCGAGTTCTTCGGGCACCGGCGGGCGGCCGCGGAAGACCACCTCGGCGAATTCTTCGAGCCGCATCAGCCAGAAGGGCAGGTCGAGCGTGTCGGTATCGATGGTGACGGCGTGCTTCGGAAAGGCGGCGGCAAATTCGTTGTGCGGATCGAGGATCAGTACGCGCAGCTTCGGATCGGCCTCGATTGCCTTGTGCAGCAGCAGCGAGACAGCGGTCGATTTGCCGACGCCGGTCGAGCCGACGACGGCAAAGTGCTTCGACAGCATCGAGGGAACGTGGATCGCCGCGTCGATGCTTTCATCCTGCGTCAGGTTGCCGATGACGGCGGTAGCGCCCTTGCCGGCATCATAGATGCGCATCAGGTCGGCGGCGCGGATGCGGTGAGCGATGGCGCCGAGATAGGGATACTGGGAAATGCCGGTCGAGAATTCCTCGCGGCCATCTTCCTCGACGCGCACTTCGCCGAGCAGTTCCGTCTCGATGCGGAAGACATTGTCCTGCCCTTCGCCCCAGCCCTGGCCGCCAGTATTCATGGAGAAGACGAGGGCGACGACACGATTGCGGCCGACGGTGATGGAGATCAGCCGGCCGACCGACCATAATTCGGTAAGATCGGTGCCGCCGGCTTCCGCCACAGCGGCGATGGTGGCGCGCGACCCGCTGCATGCAACGACACGCCCGAGAAATCGATTCCCCGGCGCAAGGCTATCGCGGCGATCCTGTTCGCCTGCTTTGCCTGTCGTCATCATGTCGTTGTTGAGCAAAGGGTTACTCCCTGCATTAACGCACAGGATATAATCCATCCTTTAATAAATCCTTCAGCCCGGGATCTGGACGGGCGAGGCGGTCGACTGGCCCCTGTTTTTTTATTGCGGAATGCGTTGACGCTGCGAAATTTTCTGTCTATCAATTCCGCCCATGACAATTTCGAACGTTCTTATCGTGGTGGGCAAGCGCATGGGCAGGATGGTGTAACCATCCGGCGGTAGCCACCCATGCGCAAGACGAAGGCTCCTCAGGGGCCTTTTTTTATGCCCGGAATTCGGGCCTCCGGCCACGAAACTCAAATCTCCAGCATCAAACGGAACAGACACATGGCGAGCACGGATAATCAGGCGACAGACAACAGGATGACGGGAGCGGAGATTGTTCTCCGCGCACTGAAGGACAATGGCGTCGAGCATCTCTTCGGTTATCCCGGCGGCGCGGTTCTGCCGATCTATGACGAGATCTTCCAGCAGGAGGACATCAAGCATATCCTCGTGCGCCACGAGCAGGGTGCCGGCCATGCGGCCGAAGGTTATGCCCGCTCCACCGGCAAGGTCGGCGTCATGCTGGTCACGTCAGGTCCAGGCGCCACCAATGCCGTCACGCCGCTGCAGGATGCGCTGATGGATTCCATTCCGCTCGTCTGCCTGACGGGGCAGGTTCCGACACCGCTCATCGGCTCGGACGCGTTCCAGGAATGCGACACGGTCGGCATCACGCGCCCCTGCACCAAGCACAACTGGCTGGTCAAGGATGTCAACCAACTCGCCGCCGTCATCCACGAAGCTTTCCGCATTGCCCAGTCCGGCCGTCCGGGTCCCGTCGTCGTCGACATTCCGAAGGACGTGCAGTTTGCCACCGGCACCTATACACCGCCGGCCGATCATGCGATCCAGAAGAGCTACCAGCCGAAGATCCAGGGCGATATCAACCAGATCCAGGCGGCAATCGAGCTGATGGCGAATGCGCGGAAGCCGGTCTTCTATACAGGCGGCGGCGTCATCAATTCCGGTCCGGAAGCCTCCCGCATGCTGCGCGAGCTGGTCGAACTGACCGATTTCCCGATCACCTCGACGCTGATGGGGCTCGGCGCCTATCCGGCCTCCGGCAAGAACTGGCTGAAGATGCTCGGCATGCATGGCTCCTACGAAGCCAACATGGCGATGCATGATTGCGACGTCATGGTCTGCATCGGCGCCCGCTTCGACGACCGCATCACCGGCCGCCTGAACGCCTTCTCACCGAATTCGAAGAAGATCCATATCGATATCGATCCGTCCTCGATCAACAAGAACGTCCGTGTCGATGTCGGCATCCGCGGCGATGTCGGCCATATCCTGGAAGACATGATCCGCCTGTGGCGGGCACTGCCGAAGAAGCCGGAGAAGAGCCGTCTCGACGCATGGTGGGGCGATATCGCCCGCTGGCGCGCCCGCAATTCCTTCGCCTATACGATGAGCAAGGACGTCATCATGCCGCAATATGCGCTGGAACGTCTCTTCGCCCTGACCAAGGATCGCGACACCTACATCACGACCGAAGTCGGCCAGCACCAGATGTGGGCAGCCCAGTTCTTCGGCTTCGAGCAGCCGAACCGCTGGATGACCTCGGGCGGGCTCGGTACGATGGGTTACGGCCTGCCGGCAGCGCTCGGCGTGCAGATCGCCCATCCGGAAAGCCTGGTCATCGATATTGCCGGCGATGCCTCGATCCAGATGTGCATCCAGGAAATGTCGGCGGCGATCCAGCACGATGCGCCGATCAAGATCTTCATCATGAACAACCAGTACATGGGTATGGTGCGCCAGTGGCAACAGCTGCTGCACGGCAACCGCCTGTCCAACTCCTATACGGAAGCGATGCCCGACTTTGTGAAGCTCGCCGAAGCCTATGGCGCCGTCGGCCTGCGTTGCGAGAAGCCTGATGACCTCGATGCGACCATCCAGGAGATGATCGACGTCAAGAAGCCTGTTATCTTCGATTGCCGCGTTGCCAATCTCGCCAACTGCTTCCCGATGATCCCCTCGGGCAAGGCCCATAATGAAATGCTGCTGCCGGACGAAGCGACGGATGAAGCGGTCGCCAACGCGATCGACGCCAAGGGCCGTCAGCTCGTCTAAGAAGAAGTCAGAGGAACCTCAGGATCATGAACGCACACCTTCAACCCACCGGCTCTGCCTACTTCATCTCTCCGGAAACGGCAGCCATCGAGAGCCACACGCTCTCGGTGCTGGTCGATAACGAGCCGGGCGTGCTTGCGCGCGTCATCGGCCTCTTCTCCGGCCGCGGCTACAATATTGAAAGCCTCACGGTTTCGGAAACGGAGCATCAGGCGCATCTTTCGCGCATCACCGTCGTCACCCGCGGCACGCCGCAGGTGCTGGAACAGATCAAGGCGCAGCTCGAGCGCATCGTGCCCGTGCACCGCGTGGTGGACCTGACGGTTCGCGCCCGCGAACTCGGCCAGGAGCGGCCGATCGAGCGTGAAGTGGCGCTGCTCAAGGTGATCGGCAGCGGCGAGACTCGCGCCGAGACGCTGCGCCTTGCCGATGCCTTCCATGCCAAGGTGGTGGATGCGACTGTGGATCACTTCATCCTGGAGATCACCGGCAAATCCTCGAAGATCGACCAGTTCGTAGCGATCATGAAGCCGCTCGGCCTCATCGAGGTCTGCCGCACCGGCATTGCTGCGATGAACCGCGGCGGGCAGGGCATGTAAAGAGACAGCCCGGGCATGTAAGGGTTACAGCCCCGGGCAGATAATCGTCTGCTTCTGAAAAACCATTCACGCCGCTGGAGGTCAGAGCATCTCCAGCGGCGTTTTCTTTGCCGGGGGCGGGAAGGCGGCGTCGAGGGCTTCCCAGTCCTCGTCGGTGATGTCGAGGGAGATGCAATCACGGTTTTCGCGGGCGCGCTCGATAGTGGAGGTCTTCGGAATGACGAAGACGCCGTCGCGTTCGAGCAGAAAGGCCAGCGCCAGCTGCGCCGGGGTCGCCTGATTGGCCTTGGCGATGCGGATCAGCTCCGGATGATGCAGGATGCGGCCCTGTTCGATGGGCGAATAGGCCATGATCGGAATGTTGCGGCTCTGGCACCAGGGCAGGAGATCATATTCGATACCGCGCCGGGCGAGATTGTAGAGCACCTGATTGGCGGCGACATTCCGCCCGCCGGGAACGGAGAGCAGCTCCTCCATGTCGTCGGTATCGAAGTTGGAAACGCCCCAGGCGCGGATTTTCCCGGCCGCTTTCAACGTCTCGAAGGCTTCGACGGTTTCGGTGAGCGGATAGTTGCCGCGCCAATGCAGCAGGTAAAGGTCGATGCGGTCGGTGCCGAGGCGTTCGAGGCTGCTTTCGCAGGCATCGATCGTGCCCGTGCGGCTGGCATTCCAGGGATACACCTTGCTGACGATGAAGGTTTCGTCGCGGCGTCCCTTGATCGCCTGTCCGACGATTTCTTCTGCGCCGCCGTCTCCGTACATTTCAGCGGTATCGATCATCGCCATGCCGAGGTCGAGGCCGGCCTTGAGGCTGTCGATCTCTTCCTTCGCATGGCCGGCATCCTCGCCCATGCCCCATGTGCCCTGGCCGAGCGAGGGGACTTCGGTGCCATCGGCAAAAGTGATGGTGGGGATCGGGTCGTTCATGGCAGCCTGTCCTTTGAGTGCTGAGCAGACTATCAGGTAATCCTGTCACCATGACAATCATGTTATGGTGTCAAGGGTTTAGGGCAGTTATGCTGACCTAATTGCAATAAGCCGCATGGGCTTGAACATGTGCGGCACTGGGAGGGTTTCATGCCGCTGGATACGTTTCTGGCACTCCTGCTCTTTGCTTTCACGACCTCGATCACGCCGGGGCCGAACAATATGATGCTGTTTGCCTCGGGCGTGAATTTCGGTTTCCGCCGGACCATCCCGCATATGTTCGGCATCGGGGCTGGTTTCCTGTCGCTGCTGCTTGGCGTTGGCCTGGGGCTCGGGGCGCTGCTGCATACGGTGCCGGCGATCTATACCGCGCTGAAATTTGCCGGCGGCGCCTATCTCGTCTGGATCGCCTGGAAGATCGCGACCTCGCGGTCGCTGAGCGAAGGCAAGAGCGGCGTGAAGCCGATGTCCTTCCTCGGCGCTGCGGCCTTTCAGTGGGTCAACCCGAAAGCCTGGGTGATGGCGGTGACGGCCATGGCGACATACACCAATCCAGAGCTTTATATGATCAGCGTGCTGCTTGTCGGCCTCGCCTTTGCGGCGGTCAACGTGCCCTCCGTCTCCACCTGGGCAGGCTTCGGCTCGGCGCTCAGGGAATGGCTTTCCGATCCGGTGCGGCTGAAATGGTTCAATATCACGATGGCGGTGCTGCTCGTGCTCAGCCTTTGGCCGATGCTAAAATAGAGTCGGTTTCGTCAACATCAGCCAGAGAATGCCGAGGACCGCGAAGAAGGCCGGAAAGCCGAAGGCGAACCAGATGCGGTAGAGGCTGAAATAGGCTGGCGGCAGGGCAGCGCCTGATGCTGCTGCGGCGCGCGCGAGATTGCGCAGCCGGATCTGGATCCAGACGACCGGCAGCCAGAAGATGCCGGTCACGACATAGAGAACCAGCGACAGCGCGATCCAGCTTTCCGTCAATTCCCAGCCGATGATGCGGGCGAGAAGATAGCCTGTCACCGGCTGGAGAATGGCAGCTGTGGCGGTAAAGATCGTATCGGCGATGACGACGGTGCCGGCGACATGGGCGATCAGCACGGGATTGCGGGTGCGGTGCGCCATGACCATGAAGAAGGCGATGCCGGCGCCGGTGCCGAAGAGCACGGTCGCTCCGACCACGTGGGCAAACAGCAGCAGTTCGGCAAGCATCAACGTTCATCCAGGATGGCGAGTGCCGCAAACGTCAGGAGCAGCGAAGGCAGTACCTTGACGAGCGGGCCGAGCGGATCGCGCCAGAGAGCCGGTTCCAGGGCCGTAGCGCCCAAGAGGTAGGCAAGCGAGACGGCGAGCATGCCGAGAAGGGCGCGGCGGGCGAAGGGACGGACGAGCACGGTAGCACCGAGCGCCATATCGATCAGGCAGGTGAGGACCGTCAGCGCGATGGCTGCACCTGCCGGCATGAAGGGCAGGAAATGGGCGCTTGCCTGCTGCGGCGCCAGAAGCGGGATGAGGCCCGACAGCAGCCAGAAGAGCGACAGGCCTGATATGACGGGTGCTTTCAGGAGATAGAGGCGGGCAAACCAGAGGTCCTGAACGCCGGAGGGATTGGCAGCAAGTGTCTCGGCGGCTGAGCGTGCTGGAAGGCCTGACGGCGTCGGGCGATCCATGCTGACACCTTCGGACATGACGGTCATGGCGGTGGAGCGCAAAGGCGAGCGCCAGCCGAGATGGCCGGCGATATCGGCAAGCCACGTCACCGGTCGCGCGAGAACAGGCGGGATGGAAAGGACCGGTGCGTCCGGGAGGCCGAGCCAGGCGCGGTGCAGTTTTACGAGGCTCGCGAGCGTGTGCCGCTCCTCTGCCGCCAGTTCGATATCGCTGCGGGAGGGAAGCGTGCCTGAGATTGCGGCCGAAACGGCGGCGGCGACATCTTCGCTCGCGACGGTTTCGACCGGGCTGTCGGCGTGGATGAGCGGCAGGACGAGGGGGAACGCCGCGAGGGAGCGCAGGAGCGCCGTGCCGCCATGGGCATTGCGGCCGAGGACGAGGGAAGGGCGCAGGATCACGTAAGGCAAGCCAGATGACGCTAGGGCCGTATCGGCGGCGCGCTTGGTCGCGAGGAAGGGCAGTTTGCTGCCGGCGCCATCGGTGCGCGCAGAAATCTGGACGACGAGTGTCGAGGTCGGCTTTGCCGCAGCATAGAGGGCGAGCATGGCCTGCGTCTGTGTCGCCGAGAGATCGTCGCTAAGGCCATCCTGCAATGCGCCGGCGCAATTGACGACGGCATGCTGTCCTGCGAGGATATCGCGCCAATCGTCAGGACGCGTCATGTCGGAAAGGTCGGCGCGGCGCCACCGGATCAGCGGCTGCTTGAGTGCGGCGCGGGCGGCATTGCGTCCGAGACCGGTGACGACATGACCCTCCGCGGCGAGACGTGCCGCGACGACCGAGCCGATAAAACCTGTAGCGCCGAGAATCAGGATGTTCATGCTGCGAACCTAGCGCAAAAAGTTTAAGGTCTCGGAAGGGCTTGGCTCAGCCTCAGCAAGTGCTAAAACGGACGGCACAATCCGGGAGGGCTTCGATTTGCACGATCACGACGACGATCATCAGCACGATCACGATCATGGGCACGATCATGGCCACCACCACGATCATGACAACCATTATTCGGATATGCAGGCGCGCGTGAAAGCGCTGGAAACGCTGCTGACAGGGAAAGGGCTGATCGACCCGGCCGCGATCGATGCGATTGTCGAGACCTATGAGACGAAGGTCGGCCCGCGCAATGGCGCGCGTGTCGTTGCGAAAGCCTGGAGCGATCCGGATTTTGCCGAATGGCTGAAGCGGGATGCGACGGCGGCGATCGCCAGCCTCGGCTATACGGGCCGGCAGGGCGAGCATATGCGCGCCGTCTTCAATACATCAGACACCCATAATCTCGTCGTCTGCACGCTTTGCTCCTGCTATCCGTGGTCGGTGCTCGGCCTGCCGCCGATCTGGTACAAGGCGCCGGCCTATCGTTCACGCGCTGTCATCGATCCGCGTGGCGTGCTTGCCGAATTCGGGCTGACGCTGCCCGAAGGCAAGAAGGTCCGCGTCTGGGATTCGACGGCGGAACTGCGCTATCTCGTCATTCCCGAGCGGCCGGAGAGCACCGAAGGCATGGACGAAGAGGCACTTGCCGATCTCGTCAGCCGTGATGCGATGATCGGCACGGCGGCTGCCGGCACAAGGGTGCCGACGTGAACGGCCCGCACGATCTCGGCGGGCAGATGGGCTTCGGGCCCGTCGCGCCAGAAAAGAACGAACCCTATTTCCACGCCGAATGGGAGAAGCGGGCGCTCGGGATCACGCTCTCCTGCGGCGCGTTCGGCGCCTGGACGATCGATGAAAGCCGGCATGCGCGGGAAAACATTCCGCCGGCTGATTATCTCGCGGCGAGCTATTACGAGGTCTGGATCCGCGGCATCGACACGCTCCTGGAGCGGCATGGTTTTGCGACGCGTGAGGAGCTGTTGTCAGGCCACAAGCTGCAGGACGGCACTGTGCCGAAGCGCGTGCTGAAAGCCGATATGGTATCGGGTGCGCTCGCCAAGGGCGGCCCTTGCGACCGGCCTGTCGACAGCGCGCCGCTCTTCGTCGTCGGCGAAAAGGTGAAGACGAAGAATTTCAATCCAGTGACCCATACGCGGCTGCCGCGTTACGCACGCGCCAAGACCGGCATCATCGAGGCGGTGCAGGGTTCCTTCGTGTTTCCCGATGACAATGCGCATGGCAAAGGCGAGAATCCGCAATGGCTCTATACTGTCGTCTTCGACGGGGCTGAAATCTGGGGCGAGGGTGCGGACCCGTCGCTGACCGTCTCCATCGATGCTTGGGAGAGCTATCTTGAGCGTGTGTGAGGCGCCCTCTCAACTGGCGCAATCGCCCGGCCTGCCCAAGTCGCCGGAGGGTGATCCCGTCTTCCCGGAGCCCTGGGCGGCGGAAGCTTTCGCCATGACTGTGCATCTGCATGCGAAGGGGCTGTTTGCCTGGAGCGAGTGGGCGCAAACGCTGTCGAAGGAATTGCACAAGCCTGTCCGCGCCGAAGATGGCAGCGATTATTTCGACTGCTGGGTGGCAGCCCTTTGCGAGCTGTTGGTCAGCCGAGGCGTGGCCGAGGCTTCCGTCATTCTCGACCTGCAGAAGAGCTGGCAGCGGGCGGCGGAAGCGACACCGCACGGCAAGCCGATCGAGCTCGCCAACGATCCGCTGCGCTGAGAACACGCACTGTCCTGAGGCTGTCGATGACACCTGTCGACGGGCACACGCTGAAGTTTTATATTTATGCAACGATTCATTGCGATGATGCGAATCGAAAACCCATCTGATTCACACTCAGGCATGACGCCCGGTCAAACATGCGCATGGTTCCCATGACGGTCGAACAAATGCGGTCGAGGACCATGCATGACTTCGATTTCATCGACCAATGAAGCGGCTTTGCTGATCCTTCAGCAGACAGTTTCCCCTGTTAATTCCAGCGAAGCCAAAAAATCGGACGGCGACAATCTCGTTGCGATTGCCCATGGTCAGCCAACCAGACAGACATCGGGGATGACCCCGCAGCCGACCGCGGCACAATCCAAGATTTCGGAATCCTTGTTCAGCGTGAACGACCGAAGCGTTACCCAGATGAAGCTCGATCTGGTCGACCGCGCGGGCGAGGCGCTGGGCGTAAAAAAGAGCGATTATGCGTCAATGGACGAGTTTGTCGCCGCGACGAAAAAGGCTTTTTCAGATCTCAAGAGCAAGCCGGACGGGCAGCAGGCCATTGCGAAGATCGAGCGTGATCTCGGTCTGGACAAGCTCGGTATCTCACTGGACGACCTGATCAACAGCGCTAGTGATCCCGATAAAAACGACAAGGTCACGCAGGCATTGAAGAAGCAACTCGGCGAGGACGCTGAGGGTGGAGCCGTCCTTCGCCAGGACGAAATCGGCCGCTACCGCGTCGTATCGGCCTGATCGAATGGCTTGCGCTGCAGTTCCCGCTTCACGACGGGAACTGCCGGTAACATTCTTCGGCCACCTTGCGCAGCATGTCGCGGGAGATTTCGCCTGTTACCGCATAGCCGAGTTCGCCATCGATCCAGTAAAAGGTCTCGACATCCCTGGTGGAGGCGAAGCGGAAGCTCGTCGTCCTGTTTTCCTTGTTGCGGCCGACGATAACGGTCAGGCGTTCGCCGCCCTGATCCTCATACATGAACATGGCGCCCGGCCTGTTATCGACAGGCAGCAGGCGGCCGCCGACGAGGTGGAAGCCGAGGGACTTCAGGTCCGGCACCTTGAGATCGGGGATTGCCAGGCGCTTGCCGAGCCAGGTGGCCAGATGCGCTTCCTCATTGGCGAAGACCTCGACCGGGTGGCGTACTTCGTTTGCATAGACGAGGAAGGCGGTCTCGGCCTGCTTCGGCAGGGTTTCGGCTTCGGCAAGCTGCAGCGGCGGGCGTTCGAAGAGCGGCGGGATGAAGCGATCGCTGACCGCGCCGAGTGCGAAGAACATGATAGCGGCAGCGGCGAGCGCGCTGCGGGCCTTCCAGGGGGATGCCGGCTCTGCTGGCGTCAGCAGCTGGAGATCGTTGTCGCGGTTCTTCTCGTAGCCTGCGAAAAGCGATTTGATGCCGGCATTCTGCGTCTGCCAGGCGGCCACCTTCGCGGCCTCTTCGGGATTGTCGGCGAGATAGGCTTCCACGCGGGCGCGGGCGGTCTCCGGCAATTGCCCGTCGGCAAAGGCATGCAGGTCCGCTTCGGTGACGGTGGGGTTGGTCTCGTTCATTTCGGTCTCCGAAGCGTAATCACATTATCGGCTTTCATATGTTCGCTCATGCGCTGGCGGGCGCGCGACAGGCGCGACATGACGGTTCCGATCGGGATATCCAGCATGGCGGCCACTTCGCTGTAGCTGTAGCCCTCGATGACGACGAGCATCAGCACGGCACGGTATTCTTCCGACAGGCTGTCGAGGGCCTGTTCCAGCCGCAGGCGCTCCAGCGGGTCTGCCTGGGCGTTGGGACTTGCCATCTCTTCAGCGGCATCGAGTTCGACCAGCCGGTCGCGGGGGCTTGCGCGGCGGGTGTTGCGGTAGAGGTTGGTCATGGTCGTCAGCACCCAGCCGCGCAGGTTGATGCCGCGCCACTGGCCGCGCCGGGCCAGAACCTTTTCCACGCAATCCTGGAGCAGATCCTCGCCCTCGGCATCCGAGCGGGTGAGGCTGCGGGAATAGCGGCGGAGCGAGGGAAGGAGGGCCAGGATCTGGCCCTCGAACGTATCGGGTGGGGGCGTCTTCACGCTGGCCTCATCAGGGCTTTGCGAGATCCCAGGAACCGCCGACGCCGTCGCCGGTGATGTCGCCGGACTTGGTGTCCTTCACCCAGTAATAGAGCGGCATGCCGTCCTTGGCCCACTGCTTCTTTCCATCCTTGCGTTCGACGAGCGAGTATGCACCACTGGCCTTGGCGTCGCTAGCGGCGAGGAAGGGCGGCCAGTTGGTGGCGCACTTGTCGTAGCAATTCGTGACGCCTTTTTCGTCCTTCTTGTAGGTGTAGAGCGTCATGCCTTTTTCGCCGGCAAGAACCTTGCCCTTGGCCGTATCGACTTCGGTGACGGCAGGGGCGGCGAAGGCTGCAGTCGCGGTGGCAGCGACGAGCGCCAGCGCGGACAGGAATTTCACGGACTTCATGGTCTCTCTCCTCGGTTAGGCACGCATTTTTGCGATACCGGACATGAGACACGCCAAGCGTCCGTTTTATTCCCGTTTCTTTTTCAAACGTCAGTTCGGATTGAAAGCCACATGGCAGTCCCGTCCGGCAGCTTTGGCGCTATAGAGGGCACCATCGACGTTGCGTAGCAGTTCGCGGCGGCAGGCCCCACCTTGCGGGGCGAGTGCGGTGCCGATGCTCAGGCGGGCGCGGACAATATTTCCCTCGATGGTGAAGGGGCTGCGGAAAGCCGAGAGCAGGCGTTCGGAGACGGAGACCAGCGCTTCTGTGTTTGGCGGGTTGGGCACGAAGATCGCAAATTCGTCGCCGCCCATGCGCACGACGATGTCGCCTGATCGAATAACCGACCGGATGCGATTTGCCGCCTCGCGCAGCACCTCGTCGCCGATATGGTGGCCGAGCGTATCGTTGATCGACTTGAAGCCGTCCATGTCGAGATAGAGAGCGCCGAAGGTCTGTCCGGAGGCAAGAGCTGATTCCAGCGCACGGTCGACGACGGCGTCGAGCGCCGAACGGTTGAGGAAGCCGGTCAGCGGATCGGTCATGGCCGCAGTGCGCAAGCTGCTTTCGGCAAGGCCCATGATGAAATTGGCCTTCTGCAGCCGCAGGAGAGCGCTCGCGACACTGGCGAAACGGCGAAGATTGGCCGTCTCTTTTTCCGTGAAGAGGCGCGGCTTCCGATCGAGGATGCAGAAGGCGCCGATGACCAGCTCGTTTTCCAGTTCCAACGGTGCGCCGGCATAAAAACGGAAATGGGGCGGGCCTGTCACATAGGGCGCGGCATTGAGCTCCGCATCCTGTTCCAGATCGGGAACGATGACCATGTCGTTGGCGAAGACGACGCGGGTGCAGAAGGAAAGGTCGCGCGGGCATTCCGAAAGCTGCATGCCCGCTTCGCCGGCGATGCGCAGCCAATCCTCGTCGACGATGTTGATGGCAGCATAGGGCATTGCGAATGCATTCTTGGCGAGCTCGGCAAGTGCTGCAAGCTCAGGCGTCGGGCTGCTGCCGATGGCGCTCAGCGAGCGCAAGGCAAGCAGTCTCTGCGGTTCGTTGACTGGAATTCGGACAGTTTGTCCCATTCGAATCTCCGGCTCTTTGTCACAGACAGGAGCTAAAGTGGCGTTCTTGGAAATCTCCGCAAGGGCTAAAATTCACCAGCGTTAACCGGCAGTTGCTGCAGGTGGCGTCGCGGCGGAGCCGTGCTGATGCCGCTTGCGAGGCTAGGCAGGGCAAGGGAAAGGTTCTAATGTCGGCCCGCCTGCGTGACTGGCGAGACAGATGGATAACCATCGGGAAGCGCAGGTTGCCGATGCCGCTCGCCTGGGCACAAACATAACCCCGATACCCGTGTGCCATGCCCATGCAGATACAGAACCCCCGCCTTATCGAAGCCCTTTCGCAACTTGATCAGCTCACCAACTGGGAACAGCGCCCGCGCGGCGAAATGCGGGTCGGGCTGGAGCCGATCCTCGATCTCTCGGCCCGTCTCGGCAACCCGCACCGCGCCTTCCGCTCGATCCATGTGGCAGGCACCAAGGGCAAGAGCTCGACCTCGGCGCTGCTCGAAGCGGGTCTGCGCCATGCCGGCATTTCCGTCGGGCGTTATGCCTCGCCACATGTGGAGCATATCTCCGAGCGCGTCAGCGTCAACGGCCAGGCAGTCGATGAGGGCGTGCTGGCCGAGGCGCTCTTCCTGGGGCTCGATGCACTCAAGGCTGCAAGGTCGGAGGGCACGGCGGCGGAGGCGGCGACCTGGTTCGACATTTTGACGGCGGCGGGTTTCCTGATCTTCCGGGATGCGGGCGTGAAATGGGCCGTGGTCGAAACGGGTCTCGGCGGACGGCTGGATTCGACCAATATCGTCGAAAGCGACGTTTCCATCGTCACCAATATCGGCCTCGAACATACGGAGATCCTCGGCAAGACGCGAGCGGCCATCGCCTTCGAAAAGGCCGGCATCATCAAGCCGAGGTCGACCGTCGTGACACCGCTCGGAGCTGATGACGAGGCGGGTGCCGTTATTGCGAAGCGTGCTGCAGAGATCGAAGCGCGGCTCATCCGGCCGGATTTTTTCGCGTTGAAGACGATTGCCGAGCGCAATGTCGCGGTCGCGGCTGCGGCGCTCGATGTGCTTGGCGAACTCGGCGTCGCGGCTGGGGATGGCCGGAAGGCCGGCGGATGGTTGATCGACAAGGCGGCAGAGCAGGAATCGCAATTGCCCGGGCGGCTGGAGCGATTTGTTATTCCCGTGGCGGGAAGGCCCGTTTCCGTCGCGCTCGACGGGGCGCATGTGCCCTTCAATCTCGAAGCTGTTCTCGACGATCTATCCGGCATGGAGGGATTTGCCGGGCAGGGCATCGCGGTCGTCGCAATCGCGGCAGACAAGGATGCGCCGGGGCTTCTCGACGTGATGCGCCGTTATGGCGTCTCGCCGATTTTCACCTCGGTTTCGGACCGCTTCCGTCCGCCTGCCGAAATGCAGCAGCTTGCCGCGAAGATCGGCCTTGCCAGCGAGGTGATCGAGGATCCGCAGTCTGCTTACGAAAAGGCGCTCGAGCGGGCAGCCGCATCCGGCGCCTGGGTGATCCTGACGGGGTCGCTCTATCTCGTCGGGCTGTTGCGCGAGCGGGTGCTGGGGGAAGCGAAAAAGGCCTGACGAGTGTATCTCATCGGGTATGCGCCAGACCACCGGCCGGCGCGGTTCTGCGAGCGATGAGCTTGCCGATGATCACTTTCGAAAGGATCAGGAAGGGTGCTGCGCCGAGGAAGAACAGGGTGAGAGAGAAAAAGGCGGAGTTGAAGGCGATGACGCTCGCCTGCATCATGACCTGTTTCCCGAGCAAGGCGCCGGAGGCCTTTGCTGCTGCTCCAAGCTCCATTCCATGGGTTGCGAAATAGCGGCTCATCATTGCCAGCCGCTGAATCACTTCAGGACGACCGGGCATGATATGGGCGGCAAGGACAGCCCGGTTCTGGGCTGTTTCATTCTCGATGAAGGTTTGAAGAAAGGCTATTCCGATGAGACCGCCGATCTGGCGCCCGGCATTGAACAGGCCCACGCCATAAACAAGATGCGCCTTGCTGAGGCCGAGCATTGTGACGAGGGTTATCGACAGGAAGAGAAAACCGAGGGCCGCGCCGCGAAGCAGGATTGCCGGGAGCATATCGGGAATCCCGCTGCCGCCTGACGATCCCGATAACATCCACATGGCGCACATCAAGCCCATCACGCCGAACGGAACCGTTGCGACCGGTGTCATGCCGAGGCGCTGGATAAGGGCTGCGGTGAGGAACAGCGTCGTCACGAACATGGCAGTGCTCGGCAAGAGCAAGGCACCAGCTGCGGTGGGCGTCATCTTCAGGATCGATATGGAAAAAGACGGGATGAGGTAACTGCTGCCGAGCAGCGCGAAACCCGCCACGAAACTTGCAAGGAAGCCGAAGGAGAACCGCCATTGCCGAAGACGCCGAGATCGAGAAGTTTGTCTTCGCGTTTACCGCGCAGGCAATGAATGATGAGCAGAAGAAAGGCGGCCGCGGCGGCGAGCGTCAGCATGATGATGTCGTCGTTTCGCAACCAGTCCCAACGGTTTCCACGGTTGAGCAGGTAGGTGATCGAGAAGGCCGCTATCGTAAACATCGCGGTTCCGAACCAGTCGAAGCGGGAGCGGCGTGCTTCGGCCGTTTGCCCGGCATCGGTCCATGCAAGAAGCAGCACGGCCGCGAGGCCGACGGGAACGACGGCGGTGAAGATCCACCTCCATGACAGGGTGTCGAGAAGCCAGCCGTGCATGAATGGCGCAAGCGTTGCGGGAGCGACCACAGCGCCGATTGCAAACAGCGTCTGGATAAGCGGCTGCTCCCTGCGGGCGAAAACCTGAAAGAGAAGCGTCTGGGCGCTCACAAGAATGACCCCGCCTGAGAAACCCTGAACGAGCCTCAATGCCAGGAGGATGTTCAATTCGCTGGAGACGGCGGCAAGTGCGCATGCAACGGTCATGCTGGCGGTTGCCGCTGTCAGCGCATTCTGCAACGTGAACCGGCCGGCGATCCAGGGAGTCAGCGCAAAGGCCACAAGCTTTGCTGCGACGTAACCGACTTCAAGCCTGACAAACTCGTCGGAAGACGCATAGGTGTCTCCCATAATGTCCAGTCTTGCCATCGACAGGACAGTTCCGGCGACCGCTTCGGTCAACGCTGCGAACATTGCTCCGACCAGAAGACATGCGCCAGACAATGACGAGCGCCTGTCGGTCTCAACTGGAAAATGGGCCATCACGGTTCTCCTGGTATTGCAGGCATAGTCGGTCTGCCATTCGACGATCATCGCGCGAGGCGTCATTCGTGATAATCGGGGATTTTGCGGAAGGACTATAAAGCGTGGCTTGTAAATCGGTGGAGTGAAGGCACAGAGTTGCCGATGCTCAAAGGTCCGCAAGCTGCGCCGCCGGGGAATTTCCGCCTTGCCTATCGGAGGCGAATCCTGCCAAGTCGCCTCCATGCAATTCGCTCCTCAACAGGATGAAGCCCTGAAGGCCGTTTCCAACTGGCTGAAGGAGGGCAGGTCTCCACTCTTCCGTCTGTTTGGCTATGCCGGAACAGGCAAGACGACGCTTGCCAAGCATTTCGCCGAGCATGTCGATGGCGACGTGTTGTTTGCGGCTTTCACCGGCAAGGCAGCGCAGGTGCTGCGCTCGCGCGGGGCATCGAATGCCAAGACCATCCATTCGCTGATCTACCGGCCGCGCGGAGAGGAAGAGGTTGCCGACGAGGAAACCGGCAAGACCTCGATCGCGCCGATGTTTTCCATCAACCGTCAGAGCCCGGTCGCCAAAGCCGCACTTATCATCGTCGACGAATGCTCGATGGTGGACGAAGCGCTCGGCAGGGACCTGATGAGTTTCGGCACGCCGATCCTCGTGCTCGGCGATCCCGGCCAGTTACCGCCGGTCACCGGCGGCGGCTACTTCACCAATCAGGAACCGGACTATCTGCTCACCGATATCCATCGGCAGGCGCGCGACAACCCGATCATCAAGCTCGCCATGCAGGTGCGTGAAGGCAATGAGATCATGTATGGCGACTATGGCAAGGCGCGGGTGATCTCGAAGAACGAGGTGACGCAGCCCCTGGTTATGGATGCCGATCAGGTGCTTGTCGGCACCAACAAGACGCGGCGGCGCTATAACCAGCGCCTGCGGGAACTCAAGGGTTTTACGACCGAACATCCGCAGACCGGCGACAAGCTGGTCTGCCTGCGCAACGACCCGGCCAAGGGGCTGCTTAACGGCTCGCTCTGGCAGGTCATGACCTCATCCAAGGAAACCACAAAGCCGGGTATCAACCTGCTGGTGCGTCCGGAAGATGACGACATGGATCGGGGGGCTGCGAAGATCAAGCTCCTGAAGGAGGCCTTCGAGAATGTGGAAGGCGAGATTCCCTGGAACACGCGCAAGCGCTATGACGAGTTCGATTACGGCTATGCGCTGACGGTGCACAAGGCACAGGGTTCGCAGTGGAACAATGTCGTGTTGTTCGACGAAAGCTGGGCCTTCCGCGATACGCGCGAGCGCTGGCTCTATACGGCGATTACGCGCGCGGCGGAGACGCTGACGATTGTCCGCTAAGATTGGCGTCCGCTGAAAACTGGCGTATCTGCTCGTACAGGGATGCGGTGGCGGCCGCTGCCCAGTGATCAGGCCTGCACGACGCCAAGGAGAACCGCCTTGGCGATCGCCTGAAAGCGATTGTTGGCGTGAAATTTCATGATGATGTCGGCTTCCAATGCGCGCGTTTCCTCATGCCTGAGGTCAAGGGCTCGGGCAATGCGCTGCGTCGAATATCCCTCAGCCATCAGCTCCAGGCACTGGCGCTCCTGATCGGTCAGGCTTGCCGGATCCCTGTTGTCGTTAATCGGCGGCAGGTCGAGGCTGCTGTCGTAATCGAGAAGATCGCTCACCTGCTGCAGCTGCCGGTGCAAAGTCGACATCTCGGCCGTCAACTCGCGCTTGCGCTGGGAGAGGGCCTCGCGGAAAATCGATTCGGCCTCTTCCTGTGAGGCTGCGCTGCGCAGTACGTCCATCAATTCCTGGATGACGGCGATCGGCATGCCGGTTTCGCGGCAGACGGTGATGACCGCCATGCGCATGACGTCATCCTGATCGTAAACGCGCATCAGGCCGATGCGGTTTGCGGAAATCAGACCTTTTTCTTCGTAGAAATGCAGTGTCCTGTGCGTGACGCCGAAAGCGTTCGCCATATCGGCGATGGCAACAGGGCCTTGTGGAATATCCGGCGGAAATGCGGCCGAAGGCAGAAACCGGTATTTGGACCGGGCCTCCGAAGCAATACCGGCGGCGGCAAACAAACGTCTGGAACCGTCAGGCATGAACCCTCCTGGGGCAGATAGTTGCACCTCATGCGGCTTTGCCAATTGCTTCCGGAGCGCGGCGAGCGGGGTTTCCTCTAGCGTTCTTATCGTTGGAAGAAGCAGTACTCGGCGTACTTACTCGTTACGCAGCGCCCACATTATGCGCGGACGGTTTCTTTTGTAAGTGCTAAAACTAACCGCTTTTAAATGGGATAGCAATGTCGAGAGCGTCATTTCGTCACTACTACCATATGGCATGTTGCGGCTGACAAATGATCTTCGAAAAGAACGGAAATTATTGTTTGCGGTACGCGCATGACCGCAGGCGCGTCCATCAGGACCGGACATGGAATGCATATGCGAATCTCATTGGCCTTCGCGGACGGCTTGGCTTAAAAGCAGGGCCAGTCTCCACCCCTGACGGATATTGCCATGCCCGCCAAACTTTCCGTGAACCTCAATGCCATCGCCATGCTGCGCAACCGGCGCGATCTGCCGTGGCCTGATGTGGAAGGGCTCGGGCGCATTGCGCTTGCGGCCGGCGCTTCGGGACTGACCGTGCATCCGCGGCCGGACCAGCGGCATATCCGTTTTTCCGACCTTCCCGTCATCCGCAACCTGATCGACGACGAGTTTCCGCAGGCGGAGTTCAATATCGAGGGTTATCCGACCGAGGAATTCCTGGAGCTTTGTGCCGGCGCCCAGCCGGAGCAGGTGACGCTGGTGCCTGACGATCCCTCGCAGGCGACCTCCGATCACGGCTGGGATTTCCGCAAGCATCAGGCGTTGCTGTCGGATGTCGTGGCGCGGCTGAAGAAAATGGGATGCCGTGTTTCGCTGTTTGCCGACGGCGATGGCGACGAAGAAGCGGTGAAGGCCGCGAAGGCGACGGGTGCTGATCGGATCGAGCTTTATACCGGCCCCTATGGCGGCTGCTACGATGCGCCGGAGCGGGTAGGACCGATCCTCGAAGGGCTGGGAAAGACGGCGGATGCGGCGATTGCGCTGGGTCTTGCCGTCAATGGCGGCCATGACCTGACGGTGGCAAATCTGCCCGCGCTCGTGAAGCGCATTCCAGCCCTTGCCGAGGTTTCGATCGGCCACGGGCTGACGGCAGATGCGTTGGAATATGGGATGGCGGAGACGGTACGACGCTTCTGCAGGGCCTGCGGCCAGAAGATCTGAAAGCGGCCCGCCCTCGGTGGATGCGAGGGCGGGCCCAAAGTCGCCTCAGATGAGGCCGGCTCAGGCGGTGAGAGCGGCCTTGTTGGCGACGAAGTAATCCTTCAGCGGCTGCGGCTCTCTGCCGGTCAGCTTTGTGAAGTCGTCGGTGACGATGTCGAACTTGCCGGCGCGGGTATTGGCATCGGCCGAAACCAGCATGTCGGCGACGAAGCCCGGCAGGCCGGTGCCGCGAATACCCTGGCCAAGCTGTTCATCGGTCACGGGAACGACATCCAGCGGCTTGCCGGTCGCTTCGGTGACGAGGGCGGCGATCTCCTTCGATGTCAGCGACTGCTTGCCGGTCAGCGTATAGGTGGCGCCGGCCGAGATGCCGGCTGCGAGAACTGAAGCGATGGCGAGTGCGCAATCGTCACGCGAGATGGTCGAAATCTTGCCGTCGCCGGCCGATGTGAACCACTTTCCAGACTGCAGATTGTGCGGCATGCCGTGCAGGTAATTGTCGTGATACCAGGCGTCGCGGACGATGGTGTAGGGGATGCCGCTCGCCTTGATGGCGTTTTCGGTGCCGAGATGGTCGGGTGCGAAGGTGACGAGCGAACCATCCGGGGCCGGCATGGAGGTGTAGGTGATGTGCTTCACCCCGGCCTTTACCGCAGCGGCGACAGCAGCCTTGTGCTGGGTCAGGCGCTTGCCGGGTGTGTCGAGGGCGTCAGTGCTGATGATCAGCAGGCGGTCGACACCGGCAAAAGCGGCTTCGAGGCCGGCGGCGTCATCGAAATCCGCCTTGCGGGTGAGAACACCCTTGGCGGCGAGGCTCGCGAGCTTTTCCGGGCTGCGGGTCGCGGCAATGATGTTTGCCGGGGTGACCTTGTAGCTTTCGATCAGGTGATGGACGACAAGCTGGCCGAGCTGGCCTGCGGCGCCGGTGACGAGAATGGTTTCGCTCATGATATCCTCTAGTGGTTGACAGGTGGTCTCAAAAAGAGAGTAACACTAGAATAGGAATTGACCAGGAACTGTAAAGAAGGCAGTTTTTCGGGACTTCGTTACCAAAAGGGAACCAGCATGGCCGGAACAATCGTCAATCTGAAAGCGAGAACAGGCCAATCCGAAGGGTTGGGCGCGCGGCGCGACATAGACCTTGCCAGTCTGGATTTCACCAATTGCCCGGTTCGCGACGTGATGCAGCAGATCGGCGGCAAGTGGTCGACGCTGCTGCTGGAGGCGCTCGCCAAGCAGCCCTATCGCTTCGGCGAATTGCGCCGGATGATCCCCGATATTTCCCAGCGCATGCTGACCCAGTCGCTGCGCGACCTGCAGCGGGACGGCTATATCGAGCGGGAGGTTTTTCCAACGAAGCCGCCGAGCGTCGAATATCGGCTGACCGATCTTGGGCGGTCGCTCTACACGGTGTTGTCGCAGCTTCTGAACTGGGCGGAGGCGAACCATGATGAGGTTCGCGCTGCGCGGCTGCGGTTCGACGCAGATGCTGTATAGAGCGCAATTCCGGACGCAAAACCGCAGTACACTTTTGCTGGAATTGTTTTAGAGGATCAGGCGGACGACCCGCCTGATCCCGAGACAATCACTTCTCGCGGCCTTCCGTCAGGAAGAACAGGAAGGCGAGCGCCGGGAAGCAGAAGCCGATCCAGGCCGCCATCGACCAGCCGCCCGTTGCATAAGCCCAGCCGCCGAGCGCTGAGCCGATAGCGCCACCGGTGAAGAAGGTCGCCATGAAGAGGCCGTTCAGGCGGCCGCGGTGTTCCGGGCTCAGCCCGTAGATGGCGCGCTGGCCGCAGACGAGGTTGGTCGTCACGCCGAAGTCCAGAAGGATCGCCGCAGCCGTCAGCAGGATAAGCGCCATCAGCGAGCCGTCAGTGGCGAAATGGCTCATGAGGAACGAGCCCATGCCGAGCAGCATGGCGAGCGTGGAGGCGACCTTCGTCATGCCGCGGTCGGCAAGGCGGCCGGCGATCGGCGAGGCGATGGCGCCGGCGGCACCGGCCAGAGCAAAGAGGGCGATGCCGTTCTGGGACATGCCGAAGGCGGGGCTTGCAAGCAGCAGCGGCGCCGTCGTCCAGAACAGGCTGAAGGCACCGAACATGCCTGCCTGATAGAGGGCGCGGCGCTGCAGCACGCGCGAGTTAACTGCCAGATGGCCCATCGAGGCCAGCAGCTCACCATAACGCAGCTTCGTATGAGGGACGCGGACCGGCAGGTTGGCGCGCAGCACGATGCCGAGCGCAATCATGACCGCGGCGGTGACGTAGTAAACCACATGCCAGGAGGAGGCTTCGGCAACCAGGCTCGCAAAGGGGCGGGCAAGCATGATGCCACAAAGCAGGCCGCTCATGACATTGCCGACGACCTGGCCGCGCGTCGCATCCGGCGCCATGCTGGCGGCGAAGGGAACGAGGACCTGCGCTGCGACCGAGGCAAGGCCAATGCAGAGCGAGGCTGTCAGGAACATGCCCGGCGTGGAGGAGAAGGCAGCGCCAATCAGCGCAAGCGCCGAGGCGGCGATCAGCGTCAGGATGAGGCGGCGGTTTTCGAAGAGGTCGGCTAGCGGCACGATCAACAAGAGGCCGAGGCCATAGCCGATCTGAGTCAGCGTGACGATGAGGCCGGTCGCGGCCGGCGAGAAGCCGAGATTGGCGCTGATCGGGCCGGCGAGCGGCTGGCCATAATAGAGGTTGGCGGCGACGAAGCCGCACGAGGCTGCAAAAAGGAAGGTTAGCCAGGGGGATAGGACACGAGGTACGGCCGTATCCGGCGTGGTGGCTGAAACGCTCATCAGAAACTCCAATAGGCAATGATTGGGAGGATTGAATGCAATTTAATCGTCTGCCGCCACCCGATCCTTGATCGGATTCCGGCATTCGGTCGTCAAGTCACCAGCCGCATGGCGGCTTCTGCCGCAGCCATCATCTCTTCCTCGGTCCGTCCGGTCCTCCCGATGACACGAAAGCCCTTGGTCAGGCAGAGAAAGGTGAGGGCCGTAGCATCAGCGTCCAGGGTCGGCGGAATGGTGCCATCGGCCTGGCCGATGCGGATCAGATCGGCCATCAGCTTCTCATCGGCGGAAAAGGCGGCGGCGACATGCCCTGCAGCTTCAGTATCCAGCAGGGAGAGGTCGTTTGCGCCGCCGACGACGAGGCAACCCTTGAGGCCGGCTTCGCCGTGGGAAAGCTCGGCATAATACATCACCATCTGGAAGACCTTCTCACGGCCGGTCTTCGCCGCCGCGATCCTTGCTTCCAGCCGGCCGCGGCCGAGCTGGCGGTAGCGCTTGAAGGCGGCAAGGAAGATGCCGCGCTTGTCTTTGAAAGCCTTGTAGACGCTACCGGAGGCAAGGCCCATGGCTTCGGTCAGTTCGCTGATGGAGGCGGCATGGTAGCCGCGCTCGGAGAAGACGCGAAGCGCCGCATCCAGCGCGGCGTCCATATCGAACTCGCGCGGGCGGCCGCGGCTGCGGGTTTTTGTGTTGGGCGCAACGGCAGCGGATGTGAGGGCGTCGATGGTCATGACGCCTAATTAGGGAATGATCATTTCCAAATCAAGTGAATTTTTGCGACACCACCAGTTCACAGGTTCAGATCGAGGACCCAGGTCTGGCCGTTGGCCTCCGGGCCGAACATGCGGTGTCTCTCCTCGGAGACAAGCCGGAATCCGGCCTTCTGGTAGATGGCGCGGGCGGTATGGAGGAAATCGTTGGTCCAGAGAGAGATCTGCCGGTATCCCTTACCCCGCGAAAAGGCGATGCATTCATCGACCAGTTGCCTGCCGAGGCCGAGGCCACGGGCAGCCTTGTCGACATAGAGCAGGCGGAGTTTGGCAATGCCGTCGCCGCCATTGGTGATCAGCACCGAGCCGAGATTGATGCCGCTGCGCTCGGCGATCCAGCAATATTCCATCCCGGGGTCGAAATTGGCGAGGAACTTGCCGGCGACATCGGCGACCAACCCTTCGAAGCGCAGATCCCAGCCATATTCCTCCACATAGAATCGTCCCTGGCTCTGGACGATCCAGCCGATATCGCCGGCTCGATGCGGGCGGATGATGGCGGCAGCCGCTTTCGCCTGCGGATCGAGGATGGCGCGGATCGTGCGCATGGCGGCAACGGCGGCCTGTGGCTCGCCATCGGTCAAAGTGTCGAACCGGGCGGCGATCTGGGCGTTGGAGCGACGACCGAATTCCTCGAACTGGGCTCGTCCCTTGTCGGTGACAGTGATGATCTGGCTGCGCTGGTCGGCCGGATCGGGCGTCGCCTCGATGAGGTCTTCGGCGCGGAAGCGCTTGAGAATGCGGCTGAGATAGGCGGGATCGAGCTGCAGGTCGCGGGCAAGCGCGCCGGCACTCACGCCGTCATGCGCGCCGATCTCGAAGAGCACGCGCGCATCCGTCAGCGTGAAGGGCGTGTCGAGATAGGCCTTGTTCAAAAGGCCAAGGAAGTTCGTGTAGAAACGGTTGAATTCGCGGGCGGATTCGATGAGCGCAAGATCGGTCATGGCAGGGTCTCCTGATGGAAACCCTGCTGTTTTTATTTGACTGAGTCAACTAAATTGATGACTCAGGCTGCGTCTTCCTCTTCCTTGGTTATTTCACCCTCGAGCGCGAAATCGACGGCAGCACGCGCATGGATCGCCGTCGTGTCGAATCCAACAAGGGGAAGATGATCGGGGTCGAGGATCAGGCAGATCTCGGTGCAGCCGAGAATGATGCTGTCACAGCCCTTGGCACGGGCGCGCTCGATCACGGCCATCAGTTTCTCGCGCGAACTGTCGAGCACCTTGCCGGCGCATAGCTCGTTGAAGATGATGTCGTGGACAGTGGTGCGGTCGGCGGCTTCGGGCACCATGATATCGAGGCCGAGGCCCTTCATGCGGTCGGTATAGAAGCCGTGCTCCATCGTGTAGCGCGTGGCAAGCAGCAGCGGGCGCTTGCAGCCGGATTGATGGATGGTTTTCGCCGTCTCGTCGATGATGTGGATCAGCGGCACCGAGATGTGTGCGGCAACCTCGGGCGCGATCAGATGCATGGTGTTGGTGCAGATCAGCACGCAATGGGCGCCGCCAATCTGCAGGCGCAGAGCGACATCGCCGAGACGCGAGGCGGCCATATCCCAGGCGCCGGCCTTCTGCAGGGCAACGATCTCCTCGAAATTCACCGAATGCAAAGTGAGCTCGGCAGAGGCCAGGCCGCCCAGGCGCTCGCGCACCATTTCGTTGATGAGGCGGTAATAGACCGCGGAACTTTCGAAGCTCATGCCGCCGATCAGGCCGATTGTTTTCATGGAATCTCGCTCCCTGTGGTATTTTCAGATGTGCTGATGATGCAGCAGATCGGCCGCGACGTGTTTGCGTTGTTTGTGCCTTTGCGGAGATACGTGCTATGGTTTTGCATCATTTTTTAGTTTCTTGCAAAATTACGGCGTAGGTTTTCATATGATCGACGATCGCGACAGGCGTATTCTCGATATCCTGCAGGATGATGCAGGCATCTCCGTGACCGACCTAGCAGAACGCGTGGCGCTTTCGGTCTCGGCCTGTTCACGACGCATCCAGCGGCTGGAGGAGAGCGGTTACATCGCGCGGCGCATCGTCGTGCTGGATCGCGAGCGGATGGGCGTGCCGACGACGCTCTTTGCGCTTATCAAGACGGCACATCATTCCGATGAGTGGACGGAGAGCTTCCGGCGGGCGATCAGCGACATTCCGGAGATTGTCGAGGCGCATCGGCTGACGGGCAATTATGATTACATCCTCAAGATCGTGCTGCCGCGTGTCGAACACTATGATGTCATCTACAAGCGGATCGTGCGTCGCATCGAGCTTTTTGACGTCTCGGCGTCGATCTCCATGGAGCTGATGAAGAGCGGCACGGCGATCCCCGTGAGTTACGCCAATTGAGCGAGCGACCTAGAGCAAGGCCGCTTCCAACGCTGATCGGTTGCGGAGCATCCAGGATGCACTCCTTGTGCGCCACGCTATGGCCCATAGAGCTTCTGGATCTGTTGTCTCCGGCGTGAGATGGGCCTCTTTCGCCTGCTGGGCAGCATCGTAAACAGCAAATGTCAGCAATTTTTCGAAAAAGCCGTCTCGCTGCGCTTTCGAAAAACCATAACCGTCGAGCAAATGGCGAACCTGCCGTGCTCTCGTCATAACCGAGCCGAGGTTCATTCTTTCCGCTATATCGTCATCGAAAAGCTGGGCATTCAGCCAACAGGCTTGCGCCAGTTCGATGTCTATTCCGACCGGTCCTGCGACCTCCCAATCGATGAGGGCGATTGGCGAGTTGGAGCGAGAGACAATGTTCCAAGAGCCGGTGTCGCAGTGACCAATGACACGCGGACCTGTTCCGAGTTCGCGGCCAAACCACCCGCGCCAGATCGCATTGTCTGGAACCTTGAACGAAGACGTCGCCTCGTGCAGTTGCCGGAGCATATTTCCGAGACACGGCATGGCCTCATCACTCCAGGGCCCTGGATGGACAAACTCTCCCTCGATAAAGGAGAGGGTCTCGCGGCGCCGCTCGTCGAAACCTGTGCCGATGACACGGGGACATGCGGCGAATCCCACCTCAGCAAGATGTCTCAGCAGCGAAATGATGGTCGGGGACCAGGGACCGCTCTGGCGATAAACGATACTGCCTTGCCGAGACACTTCGGTGCGCCCGCCGCCAGTTAAAATGATTTCCTCGTCCATGCCCGGAATGTATGCGTAAAACTGTCTTGATGACAATGAGGATGGAACGGACGTCAAAGGGCATATCTGCAACGAACAACGACGATCGGGATGCAGGGGAGATATGCCGAAACAGCGGTTGAATCCTTCCGGCGAAAGGCGACATTTGCTGCAGCAGAACGATAAAAAGGGGTAGGTCATGAGCGAACATCACGTCGTCGTTGTCGGCGGCGGTTTCGGCGGGCTGCAGCTCGTCAACGGGTTAAAAGGCGCGGGCGTGAAGATCACGCTCATCGACCGGCGCAACCACCATCTCTTCCAGCCGCTGCTTTATCAGGTGGCTACCACCATCCTATCCACTTCAGAGATCGCCTGGCCGATCCGCCATCTCTATGCCGACCGGCCCGAGGTGACCACGCTGCTCGGTGAGGTCAATGGCGTCGATCCCAATGCAAAGACCGTGTCCCTGCGCAGTGGCATGGTGCTGAAATACGATACGCTGGTGCTGGCGACTGGCGCAACGCACGCTTATTTCGGCCATGACGAGTGGGAACCTGTCGCCCCGGGCCTGAAGACGCTCGAGGATGCGACGACGATCCGCCGCCGCGTGCTGCTCGCCTTCGAGCGGGCGGAAGTGGAAAGCGATCCCGCTGTGCGCGAAGCGTTTTTGACCTTCTCCATCGTTGGTGCAGGCCCCACGGGCTGCGAGCTTGCCGGCATCATCGCCGAGTTGGCGCATTTCACGCTGCCCAAGGAATTCCGCAACATCGACACGCGCAAGACCCGCGTCGTGCTGATCGAGGCGGGGCCGCGCGTATTGCCGGCTTTTGCCGAGGATCTCTCGGCTTATGCGCAAAAGGCATTGGAGAAGCTGGGCGTCGAGGTGCTGACGGGTACGCCGGTGACGCAATGTACGGCTGATGGCGTGACGGTGGGCGAAAGTTTCATTCCGAGCCGGACGATCGTCTGGGCCGCAGGCGTGCAGGCTTCGCATGCGGCGCGCTGGCTCGGCGTGCCGGCCGACCGGGCGGGGCGCACGATCGTCGAGAAGGATCTGACGGCGCCGGGCTTGCCCGATGTCTTCGTGATCGGCGATACGGCTTCTGTGATACGTGAGGATGGCAAACCGGTGCCGGGCATTGCGCCGGCGGCCAAGCAGCAGGGCGGCTATGTCGCGAAGGTCATCCGTGCGCGGCTATCCGGCAAGCCGGCGCCGGGACCGTTCAAATATTGGCATCAGGGAAGTCTGGCGACGATCGGCAAGAGTGCGGCGATCATCGATTTCGGTCGTTTCAAGCTCAAGGGCTGGCTCGCCTGGTGGATCTGGGGGCTCGCCCATATCTACTTCCTGATCGGCACGCGCTCGCGCTTCACCGTCGCCTGGAACTGGTTCTGGATCTATATGAGCGGCCAGCACAGCGCCCGGCTGATCACCCAGCGAGAAACCATGCGCGACGACGGGTAGGGGCAAACAGACGACAAAGAAAAAGGGCGGCTCCGGGAGCCGCCCTTTCTGTTTCATCAGGCTGCCAGCGAGGCGATGTCGATGACGAAGCGGTAGCGGACGTCGCTCTTCAGGACGCGCTCATAGGCTTCGTTGACCTGCTGGATGTTGATCTTCTCGATCTCGGAAACGATGTTGTGCTCGCCGCAGAAGTCGAGCATTTCCTGGGTTTCCTTGATCGAGCCGATCATCGACCCGGAAATGCTCTTGCGGCCTGGGACCAGCGAGAAGGCGTTAACCGGGATCGCGTTTTCGGGAACGCCGACCACCACGAAAGCGCCATCCACCTTCACGAGGCCGAGATAGGCATTCCAGTCGATCTCGGCGCTGACGGTGCAGATGACGAGGTCGAAGGCGCCGGCGAGCTTCTTGAAAGTTTCCGGGTCGTTGGTGGCGTAATATTCCTTGGCGCCGAGCTTAAGGCCATCTTCCTTCTTGGAGAGGCTCTGCGAGAGCACGGTGATATCGGCGCCAATGGCAGCACCGAGCTTGACGCCCATGTGGCCGAGGCCGCCCATGCCGACGATGGCAACCTTCTTGCCGGGACCGGCCTTCCAGTGGCGCAGCGGCGAATAGAGCGTGATGCCGGCGCAGAGAAGCGGAGCGGACGCGTCGAGCGGAAGGTTGTCCGGGATGGACATGACATAGCCTTCCTTGACGACGATGCTATCGGAATAGCCGCCCTGGGTGCGGGTCTTGCCGTCTGCTTCGAACTCGTTGTAGGTGCCGACGAGGCCCGGCATATACTGTTCCAGATCAACGTCGCGCGTGGCGCAGCCGACGCAGGAATCGACGAAGCAGCCGACGCCGACGCGATCGCCGACCTTGAACTTGGTCACTTCAGAGCCGACAGCGGTCACGATGCCGGCGATCTCATGGCCCGGCACGATCGGATAAACGGCGTTCTTCCATTCGTTGCGGACGGTGTGAATGTCCGAATGGCAGATACCTGCAAACTTGATGTCGATGACGACGTCATCCGGGTTCGGATTGCGGCGTTCGAAGGTGAAGGGGGTCAGCGGCTTGGAAGCGTCAGTCGCGGCGTAGCCTCTTGCAATAGGCATGGGAACCTTCCTTTTCGATTGGGAGGGGTGGGGGTGGGCGGAATATTGCCCGGAACCGTGCTGCAGCGTTAGAGCGATACTCTCAGCTTTTTGCACGATCCTGCAAAAGTGAGCCGGCCACCTGTTTGCGAAATGGAAAAGGCGGCCTAGATAGAAGCGGTATCGCTGGCGTCAGACAGAAAGAGTTGCCGCATGACATTGCCCTTCAATCCCTATCAGGAAATCGTCGATATCGCGATGCGCTTTGCGCCAGGCGATGGCGAGTTCCGCACGTCGATCGGCAATCTCCACATCAGCCGCCGCTCGAACCCCAGTGATCCGCTGCATAGTAGCTACAAGCCCTGCTTCGCCTTTGTGCTGCAGGGCGCCAAGAGCCTCCGTCTCGGCAATGAGTTCATCAGCTACGGAACCGGGGACTATCTGCTGACTTCGCTCGATCTGCCGGTCGCATGGCGTATCGCCGAGGCCAGCCCGGAGGTGCCGCATCTCTGTCTGGGGCTCGCGATTGACTCCGAAAAGCTGCTGGAGCTCTTAAGCCGCATTGATGTTCCGCGCCCAGGCGCCCACACAGACGGGCAGCGCGGTATGACCGTCAACGTCGCCCCGCCGGAGCTTCTGGACGCCGCCGTGCGCCTGCTGCGCTTGCTCGATCGTCCAGACGACATTCCGGCCATGGCGCCGCTGATCGAGCAGGAAATCCTTTATCGGATACTGACCGGGCCGGATGGCGAGCGGCTGATCAACATCGCGACGGCCGACAGCCACAGCAACAGGATCGCGCGCGCCGTCGCCTGGCTGAAGGAGAATTTTGCCCGGCCGCTGCGCATCGAGGAACTAGCCGACCACGTCAGCATGAGCGCGTCCTCCTTCCATCACCACTTCAAATCGGTGACGGCAATGACGCCGATGCAATATCAGAAGCAGCTTCGCCTGCATGAGGCGCGCCGGCTGATGCTGGTGGAGCGGCTGGATGCAGGGACTGCCGGTCATCAGGTCGGCTATCAGAGCCCGTCGCAGTTCAGCCGCGAATATAGCCGCCTCTACGGCGCTTCACCCGCACGCGATGTCGATGGCGCGCGAGATGCTGTTGCAGCGGAATAAGGGGTGGGAGTAAGCCTCAGCCTGGGAATTTCAGCGCCTTGTCGGCACGGCACTTCGCAAGCTTCAACTGGCGGAAGGAGAGGATGCGCGTGATGCGTTCCTTGCCATCGGTCTCGACGCTCATACAGGCGCAGGCATAGCCGTAATTGCCGTTGGTCTGCACGTAATCGTGCTCGGAAATGTCGGGGATGAGGTCCATGCCCTCAGGCTCGTCACCGCTTCCCTGCGTCATGATCGTCCAGGTATTTTCCGCATCGTCCAGCCACCAGTTGGCGGGTGTCGGGTTCTGGATCCAGCCGCAGCGCGTTTCGGCGGCAAGAGCGGGAAAGGCGAGGGCGAGCGACAAAGCTGCGGCGAGGACTGCTGTCTTCACGGGCGATTCTCCTTGGGCCTCGATATTCGGCTATTTGCCTGCCTTCGAACAGCCGAATTCCACTGTTTCATATGATACGAAAAAATCTCCTGATGCTTCTTGACGAGAGCCCTCGATCTGGCGCATAAACGCCACGAACCGTACCGTACGGTACGTAAATGGGGAGTTGAATCCGTGTCAGTCGATGTCGCAGAGCCGAGCGAGTTTTCGCCACGCCAGAACGCTGTTCTGGAGCAGGCGCTGCAGCTTCTCGTCGATGGCGGGGAGAAGGCGCTGACGACCTCGGGCGTGGCGCGCGCCGCCAACTGCTCCAAGGAAAGCCTCTACAAGTGGTTCGGCGACCGTGATGGATTGCTGTCTGCGATGATCGCCTACCAGGCGAGCAAGGTGCGCACCTTCGAGCGCAGCGGAGAGCGGCTGACTTATACGAGCCTGCACGACCATCTCGTCATCTTTGCACGCGACCTGCTCGAGGTTCTGGCCGGCGATGTCTCGCTGGCGCTGAACCGGCTGGCAATCGGCCAGTCGCATCGCGACGGCTCCAAGCTTGGCAAGCTTCTGCTCGAACGCGGCCGGCGGCAGATCGACCGCCGTGCCATGGCGCTGATCGATGCCGGCAAGAGGGCAGGGCTGTTGCGCTTCCATGATGCCGACGAGGCCTATCACACGCTTTACGGTCTTAGTGTTTCCGATCTTCATGTGCGCATGCTGCTCGGCGAGCCAGGCCTCAAGGATACCGCGCGTCAGGCGGAGAAGGCGGTCGCCGCTTTCCTGCGCCTCTACGGCACGGAGAAAGTTCTGGCGGAGATGCCGATCCTCGGCTGACCCGCTTACTGACAGTCAACAAGACAAGCAAAAGGGAAGGAATTTCAATGCGCGTCTATTACGATCGTGATGCCGATCTCAACCTCATCAAGTCCAAGAAAGTCGCCATCATCGGCTACGGTTCGCAGGGTCGCGCACATGCGCTGAACCTCAAGGATTCCGGCGCCCAGAACGTTGTCATCGCGCTCAAAGCCGGTTCGCCGACCGTCAAGAAGGCCGAAGCCGATGGCTTCAAGGTCATGACGGTTGCCGAAGCTGCCGCCTGGGCCGACCTGATGATGATGGCAACCCCGGACGAACTGCAGGCCGACATCTACAAGGCCGACATCGCTGGTAACATCCGTGACGGCGCAGCCATTGCCTTCGCCCACGGCCTCAACGTCCACTTCGGCCTCATCGAGCCGAAGGCTTCCGTCGACGTCGTCATGATCGCCCCGAAGGGCCCTGGCCACACGGTTCGCGGCGAATACCAGAAGGGCGGCGGCGTTCCCTGCCTCGTTGCCGTTCACCAGAACGCTTCCGGCAATGCACTTGAACTCGCTCTCTCCTACGCCTGCGGCGTCGGCGGCGGCCGTTCGGGCATCATCGAAACCAACTTCCGCGAAGAGTGCGAAACCGACCTCTTCGGCGAACAGGTCGTTCTCTGCGGCGGCCTCGTCGAGCTCATCCGCGCCGGTTTCGAAACGCTCACCGAAGCCGGTTACGCTCCGGAAATGGCCTATTTCGAATGCCTGCACGAAGTGAAGCTGATCGTCGACCTGATCTATGAAGGCGGCATCGCCAACATGAACTACTCGATCTCCAACACGGCCGAGTGGGGCGAATACGTCTCCGGTCCGCGCATCATCACCGCCGAGACCAAGGCCGAGATGAAGCGTGTCCTCAAGGACATCCAGACCGGCAAGTTCACCTCGGACTGGATGCAGGAATACCGCGCCGGCGGCGCGCGCTTCAAGGGCATTCGTCGCCTGAACGACAGCCACCAGATCGAGGAAGTCGGCACGAAGCTCCGCGCCATGATGCCCTGGATCGGCAAGAACAAGCTGGTCGACAAGTCCGTCAACTAAGCTGTTCCAAGATTGTGATTATGAGAGGCCGGGGCGAAAGCTCCGGCCTTTCATTTACTGGCGCTGAGATACAGCCAGCGGGTCGGCTTGTTGTCGTAGCCGCCGCCATCGGCTTCGTTGATCGCGATATGCCTCCAGCCTCCGGCAACGAGCAACTCCTGCAGCCATTCGCTCGAGGGATAGTTGTAGTAGCGACCGAAGCTGTCATGGCCTTCGGTGGTACCGGCCTTGAAGCTCGCGTGGAAGACGCCGTCCGGCTTCAGGGCGTTGCGGATGAGAGTGAGGATGCCGGGGAGATCGGCCCGAGGCACATGCAGGAGGCTTGCCTCCGCCCAGATGCCACCGAATTCCTCGCTGGCTGAGAGATCTTCGAAGCGCACGACCTTTACCGGCCTGCCAACCAGCTTTTCGGCCTGCCGGGCAAGCGCAGCCGAGCCATCCGTCGGCGTGACGTCGAAGCCCTTGGACAGCATGTAGGCGCAGTCCTGTCCACCACCGCAGCCAAGCTCCAGGATGCGTGCCTGTTCGGGGAGGGCGGCCAGGAAGGCATCGAGCCTTGTCGCCTTTGGCTTGCGATCGCGGGTGGCGTAAGCCTCGGCGTTGTCGTCGTAGAAGGAGATGGTCATAGATTCTTCTCGATATAGATCACCCGGTCCAGGTTCTTGAAATGGGCGTCCAGTGTCAGGACATCGGTATCGTGCAATTCGGCGGTGGCGTAGATGATGGCATCTGCAAGCGCGAGCTTCCGCCTGGCCGAGACTTCGGCAGCGCGGCGGGCGAGCGCCGTATCGAGGGGCGCGATGATGCAGGTGGCTGTGTAGGCGAAGAAGGAATCGACGGCGTCCTCACCACGTTCGCGCTCCAGCCATTTGGCGAGTTCGAGTTGTACGATAGTCGGGACGATACATTCTGTGCGCACGGGCATTTCGCCCTGCAGGCGGTCTGTTGCCGGGCCTTGTGTCAGCCATTCGATCCAAGCCGAGCTATCGACGACGCGCATCAGAACCGGTCTTTCCTGTCGCGATAGTTGGCGGGGTCGGCGCCTTTGGCCATGCCCTTGAGATCGGCGAGTTCGGGGACGGGGATGAGCAGGACGCCTTTGCCCTTGGGGATGAAGACGAATTCCTGGCCTGCGGACCAGTGCTGCTGTTCGCGCACTTCCTTCGGAATGGAGATCTGGAATTTTGCGGAGAGAGTTGTGGTTGCCATTCTTACCTTTCCTCTATCGATCATTAGATAGTAAGAATTTGGCTCGTTGCGGTCAACGGTGAGCCGTTTCCAGCAATAAAAAACCGGGCATTAAGCCCGGCTTCGATGTTGTCGCGCTGTCGCGGGAGATGTCCGTCGGGACCGCCGCAGCGATCCCTCCGTACAGACATCAGATCAGAGAACACGGCGCGTCCAGCCGCGCTCGTCGTTCGTGACGCCCTTCTGCAGGCCGACGAGCTGCTGGCGCAGTTCTGATGTCAGCTTGCCGGTCTGGCCGTCTCCGACCTTGAACTCGCCGTCAGCATGGCGAACCAGGCCGATGCCAGCCAGCACCGCGGCTGTGCCGCAAGCGAAGGCTTCGACGAGTTTGCCGCTTGCCGCATCCGCCTGCCATTCCTCGAAGGAGTAGGGGCGCTGTTCGACGCGCAGGCCCTTTTCTTCAGCCAGCACGATGACCGAGGCGCGGGTGATGCCGGGCAGGATCGTGCCGCCGAGCGGCGGGGTCACGACCGTTCCGTCGTTCATCACGAAGAAGACGTTCATGCCGCCGAGTTCTTCGACCCAGCGATGCTCTGCTGCGTCCAGGAAGACGACCTGATCGCAATCCTTCTTCGCCGCTTCGGCCTGCGCCACGAGGCTGGCTGCGTAGTTTCCGCCGCATTTTGCGGCACCGGTGCCGCCGGCGGCTGCGCGGGTATAGGCGGTTTCGACCCAGAGCGAGACCGCCTTCGCGCCGCCCTTGAAATAGGCGCCGACCGGGGAGGCGATGATGCAGAAGATATATTCCTGCGCCGGACGAACGCCGAGGAATGCTTCGTTGGCGAACATGAAGGGGCGAAGGTAGAGGCTGGCGTCACCTGAGGGTATCCAGTTCTTGTCGACGCGAACAAGTTCTTCAACCGCCTTCAGGAAAAGTTCCTCCGGCACGGCAGGCATCGCCATGCGGGCCGCCGACTGCGCGAAGCGGCGGGCGTTTTCTTCAGGCCGGAAGAGCAGGATGCGGCCATCGTCTGCCTTGTAGGCTTTCATGCCTTCGAAGATTTCTTGCGCGTAGTGCAGCACGGCGCTCGCAGGATCGAGTTCCAGAGGCCGCCTCGCCGTTACCTTCGCATCGTGCCAGCCCTTGTCGGCAGTCCATCGTGCCAGGACCATGTGATCCGTGAAGATCTTGCCGAAGCCGGGTGTTTCCAGTGCCCGGATTCGGTCGGCGTCGGAAACGGGAGACTTGTGGAATTCGATCTTGATTTCAGGAGAGGTCGACGTCGCGGTCATTGCTGGCACCTTGATAGTCCATTGAATAATGGCCGGCACACTACTGCTGCCGGACCGGTTTTGGAAAGGTCTGAATCAGCCGGTTTCGGCTTTTGATCAGAGGAATAATCGCGTGATGTGCCGAACTTTCACGCAACGAGGCAGGCATTCGGTTTGGTTGCGTGAAATCTCTGATGTCAGCCCGATCGACACCAGGGCTTTCAAATATAAGACCTCCAATCTTGTCACAGTGACAAGAAAATAGGTCAGCATTGTTGACATAAATTTCACTGCATGGTGATCTGCTGATATTATAAAAATATGAGGAAACCCCATGCTGAACTGGGACAATATGTTTGCGACGCGCTCTTCACGGATGCGCGCCTCGGAAATCCGCGAGCTTCTGAAACTTCTCGACCGGCCTGACATCATCTCCTTTGCCGGCGGCATTCCCGACCCGGCGCTGTTTCCGGACAAGGAATTCAAGCAGGCTTATGCTGACATTTTCGACAGCTCGGCCGTCAACTCCGCCCTCCAATATTCGGTCTCGGAAGGCTACAAGCCGTTGCGCGAATGGCTGGTCAAGCAGATGGCTGACCTCGGCATTCCCTGCGCGCTCGACAATGTCTTCATCGTCTCTGGTTCGCAGCAGGGTCTCGATTATCTCGGCAAGCTGTTCCTGTCGCCCAACGATACCGCACTCGTTACCTGGCCGACCTATCTCGGCGCGCTGCAGGCTTTCAATGCCTACGAGCCGTCCTATGACCAGCTGACGCCCGGCGGTAACCGCACGCCGGATTCTTACCGCGAGGCTGCAGCGCAAAAGGGCGGCAAGGTGAAATTTGCCTATCTCTCTGCCGATTTCTCCAACCCGACCGGCGAGACTGTCGACCGCGATGGCCGCGAGAAGGTTCTGAAACTTGCCGAAGAGCTCGACATCGCCGTCATCGAAGACGCCGCCTACCAGTCGCTGCGCTATAACGGCGATGCGATCCCGCCGATCCTGGCGCTGGAGATTGCCGAGAAGGGCCATATCAACGATACGCGCACGATCTATTGCGGCAGCTTCTCCAAGACGCTGGCGCCGGGTCTTCGCGTCGGCTTCATCGTCGGCAATGCACTTGTCATTCGCAAGCTGGTGCTGATGAAGCAGGCCGCCGATCTGCATTCCTCGACCATCAACCAGATGGCGATTTCGGAAGTTGCCGAACGCGGTTTCGATGCACAGGTCGCCAAGGTCAGGGCCGCCTACAGCCAGCGCCGCAACAGCATGCTGGCGGCACTCGAGAAGTACATGCCTGCAGGCACGAGCTGGACGAAGCCGGAAGGCGGCATGTTCATCTGGGTCACACTGCCGGAGGGTATGGATGGCGCCATACTGCTGGCCAAGTCGTTGGAAAGCGCCAAGGTCGCCTTCGTTCCCGGCCAGGCCTTCTTCGCCGATGGTTCGGGTGCCAACACGTTCCGCGTCAGCTTCTCCTGCGCCAACGAGCAGATGATCGAAGAGGGCATCAGCCGTCTCGGCAGGCTGATTGCCAGCGAGATCGGCTGATACCGAATATTGGTCTGGGCGGCGATCAGAAAATCGTTGTCCAGCCTTCGTTTGCGGTCTCGCTCTTGCCGTAGCCGACCCGATCGGCAATCGCGCCATCGGCGTTGAGCAGGATGATGTCGCCGCCCTTGTTGGCAAGCTGAGGGCCGCCATTGTCAGGGTCGAGCGTGATGGTGCGGAATTCGCCCGAGGCGAGGGATCCCGTCAGTTTTTGTTTGC
This sequence comes from Rhizobium sp. 01L419, assembly GCF_056400025.1. Lineage (NCBI taxonomy): Bacteria > Pseudomonadati > Pseudomonadota > Alphaproteobacteria > Hyphomicrobiales > Rhizobiaceae > Rhizobium > Rhizobium sp. 01L419. Next base: position 665,327 of record NZ_JBFTSM010000001.1, read on the forward strand.
GGCCTTCACCATCTTCCAGCGACCAGCCTTCGATCGACATCGCGACATCAGAGCGGTTGATGAGCGTCACCGTCTCCTCCTCGGTGCCGTCGGCGCGGTTCACCGGATTGATCATGGCGGCGACGATACGCAGCGACGAGGCGACGATCGGCTGCGGCCGACGGGTGCCTTCACCGCGGCCCTGACCGCCCCTGTTGTCGCCGACCGGATGGCCGGTGTTGGCGTCGGTGTTCCAGTTCTGCGACTGGAAGCCGAGGAAGATCGCTGCCCAGTGGTCCTCATCCGAGAAATGGATCAGAAGTGCGCCGTCCTGATTGGGCGCGTTGGTGGCGCGGAAACTGCCGCTGTCGCCCTGATTCATATGGATATCGTGAATGCCGTTGCCGGGCTCGAAGCCGAAATATTCATCCGGCTTGTTGTTCTCCGGCCCCCAGGCTTCGCCGAAGGCGTAGAAGTGGATGGACTTGTCGGCGATGCCTTCCTGCACGATCGGTTCGATGAAATCGCGCAGATCGTTCTTCGGCCCGTCAAGCTGGAAGGGCGCCACGTCCATGTCCTCGCGCTCGATCATGCCGCCGCGCACATAGTCGATCGCCAGATCCTTTCGGTCGCCTCTGATATCGGTCAGACCCATAGGCAAAGCGGTGAGTTCTGATGTCAGCGTCTCGTGCTGGAAATCCATGACATTGGCATAGAGCAAGTCGTGGGGCGATTCCTTCGAGCGCACGTTCATGGCGATACGATAGCTGATGCCACCTGCCTCGATGCGGATTTCGATGTGGGGATCGTTGTCGTCGTCAAGGGCGAGCGCCGAAGCCGTACCCTTCAGCACCTTGTAATTCCGGAGCATGGTGAACCTCGTGGTGGGGGACGAAGTATCACGATAGCATGGCGGAAATGCATCTTTTGTGACGCTGGTTTTCCGCCATGCAACGCTTTGGAGAGCTTACTTCTTCAGGTGCGGCGCGAAGAGTTCCATGTCGGCTTCACTCAGCCTGTCGTTCGCCGTGTTGAGCTGGTGCCAGTAGGGGTAGATCACCGGCGGTACGCTGACTTCGTCGAGGCGCTTGCGCTCCTCATCCGAGAGCTTCAGGTCGGCGGCGGCGAGGTTGTCCTTGAACTGAGCCTCTGTGCGGCCGCCGATGATGACAGACGTGACCGCCTTGCGGCCGATGAGCCAGGCGAGTGCGACCTGCGCTGCCGAAACGCCGCGTTCCTCGCCGATTGCCACCAGCGTTTCGACGATGTTCCAGAGGCGGTTTTCGTCGCGGATCGGCGGTTCGGTCCAACCGGCGAACTGGCGGGTGCCTTCGGGGGCGGCAGCATTGCGGCGGTGCTTGCCGGAGAGGAGACCGCCGGCGAGTGGGCTCCAGACGAGGACGCCGAGACCCTGATCGATGGAGATCGGCAGCAGTTCGTATTCGGCGTCGCGGGCTTCCAGCGTGTAGTGGATCTGCTGGCTGACGAAGCGCTGGTACTTGTGTTCGTTGGCGACGCCGAGCGCCTTCATGATGTGCCAGCCGGAATAGTTCGAGCAGCCGACATAACGCACCTTGCCCTGCTTGATCAGGGTATCGAGCGCTTCCATCGTTTCTTCGAGCGGCGTCTGGCCGTCCCATTCATGGACCTGGTAGAGGTCGATGACATCGGTCTTCATGCGCTTGAGGCTCGCCTCGCATTCGCGGATCAGGTGGTAGCGCGACAGGCCGCGGTCATTCGGGCCGTCGCCCATGCCGAAGCGGGCCTTGGTGGCGAGCAGCACTCCATCAGGGCGCTTGCCGCCGAGTACTTCACCGATGATATTTTCGGATTCGCCGGAAGAATAGACATTGGCCGTATCGATCAGGTTGACGCCGGCATCGAGGCAGATATCGACCATACGGCGGGCTTCCTGCGCGCCGAGATCGCCGACCGTCTTTGCCCAGCCGACGCCGCCGAAGGTCATCGTGCCCATGGTTACAGTGGAAACTTTCAGGCCGGAACGGCCGAGCAAACGATATTCCATTGAAATTCCTCCTCATGAAAATGGCCTGATTGACGTACCGCAAGGCAGCCGGTCGTCAAACAGCAAAACGTTCACGCCTGCGTGAGATTACGCTCTTGCCGCCGCTTGCGCGAGGACAATAGCCGGCGAATTTCGACACGAGGTCGGCGAGCAGACTTCGGGATAGACGCTATTTTTTTGTCCGCAGCGCGAGGATCATATCTGCCGCGACTAGCGGTTGATTTCGTTCCATAGCGCGCGACAGTTCACGCACAAAGCCCGGGCTTTCATTTTTGCTGACTGCGTCAAGCAGGGCCTGGCGAGCGGAGCTGCAGGAGTTGGCGGCGATTAATCCCAATTCCAATGGCGAGCCTTGTTGCGGGGCATAGGCGACTGCGCGCGACAAGAGGCAGTCCTGATAGGCTACCCCCTCGGGATAATCCTTCAATTCTTTGGACGGTTTATTGGCTGTCGTCTGACATCCGGCGAGAATCGCACAGGCAAGCGCGGTCGCAATACAGATCTTCATTGGGGCTCCAGCGTGTTGAAAGCGGATCGGGCATCGCAGAGCCGTAGATGATTCAATCTCAAGTTTATATGATTTGCTTCTACCCCTATCGGAAAAATACGTGTTTTGTTGAGAAAGCAGATAGGAAGGTGCGGCAATCGGCTGGCCTGGTCGACCAAGCCGAGGCCGCTGTGCCCTGTCACATCGCTGTCAAACGCCCCTAATAAGGGAGGGGTATCGCAATCCGAGGGTCATCCATGAAAACGCTAGTTTCCGCCGCTGCATTGCTTGCCGCGAGCCTTCTCGCCATCCCGGCTTCCGCCGCCAATCTCGTTCTCTACACCAGCCAGCCGAACGAAGATGCGCAGGCGACCGTCGATGGCTTCATGGCCGCCAACCCCGATATCAAGGTCGACTGGGTGCGCGACGGCACGCCGAAGATCATGGCAAAGCTCCAGGCTGAAATCCAGGCCGGCAATCCGGTTGCCGACGTTCTCTTGATCGCCGATGTCGTGACGCTCGAGCGCCTCAAGGAAGACGGCAAGCTGCTCGCCTACAAGTCTCCGGAAGCAGCAAACTACGACGCTGCTCTCTATGACGCCGGCGGTTATTACTATTCCACGAAGCTGATCACGACCGGCATCATGTACAACACGTCGGCTGCCATGAAGCCGACGAGCTGGAAAGATCTTGCCAAGCCGGAAGCCAAGGGCCTCGTCACCATGCCGAGCCCGCTTGCTTCGGGTGCAGCTCTCATTCATGCCCAGACGCTGGCCGCCGTTCCCGGCCTCGGCTGGGATTTCTACAAGTCGCTTGCCGATAATGCTGCTGTCGCTTCCGGCGGCAACGGCGTTGTCCTGAAGTCCGTCGCCTCTGGCGAAAAGGCTTACGGCGTGGTCGTCGATTACCTGCCGATCCGCGAAAAGGCCAAGGGCGCTCCGGTTGAATTCGTCTTCCCGAGCGAAGGCGTTTCGGCTGTGACCGAGCCGGTCGGTATTCTCGCCAGCGCCAAGAATGCCGATGCCGCCAAGAAGTTCGTCGACTACGTTCTCTCCGAAAAGGGCCAGGAAGGCTTCCTGAAGCTCGGCTATATTCCGGCCCGCAACGGCATGAAGCTGCCCGCAGGTTTCCCGGCACGCGACACGATCAAGGTTCTGCCCATCAACGCCGCCGAAGCACTCAAGAATACCGACAAGGACCTGAAGACCTTTACGGATCTCTTCGGTTCGAAATAATAGACCCATGCAGGGTTATGTACGTGCAGGGAGCAGCCAGCCCGTCTGGCTGTTTCCTTTTATTGTTTCAGTGGTTCTTTTCCTCAGCGTGCTGCCTTTGGCGCGGCTTGCGGTCGTCGGCATTTCCGCCTTTGCCAATGGCGGCGTCATGGTGGTTCTCTCCGATCCCATGGTCTGGTCGGCGGTCTATTACACCGTGGTCACGGCGGTTCTCGGCACTGTCATTTCGCTGATCATCGGCTGCGCTTTCGCCTATTTGCTTACGCTGACGGATATTCCGGCCAAGGGGCCGCTCAGCTTCTTCTTCGTGCTGCCGATGATGATCCCGCCGCAGGTGACGGCGCTTGCCTGGGTGCAGATGTCGGGACCGTCAAGCCCGCTTCTGAAGGCGCTGCATATTGCGCCGCCGATGGGATCGCCGCAGCCGCTCTATTCGGTTGGCGGTATTGCGCTGCTCTATGGCGTGCAGCATGCGCCGCTTGTCTATCTGGCGCTGAGGGCAGGGCTGATGACCCTGCCGCGCGACGGCGTGGAAGCGGCGCGGCTGTCGGGCGCATCGAGTCTCAGGGTGTTTCGCGATATCATCCTGCCGCTGTCGCTGCCGGGCGTCATTGCGGGGGCGGCAATTTCCTTCGTGTCCTGTACCGGCAATTTCGGCATTCCCGCCATTCTCGGCATTCCGGCCTCGATCTTCACGCTGCCGACGCTGATCTTTTCGAAGTTCACCGCCTTTACCGGCCGCACCTTCGGCGATGTGGCGCTGCTCTCTGCCATCATCGCGCTGATCTCTGTCGCCGGCCTTGCCATCCAGGACCGGGCGTTGCGCGGGCGCGATTACCGGGTGATCGGCCTGTCTGGCGCAACGGCCGCCTTCGAACTCGGCGGCTGGAAGCTCATTTTCACGCCGCTGCTGTGGATCGTGCTATTCTTCATGCTGGCGGCACCCTTCTTTGCGTTGGTGGCCGGCGCATTGGTGCCGGCTTACGGCGTGCCGCTGACTTTCAAGACCATGACGTTTCATGCCTTCGAGGAGATCCTCTTCCGGCAGGCGGTGACACGCACGGCCTTCGTTAATTCGCTGTCGCTCGCGAGCGGGGCGGCGGTCGGACTGCTCTTCGTGACGGTGCTGGCTGCCTATGCGCTTACGCGGCGCAGGGATACGCTCTCGCGAATCGTTTCCAGCCTTGTCGAGATTCCCTATTCGCTGCCGGGCATCGTCATGGCGGTCTGCTTCATTCTTGTCTTCGCCGCACCCATCCCGGTGCTGAACGTGACGCTCTACGGCACGGTCTGGATCATTCTCATCGCTTATTTCTCCTCCTTTTTCGCCGTCAGCCTGAAGCCTGTGGTCAGCGCCTTTCATCAGCTCGATCCGGCACTGGAAGAGGCGGCACGGCTTTCGGGCGCCGGCTTCTTCCGGCGGCTGAAGGATATCATCGTGCCGCTGATTGCCCCGGCGGCTGGTGCCTCGGTCATCCTCGTCTTTCTGATCGCCTGCAACGAGCTGACGATTTCGGCGCTGCTCTGGTCGGCTGGCACGCAGACGCTGGGTGTCGCCATCTACAATCTCGATGACAGCGGCAGTTCCGACCTTGCCTCGGCTCTGTCAGTGCTCGTCGTCTTCATGGTCGTCGCCATGATGCTGCTTCTGGAGCTTCTGGCGAAACATCTGCCCAAGGGAGTGGTGCCGTGGCGAAGCTGATCCTCAATCAGGTTGCCAAGGATTTCGGCACGGGACGGGCGGCGGTCAGCGGCTTTTCGCTCGACGTGCGCGAGGGCGGTTTCCTGGCGCTGCTCGGCCCCTCCGGCTGCGGCAAGACGACGGTGCTGCGCATGATTGCCGGCTTTGAGACGCCGAGCGATGGTTCCATCCATCTCGGCGAGCGGTTGCTTGCCGATGCCTCGCAATCGCTGCCGCCGGAAAAGCGCAACATGGCGATGGTCTTCCAGTCCTATGCGCTCTGGCCGCATATGAGCGTGGCAGACAATGTCGGCTATCCGCTGAAGGTGCGCGGCATCTCCGGCGAAGTCTACAAGGCGAAGGTGCGCGAAGCGCTATCGACTGTTAGGCTCGTCGATTATGCCGAACGGCGGCCGGCCGATCTCTCCGGCGGCCAGCGTCAGCGCGTGGCGCTTGCCCGCTGCCTGGTGACATCGCCCGATGTCGTGCTGCTCGACGAACCGCTCGCCAATCTCGACCGGCATCTGAAGCAGGAGATGGAGGAAACCTTCCGGGAGTTTCACCAGCGCTCCGGTGCGACGATGATCTATGTGACGCATGACCAGAGCGAGGCGATGGCGCTGGCCACCGACGTCGCCGTCATGTCCGAAGGACGGCTGTTGCAGGTGGCGCCGCCGGCCGAGATCTATGCACGGCCGGAAGGGCGCATGGTCGGCGGGCTGATCGGCCGCGGCGCGATCGTCACGCTGCCTGTCATGGGCAGCGAACGTCATCTGGAATGGGACGAGCTGGAAGATGCGCTGGTGGCCGCCAATACCGATGGCGCCGATATACTGGTGCGTCCGGAAGATGTTGTTATCGGCGGCGAGGGGGCTCCTGCGATCGTCGAATCCGTGCTCTTCGAAGGCGAGCGTTATGCGGTGAAGCTGACGCTCGGCAACGGCCAGGCGTTGCGCGCCTACAGCCGCGTGGTTGTCGAGACCGGCGAGGCGGTGCGCGTCGTCATCCGCGCCGGCTGGCGGCTTTGAGGGACAATAGGCTTTGCTAGCCGCTTATTCGTGTCTAGTAATGCCCTGATGCCAACCGGGAATGCCTGATGTCGCTTCGCCTTGCTACTTTCAATGTCGAGAACCTGCTCACCCGTTTCGACTTTACAGGCTATCGCAACCAGCTTCGACAGGATCGCGTCATCAAGCTCTTCGAGGTCAATAACGAGGGCACCTATCAGCAGCTGGAGCAGGCGCGGGTGATCGCGTCGACCGACGATACGCGGCAGATGACGGCGCTCGCCATCGCCGATGCGGATGCCGATATTCTCTGCCTGCAGGAAATCGACAATATGGCTGCACTTCAGGCCTTCGAATATGGCTATCTCTATCGCATGGTCGGCAATGGCTACCGGCAGAAATACCTGGTCGAGGGCAATGACAGCCGCGGCATCGATGTCGCCGTATTGATGCGCGAGGAGACGCGCGACGGGCAGAAGATCGAGCTCAAGGATATCAAGAGCCATGCGATGGTGACCTATCGCGATTTCGACCTCTTCGATGACGAGATCGGCAAGACCAACCGGCTCGACGACAAGGTCTTCAAGCGCGATTGCCTGGAACTGGACTTGAGGATCGGCGGCGTGCCGATGACGCTTTATGTCGTGCATTTCAAATCGATGGGCAGCCCGCGCGACGGGCTGGACGGGCGTCAATCGACCCTGCCGATCCGCCGGGCCGAGGCGCGTGCCGTTCGCCGCATCATCGAAAACCGGTTCGGAGCTGCGCATACGGCGAGCAAGAACTTCGTAATCTGCGGCGACATGAACGACTACCAGGAGCGCGTCGACGTCATCGGCCGGCGCACCATCGGTTATCGCTTCGAGCATCAGGACGAGGTCGAAAGCGCGCTCGATGTGTTCAGTCAGGATGGCTTTGCGGAAAATGTCGTGCGTCGCCGCGAGCCGCTTGATCGCTGGACGCTCTATCATTCGCGCGGGCCGGAGGAGCAGTGGCTCTGCCAGCTCGATTATCTCTGGCTATCGCCCGCCCTTGCCGCCGCCAACGCCAAGCGCATCCCCGAAATCATCCGCCACGGACAGCCCTACCGTACCATCTTCCCGCCCGGGCAGGAGGTGGAGCGCTACCCGCGCACCGGCTGGGACAGGCCGAAGGCATCCGACCATTGCCCCGTCGTCATGACACTGGATCTCTTATGACACCAAACTTTTCAGAAGATCTTTCAGCCTTTCCGCCGGAACAGACGGTGTTTCCGATCGCAGGCTCGAATCTGCGCGTACTCGATGGCGATCACCCGCTGCTCGTTGAGAACAGACCGGCGATCCGCGAGAACTGGGAGCGGGAAATCGCCGCCAATCCGGCCCTCTTCGATGGTCGCATGGTATTGCAGCACCGGCTGAAGCTCTCCCAAGAGGGGATTGCGAGCGAGGCCTATTCCGTTCCGTTCTCGACCTTCATGTGGTGGCGCAGGCAGCCGGAGCGGAAGGGCGCCATTCATCTCTTCGCCTATCCGGTGCTGGAATCAGCCGACGGTGCGCTGGTCGCGATTCGCATGGGCGCGCATACGGCCAATGCCGGCCAGGTCTATTTCGCCGCCGGCTCACTGGAGCCCGAGGATATCGTTGACGGGCGCTGCGATATCGACAGCAACATGGCCCGTGAGGTGATGGAGGAGACAGGTCTCGACCTCTCCGATGCCGTTGCAGGTGACGGGCTCCACGCCAGCCACATCAGGCGCTCGGTCTCGATTTTCAAGCTTTTCCGCTTCGATATGACGGCCGACGAGATGGTCGATTTCATTAGCCGTCATATGCTGGTTGCCGAGGACAAGGAAATCGCAGGCGCTGTTGCGATCCGCTCGGCCGATCCCAAGGCTCAGCCTTACAATGCCGCCATGCTGCCGATCATCGACTGGTATTTCACAGGCAAGCGGGCCTGAAGCTTGCGCTCGGGCGTCCCGTCGGGCAGGTTGGCGGCTCGATGACCGATTCAGGGAGGCCGATGTGGCGTTAAGCTACAGTGTCTATGACGTGTTCACCGACATCAAGCTTGCCGGCAATCCGCTGGCCGTGATCTTTGACGGCGAGGGACTTGAGGACACGGCGATGCAGGCGATCGCCCGCGAAACGAACCTGTCCGAGACGGTGTTCGTGCAGCCGGCCGACAATCCCGCCTATACGGCGCGTATCCGCATCTTCACGCCTGGCCGTGAACTGCCCTTTGCCGGTCATCCGACCGTCGGCACGGCGATTGCGCTGGCGGAGAAGGCGCATGGGGCGGGTACAATCGACCTCGTTTCGGTACTGGAGGAAAATGTCGGGCCGGTGCGCTGTGCCGTCAGGCTGCGGGAAGGTGAGGCGAGCTTTGCCGAATTCGACCTGCCGCGCAAATCCCACCAGATACCACTGCCGCTCGACAAGCTCGGCATTGCCGACGCGCTATCGCTGAAGACGACCGAAATCGGCTTCGAGAATCATGTGCCGTCGATCTGGAGCGCAGGCGTTCCCTTTCTCCTGGTGCCGGTCCATGACGTCGGCGCGGCAGAGCGCCTGGAGTTCGACCCGCAGCTCTGGGAAAAGACGGTGCCCTTCGTCGATGGCGCGCTCGCCTCGGCCTATATCTACTGCCGCGGCGGCGTGAACCATGTGGCCAAGTTCCATGCCCGCATGTTTGGAAGCGGCATGGGCATTTCCGAGGACCCGGCCACCGGCTCGGCAGCCGCCGCTCTCTCGGGCGCGATCAACCATTTCGACCGGCTGACGGATGGGCATCACCCGCTCCTCATCGAGCAGGGTTTGGAAATGGGCCGCCCGTCCTTCATTCACCTGCATATGGATATCGAAGGCGGGGCTATTTCGAATGCCCGGATCGGCGGCCAGGCAGTGCGGATTGCGACGGGCACGCTCGACCTTTGATTTCATTGGATTTCCGGCACCTGACAAAAAAACTTCGCAATTAACCAAAGAATTTTCGACAGGGCGCTAGACAAGCCGGACGATCCTATTTATATGCCCCGTCACACCGCGCAGCCAAGCGCGGACGGGTGATTAGCTCAGTTGGTAGAGCAGCTGACTCTTAATCAGCGGGTCGTAGGTTCGAGCCCTACATCACCCACCACTTTCTCCTTCAAAGAGAAGAGAAGCCAGAAACAAGACCTTTGATATCAAAGGCTTGTTGGCTTTTTCTGTTTTTCTGATTCCGGCGCCTCCGTTGGCGGGAATCAGCGAATTGCGCTTTCCAGACATTCTGCCCTTGCCCGAAGTCGTCTCCGGTATTTAACTCGCTGGAGCGAAGTCCTTGCTGCGGTATCTACCCTCGCAACCCTATCCCCGGAGGAGTGCCCAATGAGCGGTGACAAAGAGAACAATGTCGGCGCATATCGGCTGGATGAGAAGGTGCTCAATGTGCTCGGTGCCTATCACCAGCGGATCGACGAGGAGCGCGGCAATCCGCGCCAGGAGGCGCCGGGCGGACGCGACGGCGGGCAGGATCAGCGGATGCGGGCGGTCGGCCCCGAGACGGGGCGGTTTCTCAACATTCTCGTCCGGAGCCTGACAGCGCCGACCATTCTCGAGCTGGGCACGTCTTTCGGTTATTCCGGCATCTGGCTCGCCGAGGCGGCACGGGCGACCGGCGGGCGGCTGATCACCATGGAAGTGCACGGCTATAAATCTGCGCATGCGCAGGCAATGGCGGAGAGGGCAGGGCTTGGCGACCATATCGATTTCCGGGTGGGCGATGCGGTCGCGATGATCCGCGAATTGCGGGGCAAGGTCGATTTCGTGCTCGTCGATCTCTGGAAGGATCTCTACCTGCCGTGCCTCGAAGCCTTCTATCCGAGGCTCAATGCGGGTGCGATCGTCGTCGCCGACAACATGATTTATCCGGCGACAGAAGACGTGACGATCTATGCCCGGGCCATCCGCGGCAAGCCCGGGATCACGAGCGTGCTGCTGCCGGTCGGATCGGGGCTCGAGGTCAGCCGCTACGAGCCGGAGTGAGTCTCAGGCGGATTTTCACCAGAGGCCGGGAAACAGCCGGTACCTTATCTTGCCGCAGTAATCCTCGTAGCCGGGCAGCTCCCGGCGCAGGTGCTGTTCCTCATCGAGCAGTCGCAGGATCAGGCCGATAAAGATCAGCGGTACGATGACGAGGCCCCACAGGGAGGCCAACGCAAGCGGAATGCCTGATGCAAGCGGCAGGACGCCGGCATACATCGGGTGGCGCACGAGGGCGTAGAGGCCTGTGGAGACGACCTTCTGGTCCTCGGAGACCTGGATGGTGGCCGACGCAAAGGTATTTTCCCTGAGAACGAAGACGACGAAGAGGAAGCCTGCCGATATCAGCAGGTTGCCGACAATGATTGCCCACACCGGGACCGCCGACCAGCCGAACCGGTAATCGAGCACCGAGACGATGATGAGGGCGATCATCACCACGCTGGTGAAGAGCTGGATGCGCTTCTGGACCGGCTCCGTTTCGGCGGCCGGGCCGGCGCGCATGCGCTTTTCCAGAAGTGTCGGGTCGCGATAGTAGAAATACACCGATGAGCCGGCCGACCAGGCGGCGAAATTGGCGATGAAGAGCCAGCCCTGCCAATAGGCGAGCGTGCCTGCCACCAGGAAGACCATGACGGCGAGGGCCACCAGGAACTTGGCGTTGGCTTCGGCGGCCCTGCGGCCGAGATCGGGTGCCGCATTCTGCATGACACCTCCTTGTACTCATGCTCCGCAATCCACTTTGCGGCTTCGCCTTTAGAATATGCAAAGCAGACGCGTGATATCAAACCACCGCCGGAGGCACGGATTCCGATCATCAGGGCAAGGGTGCTCTGTCTTGTGTGCCTTCAGGCGATTGATCATGCTGCCCTGCGGGGATTGGGAGATTCGGTGGAAATGGGCAAATCCGTTGATGGTGCTGACGTGAAGACGAAGCTTTCCATCGTCGCGCCCTGCTACAATGAAGCCGAGGGGCTGAACGAGTTCTGCCGGCGGGCGCGGGCGGCAGCGGAAGCCGTAGCCGGCCAATCCTTCGAGATCATCCTCGTCGATGACGGCTCCAGCGATGAGACATGGGACGTCATATCGGGGCTTGCGGCAAACATTCCGCAGGTGCTCGGCGTCAAGCTTCTGCGCAATCACGGCCACCAGCTTGCGGCGACCTCGGGCCTTGCGGTGGCGCGCGGCGAGCGCGTGCTGCTGATCGATGCCGATCTTCAGGATCCGCCGGAGCTGTTGGCGCAGATGATGGCGATCATGGATCAAGGGGCCGATGTCGTTTACGGGCAGAGGAGCGAGCGCAAGGGCGAAACGAAGTTCAAGCTTGTTACCGCCTCGGTCTTCTACCGGCTGCTGACGCGGCTGACGTCCATCTCGATCCCGCAGGACACAGGCGATTTCCGGCTGATGAAGGCGCGCATTGTCCATATCCTCCTCAATATGCCGGAGCGGCATCGCTTTATCCGCGGCATGGTGAGCTGGATCGGCGGCAGGCAGGTGGCACTGCGTTATACGCGCGATGTCCGCTATGCCGGCTCGACGAAATATCCGCTGCGCAAGATGATCCGCTTCGCGATCGATGCGATCACCAGTTTCTCGATCATTCCGCTGCGCATCAGTGCCTGGATGGGGCTTATTTCGGCCGTCTTCGCGGTGGGGCTTTTGGTCTACACGCTCGTGCAATGGTTCGAAGGCAATGTCATCACCGGCTGGTCGAGCATCATGGCTGCCATATCGGCCCTAAGCGCCATCCAACTGATCGCGCTCGGCACGCTCGGCGAATATGTCGGCCGGCTGGTGCAGGAGCATAAGCGCCGACCGATGTTCATGATCGACTGCGTGGTGCAGGGCGAGGTCACGTCCGAGCTGCCGGATGATTTTTCCGAGCTCGATACTGCCAGCCGCAGATCCGAGCTCGGCAAGCTTTCGGCGGCTAGTGTGACCGCGAAGCCGATTGAGACGGCTGTTGGCCACTGATATCGATTGTTGCCGAACATGTTGACAAAAAATTCAGCCTTGGCGGCAATTGACCTTTCCGATCTGGCATAAGCGGCGTATGCAGGCTGAACTCCCTCCGCGCGGCTTGTCTCCTGGTTTTCCCGCCCTTTCCCGCGCATTCAGGAATTCGCATTGGCAGATCGATGACTGCAGTTCAGACGGATGAGAAGACAGATGAGGCGGCAAGCGTCCGCCAGGCCAAGATCGTAGCGCTGGTCGTTGCCGTTTCCTTCTTCATGCAGATCCTCGACGGTACGATCGTCACCACCTCGCTGCCGCAGATGGCGACAAGTTTCGGTGTGCAGCCGGTCGCCATGAGCATCGGCATCACCGTCTACATGCTGACCACGTCGGCCTTCATTCCGCTTTCCGGCTGGCTCGGCGACCGGTTTGGCGCGCGGCGCGTCTTTCTCGTGTCGATTGCCGTCTTCACCTTGGCATCGCTGTTCTGCGGCCTGTCGGGAAGCCTGACGGAGTTCGTCATTGCGCGCGCGGTGCAGGGTGTCGGCAGTGCGCTGATGACGCCGGTCGGGCGCATCATCGTGTTGAAAAATGCCCGCAAGTCCGAGCTGGTGCAGGCGATCGCGCTGATCACCTGGCCGGCGCTGACCGCACCCGTCGTCGGCCCGGTGCTCGGCAGTTTCATCACCACCTATGCGAGCTGGCACTGGAATTTCCTCATCAATATCCCGATCGGCCTCGTCGGCATTGCGCTCGTGCTGCGCTTCGTGCCGGAGCAGCGGGAAGAGCGCGTCGGGCCTCTCGACATCAAGGGTTTCTTCCTGAGCGCGGCGGGGCTGACCTCGCTGCTTGCGGCGCTCGAACTGTCGGTCAAAGGGCAGGGCGGGTTCGTGCCGCTCCTCGTGCTGCTTGCCGCCGGCATCGTCCTTTCCGTCATGGCGACGCGGCACTTTCTGCGGGCCGACAATCCGCTGCTCGATCTCTCGGCCTTCAAGGTTCAGACCTTCTCGATGACGACGCTTTCGGCGGGCACGGCCTGCCGAGTGGCGATCAATGCCACGCCCTTCCTGCTGCCGCTGCTCTTCCAGCTCGGTTTCGGCCTGAGTTCGATTGCCGCCGGCACCTATCTGCTGGTCTATTTCCTCGGCAATCTCGGCATGAAGGTAGTGACGACGCCGCTCCTGAGGTTCTTCGGCTTCCGCAACGTGCTCTTCTTCAACGGCATCATCGCTGCCGCCTCGATCGTCGCCTGCGGCTTGCTGACGCCGGAAACGCCTGCGATCATCATCTCGGCGCTGCTCTTCATTGCCGGGCTTTCGCGGTCGATGGAATTCACGGCGCTCAATACGCTCTCCTTTGCCGATATCGGCCCGACGCAGAGAAGCTCGGCCTCGACGCTGTCGAGCATGTTGCAGCAGATTTCAATGCTGCTCGGCGTTGCGGTGGCGGCGGCCGTGCTCAACATTTCCTCGGGGCTTCGGGGTGCAGCGGACCCGGCTCTCGGCGATTTCCGCTGGGCGTTCTTCGTCGTCGGCATGATCGGCTTCTTGTCCTGCCTGCGCTTCCTGCAGCTTGCTGCCGATGCGGGTGCCGAGGTTTCTCACCACCGGCGCTTTCAAAAAAGCTGACTTTCCGCGGAACCATTTGCCTTCCCTTGCGTTTACGGCACTGATTTTCAGTATTCGTGTTCGCGATTTTTTAGAGGGCTTCCGGCCGCAGCCGGGAAGGGTCGACATTCTCGATGGCATTCTCCTTCGATCTGCCTGGCGTCAGGCATCACATGATACCAAAGGCTAGGTGCTGTTTACGCGCGCCTGTCCATGCAATACGACAGTCTCATGCAGAAAGACTCGGCGGCCTCACAGCCGGTATTGCTGCGGGAAAATGCCCGGAGGCAGAATGAGCGAGTCCAACGGCGATACGGGTGGAACCATCCGTATCCTCTATATCGATGACGATGAAGCGCTGGCGCTGCTGATGCAGAAGAATCTCGGCCGCCGCGGCTTTACGCTCGAATGGGCAAGCGACGGAGCTTCCGGCCTTGCAGTGCTTGCCGAAGGCGGCATCGAGGCCGTCGTTCTCGATCATTTCCTGAAGGCCGAAACCGGGCTCGATATCCTGCCGCGCATCATCGCGATGCCCAACCATCCGCCTGTGATCTATGCCACCGGCTCCGGCGATACGAGCATTGCGGTCGCAGCACTGAAGGCCGGCGCAGACGACTATGTTCTCAAGGGCATTTCGCCCGATTATTTCGATCTTCTGGCTGCCGCCCTCGAACAGGGGCTGGAGCGGGCGCGCTTCCGCCGTGACACGGCGCAGGCGCAGGAGGTGATCCGCCAGCAGCGTGACCATGCGGAAATGCTGCTTGCCGAAGTCAATCACCGCATCGCCAACAGCCTTGGCCTCGTCGGCGCGCTGATCCGCATGCAGTCCTCCATGACCAGCGACCAGGTAGCGATCGACGCTCTGCAGGAAACGCAGATGCGTATCAATGCGATCGCCAGCGTCCACCGCCGTCTCTACACCAACCGGCAGGTCGGCACGGTGCAGGTGGATGAATATCTGAGCAGCCTCCTGACCGAGCTCGAAGCCTCGATGCGAGACGAGAAACGGCCGCATCGCGTGGTGCTGACTTCCCAGCCGGTCAATCTGGCGACCGACAAGGTCATCACGCTCGGCCTCATCGTCAGTGAACTCGTCACCAACGCCTTCAAATATGCCTATCCGGATGGTGTTCCCGGCGAGATTACCGTGATCGTCGAGCATGAGAGCGATGTGCTGCGTGTGACGGTCGAGGATGCCGGCCGCGGCTTCGAGCAGGACGGCCCGCCGAAGGGGACCGGTCTCGGCACAAAGATCCTGACCGCCATGGCCTCCAGCCTGAAATCCGAACTCGTCTATGATCCGGAGCATCGCGGCACGAGAGCGATGCTGGTCTTTTCCGTAAGCTGACGTAGCTTTTGTAGTCTGGCTCGGTTTTCGTGAGCCGACCTGTTCTTTTTTGTAAGCTGACGCTTGGGGGAGCATCATGAATACGGATAGCGTCTGCACGCCGGGCGAAGTTTACGATTTTTGGTTCGTTCGCTGCGGCCGCAAGGAATGGTTCAGCTCGACTGCAGAACTGGACGAGGAAATCCGGGCGCGGTTTCGTGCCACCCACCTGTCGCTTGCCCTTGAAGTCACCGAGGAATGGCGCTCCAGCCCCGAGAGCCGGCTTGCGGCCGTGATCGTGCTCGACCAGTTTCCACGCAACATCTACCGCGCGACGCCACTTGCCTTTGCGACCGATGGGCTGGCGCTGCGCGAGGCGAAGCTTGCGCTTGCCAATGGTGCGGATCAGTCGGTGGAGGGTATCCTGCGAACCTTTTTCTACATGCCGTTCGAGCATGCAGAAGATCTCGTTGAGCAGGATCGCTCGGTGGCACTTTTCACAGCGCTCGGCGACGAGGAGTTTCGTGATTATGCGCTTCGCCACCGCGAAGTGATTGCGACATATGGCCGTTTTCCACACCGCAATGCCCTTGTCGGGCGCGAGTCGAGTGATGCCGAATTGGCCTATCTCGCGCTTCCCGGTTCCGGTTTCTGAGCTGCCACCTGGAAATTCCGCCTTTCTGTCGCCTTTCTTTCCTATAAGAAGCGGTCAATTACCTGATGAGACGAATCCACGCGGGGGCTTCTTGCGCTTGATACACTGGCTGCTTCGCACCGTTCTTCTGCTTTCGCTGGCTGTTGCCGGCCTGCATTTCGATGGAAGGGCCGCTTCTGCGCAGACCCCGCAGCCGGCGGCTGAGGCTCAGACCCAGACGACGCCAGCCCAATCGGCTCCGGTTCCGGCGGCTCCGGTTCAAGCGGCTCCGGCAGAGGCTGCGCCGGCCGAGGCGCCGCTCGCCAGTACCGGCCTCGATCAGGCGCTGAAGGATATCGACAAGGCGAAGAACGAGCTTGCTTCGCTGCAGGACCGCGTCAAGCAGAATGTCGACGATGACGACGGTCTGGTGGAGCTTGCCGGCAAGACCGACGAGCTCGGCCGCACCGTCATCGCGACGTCCGTCAGCCTGCGGCCGCGGTTCGACCAGATCAAGAGCCGCCTTGCCGAGCTCGGCGAACCGCCGAAGGACGGGCAGCCGCCGGAAGCGCAGATCGTCACCGAAGAGCGTAACGCGCTGACGGCCGAGCGCTCGCAGATCAACGCCGTCACGGGTGACGCGGAGAATCTGTCGATCGCTATCACCAAGCTTTCCAACGTGATCACGGCGACGCGCCGCCAGCTTTTTGCCGATACGCTGTTCCGGCGCACCGAGATCTCCGTCTCCGTCTTCGACGATGCGACCAGTGCCTTCGTGCAGGAAGTGAGCGAGTTTTCCCAGACGCTTTCGAGCTGGATTACCTTCGTCTGGAAGTTCAAGGCCCTGTCGCTGTTTGCGGCGATCTTCCTGTCGCTCGCGACGGCCCTGATCCTGCTCTCCGGCGGCTACCGGCTTTTCGGCCAGTATTTGCGGCGCGACGTCAATGTCGAAGAACCTTCCTATATCAGCCGTCTTGCCTTTGCCTTCTGGTCGACGCTGATCCGCACGGCGGCGCTCGATGTGCTGCTGGTGACGTCGCTGATCTTCCTCGACGGCTTTAATGTGCTGAGGAGCGACATCACGCCCGTGATCGCCGCGCTCTTCGGTTCGATCGGTCTCGTCTATTTCGTCGGCCGCTTCGTCAATGCGGTCTTTGCGCCGAATGATCCGTCCTGGCGCCTGGTGCGTCTTTCCAATCTCGGCGCGCGCTCTGTCGGCTACTGCCTGATCGCCATGGCGGTGGTCAACGCGCTCGACTATCTCTTCGGCGCCATCGGCGAAGCGATGGGCTCGCCGCTGGTTTTGACGGTCGTGCGCAGCCTGCTTGCGGCACTGATCATCGGCCTCATCCTGATTGCCGTATCCTTCGGAAAGCCGATGCTGGCGAGGAACGGCGATCCCGATGCGCCTGGCCGCCACTGGCCGCGCGGCATGGCGATCCTGTTGCGCGTCTTCGGCGCCGGGCTGATCCTTGCTGCACTTTCGGGCTATGTGGGCTTGGCACGTTTCGTCGCCACGCAGCTCATCATCACCAGCGCAATCGTGGTGACCACCTATATCGGCCTGCTGCTCGGCAAGGCGATCTCACGGCAGGACAATTTCGGCGATACGTTCCTCGGGCGTTTCCTGGAAACCCGCTTCAAGCTCGGGCCGGTGGCGATCGACCAGGTGGGGCTGGTCGTCGGCCTGCTGATCTATGCGGTCGCGCTCTTGACCGGCATTCCGCTCATCCTGCTGCTCTGGGGCTTCCACGTGCAGGATCTGCAGCTGCTTGCTTACAGGCTGTTTACGGAAGTCCGTCTCGGCGGTATCAGCATTTCGCTGCTCGGCATCTTTACCGGCATCCTGCTCTTCGCCGGCGGTTATCTCGCGACGCGCTGGGTGCAGAAGTGGCTGGACAGCAATGTCATGGCGCGCAGCCATGTCGATCTCGGCGTGCGCAATTCGGTGAAGACGGGCATCGGCTATCTCGGCGTCGGTGTGGCCGCCATCTTCGGCGTTTCGGCGGCGGGCATCGACCTGTCCAATCTGGCCCTCGTCGCCTCGGCGCTGTCGGTCGGTATCGGTTTCGGCCTGCAGAACATCGTGTCGAACTTCGTTTCCGGCCTGATCCTGCTTGTCGAACGTCCCTTCAAGGTGGGCGACCATGTCGTGTCCGGCACGGCCGAAGGTATCGTCAAGCGCATCTCGGTGCGCGCCACCGAAATCGAGACCTTCCGCAAGCAGTCGATCATCGTGCCGAATTCCGAGCTCATCAACGGGCTCGTCGGCAACTGGACGCATCGCAACAAGATCGGCCGTTCGGAAATCCCGGTTTCCGTAAGCTACGAGGCCGATCCGCGGAAGGTGATGGATATCCTGCTGGAACTCGTTTCCAAGGTGCCACTGGTGATGCGCAATCCGGAGCCGCATGTCGAGTTCCTGCGCTTCGGCCCCTATTCGCTGGATTTCGAGCTGCGCTTCTTCCTGGCCGACATGGGTGACGGCATGGCGGTGCGCAACGATCTCAGGATCGAGATCCTCAGGCGCTTCAGGGCGGAAGGCATCGAGATCCCGCTGCCGCAGAGCGATCTGACCATCCACCGGCAGGCGAATGCCGAAGCGGAGAAGGCGCTTGTCCAAAAGCCTGATGAGCCCGAGGACGCCGCGGCTGAAGATGAGGCCAGGGACAACGAGACGGTGGAAGACGAGCAGCCGGTGCGCCAATTGCGCAGCAAGGCGGCCGATGGCAAGCTCAAAGGCTGAACGGGGCATTCAGCGCTCATTCACGGCTGTGGTGCTATAACCTCAGGCAATCGATCGCTGCCGGGCAGCGACGAGCGCTCGAGGGGAGGGCGTATAGCCTATGTCGCATGTCGTGACACGTTCCGCAGTCGCATTTCTTCTTCTCCTTTCCGCCGCACCTTTGGCGCAGGCGGCCTCCGTCACCAACAAGGACGAAGCGCCCGTGGTGCTGACCGTCACCGAAGGCGGCAACCGTGTGGAAGTCGTCGTCGATGCCGGCGCTTCCGAAAGGTTCTGTCCCTCCGGCTGCTTCATGACGACGCCCGATGGCGATCGTATCGGGCTTTCCGGCGACGAGACGATCGAGATCGTCAAGGGTTCGGCCGTCGTCAAGTGACGGCGGCTTGAACCTGGTTATTGCCGATTTTCATGATTTTTTGAGCCTCACGGCTTTTGACGCTTGTCTATTTACAGGTGGTCGCGGCAAGCTTTTCGCATGTCGTAAACAGGCCTCTCACGGCTCATGCCTCGCGGCATAGTTCGCGACAATGGTTCGTCCGGGTATCGCAGGCCGGACATTCGGTTGAAGAGGGTATTATTCCATGAAGTCACATGCGCGGGCAGTGGTCATCGGCGGCGGCGTGGTCGGCGTTTCGACGCTCTATCACCTTGCGAAGAAGGGATGGGGCGACAGCGTGCTCATCGAGCGCAAGGAGCTGACGTCTGGCTCGACCTGGCATGCGGCGGGCCTCCTGCCGCTCTTCAACATGAGCTATTCGGTCGGCCAGATTCACAAATATTCCGTCCGCTTCTATCAGGAACTGCAGCAGGAAACCGGCATGAATGTCGGTTTTAGCAAGGTTTCCAACATTCGTCTCGCCCGCACCAGGGATCGCTGGGACGAATTTATGTATTATGCCGGCATTGCCGAAACGATCGGCGTGAAGGTCAATATCCTGACGCCCGAGCAGGTGAAGGAGATCTGGCCGCTCTGTGAGACCGATGGACTGCTCGGCGCCATTCAGCATCCCGATGACGGCTATATCCAGCCGGCGGACTTGACGCAGGCGCTTGCCAAGGGTGCCCGCGACTACGGCGCCACGATCTACCGCAACACGACGGTCACCGCCATCGAGCAGCAGGCTGACGGGTTCTGGAAGGTGACGACGGACAAGGGCGAGATTATCGCCGAACACGTCATTTCCTGCACCGGCAACTTCGCCCGCAAGACCGGCGACATGGTCGGCATCAATATTCCGGTCATCCCGGTCGAGCACCAGTATATCGTCACCGAGCCGCATCCCGATATTCTCGCCCGCAAGGCCAAGGGCCTGCCGGAAATGGGCGTGCTGCGCGAGGCTGACAGCGCCTGGTACATGCGCGAGGAAAATGGCGGGCTGCTGCTTGGCCCCTACGAGCACGGCGCGCCTGTCTGTTATGTCGACGGTCCGTCCGATGACAGCGAATACGAGCTGTTCCAGGAAGAGCTCGACCGGCTGATGCCGCATATCGAAACGGCGATCGCCCGCGTACCTGCCTTCGGCGAAGTCGGCATCAAGAAGGTTTATAATGGCGCGATCGCCTACACGCCCGACGGCAACCCGATCATCGGTCCCGCACCGGGGCTGAAGAACTTCTGGCTGAATGAAGGCCATTCCTTCGGCATCACCGCTGCCGGCGGCGCCGGCTGGCAGCTTGCCGAATGGATCGTCGATGGCGAGCCGACCGTCGACATGATGGGCGTCGATCCGCGCCGTTTCGGCCCTTACGCGAAGGAAGGCTACCTCATCGCCAAGAACGAGGAGGCCTATGCCAACGTCTTCACCATGCACTATCCGGATGAAGAGCGCTCCGCCGCCCGTCCGCTGAAGACGACGCCGGTCTATGACCGCCTGAAGAAGCTCGGTGCGGTCTTCGGCTCCGTCTATGGCTGGGAACGCGCCAACTGGTTTGCGCCCGAAGGCTATGATCTGCCGAAGGACCAGATCGGCGTCGGCGCCGATGTTCTCACCAACCACAATCATTCCGACCCGACCGAGGACGGCCGCGTCCTGGAGCGTTGGTCGTTCCGCCGCTCGAACTATTTCGAGCATGTCGGCAACGAAGTCCTGAACGTCAACAAGAATGTCGGCGTGCTGGACATGTCGGCCTTCGCCAAGGCATTGGTCACAGGTCCCGGTGCGCGCGCATGGCTGGAATCGATTTTTGCCAACGCGATCCCGAAGAAGCGCGGACGTATCGCGCTCTGCCACATGCTGACCAGGGAAGGCGGCGTGCGCGCGGAATTCACCGTCTATGAAAGCGCGCCCGGCACTTTCTACCTCGTCTCTGCCGGCGCCTATGAGGCGCATGACCACGACTATATGCGCAAGCTGCTGCCGACAGACGGCAGCGTGAAGTTCACGCCGATCACGCAAGGCTGGGGCGTGCTTGTTCTCGCCGGTCCAAAGTCGCGCGATGTGTTGAAGAAGCTGACCCGCACCAGCCTCGACAACAAGGATTTCCCCTGGCTATCAGGCAAGGAGATCTCGGTCGGTGCAGCAACCGCCCATGCGCTGCGCGTCAACTTCGTCGGCGAGCTCGGCTGGGAGCTGCATCATCCGATCGAGATGCAGAACTACATTTTCGACAAGCTGATGGAAGCCGGTGCCGAATTCGGCATCAAGCCTTTCGGCATCCGCGCCATGCTGTCCATGTCGGTGGAGAAGTCCTATCGCCTGATCCCGCGCGAAATGTCGATCGAATATAATGCTTATGAATCCGGCCTCGACCGCTTCATCAAGCCGGAAAAGGAATTCCTCGGCCGTGAGGGCCTGCTTTCCTACAAGGGAAAGGGCCTGAAGTGGAACTTCGCGACGCTTGTCGTCGAGACCGGCAATGACGTCGATGCGCGCGGCTCGGAGGCAATCTACAACGAGGCGGGCGAGCTTGTCGGCCGCGCCACCAACGGCACTTTCGGCTTCCGTATCAATCGCTCGCTGGCGCTTGCCATGCTGCGGCCCGATTACGCCAAGGAAGGCACGAAGCTGAAGATCAAGATCCTCGGCACCACGTACAACGCGACCGTCGTCGGTGAGAGCCCGTTCGACACCGAGAACGCAGCACTTCGTGGCTAAGGGATATCGCGACGCGCTTTAAGTCTATGTTTAGCGCGAGATGCTTCAATTTCTTAAGCATATGGACAAGAAAAGGGCGGCCGCATCATCGGCCGCCTTTTTCATGGCTGGCTATGGCAACCCAATTAATAATTATTCAAATCAATTCATGTAACCGTTTCGTTCGGGGACACAATTTCCATTTTAAAGGTTTGCCATGGCGTTTCTAGGTATTTCGGGGATGCAATATTCCGGAGAAATGTTTGCCGGCGCGCGCATTATCCTCGCTGAAGATTCCAATGTCTTCACGTCGATGATCGGAAAGCGCCTGAAGGAGCTCTTCGATATCGATGTCGAGATCTGCCGCAGCTTCGAAGAGCTGCAGCTTTCCTACGACAAATCTTCTGATCCGATTACGCTCGCGATCTCCAACATCAACCTGCCGGGCGCCGAAAACGGCGAGGCACTGGAATATCTGGTCGATCTGTCGATCCCGACGATCGTCTTTACCGGCACGTTCCAGGAAGGCATGCGCGACAAGCTGCTCGCCAAGGATATCGTCGACTACATCCTCAAGGACAATATCTTTGCCGTCGACCTGCTGGCGGAATCGATCTGCCGGTTCCTGACGAACCACCGTCATCACGTGCTGATCGTCGACGACAGCGCCACGGCCCGTGCGCTGCTTTCCAGCCGCCTGAAGCGCTATAATTTTCGCGTCAGCACCGCCGAGAGCGGCGCCAAGGCGTTGGAGATCCTCAAGGCCAACCGCGATATCGGCCTTATGGTCACCGACTACAACATGCCCGATATCGATGGCTTCGAGCTGACGCGCCGCATCCGCGCCTCGATCGGCTCGCATGAGCTGCGCATCATCGGCGTTTCCTCCTCTTCCAACCGGCTGCTTTCGGCACGATTCCTGAAGGCCGGCGGCAACGACTTCATGCTGCGTCCGTTCATCGACGAGGAGTTCTACTGCCGCGTCAACCAGAACCTGGATACGCTCCTGCAGATCCAGTCGATGCACAAGGAGCGGGCGGTTGCCTGACCCTGCCGCAACGATCGAGTACGGGCAAACGCCCCTACGTGATCGGTCTACACCGGAAAGATATGACGGAGGCTCATATTTCTGCAATCGCAGGTGTAGCTTCCGTCATTTTCCCCTTCACGGAAGGGGAGGCCTCGGTTATCGTCCCGCACGCTGCAAGAGGGGGCGAGTCGACCCCCATGGGCGTGCGGAGGGATAGGTAGCTGTGACATTCCAGGGGGATTTTCAGCGGGAGAATGCAGGTCCTCGGTTTGGAGGAATTCGCATACTTCTGGTTGAGGATTCCCGGATGTTTTCCGCCGTGCTCTGCCATCGGTTCCAGACCGAGCTCAACCTCAGTGTTGTCTGCTGTGCCTCGCTGAAGGCGCTGCGCGAAGAGCTCTCGCAGGACGGCCAAGGCTACAGCGTAGCCGTCGTCGACCTGAACCTGCCAGACGCACCCTATGGCGAGGCGCTCGACTGCACGATCGAGCACGATATTCCGGCCATCGTCTTTACCGCGACCTTCGATCTCAATACCCGCGCCCGCATCCTCGAGCGCAATGTCATTGACTATGTGCTGAAGGACAACGAATTCGCGCTCGACAATCTGGTCGCGACGGTGCGCCGGGCGATCATGAACCGCAAGACGCGGGTGCTTGTCGTCGACGACGTTTCATCGGCGCGCCAGGTACTGGTCGATCTCCTGAAAGCCCAGCAATATATGGTCGTCGAAGCCAGTTCCGGGCTCGAGGCGATTGCGGCACTTGAGGCCTACAGCGATATCGAGCTTGTCGTCACCGATCATCATATGCCCGATATGAGCGGCTATGAGCTGACGCGGCGCATCCGCCACCGGTTCGGCTCTGACAAGCTGCGCGTCATCGGCGTTTCCTCCTCGAACGACCGCATGCTGTCGGCAAGTTTCCTGAAGGCCGGGGCCAGCGACTTCGTCTACCGGCCGTTCGTCGCCGAAGAGCTGCAGTGCCGCATTGCCAACAATGTCGAGACGCTGACGCAGATGAAGCAGCTGCGCGCGGCGGCGGCCTGCGATTACCTGACCGGGCTTTATAACCGGCGCTATTTCTACGACAACGGCCCGAAGCTGGTGAACGAGTGCCTGCGGCTGAAAATGTCGAGCGCGGTCGCCATTCTCGACATCGACCACTTCAAGCGGCTGAACGACACTTATGGCCATGAGATCGGCGACAAGGTGCTGAAGGCTGTCGCAGACAGACTGCGGACGATCTTCGAAGGCAGCGACAATCTTCTCTCGCGCCTCGGCGGCGAGGAATTCGCCATTCTCTTCCCGCTGATGGATTCGCTGGCGGCCACCAAGCTCTGCGATGAGATCCGCTCGGATATTTCCCGCCTCAGAGTGACGGCCGACGATGAGGAGCTGGCGGTGACGGTGTCGATCGGCGTCGCCGAAATCACCGGTTACGAGACCTTCGAGAACTATCTGAACGCGGCAGACCAGTTCCTTTACATGGCCAAGCACAAGGGCCGGAATTTGGTCTATTCCGATGCCAAGATGACGGAAGAGGCGGCGCAGTAGGGGCGCTTGCAGTTCTCTTCGTCGTCATCCCCGGGCTTGTCCCGAGCATGACGGGAGAAGTGGGCCGGCTTGTCAAAACGATAGAGGCGGCCCAGTCGGCCGCCTATCTCGTTTCTCTCAAGCCGCAACTGCCTGCTGGCGGGCTGTCGCCATGGTCATCTTGCGATCGGCGCGCTCCTGCTGCGGTGAGCGCTGGTAAAGTTCGCGATAACACTTGGAGAAGTGCGAGGCGGAGACGAAACCGCAGGCGACGGCGACTTCGACGACCGGCATGGAGGACTGCACCAGCAGGTGGCGGGCGCGGTCGAGGCGGATCTCCAGATAGTAGCGGGCCGGGGAGCGGCCCATTTCCTGGCGGAAGAGGCGTTCGATCTGGCGGCGTGACAGGCCTGCGCCTTCGGCGATCTCCAGGAGCGACAGCGGTTCGGCGAGATTGCCTTCCATCAGCTCGATGATCGACAGCACCTTGGCGTTCTGGACACCGAGGCGGGCGCGCAGTGGCAGGCGCTGGCGGTCATGCGGGTTGCGCACGCGATCGGTCAGGTGCTGCTCACAGATACGGTTGACGAGGCTTTCGCCGAAATCCTCGCCGACGAGGTTCAGCATCATGTCCAGCGATGCCGTGCCGCCGGCGCAGGTGTAGAGATTGTTGTCGATCTCGTAGAGGTCGGCATAGACCTCGACCTGCGGGAAGGCTTCGGAGAAGCCCGGCAGGTTTTCCCAGTGGATCGCGCAGCGCTTGCCGTTCAGGAGACCTGCCTGGGCAAGCACATGCGCGCCCGTACAGAGCGAACCGACGGCGACGCCTCGATTGTAGGATTCGCGCAGCCAGGCATTGACGGATTTATGGTTGAAAGTCTCGACATCGATGCCGGAACAGACGAGCACCATGCCCGGCCGGTTTTCGCCGCCGAGATGGCGGCGCTCTTCGGCGAGCGATGAATTGGCCTCCACGCCGATGCCGCAGGAGGAATAGACCTTTTCGCCGTCGACGGAGCTCAGGCGCCACGTATAGGCCTGATAGCCGAGCATGCGGTTTGCGATGCGCAGGGTATCCACGGCCGCTGCAAAGGGCAGCATGGTGAATTGCGGGACCATGAAGAAGACTACGGAACGTTTCTTGAGCTGCATCTTGTTCATTGGAAAATCCATGCTCGAGGGCGACTGCATATTGGTCGCGTGGAATGCGTCGTTCCGATGTTCCAAAAGCGACACTGGCATGGATAAATGCGGCTAGGAAGAGCAAATCTGCGACATCAGCAGTGATTTGCGGCGCGAGCAGAGAAAATGGCCTCGATGCTGCGCTGTGGTCTTGTGAAATTCACTGGGGAGTAGGCAGGCGGCGGAGATGAAAAAGGCGGTGCTGCGTTGGCACAGACACCGCCTTTAGCTTGGGAGGTATGTCGTATTCATTACATGGTGCATGCATGAGCCCTGTCTTTAGTGAGCTCTGTCTTTGCCGGTCTCGTCGGCGCTCGGCCAGCCGATATCCTTGCGGATGTCGAGGGGCATGGATTCGATCTGGCGTTCCGTCTGCCACCGGCGCCATGCGCGCACGAGCCTGTCGGCATAGAAACCGAACGAAGAATGTCTGCTATAGGATGAAAGGTCCTTGCCGCCATCCCTGTAAGTCAACGAGGTCATTGCCGTTTCCTTTCCTTGCTGGATCCGGGATTCCCGTGTCCTTGAAGTAAAATATGCGCTTGCTGGACTCATCATTCAAACGAATAGATTTTATGAGTACCATAAGCGATTTTGAACTATCACCGCTCCTCGTCGAGAGCGGGCAGGGCGCAGATATCGGCCGCGATGTGCGACGGGTATTGCTTCATTTCCTGCCTGATCTTTTCACGCGCAGCCACCCGAAACAGGCGCGCACGGAATGCGAAGAAAGCCTGGAGGATGTTGAAGCCTGCTGTTTGCGACATGATCGGCCTCCTTTTTCTTCAGCCTCATCGTCACAACTAAAATATAGGTACTTAGGCTGGTTCAAACAAATGAAATGAACTGGCTCTTAGGTTCAGAGAAATTGAAAGATGGTAGGGTCGTGCCCATGGCTGTGAAGGACTGCATTCAGCAGCTCTTCAAGCCTGATGGCGACATGCAAAGGGGGTAAGCGGATGTGCAGGCGACCTATGTGCAGGCCGTCAGATGACCATCTGTTCACCAAGCTCCACCACGCGGTTGCTGGGAAGCTGGAAATAATCTGAGGGATCTATGGCGAAGCCCGCCATGGCGATGAAGAGCCGGTCCTGCCAGGCCGGAAGACCGGTATTCGGATCCCCGACGAGCTTGCGCCTGCCGACATAGAACGAGGTCGACATGATCTCGAAATCAAAGCCCGCCTTGCGGCAGAGCGGCAGGGCCTTGGAAACGTCCTGGTCCTCCATGAAGCCGAACAGGAGCTGGATCTTGATGAAGCGCTCCGACAGCTTTTCGATCGTCACCCGATCCGTTTCCGACACATAGGGCCGCGGCGCGGTCTTCACGTTGAGGATGACGTTGCGAGCGTGCAGGACGCGATTGTGCTTCAGATTGTGCAGGAGCACGCCGGGCGTCATGTCGGGAAGGCTGGTCAGGAAGATCGCCGTGCCGGGGACCTGGGCGGGAGCGTGATCCGATTTTCGTTCGATCGACGCAAGAAATTGCATCAGGGGTATGTCGTTGCTTGCGGACTTCTGGCGCACCAGCTTGGTTCCCTTCCGCCAGGTCCACATCATCACCATGAGCGCGCCGGCGATCAGCACGGGAACGTAGCCGCCGTCGTGGATCTTCAGGAGGTTCGCGCCGAGAAAGATGCTTTCAAGCAGGAGGAGCGGCAGGAGTGCGGCGAGCGCCGTGAGCACGTTCCATCCCCAGACGACGCGGAGAAACTGGAAGGACAGGATCGTGGTGACGACCATCGCACCCGTGACCGAAATTCCGTAGGCCGTGGCAAGGGCCTCTGACGAACCGAAGGCGAAGATCAGGGCAAGCACGCCAAGCAGCAGCGCCATATTGACCGCCGGGACATAGATCTGGCCGGTATTGGAGGCGGAGGTGAAGCAGATCTCCAGCCGCGGCAGGAAACCGAGATGGATTGCCTGACGGGCTAGCGAGAACGCCCCGGTGATGACGGCCTGGCTGGCGATGATCGTGGCAGCCGTGGCAAGGATGACCACGGGAAGGATCGCCCATTCCGGAAACATCAGGAAGAACGGATCAGACGCGGCCTGCGGGTTGGCGAGCACAAGCGCGCCCTGGCCGAGATAGTTGAGGAGCAGCGAGGGGAAGACCACAGCGAACCAGGCGACCTGGATCGGCTTCCTGCCGAAATGCCCGAGATCGGCATAGAGCGCCTCCGCGCCCGTTACGGTCAGGAAGACGGCGCCGAGGACCACGAGGCCGATGAGGCCCGCATGGGTGATGAAGTCGAAGGCGTAGAGCGGATTGAGTGCTGCGAAGATCGCGGGGTCGTCGGCGATGTGGGCAAGCCCGGCAAGGCCCATCACGAGGAACCACAGGAGCGTTATCGGGCCGAAGAGTTTTGACACGGAGGCCGTGCCG
The DNA here is from genome assembly GCF_056400025.1 of Rhizobium sp. 01L419. Taxonomy (NCBI): domain Bacteria; kingdom Pseudomonadati; phylum Pseudomonadota; class Alphaproteobacteria; order Hyphomicrobiales; family Rhizobiaceae; genus Rhizobium; species Rhizobium sp. 01L419. The sequence goes on from NZ_JBFTSM010000001.1 coordinate 693,218, forward strand.
ACCGACTGCACCAGGAACAGGAGTAGCATGATCGCGACGGCGATCGGCAGGATGTATGGCGTGAAGACCGGAGTGACGAGCTTCAACCCTTCGAGCGCCGACAGCACGGAGAGCGCAGGCGTGATCATCGCGTCGCCGATGAAGAGCGCGGCACCGATGATTCCTGCGAAGAAAAAGACGGTGGCGTGCCGGCTGGTTTTCTTCATGAGGAGGGCCAGCAGGGAAAGGGTTCCGCCTTCGCCCTCATTGTCTGCCCTCAGCAGAAACAGCACGTATTTGAACGTGACGATGATCGTCAGCGTCCAGATCATCAGCGAGATCAGGCCGATAACTTCCTGTGGGGTGACGCCGTCATGGGCGAAGGGCCGCAGCGCTTCGCGGAAGGCATAGAGCGGGCTCGTTCCTATATCTCCATAGACCACTCCAACCGCCCCGAGCAGGAGGGCCGCAAACTTTTGTTGGCCTGCATGAGACCGGTCTGCGTCGTGGGTGGTGGCTGACATGGAGATTCCCTGATTGTTGTCCGGCCTTGATCGTCGTTCGGAATGAAGGATATGGGGCGCAAGGCTGAGAATGGCACGTCGGGTCGCGGTGAGCGGCCGTCAGAACGCTCGCATCGCGGCCCTGATCGTGGCGATCATGTTTCCGCCCGCGCATCGTTCTTCGCCAGCGCGCTGACGAGAAGCTTGTCGACGCGCCGCCCGTCGAGGTCGATCACCTCGAATTTCCAGTCGTTCTTGACGAAGGTCTCGCCAAGCTCGGGCAGGTGCTTCAGTTCTTCCAGGACGAGACCGGCGACGGTCTGATATTCGACGTCTGCGTCAACAGGGAAATTCATGAATTCCGAAAACTCGTCGATCGGCGTCCATCCGGAAACCAGGTAGGAGCCGTCGTCGCGTCGCTTGATCGCCGGTTCCTCGCCGGAGGCCGCGTCGCCGAAAACGCCCATGATGGATTCGAGGATATCGCCTGACGTGATGACACCTTCGAAGTGGCCATATTCGTCAAAAACCAGAACCATATGCTGCGACGACTTCCTGATGGATTCGATCACCGAGGAGGCGGGAGCGAGGTCCGAGATGATCGGAACATCCCGTACCAGCGTCATGATGTCGACCGTCCGGTTGGCTTCAAGGGCATCGTAATAGTCCTTGACGGCGAGAACGCCGAGAACCTCGTCGGAGCTGCCCTTGCGGGCCGGCAGTCGCGTTCGCGATGTCGACTGAATGGTCTTGCGAATCTCCTCGGCGGTATCTTCGATATCGACCAGCTCGACATCGCGCCGCGGCGTCATGAGCGCGCGCGCCGTTCTGTCGGCAAGACGCATGACGCCGGTGATCATGGCGGACTCGCCGATTTCGATCACGCCGGCGCTCTGGGCTTCCGCGAGAACCGTCTTGATCTCCTCATCGGTGACGCCATCGCTGTTCCTGCCCGATTGGCCGAGCAGGGCGAGAACGAGTTTGCCCGAGCCGTCGAGCAGCCAGACGAGCGGCAATGCAGCCTTCGACAGGTAGGTCATCGTCGGCGCGACCCTGGCGGCGACGGCTTCCGGCGCGCGAAGGGCCACCTGCTTGGGCACTAGCTCGCCGATGATGAGGGAGAGATAGGTGATCGCCACGACGACCGTACCGACGCCGAGCCCATCCGCCCAGGCATCGGGAAGCCCCTGCGCCAGAAGCCAGGTGGAGAATCGCGCGCCGAGCGTGGCACCCGAGAAGGCACCTGACAGGACGCCGACGAGGGTGATGCCGATCTGAACCGTCGACAGGAAACGGCCGGGATCCTCAGCGAGGTGCAGGGCCAGTCGCGCTCCTCTGCTTCCCTGGTCTGCCATAACCCTGAGGCGTGCCGGGCGGGCGGAGACGATCGCGAGCTCCGACATGGCAAGGACGCCGTTGAGAATGGTGAGAAGGACGACGATGGCTATTTCGGTAAACAAACTTTGGCCTGTTTTGATGACAACGATCCGTCGAAACTATGCGATCTCGCTTCGCTTTGCGATAGTTGCCGTCGAAGATCGAGCTCTTCAGGCAAGATAATTGTGGCGGGACTTCCTACAGCCAGCGCAACCGGAGAACCATACGACGGCATCTTCCGGAAACGGAGCCTCATGTAATCCGCTGCTTATAAACCGCCTCTTAAGGATCTATTGACCATAATGAAGGCTTAACGCCGCCGCGTATGCGGTGCCTGTGATGTTTTCGTGTCTCGCACCAAGGACGAAGCCTGTGTCCCTTCATCAAGCCATCGCCGCCATTCCAGCGACCGCGTCTGCGTGGTTTCTGTCTGTCGTCGCCTATCGTGTGGCGATCGTTGCGGCCTTCGTTTTTGCTGTCATTGCCGGATCGAGCGAGGCAGCGGCAGAGGACAGGGCGCTGAAGCTCTACTTCACGCATACGGGCGAGCGTGCGACGATCGTCTTCAAGCGCAACGGCAAGTTCGACCAGCGCGGCCTCAACCAGATCAACCGCTTCCTGCGCGACTGGCGGCGCAATGAACCGGCCAGGATGGACCCGCGGCTGCTCGATCTCGTCTGGGAGGTCTATCGAAAGAGCGGGGCGAAGGAGGCAATCCACGTCGTCTCGGCCTACCGCTCGCCTGCCACCAACAACATGCTGCGCAACCGCTCGCGCAATACCGGTGTCGCCAAGCGCAGCCAGCACATGCTCGGCAAGGCGATGGATTTCTATATTCCCGGCGTCAAGCTCGCGACGCTGCGCGGCCTTGCCATGCAGATGCAAGTCGGCGGTGTGGGCTATTACCCGACATCGGGTTCGCCCTTCGTGCATCTCGATGTCGGCAATGTGCGCGCCTGGCCGCGCATGTCGCGCCAGGAGCTGGCGCGGCTTTTCCCCGACGGGCGCACGATCCACCTGCCGGCGGACGGTCGGCCGCTTCCGGGCTATCAGGTGGCGCTTGCCGACCGGAAGAAGGGTGTCCGCTCCGCGCCAATCGAGATTGCCGCAAGCGAGGATGAGGATGACGATGCGCCTGTGACGCCAAAGGCAGCGGCACCGACCCTGCTGACCGCACGCGCAGCAGCACCTGCGAAGGCACCTGATCCCGTCGTGACCGGAAGCCTTGTCACCGCCATGCTGCCGACGCCGCAGAAGCGGGCCGAGATCGGACTGGCGCCGCAGCTTGCCAAGCCTGAGGACAAGGCAGTTGCCGACCGGGCCTTTGCCGATCTTGCCTCGCTTACCGTTCCGCTGCCAGTGCTGCGGCCTGTTGAAATCGAGGCCGTGGAGAGCGAGACGCCCGCACCTGCGCCCGCGGTTGCTGCTGTGCTGGCATCCGTCCAGCCGGCCCCGGCCGATTTCACGCGCTTCGTTGTCGGTCGCAAGCCCGCCAATACCTCAGATATCGCCGACCGGCTGACTCATCCCGCGCCGACGGCTGAGCAGATCGCGGTGTTGCCGGTTTCCGCGTCGGAGCATGTCTCAGGCGGCGTCGGCGAGATGTCCGCACGAGCGCTGATTGCCTGGGCAGTGCGGTCGCCAGAAGCGTCGGTCGGACTTACGGCGCCTGCTATGGTCGGCAATACCTATCCGAAGGCTGTCGGCGGGGGCAGGACGGTTGCTTCAGGTGCGGCCGGAAAGAGTTTCAAGACCAGCCGTTTCGGTACTGAGGGCTGAAGTGTCATCGATCCGATCCCTTGGGGTCGGATTGACTTTCAATCAAATGCAATGATAATGCCTCATCATTCAGAAAAATTGAAAGATGTGACGATGACAATCCCGTTTCGCCGTCCCATTCCGCTGCTCGACAATGATGTGCTGCGCACTTTCGTAGCCATTGCAGAGACCGGTAATTTTTCGACTGCCGCCGAAACCGTCTTCCGCACGCCGTCGGCCGTTTCCATGCAGATCAAGAAGCTAGAGGAACAGCTTGGTGTCACACTGTTTCGCCGCGATGCGCGCTCGGTGACGCTGACGCAGCATGGCGAAATGCTGCTCTCTTATGCACGCAACATCCTGGCGCTCTCCAACGAGGCAGTATCGCGCTTCATCATGCCTGAGCTCAGCGGCGTGGTGCGGCTCGGCGCGCCCGAGGATATCGGCGAGCGGCTGCTGCCGCAGATACTGAAGAGTTTTGCGCAGATCTATCCGGGTATCATGGTCGACGTGACGATCGACATGAGCATCGGCCTGAAGAAGCGGATGGAGGAGCAACGCCTCGATCTCGCTCTCATCAACTGCGCCACGCGGCCTTTCCCGACCAATGGTGAGGTCGTCTATCGCGAACGGCTCGTCTGGGCAGGCGCCAAGTGCGGTTCGGCGCATCGGCGCGATCCGCTGCCGATCTCGATCTGGGAAGACGGCTGCATCTGGCGGCAGGAAGCGATCTCCCAGCTGGAGCGCAACAAGCGGCCTTATCGCGTCGCCTATCTCAGCGCCCACACGATGGCGCAGCGCGCCGCCGTGGTCTCCGATCTCGCCATCGCGCCGCTGCCACTCTCCTATGTCAGCGAGGATATGGCGATCCTCGGCATCCAGGAAGGGCTGCCGGAATTGGGCTCTTTCGACATCCAGCTGCTCACCGCATCGCAGATGACGGGGCCGATCGAAACGGTCGCCGACAGCATCCGCGCATCCTTCGCCGAAAGGTCGAAAGCGGCGGCTGCCTGATTTCTTTTAGCCGGTGAACTTTTCGCTCACGAATGCGTTATCCCGCCCGGACGGCATTGGCCGTTCGGGGTTGATTTCACAAAAGGATTTCGCACATGACGACCACGGGTAAAATCGCAGCCGCCTTTATGGTCCTTCTTGCACTTTCTTCCTGCGCCAATACGATCCGCGGCGTCGGCAGGGATACGGCAAGTGCCGTCAACGCAACGCAGGATGCCGGCCGCAGTGTCGATCGCGCAGCGAAGAGATAAACAGGTTCAGATTTTCGAAGTCGGATAAGCTTTTTCCAGCCCGCCGGATCGGGTCAGCCCGGTCCGGAATGCGGCATAGGCAGGGTGCTGGCTGGAGCGTGCCGCTTCCATGAGCCTGATCTGCAGACGGTCGGGGCCAGCTTCACCGATCCACTTGCCGAGAGTTTCGAGCTTCAGCGAGTTGAGAAGGCGCGAGGCGGAGGCGACATCGAGATGCCGATATAGGCCAGCGAGCAGGTTATCGTCCTGCGCCGGGTTTTCCATCAGCAGCGACAGATAGGATTTATCGGTTTCCGAGAGCGCCGCGAGTTTTTCCGCGACGGTATCGCGATCGGGGAAGGGCACCGTGCCAGTCATGACGAATCGTCCAGTCTTTGTTGTCAGGAAGGTTATAGACTGGCCTTGACCTTCTCGGCTACATCGACCGGAACCCATCGGCTCCAGAGTTCCTCATAATTCTGCAGGAAATAGAGGGCCGCACTTTCGTTATCCTCGCCGTTTTCATCCTGCCATGCCAGCACCTGGCTGATGGTCTCTTTATCCCAGCTGCGTGCCTTCAGACAGGTCATGACGGGGCCGGCGCGGTCGGCGAAGGACCGGGTCATCAGCGTGAAGGCCTGCGACACCGGATAGGCGTTCATCCTGGGATTGGCGCAGCCCCGAACCGAAGTGCAGGCATCCCATTCGGCTGGATCATGCGGCACGCTGAAATCCAGGAGCTTCATAATTAGCCGACAAATCTCTCCGCCGTTTCAGGTGCCAATCGCCCGGCGGAGATCATGTTCTCCAGGCTCTCCTGTTCGCGGCGCCGTTCGTCTGGTTTCCGGTGGCTCGTCGCCGGCCATTTCTATCGATGGCTCATGGTAAGCAAAGCTACGGATCTGCTTCAAGAAATCATCCGTCTTTCGGGTTCCATTTGTAACTAAATTATTGAATCCGAAGGACTTATGGCTGCGCTCATGAATGTTCCGCTTGGATTCGATCAGCGGGAATGCACGCTCACGGCTAGAGCTGAAAGGGGTTCCGGATGAGAAAAATTCGGAAAAGTTCAAAAAAAGTCGAATTTTGCCTCCGGGCGGGGCTTCAATAACCATCCGGTAAGAATGTGCCGTTATCTGTTGATGCGTGGCGGGGACAACCGCTGCTTTTCCGGATCAGGTACTGCGTCCCGGAAAAAGCGAGCTTCATCGTGTAAGGGTGAAGACGCCAGCGTTTACGGCAAACCGCATTGGGCTTCATGGCTCGATCGCGGTTTTCGCATTTTCAGGCCTCGGTTGACCGTCCGCCCGCCGGCATTGTAGGCCTGCCTGGAAGCGTTCACGGATAGAGTTATGACCAGAGCCATCATGCTGCAGGGAACCGGCTCGGATGTCGGCAAGACGGTGCTGGTGGCGGGGCTTTGCCGGCTGGCGGCCAATCGCGGGCTGAAGGTGCGGCCCTTCAAGCCGCAGAACATGTCTAACAATGCGGCAGTTTCCGACGACGGCGGCGAGATCGGCCGGGCGCAATGGCTGCAATCGCTCGCAGCACGTACGCCATCCTCCGTACATATGAACCCGGTGCTCTTGAAACCGCAGTCCGAGAATGGCAGCCAGATCATCGTGCAGGGGAGGGTGTTCGGGCAGGCGAAGGGGCGCGATTATCAGCGGCTGAAGCCGCAGCTTCTGGCCTCTGTGCTGGAGAGTTTCGGTAAGGTGTCCGAGGGTGCGGACCTCGTCATCGTCGAGGGTGCGGGTTCGCCGGCCGAAATCAATCTCAGGGCCGGCGATATTGCCAATATGGGCTTTGCGACGCGGGCGAATGTGCCTGTTGTCCTCGTCGGCGATATCGACCGCGGCGGGGTGATCGCCTCGCTCGTCGGCACCCATGCGATCCTCAGCGAGGAAGATCGCAGGATGATCTCGGGTTACATCATCAACAAGTTTCGGGGCGACGTTTCGCTGTTTGACGACGGTATCCGCTCTATCGAAGGTTTTACCGGCTGGCCGTGCTTCGGCGTCGTGCCCTGGCTGAAGGCGGCGGGGCGACTGCCGGCCGAGGATTCCGTCGTGCTGGAGCGGCTGGCGAAAGGGGCGGCGGGCGCGCTGAAGATTGCCGTGCCGGTGCTGCCGCGCATTGCCAATTTCGACGATCTCGATCCGCTTCGGGCCGAGCCCGATGTCGAGCTTGTCTTCGTGCGGGCAGGCGAGCGGCTGCCCGATGATGCGGGGCTCGTCATCCTTCCCGGTTCGAAATCGACGATATCGGATCTCGCCGATCTCAAGGCCCAGGGATGGGACCGCGACCTTGCCGCCCATGTCAGGCGCGGCGGCCGGGTGATCGGCATTTGCGGCGGCTACCAGATGCTCGGCCGCACTGTACGTGATCCGCTCGGCATCGAGGGAGCGACGACAGAAATCGAAGGGCTCGGTCTGCTCGATGTCGAGACGGAGATGGCGCCGGAGAAGACGGTGCGCAACAGCACCGCCCATTCGGCGGAATATGATGTGCCGCTGTCAGGCTATCAGATTCATCTCGGCATCACGCAAGGGGCTGATTGTGAACGGCCGGCGGCGATCGTGGACGGATTGGCCGATGGTGCGGTTTCGGCCGACGGCCGGATCATGGGCACCTATCTGCATGGCCTCTTCGGCAGCGACGCCTACCGCGCCCGGCTGCTTCAAAGCTTTGGCCTCTCAGGTGATGGCGGTAATTATCGCGAGAGCGTCGACCGTGCGCTCGACGAGGTCGCAGGTGGCCTGGAGCAACATCTCGACCCGCACTGGCTTGCAGGGCTGCTCGGCTAGGCCGGATATGGCCTGCGTTCAGCGAAGACGCTCAGCTCTTGCCAAATTAGTTGACTGAGTCCATTTATTGTCGCTGCAACGCACCCAGTCGAGAGCGATAAAGATCATGAGCATACTGGATGGATTCTCACTGGCGGGCCAGGTGGCGCTCGTGACCGGTGGCGGCCGCGGCCTGGGCTTCGAGATGGCACGCGCACTTGCCGAGGCCGGTGCGCACGTCATCGTCACCGGGCGCACGGCGGCGACGCTGGGAGATGCCATAAGGATCATCCGCGCCGCTGGTGGCACGGCGCAGGCCGCCGCGTTCGACATCGCCGACCGAGAGGCCCAGCGCGGGCTGATGGCCGATATCGAAAAGACCCATGGCCGTCTCGATATCCTGATCAACAATGTCGGCGCCCGCGACAGGCGGCCGCTGGCCGAATTCGCCGACGATGCCATCATCGAGCTGCTGCGCACCGATCTGGCCGCCGCGATAACGCTTTCGCGGGACGCAACCGTGCTGATGAAGCGGCGCAATTACGGCCGCCTGATCGCGGTGACCTCGATCAGCGGCCATGTCGCAATGCCCGGCGACTGCGTCTATCCGGCGGCCAAGCAGGGCCTGACCGGCCTGATGCGCGCCATGGCGGTCGAATTCGGCCCGCATGGCATCACCAGCAACGCGATTGCGCCCGGCTGGTTCGCCACAGAGACGAATGCGGCGATGGCTGCAAACGAGGAATTGATGCCCTTCGTGCGCCAGCGCATCCCGGTCCAGCGCTGGGGCTGCCCGGACGAGATCGCCGGCGCGGCGCTGTTTCTTGCAAGCGGTGCCGCTTCCTTCGTCAACGGCCACGTGCTCACCGTCGACGGCGGCATGACGGTCAGGATGTGAGCGGAGATGCCTGCCTTCATTCCTGAGGCGTTTTTCATGGCTTCTCACCGGAGTGGGTGGAGGCCTGCTCGGGATGCGGTTCTTTCAGCGACGGCGGAGAGGTCCGGGCGAAGATATTGCCGAGATCGGTGAGGAAGGTCAGCAGCAGGTTGAATTCCGGCTCGCTGTAGGAGTCCAGGATCGCGGAGACCGGCTCGCTCTGCTCCTCGTAGAGCCGGGTGGCGCGTGCCGAGGCCTCGGGACAGGCAACCAGGACAAGGCGGCGTTTGTCGGTCTCGTCCCGTTGCCTGACGACAAAGCCGGTCGCCTCCAGCTTGTCGATCAGCCCGCTGACCGTCCCGATCTTCAATCCGACCTCGCTCGACAGGGCCGTCATCGACAGCGGTCCGAGTTTTTCCAACAGCCGGAAGCACTTGAATTCGGTGCTGGTCAAGCCCACCTGCTCGGCCACCTTCTGGTGGAACAGCCCGAGCCGGGCCGAAAACAGCTGGACCGTCGGAATGTAGCGCGCGAGGCGGTCAGTTGACTTTTTCGGCAAAACGTTTAGATCTCCGAACTAATTGTTTCGATATTCTAAGGAATCGTCAGCGTCATGTCGATACTCTCGCATGGCTGTTCGGCCCTTGTTACAGGCAGCGATCCATGAGCGCCTATTTCATTCTCGAAATCCATCCCGATATCAAAGATCAGGCGATCGATGATTATCTTGCATGCATATCGGCGGATATGACGTTCCATGGAGGCCGTGTCCGGTCTCCGGGCGGCAGGGTCCAACCGGTCCAGGGAAACCGGCAGATGAACAGGCTTCTGATCATCGAATTCCGCACCGCCTCCATTGCCCGGGAATGGTATGAGGAGGCGAGGCAGGCAAATGAAGGTGTCGCCAGGTATCGTTCTCTCTTCGCCTGCCCCGCGGTTATCGTTGCCGGGATGGATGGTTAGAAACATTGGCCTCGCAGCCATTGCCTGAGGTCGCAGCCCGGTTCGGCATTGCCGCCCATTCGCCCTATTTCCGATTATAGAATTGCACCGGCCCATGTGGAGGTTCCGAAATTAACGATCATATTCAGTGGCTTATAGACGAGGGAATCAGGAGCGAACATATCGGTGAGCTCATTGCCGGTTTGTGCGATCGGCTGATCGCGGATGGCTTTCCCATCTGGCGAGGCAGTATCGCGATGCCATCCATTCATCCCATGTATGCCGGCATCTCGGCCAATTTCGTGCGGGGCGGCGCGACCACCATCGAGAGGGCCGAATATGGCAGCGCGGCGCAGCTGAGCTTCGAGAAGACGCCGATCTATTATCTGTTGGGCCGAGGCGAAACGTTGGGGCGCTGGATCCTTGCCAAGGGGGAGGGTGTCGACGACTATCCGCAGCTTGCAGAATTCGCGCTTGGCGGCGGTACGGATCATCTGGTCAGCCTGCTGGAGTTTCCGAAGGAGGCCGCGTTGCGCGGGGTCAGCCTGTCCCTGACAAGCGACAGGCCGGGCGGATTTTCCAATGATCAGCTGACGATTATCGCAAAGCTTTTCCCGGCACTGGGGCTTGCCTGCTACCGCATCGCGGCATCGAGAACCGCCTCGGACATCCTTGCTGTCTATACAGGCGCTAAGACGAGTGCGCGCATCCTTGCGGGCGAGGTCCAGAGGGGAACGGGAGGCGCCATCAATGCCGCGATCCTGCTTGCTGACCTCAGAAACTTCACGGCGTTGACCGAAGTCTATCAACCCGGTGAGATCGCCGGGTTTCTGAACGAGCATTTCGAGCTGATCGGCCGCCATGTCGAGGAAAATTCCGGCGAGATCCTCAAGTTCATGGGCGACAGCGTATTGGCGATCTTTCCGACAGGCGGTGAAGACGGCGAGGATCCCGAGAAGGCCTGCATGGCTGCGCTCGCCTCGACCCGAAATGTTCTGGAGGCAAACGAGGCGCTCAATCGTCGGCGGATGCGCGAGGGCGGGCCTGATATCGGCGTCGACGTCGTCCTGCATCTCGGCGAGGTGTTTTACGGAAATGTCGGCGCTCGCGGCAGGCTTGATTTCACCGTGATCGGCAGGGCCGTCAACGAGGCCTCGCGGCTCGAGAAACTCTGCGGCGAACTCGGCCAGCCCCTTCTGATGTCGGAAAGCTTCGCGGCCGCCTGCGGTGTCGCCTGCGAACATCTGGGATCGTTCGAATTGCGCGGCGTTTCGAAGAGGGCGGACGTGTTCAAGCTCGCGGTACCTACTACGGCAGTGGCCTGAAATCGGAATCGATTTTCAGAAAGTTTGATGCGTAGCTCTAATGGCGGCGTGTTTCTGACTTCAGCGGCAAATGCCTCAGATCTCGCCTGAAACCTCACGACGGCGGCGGTCGAGTTCTTCGCTGTAGCGGCGCAGCGTGTGGCTTTCGCTGAGCTGGCCTATCACCTTGCGCTCGATGAGGTTGTTGACGACGGCAAGCGCTTCGCTTTCGGTCTTGTCGAAGATCGCAGCCGCCTGTTTGGCGTTCATCTGCGGCTGCAGGAAGTCGTTTTTATACCGGATAAAATCGGTCAGCTGCTGGGCTTCGTCCTGCGCGCTGGTGGGGTTGGCGTAGATTTCCGGTACCAGCACGAGGCCGGCATACTTGTCGCCTTCTTCCACGAGGATGACGCGCTGCGTCGAGCCGATCGGGAAGGCCTGCTTGAATTCGTCCAGCGTTATTCCGGGTTTTGCCGTCTTCACATCTGATCGCATCAGCTTGTCGACGGTCAGGTTGCGGATCCAGCCGACATCATGGGCGCTGCGGATGCTTTCGCCGCGCAGATGAAAGCGCCATGTGGCGAAGGAATAGCCGAAGGTCGTGCGCACCACGAGCGAGGAGGTGATGACGGCGGCGAGCACCAAAGCGGTGATCGGAAAGTCGCCGGTGATCTCCAGCGCCAGGAAGGTCATGGTCAACGGCCCGCCGATGACGGCGACGGCCAGCGAGCTCATGCCGACGACGGCATAGATAACCGGCGTCAGGCTGGCATCGGCGAAATAAGGGGCCGAGTAGGCGAAGAGCTTGCCAAGCAGCGCACCCATGAAGAGCGAGGCGAAGAACAGGCCGCCCCTGAAACCGGAGCCAATCGAGACAGCAGAGGCCACCGATTTCAGCAGAAACAGGCCGATGAGTGCCGGGATGGTGATCTCATGGGCGAGGTTCAGATGCAGCGCGCCGTGGCCGGCGGCCAGCACCTGCGGCGAGACCAGCGCCAGGAGGCCGACGACGATGCCGCCGAGCGCCGGGCGGAAGGGCAGCGCGATGGAGCTTTTGCGCGCCAGTTCCTCGACGAAGGAGACGCCCTGCATGATGAGGATGCCGACGCCGGCGCAGACAGCGCCAAGCAGCAGCGCCGGAACGTAATCGGCCGGGGCGACCGCGCCGAAGCTGCCGACATCGATGATGAAATCGCTGCCGGAGAGCAGACGGGCGACCAGCGTAGCGACAAGAGCGGCGACGACGACAGGCGTCAGAGAGACGATCGTGTAGGTGCCGATGATGAGCTCGAAGGCATAGAAGGCGCCCGTCAGCGGCGCGTTGAAGGCGGCAGCGATGGCGCCCGCCGCACCGCAGCCGACGAGGACGCGCATGTCGGAGCGGCGCAACTGCAGCTTCAGCCCGAATTTCGAGGCGATGCCGGCGGCAAGCTGCGTATAGCCCGCTTCCAGCCCCACGGATGCGCCGAAACCATTGGAGACAAGATTCTGGATGGCGACGAGGATGCTGTCCGTCAGCGACAGGCGGCCGCCATGCAGCGCATTCGCCTCGATCGGGTCGACCATCGGCTTCTTGCGCCATCTGGCGAGAATGAAGATGAGCAGGCCGAGCAGCATGCCGCCAGCAACCGGGGCGGCCATCAGCAGGAACTTGTTGTCGATCTGCGAGGCGCTGAGCCTCGTCGTGCCGTCGATGCCGAAGATCAGCCTGTGCATCTCCTCCGAGACGTAGCTCATGGCGGTGACCGCAAGCCCCGAGGCGATACCGACGAGCGCGCCGGCAAAGACCATGCCCATTTCGCTATGTCGGACGAGCGCGCGCATGCGTCCCGGATCGAGGACTGTGCCAAGAGGGCCGAGGCGGCGGATATCCATTCGGGAGAGCATCATGGGGAAACTAGGCAGCAGGAGTGCAGGTCAAGGGCGGGGCCGGCATCCGTATGAGCGGCAATTGCGGCGAAATACCGGCCGGGCCGTAAAGTTTTTGTGACGTAAGCCTTTGATTAAAGACGATAATATCTGTAGTCTAAGTCGAGATGAGGGCTGTATGCACTCAGTGCGCCAATTGACATGGCGGGGGCGGGGGCCTAACCATGAATAGACATAATGGATGGTTCCGGATCGGCGTTACGCCTTCCGGATGAAAAGGGAATGTGACGGGGCGGACCCAAACCGGGCGCTTTCATCACAGCCGACCCCGCGACTGTAGAGCAGTCAGGGTCTTCCATCCGGCATTTCGACCGCTGCGTCGGCAGCCTGCGTGGTGCAGGCGGGCAAGGTGGGACAGGTGCCGGAAAAGCCACTGGAAATGCATCGTGATCAGCCGGGGCAGGACGCCTCCAATTCTACGAATCGTCCGCCTTTTCACGAGATGCAGCCGGGAAGGCGAGGCAGATCCGCTGGCACGATCAGGGGTGACCGCAAACGGTCGCCCCGGTCGCCGCCGACAACTGCGAGCCAGGAGACCTGCCATCCATGCCGGGCATAATGCCCATTCTGGGTATTCACCCGCTGCCAGCACGGAGGTTGTCTTGGCTGAAGGATATGATTCAGCGCTGCCTCTGGTGGTGCGGTGGGGTTTCCCCTTCTCCCCCGCGGGGAGAAGGTGGCCCGAAGGGTCGGATGAGGGGGCCGCAGGGTACTCCTGTCATTTGACGCTTTGCTTGTGTTCGGCGCTTTCTGCGAGGGTCGTCCGAGCATGACCGCCACCTTCATCCTCGGCGGTGCCCGCTCCGGCAAATCCCGCTTTGCCGAAAACCTCGTGACAGCCAGCGGCCTCGACCGCCACTACATCGCCACCGGCCGCGCCTGGGACGACGAAATGCGGGCGCGCATCGACCAGCACAAGGCCGACCGCGGCCCTTCCTGGACCACGCATGAGGAGCCGCTGGATCTGACCGAACGCCTTGCCGCCATCGACGGCGAGGGCAGGGCTGTTCTCGTCGACTGCCTGACACTGTGGCTCACCAACCTGATGATGGACGAGCGCGATATCGCCGCCCAGTCCGCCGCCCTTGCCACCTGGCTTCCTACGGCAAAGGCGCGGCTCGTCATCGTTTCCAATGAAGTCGGTCTCGGTATCGTGCCCGAGAATCGCATGGCGCGGGAGTTCCGCGACCATGCCGGCCGGCTGCACCAAATGATCGCGGCAGAAGCCGCGGATGTCTATTTTATCGCGGCAGGACTGCCGCTGAAAATGAAGGGTTAGTTCCATGCAGCAGAAAATCCCCGCAACCGTAATCACCGGCTTCCTCGGCGCCGGCAAGACGACCATGATCCGCAACCTGCTCACCAATGCCGGCGGCAAGAAGATTGCGCTCATCATCAACGAGTTCGGCGATCTCGGCGTCGATGGTGATGTGCTGAAGGGCTGCGGGGCGGAGAACTGCACCGAGGACGATATCATTGAACTCACCAATGGCTGCATCTGCTGCACGGTGGCCGACGATTTCATTCCGACCATGACGAAGCTTCTGGAGCGCGAGCAGCGCCCTGATCATATCGTCATCGAAACCTCGGGTCTTGCTTTGCCGCAGCCGCTGGTAGCCGCTTTCAACTGGCCGGATATTCGCAGCGAAGTCACCGTTGACGGCGTCATCACCGTGGTCGATAGCGCGGCCGTCGCCGCCGGGCGGTTTGCCGATGACCATGATGCCGTCAATGCACGCCGCGTCGAGGATGAATCGCTCGATCATGAAAGCCCGATCGAGGAGCTCTTCGAGGATCAGCTGACCTGCGCCGACCTCATCGTGCTCAACAAGACCGATCTCATCGACGCCGAAGGTCTTTCCCGCGTGAAGAGCGAAGTTGCTTCGCGCATCGCCCGCAAGCCTGTCATGATCGAAGCGAAGAACGGCGAAGTGCCCGTAAGCGTGCTGCTCGGCCTTGGCATCGGCACCGAAGGCGATGTGATCAACCGCAAGTCCCATCACGAACTGGAGCATGAGGACGGTACGCCGCACGATCACGACGAATTCGACAGCTTCGTCGTCGAGCTCGGCGCGATTGCGGATGCGGCAGGCTTTACCGAGAAGCTGAAGGGCATCATCGCCGAGCATGACGTGCTACGCCTCAAGGGCTTCATCGATGTCTCCGGCAAGCCGATGCGCTTGCAGCTGCAGGCCGTGGGTGCCCGCATCGACCAGTATTTCGACCGCGCCTGGGCGCCGGGCGAAGCACGCAGCACGCGCCTCGTCGTCATCGGCCTGCACGAGATGGATCAGGACGCGGTGCGCAAGGCGATTGTGGCGCTGGTCTAATAAGGAGTTTCGATGCATCTGCTTCTGGCTCAACAGGGAACGATCAGCGACGGGGACGAGGCCATCGACCTCGGCCAGTCGCCGGGCGATATCCTGTTCCTGTCGGCCGCCGACACCGAGCTTGCGGCAATCGCCGCGGCTTATGGCGGCGGAGCGACGGGGCATTCGCTGAGGCTTGCGAGCCTGATGAGCCTGAAGCATCCGATGTCGGTCGATACCTATATCGAGCGCACGGCGCGGCATGCGAAGCTGATCATCGTGCGAGCGCTGGGTGGGGCGAGCTATTTCCATTATGCGCTGGAGGCGTTGCATGCGGTTGCCGCCCGCAACGGGGCGCTGATTGCGGTGCTGCCGGGGGATGCGCGGCCGGATGCGGGGCTGACGCCGTTTTCGAATCTGGCGCTCGATGATCTGAATGCGCTCTGGGGGTATCTGATCGAGGGCGGTGACGCCAATGCGCGGGGCTTTCTGGCCTATGCGGCGGCGATGCTGTCCGGGGCGGAGAAGCCGGCGCCGGCCGCGCCGCTGATGAAGGCGGGGATCTGGTGGCCGGGGCGGGGGCTTGTCGGGATTGAGGAGTGGAAGGCGGTAGCAGGTTCTGCCTTCTCCCCAGCGGGGAAAAGATGCCCGACAGGGCAGATGAGGGAGGCGAGCGACGGAGGAAGCGAGCAGCGGGAGTACGATGGCGAGGTTTGTGGCGTGGCCCCCTCATCCGACCCTTCGGGCCACCTTCTCCCCGATGGGGAGAAGGGACGGTCGGTGCCGACTGTCGCCATCGCATTCTACCGCGCCCTCGTTCAAAGCGGCGAAACCCGCCCTGTCGAAGCACTCATCGAAGCCTTGCAGGCACAGGGCCTGCGCCCGCTGCCGGTCTTCGCTTACAGCCTCAAGGATCCCGTCTCCAAAGGCATACTTGAATCTATCTTCGCCGACCTCAAGCCCGATGTCGTCATCAACACGACCGGCTTTGCCGTCTCCGCACCCGGCGCCGATCGCCAGCCGACAGTGCTGGAGGCCAATGACGCCATCGTGCTGCAGGCGATCTTTTCCGCTTCGTCGCGGGAAGCCTGGGCCGCTTCCTCACAAGGCTTGTCGGCGCGTGATCTCGGCATGAATGTCGCGTTGCCGGAGGTGGACGGCCGGGTACTGTCGCGCGCCGTCTCCTTCAAATCGGCGGCGCGCTACGATGCTGCGGTCGAGGCCAATATCGTTTCCAGCGATCCGGATGCCGGGCGCATGCGCTATGTCGCTGCGCTTGCGGCTAACTGGGCGCGGCTGCGGCAGATGCCTGTGGAGGGACGGCGGGTCGCGCTCGTCATGGCGAATTATCCGAACCGCGACGGACGGCTCGGCAATGGCGTCGGCCTCGATACGCCAGCCGGCACGATCGAAGTCATGCGGACGATGAAGAAGGCCGGTTATCCGGTCGCCGATATTCCTGATGATGGCGATGCGTTGATACGGCATCTGATGCAGGGGCCGACCAATTCCGGCTTCGATGGCAAGGTCGTGCGCGAAACGATTTCCCTGAGTCGATACAATGATTTCCTGGAATCTCTTCCCGCTCAGATTCAGGATGAAGTCAGCGCGCGCTGGGGTTTGCCGGAGAGCGATCCCTATGTCCGCGATGGCGCTTTCGCCCTGCCTTTTGCGCGGTTCGGCGACTTGCTGATCGGTATCCAGCCGGCGCGCGGCTATAATATCGATCCGAAGGAAAGCTATCACTCGCCCGATCTCGTGCCGCCGCACGGCTATCTCGCTTTCTACGCTTTCCTGCGCGAAGAATTCGGCGCGCAGGCCGTCATTCACATGGGCAAGCACGGCAATCTGGAATGGCTGCCGGGCAAGTCTCTGGCGCTGTCGGAGACCTGCTATCCCGAAGCGATCCTCGGGCCGCTGCCGCATCTCTATCCCTTCATCGTCAACGATCCCGGCGAGGGCACGCAGGCCAAGCGCCGCACGGCTGCCGTCATCATCGACCATCTGACGCCGCCGCTGACGCGGGCCGAAAGCTACGGGCCGCTGAAGGATCTGGAGGCGCTGGTCGATGAATATTACGAGGCGTCGGGTGGTGATCCCAGGCGCATCCGGCTGCTCTCGCGGCAAATCCTCGATCTTGTTGCGGATATCGGGCTCGATCGTGATGCGGGGATTGCCAAGGGTGAGAGCGAAGGCGAGGCGCTGAAGAAGCTCGATGCCTATCTCTGCGATCTCAAGGAAATGCAGATCCGTGACGGGCTGCATGTGTTTGGATTGTCGCCCGAGGGGCGCCTGCTGACGGATCTCACCGTGGCGCTGGCGCGGGTGCCGCGTGGGCTGGGTGAGGGTGAGGATGCGAGTTTGCAGCGCGCGATTGCCGGGGATGCTGGGTTCAGTTTCCCGCTTCTCCCCAGCGGGGAGAAGATGTCCGTCAGGACAGATGAGGGGGTGAGCGACGGTAGGAGCGAGCGGCTGAGCATAGGCGAAGCCGAGTCTGCGGCCCCCTCATCCGACCCTTCGGGCCACCTTCTCCCCGCTGGGGAGAAGGGGAGCCGCGCGCTTCAGCGTTCCTTCGATCCTCTCGATTGCGATATGGCAGCGCTTTGGACTGGTCCACGTCCACCAATCCTCGCCGATATTACCGACGCTCCCTGGCGCACCAACGGCGATACGGTCGAGCGCATCGAACTGCTCGCCGCCAAGCTCGTCTCCGGCGAACTCGCATGCCCAATTCTCTGGTTCCAAACCAGACGGGTACTCGACGAAATCGAGGCCCGCCTGAAGCCATCTATCCTCGCCTGCGGCCCCGCCGAGATTGACGCCCTCCTGCGCGGCCTCGACGGCCGTTTCATCCCACCCGGCCCGTCCGGAGCGCCGACACGCGGGCGGCCTGACGTCCTGCCGACGGGGCGGAATTTCTACTCCGTCGACAGCCGCGCGGTGCCAACGCCGGCAGCCTATGAGCTCGGCAAGAAATCCGCAGAATTGCTGATCCGCCGTTACGTACAGGATCACGGCGAATGGCCCGTCTCCTTCGGGCTGACGGCCTGGGGCACGTCGAACATGCGCACCGGTGGCGACGATATTGCCCAGGCGCTGGCCCTGATCGGCGTCAAGCCCGTGTGGGACATGGCCTCGCGGCGGGTCACCGGCTACGAGATCATTCCGCCCGCCATGTTGCGGCGGCCGCGGGTGGATGTGACGCTGCGTATATCGGGCTTTTTCCGCGATGCATTCCCGGAGCAGATCGCGCTCTTCGACAAGGCGATCCGAGCCGTCGGCGCGCTCGAGGAGGATGCCGCGGATAACCCGATTGCCGAGCGCATGCGCGGCGAGGCGGCGCGGCTGACCGCTGCCGGGCTCGATGAGAAGGCCGCCGCAAAGCGGGCCGGCTATCGCATCTTCGGCTCGAAGCCCGGCGCCTATGGTGCGGGCCTGCAGGCGCTGATCGACGAGAAGGGCTGGGAGCGGCGGGCCGATCTGGCTGAGGCCTATCTCGTCTGGGGCAGCTATGCCTATGGCGCGGGCGAGGAGGGGCAGGCCGAGCGCGGGGTGTTCGAGGAACGGCTGCGGTCCATTCAGGCGGTCGTCCAGAACCAGGACAATCGCGAGCATGACCTGCTCGACAGCGACGACTATTACCAGTTCGAAGGCGGCATGGCGGCGGCGGCGGAAGCGCTCGGCGGTGCGCGGCCGGCGATCTATCACAACGATCATTCGCGGCCGGAAAAGCCTGTTATCCGCTCCCTCGAAGAGGAGATCGGGCGCGTGGTGCGCGGTCGCGTCGTCAATCCGAAATGGATCGATGGCGTCATGCGCCACGGCTACAAGGGCGCTTTCGAGATTGCCGCCACGGTCGATTATCTCTTTGCCTTTGCGGCGACGACCGGTGCTGTCGGCAACCATCATTTCGAGGCGGTCTACCAGGCCTATGTCGCCGATCCCAAGGTGCGCGATTTCATGGCCGAGAAGAACCCGGCCGCCCTGTCCGAAATGAGGGAGCGGTTGCTGGAGGCGATCGAGCGCAAGCTCTGGACGCCGCGCAGCAATTCGGCGCAATTCAACCTCACTGAAATCAACGAAACCAAGAAAAGAGCAGGCAGCCAGCCATGAGTGATGAACCAGTAGAGACAGCCGAAAAGGACGATGCCCGCCACGCCGAGAAGATGGCGAAGAAGAAGGCCGCCCGCGACAAGATCATGGCAAAGAAAACGGATGAGAAGGGCCTGATCATCGTCCATACCGGCAAGGGCAAGGGCAAGTCTTCGGCTGCTTTCGGCATGATCTTCCGTCACATCGCTCACGGCAAGCCGTCTGCCGTCGTGCAGTTCATCAAGGGTGCGATGTGGACCGGCGAGCGTGACCTGATCGAGAAGCATTTCTCGGATCTCTGCCAGTTTCACACGATGGGCGAGGGTTTTACCTGGGAAACGCAAGATAGGGCGCGGGATGTCGCGGCGGCGGGTGCTGCCTGGGAAAAGGCCAAGGAACTGATCCGCGACGAGCACAATTCCATGGTGCTGCTCGACGAAATCAACATCGCGCTGCGCTATGACTATCTCGATATCAACGAGGTGGTCGATTTCCTTAGGAACGAAAAGCCCCACATGACCCATGTCGTGCTGACTGGCCGCAACGCGAAGGACGAGCTGATCGAGATCGCCGATCTCGTCACCGAGATGGAGCTCGTCAAGCATCCCTTCCGCTCCGGCATCAAGGGGCAGCCGGGCGTGGAATTCTGATTCCTAATTAGCGAGATGGCCGCGCAGGATCGCGGCCGTTTCCTCGTCGGCCGGAAAGAGCGTTTCGATCGCGAGTTCCGACAGGGTGATATCGACAGGCGTGCCGAAGACGGTTGTCGTCGAGATGAACGAGAGCAGGCCGGCCTTAGTTGAAAGCTGCAGGGGAACGGCAATGCCGGCAAGATCGGTGTGAGTCCCGCTCGCATCTTTGGGCGCCGGATAGGACAGCAGCTCCTTAAACAGCTTTTCCAGCACCGGGTCGCCCGAGACCGAAATCTGCTGCCGCAGCCGGTCGAGGAGATGGGTGCGCCAATCCGAGAGATTGATGATGTGCGGTGCCAGCCCCTGCGGATGCAGACTGAGGCGCAGCACGTTGACCGGCGTTTCCAGCAAAGATGGATCGGCAACGGCTTCGAGCAACGGTGCAATGGCGGCGTTTGCGGCCACCAGTGTCCAGTGGCGGTCGATGGCAAGTGCCGGGAAGGGCTCATGCCCTTTCAACACCATGTTGATGGCGCGCCGTGCCGGCTCAAGGGCCGGATCATCCAGTCTACGTTCGGCAAAGACGGGGGCGAAACCCGCTGCCAGCAGCAGCGGGTTCCGGTCACGCAGGGGTACTTCGAGCCGCTCGGCAAGATGCAGCAGCATTTCGCGGCTCGGGGTCGAGCGCCCGCTCTCGATGAAGCTCAGATGCCGTTGCGAGATTTCGGCCTCCAGCGCGAGGTCGAGCTGGGTCATGCGGCGACGCTGGCGCCATTCGCGCAGGTGATCTCCGAGAGAGCGGGCGGTAGGGGTCATCAGGCGGCTTCCGGCAATTGGTCGATGAAGCCGCGGACGGATTTCAGCCTGCCGCCTTCGAGTTCGGCAAAATCCGTGCCCTTGATCAGCGCTTCGCCATTTTCAGGGCCGAGGCCCCAGGAGAAGCGCAGGTTGTCGCCATAACCATCGGCCACGCCGATCAGTTCGAAGCGGAAGCCGGGAAAGCGGCTCTGTACGGCCTCGACCAGCGAGTTGATCTGCTCATGGCCTTCGCCGCGCATCAGCGGATCGATATAGGTGGCGGCTTCGCTCCAGCTCTCGGCTATGAGAGCGCGGCGGCGGGCGGCATCCGTCTCGTTCCAGATGGCAAGGTAGCGCTCGGCGTTGGTGTTTGCGTCGTTCATCGGGTCATCTCCTTTTGATCGCCCATCAATTCCAGGCAGCGCGATCATGGGGGAAGGCAGCGCACCCTATCAATTACGCCGGAGGTAATGGAAGCCAGTTTCTTACAGGATCAAGTCCTGGTCGCGGCTTGGTGATTTGACAGGCGAGGGATGAGTTCGGAGATTTCCGGCGACCCTTTTGCCCCGGAGGAAGTCCGGCATGAAAACCCGTTCGTACAAAGCCTTAGCCGCATTCGCCATCGCACTTCTCGACGTCTCCACGACGCAAGCGACCGTGATCGACGACTGGAATACGATCAAGGTGCCGCCTGCGCCTGTGCTGAAGCCGGTCACCGTGGATAAGTCGGATACGGCGCTGCTGCTGCTCGATTTCAATGGCGCGCAGGATCCGTCCAAGGGGCCATGCAACACCAGGAACAAGCCTCGCTGCATCGCTTCGCTGCCGAAGGTGGAAAAGTTGATGGAGGAGGCCCGCAAGAGCGGCCTGCCCGTTATCTACAGCATCACGGGCGGCGCTGCGAAAGCAGATATCGCCGACGTATTGGCGCCCGACGCTGATGATCCGATCGTGCAAGCCGGGGCCAACAAGTTCATCAACACCGATCTCGAAAAGATCCTGACCGAGAAGCACATCAAGACCATTATCGTGACCGGCACGGCATCCGAAGGCGCGGTGCTGAATACGGCAGCCTATGCGGCGCTGAAGGGCATGAACGTCATCCTGCCCGTCGACGGCATGTCATCCGCCGATCCTTATGCCGAGCAATATGTCGCCTGGCATTTCGCCAATGCGCCGGGTGTTTCGGCCAAGACGGTGCTGACGACAATCGACGAGATCAAGTTCAGCGGCTAGCTTTTCCGGGAATGAGGCGGAGCGGGCACCTGTGCACTCGTCTTTTCCATCTCTTTTATTCCATTTCCACTTTCCGATTTCTGGTTCTGCAATCCAAGCTTGCGGCCGGTCAGCCCGGAACAAGCAATCACAGATATTGGCTTGTGCGCTGGATACCACCTGAATGGTGGTTCAGCCCCGGGTCGAAGGTTTCGGCGCGGCGTCTCCCTTCCATCGCGAGGAGCATAACGTGTCATCTATCAGCACTGAGATTTTCGGCCGGCTCGCGGGCTCTTCTACGGCCGCAAGTATTCTAGCAGGCAAGCCTAAGGATGGGACGAAAAGCGCGGATGCTACCGGCGATTCCAACCCTCTCGTTGCCTTGTTATCATCCGGCCCGGAAGAGGACGATGACGATCACACCTATGATGCCTCGGGACGATCTTCGGGTATCGTGAGGATGAGCGCGGCGTCCGCTGCCGGCATCCAGGATCTTGGTGACGAGGGCTGGTTTGGCGATGAGAACGGCAACCCGTTGCCCGTGAAACTCGTGGTCAAGATGGGCGATAAGGTCGTGGCGCGCGTCTACGAGGGTGGCGGCACCATCGTCGCCAATGGTTTCGACCCTTCGGCCCTCAAGATCGGCCCCTTGAGCGAAGGCCTCGAGTCGACCATGACCGAAGATGAACTGACCGATTTTCGCATGGCCCAGGTGATGAAATTCTTCTCGAACATGGGCGCTACGTTCGAAGCATCCTCAGGCGGGCGCGACAAGGGTGTCGGGGATACGCGGAGCGGAATTCTGACGAGTGCGCGGTCTGGAAGGGCGGAGGACGAAGAGGCGGCATCGGGCGATGAAGCCGGGAATGCGAGCGAGCGGACGATCATTCCGCAGGGCATGACGCTTGCCGAGGTTCTGGCCCTCAGCAACCAGGATTATATTACCGCGCTCGAGCGTGAGAAGCGCCGTGCCGCTGAAACGCCGCCTGAAGAACAGGGATCGGCCCGGCTGGCACAGGCGGCAGATGCCGGGGAAGACCGCTGGTTCGCAACGCAGCAGTCGAAGGCCGGCGAGGCTCTGGCGATCCTTCAGGAAACCCACTCGTAGCGGCGGCTTAACGAGATCGTCGGTGAGCTATCCTACAGGCCGAGCCAGACGCGCAGCGGGTTTGCCGAGTCGGACAGAAGTTTGATCGCAAAGGCGATGCAGACGATCACGAGCAGCGGCTTGATGAGCTTTGCGCCGATGCGCATGGCAAGCCGAGAGCCGAGCTGTGCTCCGAGGAACTGGCAGACACCCATCAACAGGCCGATCTTCCAGAGTGTCGCGCCGAAGCTTGCGAAGACGACGAGCGCGCCAAAATTCGAGCCGAGATTGAGGAGCTTGGTGTGGGCGGTCGCCTTCAGCATGCCGAAGCCGGCAAGCGTGACGAAGGCGAGCATGAAGAAAGAGCCGGTGCCGGGGCCGAAGACGCCGTCATAGAAGCCGATGAGCGGCACCAGCGTCAGGCCGAAGACGAAGGGCGTCATGCGCCTGTGGGTATCGACGTCGTTGAGGTTCGGCTTGACGGCGAAGAAGATGGCGATTGCCACGAGCAGCACCGGCATGACGGCCTGCAGCACCTGGCCGGGAACGAGCGTGGCGAGTGCCGCACCCAGCGCGCCGCCCATGACGGCCATCAGCGCCATCGGCAATTGTTCCGACAGTTTCACATGGCCCTTGCGGGCATAGGCGATGGTTGCCGAGGCCGCGCCGAAGAGGGACTGCACCTTGTTGGTGCCGAGCGTCTGCAGCGGCGGGATGCCTGCGATCAACATGGCGGGGACGGTGATGAGGCCGCCGCCACCGGCAATGGAATCGACGAAACCGGCAAAGAAGGCCGCCGCGCAGAGCAGCAGAAGCAGATGGATGGCAATGTCAGGCAAGATGCTGTTCCGGGAGAGGTATGCGGGGGCGGGGCTTTCGGGCGGCCTTGTTGCATTTCCCGCCTTGAGCTGCAATGGCTCCGGGGACACAGCAGGACGCAATCGGCTGATGGGAATGAGCGAAATCACCATTGATGAGGCAAGGCGGCATGTGCTCGGGCTCGGCTGCGAGCGCGGGACGCCTGATAGCGAGGTTATGGCGCTTGCCGTCGAGGCGTTGAGGGCGGCTGGTATCAGCGGGGCTGAGCTCGCGGCTGTTGCCTCGATCGATAGCCGCAGCCAGGAGGCGGCGATCCTTGCGGTTGCGGCGCATTTTGTTGTGCCTGCCGTGTTCTTCGATGCGGTGCGGCTGGAGGAAGAGACGCCGCGGCTCAGGAATCCCTCTGCCATCGTCTTTGCCCGTGTCGGCTGCCATGGGGTGGCGGAAGCGGCGGCCCTTGCGGCTCTTGGCATGGGTGCGGAGCTGGCGCTCGGCAAGATCAAATCTCAGCATGCGACAGCAGCTGTCGCCCGCATCGGGTTGCAGAAAGCCTGACGGACGCTATGGTGGCGGCACTTCGCGGCGCCGTCCGGCTGCCAGCGATTCGAATCCGGAGCATCTTCGTTTTTTGAATCACGAATGTGCTCTATCCCTTTGTTTTCACGCAATTCAAGGCGCAAAACCGCTGCAGATTTTTGCTGGAATTGCTCTGGAGGATACATATGCACAAGGTCATTTATGACACGGATCCGGGCGTCGATGACGCAATGGCGTTGCTTTTCCTGCACCGCCATCCAGAGATCGATCTGATCGGCATCACCACGATCTTCGGCAATGCCTCGATCGAGACGACGACGCGCAATGCGCTGTTCCTGAAGCGGGAATGGAATATCGCCGCACCCGTCGCCAAGGGAGCAAGCGTTACCATCGATCCCTCGCGCCAGGAGCGTCCGTGGCCCACCATGGTTCATGGTGAGAACGGCCTTGGCGACATGCCGGTGCCTGATGTGATCGACCTGCCGGTCGATCCGCGTTCGGCGCATCGCTTCATCATCGAGACGGTGCGCGCCAATCCGGGCGAGGTGACGCTGGTGGCCGTCGGCCGCATGACGAACCTGGCGCTGGCGCTGAAGGAAGACCCCGAGATTGCCAGCCTGGTGAAGGAAGTCGTCATCATGGGCGGCAACTTCTATGTGCCGGGCAATGTCTCGCCGGTTGCCGAAGCCAATATTCATGGCGATCCGGAAGCTGCCGATATCGTGCTGACCGCGCCGTGGAAGGTCGTCGTCATCGGTCTCGATGTCACGGCGATCACCACGATGAGCCGCAGCTATCTCGGCGACATGGCCGCCAAGGGCGACAAGGCGGTGAAGCAGCTCGACGTGCTTTCGCAGTCCTATATCGACTTCTACAAGCACGCGGTCGCAGACGGCATGATGGTGCATGACAGCTGCGCCAGCGTCTATGTCGTGGCACCGGAATTGTTCAAGACGATTACGGGTGCGGTGCGCGTCGTCTGCGGCGGCATTGCCGATGGTCAGACGGTCGTCAAGCCGGATGGCCGCCGCTTCCCGCCGGGCGACTGGGACGGCCTGCCGAGCCAGATCGTTGCCACCGGCATCGAGTCGGAAAAGGTAATAGGCCTGATCCGCGATACGCTGCTGCGCGCCTGATGATTTTCGACGGGCCGGCCTTTGCGCATCGCGGCCGGCCCGCTTTCCATTTCGGAATCCAATCAATCTCTTAGGGGTATTTCTTTTGAGGTTGATTCCGGTTCTTGCGGAGTTGATTCAGGTCCATTTTGTCAACTTCCGGTGCGCGGCAAGCGAGAGCGTTGACCTCGTCTGTCGGCAGGCCTAGATCAGCGGGATGATAGATAGCGCATTCTCACATCTGCCGGCGCTCGAGCCGGGCAGCGTCTGGCTCGTCGGGGCCGGTCCCGGCGATCCGGGCCTGCTGACGTTGCTTGCCGCCAAGGGGCTCGCCGAGGCCGATGTGATCGTCCATGACGCGCTGGTCAATGAGGAATGTCTGAAGCTCGCGCGGTCAGGTGCGGAGCTCGAATATGCGGGAAAACGCGGCGGCAAGCCCTCCGCCAAGCAGCGGGATATTTCGCTTCGACTGGTGGAATTGGCGCGGGCCGGAAAGCGCGTGCTGCGGCTGAAGGGCGGCGATCCCTTCGTCTTCGGGCGCGGTGGGGAAGAGGCGCTGACGCTGGTCGAGCACAATATTCCGTTCCGCATCGTGCCGGGTATTACCGCCGGGATCGGCGGGCTTGCCTATGCCGGCATTCCGGTGACGCATCGCGACATCAACCATGCCGTGACCTTCCTGACCGGCCATGATTCCTCCGGCATCGTGCCCGATGCGATCAATTGGGAAGCGATCGGCAAGGGTTCGCCCGTCATCGTCATGTATATGGCGATGAAACATATTTCCCAGATCAGCGCCAATCTGATTGCTTCGGGCCGTTCGGCATCCGAACCGGTAGCCTTCGTCTGCAACGCGGCGACCGGCGACCAGCAGGTGCTGGAAACGACGCTTGGGCAAGCGCCGGAGGCCGTTGCCGCCTCCGGGCTGGAGCCGCCGGCAATCGTCGTGGTCGGCGAAGTGGTGCGGCTGCGCGCCTCGCTCGACTGGCTGGGAGCTCTCGGCGGACGGCGGCTGCAGCCAGATCCTTTTCGACATGCCAACGGCCGAGGAAAGGAGACGGCATGAGCGGGTTGCTGATCGCCGCACCATCCTCCGGTTCCGGCAAGACGACGGTGACACTTGGGCTGCTGCGGGCGCTGCGCAATCGCGGCGTGGCCGTCGCACCCGGCAAGGCTGGCCCCGATTATATCGACCCGGCGTTTCATGCTGCGGCAAGCGGCACGCTCTGCCTGAATTTCGACCCCTGGGGAATGCGGCCTGAACTGATTTCCGCCAATGCAACGCTGCATCGCTCCGGCGACCGCGTGCTGCTGATCGAGGGCATGATGGGCCTCTTCGACGGTGCTGCGGACGGGCGCGGCACGGCGGCCGATCTCGCGGCGCAGCTCGGGCTTTCCGTCGTGCTCGTCGTCGATGCCTCGCGGCTGTCGCAGTCGGTGGCGCCGCTCGTCAGCGGCTTTGCCGGTTTCCGGGCCGATGTGCGCATTGCYGGCGTCATCCTCAACAAGGTCGGCAGCGACCGGCATGAGGCGATGCTGCGCCAGGCGCTGGAAGCGATCCGCATGCCCATCGTTGCCGTCATCCGCAAGGATGCGATGCTGGGGCTGCCAGAGCGGCATCTGGGGCTGGTACAGGCGGGCGAACATGGCGCGCTCGACGCGTTTATCGACTATGCGGCGAATGCCGTTTCCGAAGAGTGCAATTTCGAATTCCTGATGCGCATCGCGCGTCAGGGCATGAACCGGCCGTCGGCTGCCAATATTGCCCGGCTGATGCCATTTGGCAGGCACATTGCCGTTGCCCGCGATATCGCCTTTGCCTTCTGCTACGAGCATATGCTGCTCGGCTGGCGGCGGCGCGGCGCTGAGATTTCCTTCTTCTCGCCGCTGGCCGACGAAGGCCCGTCCGTCACTGCCGATGCGATCTATCTTCCCGGCGGCTATCCCGAACTGCATGCGGGCAGACTCGCGGCTTCGCAGAATTTTGCCGTGGCGATGAAGGCTGCGGCCGATCGCGGGGTGCGCATCTATGGCGAATGCGGCGGCTACATGGTGCTGGGCGATGGGCTGATCGACGAGAAGGGCGAGCGCCATGAAATGCTCGGCCTGCTGCCTCTCGTCACCAGTTATGAGACGCGCAAGCGGCATCTCGGCTATCGCCGTGTTACACCGCTCGATGGAGCCTTTTTCGACAGGCCGATGACGGCGCATGAATTCCACTATTCGACGATCGTCTCCGAAGGGAAGGCCGACCGGATGTTTGCCACGCAGGATGCGCTCGGCAACGATCTCGGCCTCGCCGGCTTGCGGCGCGGACAGGTGGCCGGCTCCTACATGCATCTGATCGATCTTGCGGGAGCAGCCGCATGAATGCGCCGATCGTGCATGGCGGCGGCATTACCGCAGCGGCGGCAAGCTTCGGTGGACGGCTGGAGGACTGGCTCGATCTTTCGACCGGCATCAATCCCAATCCGGTGACGCTGCCGGAGATACCGGCGCGGGCGTGGCATCGCCTGCCGGACCGGCATCTGGTCGAGACGGCACGGCATGCGGCGCGCGATCATTATCGCAGCGGCGCGATCCTGCCGCTGCCGGTTCCCGGCACGCAATCGGCAATCCAGCTTCTGCCGCGGCTGATCGCGCCGGGGAGGCGAGTGGCGATCCTGTCGCCGACCTATGGGGAATATGCGCGGGCGTTCAGCGCTGCCGGTTTCGTGGTCGATGCGGTCAGCGATATCGATGACATCGGTGTGCAGCATGGGCTGGCGGTGGTCGTCAACCCGAACAATCCCGACGGTCGGATTTATGCGGCCGACAGGCTGGAAGCACTGCATGAGCGGCTGAAGTCGGGCGGTGGTTTTCTGGTGGTCGACGAGGCCTTCGGCGATACCAGCCCGGAAGCCAGCCTCGCGCCACGTGCATCAGGGCTTTCGAACCTGATCATCTTCCGCTCCTTCGGAAAGTTCTTCGGGCTAGCAGGACTGAGGCTCGGCTTTGCCATTGCACGGAGCGATATCCTCCAGCATTTCGAGGACTGGCTCGGTCCCTGGGCGGTTTCGGGGCCGGCACTGTCAATGGCGAGCTCGCTATTGAATTCGGATGTCTCCGCCATTGCCGGCTCGATTGTCGAGCGTCAGGCGGGCCTGCATGCCGTGCTTGCCGAGGCCGGGCTTGCCGTTGCCGGCGGCACGCCGCTTTTCACCCTCGTTGCCGACGCGAAGGCCGGTGACATTTACACGACTCTCTGCCGCCATCATATTCTCGTCCGCCGGTTCGATTACGCGCCGGACTGGCTGCGCTTCGGCCTTGCGCCTGACGCTGCTGATGATGCACGACTTGCCGCGGCCCTTCGGAGCTTTGACCGATGAATTTGGATGAACATTCTCTCGTGCTGGTTCTGGCGTTGCTGCTTGACCGCATCATCGGCGATCCGCAATGGCTGTGGCTGCGCGTTCCGCATCCGGTCGCCATCTTCGGCAGGGCAATCGCCTATTTCGATCAGCATTTCAACCGCGACAGTCTGAGCAAGGCGCAGCGCCGGCAGAACGGTGTAGTGGCTATCCTCGCGCTCTCGGGGCTTGCGATCGTCACCGGCCTGGTGCTGCACTGGTTCCTCATGCTTTTCGGCCCCGTTGGCATCCTGCTCGAAGTCTTCTGCGTGGCGATCTTCCTGGCGCAGAAGAGCCTGTCGGACCATGTCGCGGCGGTTGCCACGGCATTGAAGAACGAAGGCCTTGTCGGCGGGCGCAAGGCGGTGTCGCGTATCGTCGGGCGCGATCCGGAAACGCTGGACGAGCCGGGCGTCTGCCGCGCGGCGATCGAAAGCCTGGCCGAGAATTTCTCCGATGGCGTCGTGGCACCAGCGCTCTGGTATGCGATCTTCGGCCTGCCGGGCCTGTTCTTCTACAAGATGCTCAATACGGCTGACTCGATGATCGGCCACCGTTCGGAAAAATACGTCGATTTCGGCTGGGCCTCGGCCCGGCTCGACGATATCGCCAACTGGCCGGCGGCGCGCCTTTCCATCCTGCTGATTGCCGTCGGTGCCGGCATCCGCCGCGGCACGGCGGCTTTCCGCGAAGCCTTCCGCGTCGGCATCCGCGACGGCAAACTGCACCGCTCGCCGAATTCCGGCCGCCCGGAAGCGGCAATGGCCGGCGCGCTCGATCTGCAGCTTGCCGGCCCGCGCGTCTATTCGGGTGTGGTGGTGCGCGAGCCGATGATCAACGGCACGGGCCGGGATGTGGCGACGGCAGGGGACGTGGAGGCCGGGATCTCTGTCTTTCAGGCGAGCTGCATGGCCCTGACGCTGCTTGCCTTCGTGGCTTTCGTCTGCCTGCTCTAGGTTAGCCTTCAGTCTCGTCCTTTCTTTGCCATCAGCAACACCGCCAATACACAGCTCAGCAGGCCAAGCGAGATTGGCAGGCCCTGATGCCCGATCAATTGCATCGCCAGTCCTGTTGCGGGCGAGCCGACGATGCCGCCGAGGCCCCAGACAAGAGCGAAGGCTGCGTTGCCGGCGATCAGGGCCTGGCCGGTGAAACGCTCGCCGAGCTGGATCAGCGACAGGGTATAGATGCCGAAGGAAACTCCGCCCCAGAGGAAGACCAGTGGCCAGATGAGCCAGGCATCGAAGACAACAGGCAAGAGCAGGCAGCCGATCAGGTAAACCACAACGCAGAACAACAGCGTCCGCCGCGAGCCGAACCGTTCGGCGGCGCGCCCGAGCACGATCTGTAGCGCGGCATTGCCTGTTATGAAACAGGTGATCAGCGATGCGATGCGCTCCTCCTCGCTGCCGAGGGCTGAGCCATAGACCGCAAACAGGGAGAGCAGGATCTGCTCGAAAGCGGCAGCAGCGAAGACTGCAAACAACAGGAGCGGCGCCAGCGCGAAGAAACCGCCGACCGATATTGCCTCGCCTTCATGCCGCATGTCCGGCAGGCGAGGGGTGACCGCAAGCACGATCAGGCCGCAGGCAAGGAAGGCGGCGATACCGATCATGAAGGGCGGCCAGCCCTCGGTGCCGACGAGGCCGAGCGATAGCGGGCCGATGGCAAAGCCAACGGAAACGATCGAGGAATAGAGGCCCATGATGCGGCCCCGGCGTGATGCGGGCGTGAGCGAGAGCAGCCAGGTTTCGCTGATGACATAAAGCGGGTTGGCGAAGAAGCCGAGCAGGAAGCGTAGCGGCATCCAGACCCAGGCATCATCGATGCAGGCAATCGCGGTGAGTGTGAGCGCAGCAAGGACCGAACACAGGATCGCAAGCCGGGCTCCGCCAATACGTCGTGAGAGTGCGGGAATGAAGGGCGCGGAGACGATGAAGCCTGTCGGAGTCATTGCCGCCGACAGGCCGATCAGGGTGGATGTCGTGCCCTGTCGCTCGAGGATGAAGCTCAGCAGCGGATAGGTCAGCCCCTGCGCCACGGCGAAGACCGTGACGGTGGCGATGATACCCGCCATTGCGGCCCAGGGGATGCGATCCTCTCCGTACGGGTGCCGGTGAAGCGCTGCGGTCGGCGGAGGCTGGTGATCCGGTGTCATTCGACATTTGCCTCATAGATGCCAGAAGGCCCCGACGTTTTCCGCGTCCAGTTGTCTTGCCGGGCAGATATCGTCGATCAGCGGGAAGCTAACCTTCATCCTTCGCCTCAGTTCCTGGCGAAGGCGTATGCGCCGGAAAAGGCTCGTGATCATGCTCCTCATAGCCATCAGCCCGTGATGTCGATGCAGTGGCCGGCGATGCGGAGCGGACGCGAATGTGCAGCTATCGCTCATGATTACCTCCATAGGGTTTGAAGGTCCTGAGACCCTCGACCTGAAACAGAGGACGAATTCTGCGCGATAGGGCGGGCGCGGTAATTAAGCGCTTCCAAAAAGTTCGCAAAAACTTCCAAAGGGACTAAACAGGGCAGAACAGGATTTCGCCCCATCAGGACAACACGGACATGACCGCCTCATCTTCCTTTCTCGGCCTTCCCGATCGCCTGCCCGATGGCCGTGTGCCCCGTGCAGTGATCTTCGCAGCCGCGCACGGCAGCACCTATCCCGGCAAGGATAGCAGCGGTTATGCGCTGGCCGCCGGCGCTGTCCGCGCTGCAAGCCAGGAGGATGCCGATCTCATCGAGCACTGGGATTTCGATATCGGCGGCCCGCTCTTTGCCGGCGGGCCGGTCTCCTGCATCGATGCCGGCGAGATCGAGACCATCATGCATGACAATGCCGGCAATCGCGCCCGGATCGAGGCGAAGACGCGCGAGGTGCTGGCATTGCCGGCCGTGCCGATCCTGCTCGGCGGCGATGATTCCGTTCCCATTCCTTTTCTGGCGGCTTTCGCGGATCACGGGCCGGTCTGGGTCCTGCAGATCGATGCCCATATCGACTGGCGCGACGAGCTCCATGGCGAGCGCTACGGTTATTCAAACCCGATGCGAAGGGTAAGCGAGATGCCGCACGTCGCCGGCATCGTGCAGGTCGGCATACGCGGCGTCGGCAGCGCGCGTCTGACCGAGATCGAGGCGGCGCTGCGCTATGGCAGCCATATCGTCACCGCCCGGGAGGTTCATGCCGATGGCATCGAAGCGGCCCTGCTGCATATTCCCGAGGGCGCAAGGGTCGTCGTCACTCTCGATTGTGACGGCCTCGATCCCGGCATCATGCCCGGGGTGGCGGCACGTAGCCCCGGCGGGCTGGCCTACACGCAGGTGATCGACCTGATCGCCGGTCTCGGCAAGCGGGCGCGCATCGCCGGTTTCGATCTTGTGGAGCTTTATCCTCCTGCCGATATCGACGGCGTGTCGGCGCTGACCGCATCGCGCCTGCTCGTCAACGTGCTCGGCACCATCGTCAGGCAGGGCTGAAGCCGGGCTTTGTCTCGCAGCGTAGGGGGTCGATCAACGGCTGTTTTGCCCGAGGCGCGGCTCCGTCCCTGACAGCAGCCGCCTGATATTTGCGTGATGGCGAAGGATCACGTATAGGCCGCCTGCGATCACCAGCAACCGATAGGGCAAGGGTTGCTGCAGGCCGCAGACGAGAGCGATAGCCGTCAACGCCGCCAGCATCGAACTCAGGGAAACGATCCTGGAGATGCCGAGCGCAACGCCGAAAACCACGACAGCGCCGACGCCGACAGGCCAGGACATTGCCAGCAGAACGCCGAGCCCCGTGGCCGCCGATTTGCCTCCTATAAAATTCAGCCAGATCGAACGGCCGTGCCCCAACAGCACACCAAGACCGGCCAGGCACACAGCCCAGGGCTCGGCGCTCTGCAGATCAAGCGCTGTCGGCGGCGTATCTGATAAGACCGTCGAGAACCAGAGGTAAAACCAGCGGGCAAAGACGACTGCTGCGACGCCCTTCAGCACGTCGATGAGGAGAACCGCCAGCGCAGGCCATTTGCCGAGGGTTCGCAATACATTCGTTGCTCCGGTGGATCTGGAGCCATGCTCGCGGATATCGATGCCCTTCAGCAGTTTTCCCGCCAGATAGCCCGTGGGTAGGGAGCCGAAGAGATAGGCGACCGCCAATCCAACCAGACTTGCTATCCAGAAAACCATGGGAACCGCCTCGATGCTCGATCTTCAGGTGGTCATTATTTCGTTGTCGCCGCCACCGTCTGTTGCTTGATTTACACAGATCGCATCCTTGATGCCAAGCGCATGAACCGCCGCGGAATACCTGGGTCTGGCATCGGGCAGGACGGTTCCAACCCGGAATGAAAGCCTCTAGGATGCGCGCCATGCAGGGACTGCGCTTTGCCTTTGGTCCGTTCGTGCTTGATCCGGAGGCGGGGACGCTTCTTCGGAATGACGATCCCGTTGCCGTCGGGCACCGCGGGGTAAAATTGCTTGCCGCGCTCGTCGGGCGGCCCGGCGAAATTCTGGCCAAGACCGAGCTGATGGATGCGGCCTGGCCGGGCACTGCCGTCGAGGAGGGCAATCTCACCGTCCAGATCGCGCAACTGCGCAAGCTGCTGGGGCCGGCCGCTGATGGCGGTGAATGGATTTCTACGGTTCCGCGCATCGGCTACCGCTTTATCGGGGCCATCAAGCAGCTTGGCAGCGCGAAGCGAAAGCTTCCGGCGCTGCCGGACAAGCCATCGATTGTCGTGCTGCCCTTCATCAATGTCAGTTCTGATCCGGAGCAGGACTTCTTCGCGGATGGCCTGACCGAAGACCTGATCACTGACCTGTCCAGGTTCCCCGATCTGTTCGTCATCGCCCGCAGCTCGGCCTTTGCCTACAAGGGAAAGGCGATGGACGTGCGCGCGATCGCCGAAGAGCTTGGCGTGCGTTACCTGCTGGAAGGCAGCGCAAGACGCGCCGCCGGGCGCGTGCGTATCAATGCGCAGCTGGTAGACGCCGGGAGTGGCGACCATCTCTGGGCGGAGCGCTTCGACCGCAGCCTGGACGATATCTTTGCCGTTCAGGACGAGGTCACCGGCAAGATCGTCGAGGCGCTGCTCGGCCGGCTGCGGCCGATGCCGCCCCGCAACCGGCCCAAGAACCTCGATGCTTACGATCTCTGCGTGCGGGCGCGTACGCTGATGGATGATGCGCCGCAAAGTGCGCGGGAAACGCAGCTGATGCTGACACGGGCCATTGCGCTCGACCCTGACTATGCCGAGGCCCATCGCTGGCTTGCGCTGAACCACTGGATGGGATGGGTGCATAGCGGTGGACCGACGGACGCTGACCGCAGCGTTGCCCTGGAACTTGCGCGCAAGGCCGTCGCGCTCGATCCCAACGATGCCGGCAGCCGCTGGGTGCTGGCCTACCTGCTTGCCTACGAGCGCAGCTTTTCAGAAGCCGATGCAGAATTTGCAAAAGCCATCGCGCTAGACCCGAACGAGGCAGACACCTGGGCGGCCCTGTCAGACATTTCTGTTCTCGCCGGGCGGATCGACGAGGGTCTCGAACATATCGGCAAGGCCTTCCGGCTGAATCCTTTTCCGGCCAGCTGGTACTATCTGACGCTCGGCCAGGCGCAATATGCTGATGGTAACTACGAAGCCGTTGTCGAGACGCTGCACCGGGAGGAAACCTATCGCACAAGCTCACGCCGTTTCCTGGCGGCGGGCCTGGCCCAGCTCGGCCGGCTCGAAGAGGCCCGTGCGGAGGCCGAGCTGTTTCTCGTCGCAAACCCGCATTTCACCATCAGCCATTGGGTCGCGATGGAGCCATTCCGCGACGCAGCGACGCTCGCGCATTTCGTCGATGGCTACCGCAAGGCTGGCTTTCCGGAGTGAGATGCAGTGCGGTAACTGCCCCTGTTCTGTTAAAAATGTGATTACCATTCGGCTTAAGGCAATATACGCAGTATTGTTGTAGTTTCTCCTCTCGTTGGGTGGGGCAAGCCTTTAGAGTTCGATTGAGGGATCACTATGAAGACGTTTTTTGCGGCCGCGACCGCAGTATTATTGCTGCAATTTTCTCCGGTTGCAGCTGAAGCTGCCACGCTGGTTGCCAATATCAGCATCAGCAAGCAGACGATGACTGTGAGCCAGAACGGTTGGGTCAAGTATCGCTGGAAGGTTTCGACGGCGCGCAAAGGTTATTCCACGCCCACCGGTTCGTGGAGCGCCAAGTGGCTGTCGCGCGATCACCGCTCGAAGAAATACGACAATGCGCCAATGCCATTCGCGGTGTTCTTCAACGGCGGTTATGCCGTTCACGCCACGTTTGAACGCAAGCGTTTGGGCACGCCGGCCTCGCATGGCTGCGTGCGCCTCGATCCCGCCAATGCGGCGGCGTTCTTCTCGATGGCGCAGGAAAACGGTCTTGCCAATACGCGCGTGGTGATCACGCGGTAATCATGCGCTCCAGCTGATCCATATCGGGAACGACGATGTGACGATTGTTTTCGATGCGGATGACGCCCTGCTTGCGCAGCTTCGTCATCTGGCGGCTGACGGTTTCGATCGTCAGCCCCAGGAAATCGGCGATCTCGCTGCGTGAGAGCGGCAAGTCGAAGGCAGCGCTGCTGGTCGTTTCCGGCTCTGCATGCGTGGCGACGAGATAGAGAAGGCTTGCGACCTTTTCCTGGGCCGTGCGGCGGCCGAGCGTCAGCATCCATTCCCGCGCCGCATCCAGCTCCTTCAGCGCCTGGGCGTGCAGGTTATGCTGCAGTTCCGGCGTATCCGATATCATCCGGTCGAGCAGCCCGCGGGGGAAGACGCAGATTTCCGTCGGCGTGGCCGCTTCGGCCGACAATGTACTTTCCGGTACGAAGGGGCGGCCGATGAAATCGGGGGCGAACTGCAGGCCGACGATCTGCTGGCGCCCGTCAGGCATGACCTTGCAGAGCTTCACCACGCCATTCATGATGTTGGAATAGGACGAGACTTCTTCGCCCTGGGCGACGATCTCGCAGCCGGCATCGAGCTTGCGGCGAGTCGAGTGCTTGCAGAGCTCGCGCAGTTGCGCAGCCGCCAGCGCCCCGCAGACGACGCCGTGGCGTGCCTCGCAGACGCGGCAGGTTGCCGGAATACTTATGTCAGGATCTTCACTACGCGCGATGTCCATGTTCCGGTGCCCCGATCCGACCATGTGCCTGCGTTTGTGTTACGCTTCGGCCCCAAGGTCATCTATTCCGATTTCTTGCGTCTGCGTCTTGATCTTTATCAATTCCGACCGGATTCCAATTTGATCCAGATCAAAGTTTCCTTCTTCAGTGGGTTATTTCCCACCTTGAACACCAACCTGCTGCAGAAATATCCGGCTCTGTTTCACCCAATACGAGCCATCCGGCAGCGCCGCAATTCAACGCAAGTTTAGGTGCACGGAGGTTTCGTTCTGTGTGTACATTGCCCGTTGCAACCGTGGATCAGGACGGTCTCTGCGCCGTCGAGGCAGACGGTTTTGCCGACACTGAGGCCAGAAAAATCATTAGCCGGGTGGCCGCTTTACGCATCGATGCCTATCTCGGACAGGCCAAAGCGCGCCATTCCATTGCTGTTTAGGCAACACCTGCTCGCCAAATTGGCTTGCAACCGGGACGAAAGCATTGGCTTTTGAAATGGATTTGCCTATGAGGAGGGGAATCTTCATTTCCAAGAGGTAGAGCGAGTGACCGCTACATTCGATAAAGTTGCCGACATCATTGCTGAAACCAGCGAGATCGACCGCGCAACGATCACGCCGGAAAGCCACACGATCGACGACCTCGGTATCGACAGCCTCGACTTCCTCGATATCGTTTTCGCCATCGATAAGGAATTCGGCATCAAGATTCCGCTCGAGAAGTGGACGCAGGAAGTCAACGAAGGCAAGGTTTCCACCGAGGAATACTTCGTGCTGAAGAACCTCTGTGCCAAGATCGACGAGCTGCGCGCCGCAAAGGCTTGAAGCAACATCATCGTCTTTTTTTCACGCCCTGCCGCCGTTGATATGGCGGCCGGGCGGTTTTGTTCCTAAGTAGGCCTTCCGACGGGCTTTTTGCGCGTCGCGCCGGAGAAGTCTGATGCTGCTGGAATATTTCCAGATGATTGACCGTATCGAGGCGGTGGACCTCGAGAAGCGCACGCTCGTTGCGCGCTCGGTCGTGCCGGCCAAGAGCCCCGTTTTCGAGGGGCATTTCCCGGGCATGCCGCTCGTTCCGGGTGTGCTTCTCATCGAAACCATGGCGCAGGCCTCCGGCATGCTGGTGCTGGCCGCCACGAATTTTGCGTCGATGCCCTTCCTGATGTCGGTCGACGGCGCCAAGATGCGCACCTTCGTCGAGCCGGAAGCTGTGCTCGACATCGAGGCTTTCCTCGAACATGACGGCTCCGGTTTTGCCGTTACCAAGGCAAAGATCACCAGCGGCGGCAAGAAGGTCTGCGATGCGCAGCTCAAACTGCGCACCATGCCCTTCAGCGAAATTCCGCTCGGCGATATCGTGAAGAAACGTGCTGAGGAGGTGGGCCTGATGGATGCCATCGCCGCGCAGGGGGCGAAGGCCCAGGGGAGTGAATAGATGAGCAAGGCCGCCAATGATGTCGTCATCACCGGCATCGGCATCGTGACCTGTCAGGGTGTCGGCAAGGATGCGCATATCGCCCTCCTGACCGCCGATGCTGCGCCCCAGACCGTCGTCGAGACCGAGAAGTTCAAACCCTATCCGGTTCATCCGCTGCCTGAGATCGACTGGTCGCAGCAGATCGCCAAGCGCGGCGACCAGCGCCAGATGGAAAACTGGCAGCGCATCGGCGTCTTCACGGCGGGCCTGGCACTCGACGATGCCGGCTTCAAGGACGACATGGAAGCCTGCGGCACGATGGACATGATCGTGGCAGCCGGCGGCGGCGAGCGCGACATCAATGTCGATACGCTGATCGTCGACGAGGGCCTGAAGCGCAACGACCGCGAGCTGCTGCTGAACGAAAAGCTGACGACGGAGCTGCGCCCGACGCTGTTCCTGGCGCAGCTTTCCAATCTGCTCGCCGGCAATATTTCCATCGTTCACAAGGTCACCGGTTCCTCGCGCACTTTCATGGGTGAAGAAGCCTCCGGCGTTTCCGCCGTCGAGACGGCCTTCTGGCGCATCAAGTCGGGCGAATCCACCCACGCGCTGGTCGGCGGCGCCTTTGCGGCCGAACGTCCGGACATGATCCTGCTCACCGAGGCGATCGGCGCACATACGCGCGGCGAATGGGCACCGCTCTGGTCGCGCTCCGGCCTCGAAGGCGGCGGGATGATCACCGGTTCGGCCGGCGCCTTCCTGGTGCTTGAATCACGCAAGCATGCCGAAGCGCGGGGCGCGCATATCTATGCCACCATCAACGCCGTCGAAGGCGATCGCGGCAATCGCGGTGCTGGCAATTTCGAAGTTCGGATGGAGCGGCTGTTGAAGCCCGCGGCTGCGCTTGCGACTGAGACCACGGCGATCTTCTCCGGCTCGACCGGCATGCATGAGATTGCCGGACGCGAAAAGGCGGTGCTGGAGCATCAGCTTCCGGGCGCTGCGATCCGCGGCTTCGGTGGCGTTTCGGGCCACGCGATCGAGGCGCATTTCACGCTCGGCCTCGCGCTTGCCGCCCTTGCCATCGATGCAACGGCCAAGGTTCCGCCCTTCGATGCCGCGCACGAAGCGCCGATGAAGGCGGGCACGAAAGCGGCCGTCGTCACCACCGTTGGACACCAGCGCGGCGAAGGCGTCGCCGTTCTTTCCGCAGAAGCGTGAGGAGAGACTGAAATGACAGCTTCCGCTTACAGGGATCATCTCGGCCGGCCGATCGTTGCGGTAACAGGCATGGGCATCATGACCTCGCTCGGCCAGGGCCTGAAAGACAACTGGGCGGCTCTTTCGTCCGGCACATCGGGCATTCACGAGATCACCCGTTTCCCGACGGACGGCCTTTCGACGCGCATTGCCGGCACGGTCGATTTCATCGACATTCCCGTGCCGAACGCGGTCGAGCGCTCCTTTGCCTTTGCACGCGAGACGACCATCGAGGCACTTGCCAATGCCGGTATTTCCGGCGATTTCAACGGCCCGCTGTTTCTGGCCGCGCCGCCGATCGAGCCGGAATGGAGCGCCCGCTTCGAACTTGCCGACCGTTCGCCGGCAGCCGACCATCCGGGTGACGCCTATGAGCGGTTCCTCGCCGCCATGCGCCAGCGTCCCGATCCGGCCTTCCATGAGGCGGCGCTTTTCGGCGCGATTTCCGAGCGTCTCTCCGACCGTTTCGGTACACGCGGCCTGCCGATCACGCTGTCGACGGCCTGTGCATCGGGCGTGACGGCCATCCAGCTCGGCATCGAGGCGATCCGCCAGGGCCGTACCGACCGGGCGCTGACGGTCGCGACCGACGGTTCGCTGAGTGCCGAAGCGCTGATCCGCTTCTCGCTGCTCTCAGCCCTTTCCACCCAGAACGACCCGCCGACCAAGGCCTCCAAGCCGTTCAGCAAGGATCGAGACGGCTTCGTCATCGCCGAAGGTTCCGCGACGCTGGTGCTTGAATCGCTGGAATCGGCAATTGCCCGTGGCGCCAAGATTCTCGGCATCATGAAGGGGGCGGGCGACAAGGCCGACAGCTTCCACCGCACGCGCTCCTCGCCGGATGGCGGGCCGGCGATCGCGACGATCCGCGCGGCACTTGCGGATGCCGGCATGAGCGAAGGCGATATCGGCTATATCAACGCTCACGGCACCTCGACGCCTGAAAACGACAAGATGGAATATGGCTCCATGTCCGCCGTCTTCGGCGAAAAGCTGGTCGGCATTCCGGTTTCGTCCAACAAGTCGATGATCGGCCATACGCTGACGGCGGCAGGAGCTGTCGAGGCAGTCTTCTCGCTGCAGACGATGCTGACAGGCACGCTGCCGCCGACGATCAACTACAACAACCCGGATCCGTCGATCGTTCTCGATGTCGTGCCGAACAAGAAGCGGGAAGCCCAGGTCTCGGCCGTGCTTTCCAACTCTTTCGGCTTCGGCGGACAGAATGCCAGCCTTGTCATGGCGCTCGAACCGGCTTAAGCGGTTCCCGACAACACTAAACCGTGTCGCGATCGTTCGGATTCGCTTGACACGGTTTAGGTCTTTGTCTTTACGCATGTCGTCGCCGCAAAACCGCTGCACACTTTTGCGCGACATGTTTTAGCAATAAGAAAAACGCCTTAAACGCGAGAGGTTTTGCCATGCGCGCTTTGCAACTGATCGATGACCGCAAGCTTGAGATCACCGACCTGCCGGAACCGGACGCCCCTGGTGCCGGCGAGGTGACATTGCGCGTCAAGGCGGTTGCGCTGAACCATATCGATGTCTGGGGCTGGCGCGGCATGGCGTTCGCCAAGCGCAAGATGCCGCTCGTCATCGGCGCGGAAGCCTCCGGCGTCGTCGAAGCGATAGGCCCCGGCGTGGCGAATGTTCTGCCCGGTCAGCTCGTGGCGATCTATGGCGCGCGCACCTGCGGCCTCTGCCGTCCCTGCCGCGAAGGCCGCGACAATCTCTGCGAACATGTCTCCGGCGTCCACGGCTTTCATCTCGACGGCTTCGCGCAGGAGAAGGTAAACCTGCCGGCCCGCTTGCTCGTTCCGGCGCCTCCCGGCGTCGATGCCATCGGTGCAGCGCTTGCGCCCGTCACCTTCGGCACCGTCGAGCATATGCTTTTCGACAATGCCAAGCTCGAACCCGGTGAAACCATTCTCGTGCATGCCGGCGGCTCCGGCATCGGCACGGCGGCGATCCAGCTTGCCAAGAAGATCGGCTGTACCGTCATCACGACAGTCGGCTCCGACGACAAGATCGAGAGGGCGAAGGTGCTCGGCGCCGATCACGTCATCAACTACCGCACCGACCGCTTCGAGGGCGTGGTGCGCAAGCTCACCAAGAAGAAGGGCGTCGATGTCGTCTTCGAACATGTGGGCAAGGATACCTGGGCTGGCTCGATGCTGTGCATGAAGCGCGGCGGCCGTCTCGTCACCTGCGGTTCCACTTCGGGTGTTTCGACCGAGATGAACCTGATGATGCTCTTCCAGCAGCAGCTGAAGCTCCTGGGCTCTTTCGGCTGCCGCATGGAAAACATGGCAGACGCCATGCAGAAGATGGGCCGCGGCCTCGTTCATCCCGTCATCGATACCGAAGTCAGCTTCGACGATATCGACCGCGCCCTGGAGCGCATGGAATCCCGTCAGATCTTCGGCAAGATCATCCTGAAGATGGACTGACCGATTGAAGCTGTTCATCACCAGGATCGTTCTGGCGCTCAGGCGTTTCCAGCAATGGCTGGTGGCGCAGCTGATGTTCGGCTTCCTGAACTTCCTGAAGCTTTTCCCCGCTGATGGCGCCATGCGTTTTGCCGACCGGATGACCCGCCAGGTCGGTCGGCGACTGAAGCGCCACAAGCTGATGCTCTACAATCTGCGCCGGGCCTTTCCGGAAAAGAGCGACGCGGAGCTTGAGGAAATCGCACTGGAAAGCTGGGGCAATATGGGCCGGCTTGCGGCCGAATATGTCTTCCTCGACCAGCTCTTCGATTTCGATCCTGAAAGCGCCGAGCCGGGCAGGGTGGAAGTCTCGGGCATTCCGATCTTCCTGGAGCTGCGCGACAATCCGCGCCCCTTCATCGTCTTTACCGGCCATACCGGCAATTTCGAGCTCTTGCCCGTCGCCGGCAATGCCTTCGGTCTCAGCGTGACGGTGCTCTTCCGGCCGCCGAACAATCCTTACATCGCGCAGAAGGTCTTCGATTTCCGCAGCGGCCGCATGGGCAAGCTGGTGCCTTCGCATGCCGGTTCCTCCTTTGCACTGGCGCGCCAGCTCGAAGCGGGCCAAGGGGTCGGCGTTCTCGTCGACCAGAAGTTCAGCCGCGGGTTGAAGACGAAATTCTTCGGGCTCGACACCAAGACCAATCCGCTCTTGCCAAAGCTCGTGCGGCAGTTCAATTGCGAGGTCTATCCGGCCCGTTGCATCCGCCTTCCCGGCAATCGCTACCGGCTGGAGATCGAACCGAAGATGGAGATGCCGCGCGACGAGAAGGGTAATCTCGATCTTCCCGCCACCGCGCAGATG
Organism: Rhizobium sp. 01L419; assembly: GCF_056400025.1. Taxonomy (NCBI): domain Bacteria; kingdom Pseudomonadati; phylum Pseudomonadota; class Alphaproteobacteria; order Hyphomicrobiales; family Rhizobiaceae; genus Rhizobium; species Rhizobium sp. 01L419. The sequence continues at coordinate 735,018 of NZ_JBFTSM010000001.1, forward strand.
ATGAACGACAAGGTTGAGAGCTGGGTGCGCGAGTACCCGGCCCAGTGGCTGTGGTATCACGACCGTTGGGATATAAAGCGTTCCGTCAGTCTGTAAGATTCTGTCTGTAAGATTTTGCTCCTGATTTATAATCGGTGAGAAGCGACAGGTCCGCTTCAGTTGAAACTGAGCAGAGTTCATGTTACGCGTCTCTACTAGGGCGCGCAAAGTACCTACCGGAGCGCGTAATCTTTCATAAACATAGGCCTCGACCGGTCTTCGGAACGTTTCTCAGGAAATTGATATTGGGGGTATCTTGCTTGAGTTGTTCAGGGCCTTTTCCTTGCGGTGCGCGCAGATCGAGGAAGCGATAAGGCTAGGGGATGATGAGCGCGTGGCCGCGCTCGACCGCGATATCCAGCCGCTGGCAGAGGCAATCCTCGCATGCAGGGCGTACAGTCTCGTCGAAGTCTATATGCAACTTCAGTTTGTAAGTTACCTCATCGCTGAAGATGCCGATGACGGGGCTTTCGTGACGCAATATGCCGCCGTGCTCTCCTATCTGCTCGACCGCTATTTCGGCGCCCATGCGCCGGACTGGCGCGTGCCGCTGCCGGCGGATAGGAAACTTCGCCAGCCGCCCGCCTATGTTCCCGATACCGATAACGGGCAGTTCCTCAATGCGGCGATCCTGCAGACGCTGCCGGACCGCGTGGCGGTGCTGACGAAGGATTACCGCTACCTTTATTCCAATCCCGTCAACTGCGCCCATCTCGGCAAGACTGCCATGCAGCTCATCGGCCGCCATATCGTCGATTTCATCGGCCAGGAGCGTTTTGCAAACGAGGTGAAGGAAAAGCTCGACGCCTGCTTCGACGGCATGTCGGCGGATTACACCTACGCGCGGGACGAGCGGCACAATCGCTGCCGCATGGTGCCGCTGTGTGACGCATCGAAGAAGGTGATCGGGGCGCTGATCACCATCCAGAATCTCGGCGCCAACGCACCGGCCTGAGCTCAGTCCTTGCTCCAGACGGCGAGTTCGTAGCCGTCCTTGTCGACAAAATGGAAGCGGCGGCCGCCGGGGAAGGGCGTGATCGGCTTGGCGATGGTGCCGCCCGCCTTTTCGACGCTTTCGAGCACGTCCTCCAGCTTCTCGGCATAGAGGATAACGAGCGGGCCGCCCGATGTGCGCACCGGGCCGAGATTGGTGAAGCCGCCTTTCAGCCTTCCATCGTCGAACTCGCAGTAGTTCTCCCCGTAGTCGGTAAAGCGCCAGCCGAAGGCCGCGCCATAGAACGCTTTTGCCGCGCCGATGTCGGCGACGTTGAACTCGACATAGTCGATGCGGCGGTCATTTTCAGCGTCGTTGTCGGCCATCTTATTTCTCCATTAGCGATTTCAGCGCCGCCAGATCCTTCTGGATATGGGCGGCATCGGCGGCAAATTGCTCGTCGGTCATGCCCGGCAGGCGCAACAGCGTGAACATCACCTCGCAGCCATCGCCATTCGGCACGATGCGCAACGCATTATAGACGCGCAGGCCGGATTCGATGGTGACGGTATGGTCGATGATGCCGAATTCGTTCGGCGGCACGAAGCTCACGCGGACGCTGCCGAGCGGGCCGTGGGCGATCCAGTCCTCGCCATCGGGTTCCAGACCGCTCGCGAGGCCGGAGGCCCAGAGCGGCATGTTCTCCGGTCTGCCGGCGAAATCATAGACATCGCGCCAGTCTCTTTTGATCGTGATGTTGACGATGCGGGCGGGCATTGTGGTCATCGGTCTGTCCTTTTGCTTTGTGCCAGACTAGCAGGCCGGCACGGACTGTCTTGAACGAAACGGTCAGCGGCCGGTCAGTTGATCGACCATGGCGGATGGCGTCAGCGTCGTCAGTTCGCCGATCTCACGGGTCATATGGGGCTGATCGGAGAAGCCGGCTTCGAGGGCGAGGCTAGCCAGCGGCAGCGCCTCATCCGCCCGGCAGAGCGCCATGAAGCGCTGCAGGCGGCGGATGCGCTCCAGCGTCTTGATGCCATAGCCGAAATGGTGGTGGGCGCGGCGGCGCAATTGCCGTTCGCCGATATCGAGCTTCTGCTGCAGATCGCCGATGCGGCCCGGCCCATGGTCGGCGGCGGCAAAGATCAGGCGAGCCTCGGGGGCCGGCTCCGCTTCTTCCCCTGCCAGTTCACTCAACAGGGTGGCGAAGAGTGAGAGGGCGGTAGCCCCATCGGGACAGTCGGACAGATGCGGTTCGAGAAGGGCAGCCTTTCGAGGCGCGAGATCGCTCAAGGGAATGGAGAGGCCGGTGATCTCCGACAGAGGCAGCTTCAGCCAGGCGGCGCCGGCGCCCGGTGCAAAACGCGCGCCGATAATGCGCATCCCCGGCGTCATCGGCGGGAAGGCGGCGGTGCGGTCCGGTCCGACAACGAAGAGGCGGCCGTCTGCGAAAAGCAGGTCGCAATAACCATCAGGGACGATGGCGACCGGGCTCGCTGTGCGAATTTCATGCGACCAGAGGCAGCGGAAATGCGGTGCGAGTACCGGTGAGGGCGCATATTCGCGGTAGCGGCCGGCTCTCTTTGCGAGCAGCGGCTTGATATCGCTCTGCCTTGCCGCGGTAGCAGTCATTCAGGCCTCCCAAACCTATGCATATGGTGCTTCCGTGGCCATTCGAAAAGCCTGTTCCGACAGCCTTTTTTCGATCCGAATCGCGGTCTTCGACCTTGCCGTTTGGGCGAGAGAGTGCCACAACATCGCACCATTTCACTCATCGGAGGTTTGTCGTGGAAAAGGCAGAAATCGGACTGATCGGCCTTGCCGTCATGGGGTCCAACCTGGCGCTCAACATTGCAGAAAAGGGCAACAAGATCGCGGTCTTCAACCGCACCCCTGAAAAAACGGATGAGTTCTACGAGAGCGCCGGTGATCTGAAGAAGCAGATCATTCCCTGCAAGACGATCGAGGAGTTCGTCGATGCAATCCGCCCGCCGCGTCCGATCATCATCATGATCAAGGCCGGCGAGCCGGTCGACCAGCAGATGGAGGCGCTGCGCCCGCATCTTGAAAAGAACGACATCATGATCGATGCCGGCAACGCCAACTTCCGCGACACGGTCGCCCGCTTCGACCGCCTCAAGGATACCGGCCTGACCTTCATCGGCATGGGTGTTTCCGGTGGTGAGGAAGGTGCCCGCCACGGCCCGTCGATCATGGTCGGCGGCAAGGAAGAGTCCTGGAAGCGCGTCGAAAAGGTGCTGACCTCGATCGCCGCCAAATATGATGGCGACCCCTGCGTCGCCTGGCTCGGCAATGACGGCGCCGGCCATTTCGTCAAGACGATCCATAACGGCATCGAATATGCCGACATGCAGATGATTGCCGAAATCTACGGCATCCTGCGCGACGGCCTCGGCAAGAGCGCCTCGGAAATCTCCGGCATCTTCGGCGAGTGGAACAAGGGCCGCCTGAACTCCTACCTGATCGAAATCTCCGAGAAGGTTCTGGCTGCACAGGACCCGATCTCCAAGACGCCGATGGTCGACATGATCCTCGACAAGGCTGGCCAGAAGGGCACCGGCAAGTGGTCGGCGATCGAAGCGCAGAACATGGGTATTCCGGCAACCGGTATCGAAGCCGCCGTTGCTGCCCGCAGCCTGTCGTCGATGAAGGACCAGCGCGTCGCCGCCGAAAAGATCTTCGGTGATCTCGGTGCTGCCTTCCCGATCGCCTACGGCCCCGACTTCAACAAGGATCTGGAACTGGCGCTGTTTGCCGGCAAGATCGGTGCCTATGCGCAGGGCTTTGCCGTCATGGCGGAAGCTTCCAAGGAGTTCAACTGGTCGCTGCCGATGCCGACGATTGCCCGTATCTGGCGCGCTGGCTGCATCATCCGTTCGCAGTTCCTCGACGAGATCACCAAGGCGTTTACCGATGCGCCTGACGCGGCAAACCTCATCGTCACGCCGGCCTTCTCGGCCATGGTCAAGGAATCGATCCCGGCGCTTCGTCGCGTCGTAACCGCAGCATTGGCCGCCGGCCTGCCGGTTCCGGCGCTGGTCTCGGCGCTCAGCTATTTCGACGCCTACCGCCAGGGCCGCGGCACTGCCAACCTGATCCAGGCGCAGCGCGACTTCTTCGGCGCCCACGGCTTCGACCGCCTCGACGGCAAGGACTTCCACCACGGCCCCTGGGGCAGCGGTGCATCGACCTTCTGAGGTTTGCGAAAATAAAGTTGAAAGCCCGGCCACTGCGCCGGGCTTTTTGTTATCCTGCCGCGAAGCGGGTGATTGCAATCGGGAGGTCCATATTATGCTCCACCATGCATCTTTCGGGGTGGCCGATATCGAACGAGCCGCGCGGTTCTATGATGCCGCCCTCGGCGCGCTTGGCTATATCCGCGTCTGGGAGGATCTGCGCCCCGGCGAGGCAGGACAAGCCGTCGGCTATGGTGTGCCCGGCGGCGGTGATAAGCTGGCGATCAAATCGATCGAGGCGGGGCAGGGTGCGCCGGGTGCGGGCTTCCATCTGGCCTTTGCGGCGCCGGATCGGCAGTCGATCATTGATTTTCATGCCGCAGCGCTTTCCCAGGGTGGCGTCGATAACGGTGCGCCGGGGCTAAGACAACATTACGGGCCGAATTACTTTGCTGCCTTTGTCATCGATCCCGATGGGTATCGTATCGAGGCGGTTTTCAATCAGGTGGAATGAGGCTGGCGGGCCGATTGGAATAGCGTTGAGCGGACGTATATCCGGTATTCCTCAGTTCACGTTGTGACGTGGAATACCCCGCCAGACATTCGAACGACGCTGCACAACACTCACACAAGCTCGCCGCCGCATTTAGGTTGAGGCCGACCTGCCGGACCGAGGGACCATCATGCGATCCATTTCCACCTTCCTCATCGCCTTCTGCCTCGGCATCCTCTTCACCGCATCAGCAGAAGCCGCGGGCTTCGATTGCGCCAAGGCAGCCAGCGCCGACGAAAAGATCGTCTGCGGCGATACTCAGCTTTCCCACCTCGACGATGTCTTCAATGCCGGCTATGGCGCGGCACGGAAGACAGCTCCCGATGAGGATGATGTCGTCCACTCGGCCCGTAATTTCCTGGCCGACCGGCATGATTGCGGTAGCGACCGGGCCTGTATCCTCAGTGCCTATCTCGCCATTCTCTGGGAAATCTCGCCGGACAAAAGCAGCTTCATGCGGGGCATCTCCGCGAAGTCGCTGACGGGCGGCAAGCAGCCCGGGACTTCGGACATCCCGACAAAGGCCGGGCAATGCGCTGCAACCACGATCCTGGCGGTGCATCCGCGCGTCGAGAGTGGCGACGCACCCGCGACCGATGAGGATTTTGGCAATGGCACGGGCATCGATTATGCCAATGACGGCTACCAGGTCTCGTATAACCGCGAGGAGATGCTGATCCGCTCAAAGCCCGGCGATCCCGTCGCCCTATGCCTGGTCGAGATAGATCGCGACTGCGAGCCGGATGAGGGTGGCCGGCTTTTCCTCGTCACCAATGGCAGGACGAGGGAAAGCTGGATACTGCCCGATGCGCAGCACAAGTGCGGGGGCTGAACGGCTTTCCGTATCTCGTCTCTTGCAGCACGCCGCCGATTCTGGAAGGGCAGGGCCAGGATCTGGTGGCTGACGGCGAGCAAGCGCCGTCTGGACTTATTTTGGCAGGGGGTAAAATGATCAAGGCATCCATCGACCATGCGGCTCTGGCCCGGCAAATCGCTGACATCGCCACGCTGGAGGGCGAATTCGTGCTCCGTTCCGGCCAGGTGTCGCACCGCTATTTCGACAAATACCGCTTCGAAGGCACGCCGGCTCTCCTGAAGCCGCTGGCGCAGGCAATGGCCGCCCTTCTGCCTGCGGATACCGATGTCATCGCCGGGCTGGAACTCGGCGGCGTGCCGCTCGCGACCGCGATCTCGCTGGAGACAGGCCTGCCCGCCGCCTTCATCCGCAAGGAGGCCAAGACCTACGGCACCTGCCGGGCGATCGAGGGCCAGGATGTGACAGGCCGCCGCGTGACCTTCATCGAGGATGTGATCAGCACCGGCGGGGCGGTGGCGGACGCTTGGCGGATGGCGATCGGCGAGAAGGCGGAGGTGCTTGGTGTCGTCTGCGCGATCTGGCGCGGCGAGGGTGCAGCGCGGATCGAAGGAGTGCCGGGGCTTGCGGTGTTTCCGGTGTTTACGCGGGCGGATCTGGAGAATGCGCGGTAGACAATGTGTTTCCCGGTTCCGCCATGTGTCAGTTGCGGTCGTTGCGATAGGCTCTAAACTGCCTGATGGTAAAACAGTCCGGGTTGTTGGCAGCGAGCATGGTGCGTTTGAACGGTCGGAATATCGAGCTGCGGCCGGCGTCTTTCGGTGACGTCGATGCCCGCCTGTCTCTCGGAAACCCTGCAGAGATTGTCGAGATGTTCGGCATTGGCCAGGACGATGTGAAGCCGCTGACCAGGGATGGAGCCATTCGCTGGGTTCAAAATCTCATCGATCATCCGAATGCCTGGATCATCGCCTTTCAAGGCCGGCTGATCGGCGATATCCGGCTGGACAGGCTCAATGTCATCGATCGCCGCGCCTTGATGGCAATCGGCATCTACGATCCGCAATTGCTGGGAAAAGGGCTGGGGAGCGAGGCTATTTGCCTCGTCCTGCACCATGCTTTCACGGAGTTGCGGCTGCACCGGATCGGGATAAGGGTACTTGCCTACAACACGCGGGCGATCCGGGCCTATGAGAAATGCGGCTTCACGATCGAAGGCAGGGAGCGGGAAGCCGCCTTTGTGAACGGTGTGTGGCACGACGACATGATGATGGGGTTGCTGGAGACGGATTTTCCGGCGCAGGCATAGACTGGTGCTTCTCGTGGATGCTATCCCGCAGGAAAGCTCCTACCGCCCTGCCGGCCATTCCGGCTTGCTGATGCTCTGTAGCAGCTCCGCATCCACGCCATCGATCCGCGCGATCACCTGTTTCGCCATCTCGCGGCCGGCGTGGCGGACGTCTTCGTAGGCGGTGATGATCTCCGGGCGGATCCAGTTGAGGATCGGGGCGGATTGTTTGGAGACGAGGTCGACGTCGTGGCCGAGGCGTTTGCCGGCGGCTTCGATGCCGGCGTTGACGGCGATGGTGGCGCTGCCGGCCGACGAGACGATACCGTCGGGCGCGCCGGGCGAAAGCATCAGCTGCTCCACGGCGTCACGGATTTCGGCGAGCGGGGCATCGATGTTGACACGCAGCGGCACTTCCTCGGCGCCGTAGTCATGCAGACCAGTCTGAAAGCCGATGCGGGTATGGGTATAATAGGTAAGCTTGCTCGGCGGCTGCAGCAGGGCGATGCGCTTGCGGCCGCGCTGGACGAGCTTCTGCACGGACTGATGGGCGTAAGCCTCGTTGTCGAAATCGTGATAGGGATGCGCGAGGCCGCCATCCGTGCGGCCGTGGGTGGTAAAGGGCATGCCGCTTTCGGCCAGCAGGCGCACGCGCGGATCGTCAGGCTCGACGCGCGAAATGATGACACCATCTGCGGAGCCGGTATCGAGGATATAGCGCACCGGCAGCATGGGATCCTTGCTGTGCGAATGCGGGGTGACGACGATATGGTATGGCGTGCCGGTCAGCACCTCGGAAATGCCGAAGACCATCTGGCTGGAAAAGCCCATGATCTCCTCGTCGATGCTGAGCACGAGGGCAATGACGTTCGTCTTGCCGGTTCTCAGGCGCACGCCGGCCCTGTTCGGCTGGTAACCGAGTTGACGGGCAACCATACGCACCCGTTCCTTCGTTTCAGCGCCAATATCCGGTGCATCTTTCAGCGCCCGCGACACGGTCGTCACGCCGAGGCCCGTCATGAAGGCGATCGTCTTCAGTGTCGGGCGCTCACGCTGAACGGAACCGGATGCCGCTCCGCCGAAATTTCCGTTGTTTTCCATCCCTCTAGGCCCGCCTCACGCGATTTGCTTCGCCTTATAGAGGCTTTTTGGCGCACTGTAAGTATGCCGCCGCTCAAAAAGCTCTCCTCCCTGAGTAGGGCAATCTGTAACGATACAGTAGAAATGTCGAGCCCTTTTTCTGATCAACGTTGCGGAGTGGTTCTCTCTGGTTGAATCCGCTGTTCGTCCCGTGTTTTTTTGCGACCGCGAAATGGTGAAAAGCCGAAATTGTCAGATTAATTAAAAATTAAATAGCAAAATCAGATATATATCGACATGCCGCACTTGCGAAACCGCTTGCTTACGCTCTTCTCATAGCGCAATGGCGGAACCGAAGAATGCTCTTATAAGCTGTAATAACGTCAGTCACAGAAAATTTTACGAGCGGGCGGTTGCGCGGATAAATCGATTGCTCTAAGTTTTTCCGGCAACGTTTCAGTGAGGGAGGAGAACTCATGAAAATCCGTATGATGGCGGCCGTGCTTGCCGCTACCGTAGCCATTCCGTTCGGCGCCGCCAATGCGACCGATCTCGAAGTCACCCATTGGTGGACTTCGGGCGGTGAAGCTGCCGCTGTGGCGGAGCTGGCAAAGGCTTTCGATGCCACCGGTAACCACTGGGTGGACGGCGCAATCGCCGGTTCCGGCAGCACCGCACGTCCGATCATGATCAGCCGCATCACCGGCGGCGACCCGATGGGTGCCACCCAGTTCAACCACGGCCGTCAGGCCGAGGAACTCGTCCAGGCCGGCCTCATGAAGGACCTGACCGATGTGGCGACCGCAGGCAAGTGGAAGGAAATCATCCGTCCGTCGACCCTGCTCGATTCCTGCACGATCGACGGCAAGATCTATTGCGCACCCGTCAACATCCATTCCTGGCAGTGGCTGTGGCTGTCGAATGCCGCCTTCCAGAAGGCCGGCGTTGCGGTTCCGAAGAACTGGGATGAATTCGTCGCTGCCGCTCCGGCCCTGGAAAAGGCCGGGATCGTTCCTCTTGCGGTCGGCGGTCAGGGCTGGCAGGCAAGCGGCGCCTTCAACGTTCTGATGATCGCTATCGGCGGCAAGGACAACTACCTGAAGGTCTTCAAGGACAAGGATGCCACACTGGCTGCCGGCCCCGAGATCGCCAAGGTCTTCAAGGCTGCCGACGATGCACGGCGCATGTCCAAGGGCAGCAACGTGCAGGACTGGAACCAGGCCACCAACCTCGTCATCACCGGCAAGGCCGGCGGCCAGATCATGGGTGACTGGGCGCAGGGCGAATTCCAGGTTGCCAAGCAGGTTGCCGGCAAGGACTATACCTGCCTTCCTGGCCTCGGCGTGAATGAGATCATCTCGACCAGCGGCGACGCCTTCTACTTCCCGCTCCAGAAGGATGCCGAGAAGGCGAAGGCTCAGGATGTGCTTGCCGCCACACTTCTCGATCCGAAGACCCAGGTTGCCTTCAATCTGAAGAAGGGCTCGCTGCCGGTTCGCGGCGACGTCGATATCTCGGCCGCCAACGACTGCATGAAGAAGGGTCTCGATATTCTCGCCAAGGGCAATATCGTCACAAGCTCCGATCAGCTCGTATCGCCCGATACGACAAAGCAGATCGAAGACCTCTTCGCCGAGTTCTTCGCCAATACCACGATGACGCCCGACGCAGCGCAGAAGCGCTTCGCCGACATCATCGCCGCCGCCGACTGATCCTCGGTCCTCAAGCCCATCAGGTCCGGTCCTGCGTGTTGCAGGGCCGGATCGCGCCGCCGGATCTCTGATCCCCTGCGGCGACGGCACGTCACACCGGCTGCGGTCGCGCCAAGACCGCATGGCGGTTGCGGCAGAGACGGGAAGGGCGGTCGTCTTCGGATGGAGCCCCGGTCACCGAAGCGACTATGATTCAGGAGGAACTCAATGACAGGTCAAGCGAAAGCAGGCCGACCGTTTAAATTGTTTCGCAATCTGAATTCGAAGATTGCCTCTATTCCCATGATCCTCACCGCCATGGTCATCTTTCTCGGTGGCACGATCTGGACGGTGTTTTATTCCTTCACCAATTCCAAGCTCCTGCCGCGATTGAACTTCGTCGGCATAGAGCAATATCAGCGTCTCTGGGCTGCCCCGCGCTGGGTCGTGTCCATCGAGAACCTGGCGATCTACGGCATTCTGTCGCTGATCTTCAGCCTGGTCATCGGTTTCATGCTGGCGGCTCTCATGGATCAGAAGATCCGTTTCGAGAACACGTTCCGCACGATCTTCCTCTATCCTTTCGCGCTATCCTTCATCGTTACCGGTCTGGTGTGGCAGTGGATCCTCAATCCGGAATTCGGTGTCCAGGCGGTCGTGCGGTCACTGGGATGGACGAGCTTCAGTTTCGATCCGCTCTATACGTCTGAAATCGTCATCTACGGCGTGCTGATCGCCGCCCTCTGGCAGGGCACCGGCCTCGTGATGTGCCTGATGCTCGCAGGGCTTCGCGGCATCGACGAGGATATCTGGAAGGCTTCCCGTGTCGACGGCATTCCCATGTGGCGGACCTATTTCTTCATCATCATTCCGATGATGCGGCCGGTCTTCATCACCACGCTCGTCATCATCGCCAGCGGCATCGTCAAGGTCTACGATCTCGTCGTCGCCCAGACCAGCGGCGGTCCGGGCATATCGTCGGAAGTGCCGGCAAAATACGTCTACGACTACATGTTCCAGGCGCAGAATCTCGGTCAGGGCTTTGCAGCTTCGACCATGATGCTGCTGACAGTGGCAATCATCGTCATTCCCTGGGCATATCTGGAATTTGGCGGAGGGCGCAAACGTGGCTGACAAGATCGCTCTCAAGGCCGTCGATGGCGGCGGYATTCCCTTCGAGAAGAAGGCGGTTTCCGGCCCGGCCGGACCAAAGCCGCGGCCGGTCGTTTCGGGCCGCAACATCATTGTCTACGGCACGCTTTTCGTGGCCGCGGTCTATTACATGATCCCGCTTTACGTGATGGTCGTCACCTCGCTAAAGGGGATGCCGGAGATCCGGCTCGGCAACATCTTTGCGCCGCCGATAGAAATCACCTTCGAACCCTGGGTCAAGGCCTGGGCGACGGCCTGCACCGGCCTCAACTGCGACGGTCTTTCGCGCGGTTTCTGGAACTCGGTCCGCATCACCGTTCCCTCGGTCATCGTCTCCATCGCGATCGCCTCGGTCAATGGCTATGCGCTGGCGAACTGGCGCTTCAAGGGATCGGAATTCTTCTTCTCTGTTCTCATCATCGGCGCCTTCATTCCCTATCAGGTAATGATCTATCCGATCGTCATCATCCTGCGCGAAATCGGCATCTACGGGTCGCTCACGGGGCTCGTCATCGTGCATTCGATCTTCGGCATGCCGATCCTGACACTGCTCTTCCGCAACTACTTCGTGTCTCTGCCGGAGGAACTCTTCAAGGCGGCGCGCGTCGACGGGGCGGGCTTCTGGCAGATCTTCCTGCAGATCATGTTGCCGATGTCGCTGCCGATCTTCGTCGTCGCGATGATCCTGCAGGTGACCGGCATCTGGAACGACTTCCTGTTCGGCGTGGTCTTCACCCGGCCGGATACCTATCCAATGACCGTGCAGCTCAACAACATCGTCAATTCCGTCCAGGGAGTGAAGGAATACAACGTCAACATGGCGGCAACGATCCTCACGGGACTTGTACCGCTCGTCGTCTATTTCGTGTCGGGACGGCTTTTCGTCCGTGGCATCGCCGCTGGCGCAGTGAAGGGTTGATCCCATGAACATGAATGCAAGTGTTTCCATCAAGGACCTGTCGCTGAACTTCGGTGCGGTCAGCGTGCTCAAGGATCTGAACCTCGACATCAACGACGGCGAATTCCTGGTGCTGCTCGGCTCGTCCGGCTGCGGCAAGTCGACCTTGCTGAACTGCATCGCCGGGTTGCTCGACGCCTCGGAAGGGCAGATCTTCATCAAGGGCAAAAATGTCACCTGGGAAGAGCCGAAGGACCGCGGCATCGGCATGGTCTTCCAGTCCTATGCGCTTTATCCGCAGATGACCGTTGAAAAGAACCTCTCCTTCGGCCTTCGCGTCGCCAAGGTGCCGCAGGTCGAGATCGACAAGCGGGTGGCGCGTGCCTCCGAGATCCTGCAGATCCAGCCGCTTCTAAAGCGCAAGCCGGCTGAGCTTTCCGGTGGTCAGCGTCAGCGTGTGGCGATCGGTCGTGCCCTGGTGCGCGATGTCGACGTCTTCCTCTTCGACGAGCCGCTGTCGAACCTCGACGCCAAGCTGCGATCGGAACTGCGCGTCGAAATCAAGCGCCTGCACCAGTCGCTCAAGAATACCATGATCTACGTCACGCACGACCAGATCGAGGCACTGACGCTCGCCGACCGTATCGCCATCATGAAGAGCGGTATTATCCAGCAGCTCGACGATCCGACGACGATCTACAACAGGCCGCGCAATCTCTTCGTTGCCGGCTTCATCGGCTCGCCGTCGATGAACTTCCTGCGCGGCGAACTGGTCAAATCAGGCGACGGTATCGCCTTTACCGCCAACGGCGTGAATTTCTCGCTTGCCGCTTATGATGGCTACGAGAAGCTGCAGCCGGGCCGCAAGGTGGTGCTCGGCGTTCGCCCCGAACACATCAAGGTCAACGAGAATGCCGGTGGCGAAGAGCATGACGCCACCGTCGATATCGAGGAACCGATGGGCGCGGACAATCTTCTGTGGCTGAAACATGCCGGTCACACGATGTCGGTACGCATCAACGGTGCGCGCCGCTTCAGCGTCGGCAGCAAGGTCAAGCTCAGCTTCGACATGTCGCTCGCCTCGGTCTTCGATGCCGAAAGCGAGTTGCGCCTCTAGAAAGTTCTGCGGGCGGTGCCGAAAACGGCGCCGCCCGGTCCTCCAATCGGCCGTCAGGCCAGCCAAATTCGGCCGCGGTCCGGCTTGTCCGGCATTCCCAGGAGCGGCCCGATCAGGATAAGACTATGACATCCTTGCCGAAGAACGGTTTCAACATCGAGCTTTCGGGTTCGTGGCAGCTTGCCTCCGCCGATGGCGAGATCCGCAGCGTCATCACGCTGCCGGGTGACGTACACACGGCGCTTCACAGCGCGGGGCTGATCCCCGATCCCTATTTCGGCCGCAACGAGGAGAAGGTGCAGTGGGTTGCCCAGCGCGAATGGGTGGTCGAGCGCAGCTTCACGCTTCCTGATGCCGAGGGCGACTGGTATCTCGACATCGACTATCTCGACACGGTCGCAAGCGTTCATGTCAACGGCTTCCTGGCGCTCGAGGCCGATAACAGCTTCCGCCGCTACCGGCCGGATGTTTCCAGCATGCTGAAGAAGGGCGAAAACACGATCCGCATCGTTTTTGCCTCCAACGTCGCTGTCGGTGCTGCGCGGCAGAAGCAGCAGCCTTTTTACATTCCCTATAGCACGGGCAACTCGCCGATCCCTGACGGTAACATGCTGCGCAAGCCGCAGTGCCATTTCGGCTGGGACTGGAATATCGCCATTGCTCCGCTCGGCCTTTACGGCACGATCGCACTGAAGAAGCTGGAGACGGCGCGCATCGAGCATGTGCAGACGCGCCAGACGCATAATGCCGACGGTTCTGTCGAGCTGCAGGTCACGGCGTCACTGTTTGCCAGGGATCCGGGCATCGCTCAGATCTATTTCGATCTCGACGGCGAGCGCGTGCGGCTCGATGTCGGCGTCAATGCCGGCGAGACCCACGTCAACCATGTCTTCCAGATCGACAATCCGCGCCTCTGGTGGCCGTCCGGCAGCGGCGAGCAGGCGCTCTATACGCTTTCGGTCGAACTGCCCTCGGAGAGCGTGACGAAACAGATCGGCCTTCGCACCATTGAACTGATCACCACGCCTGATGCCGCCGGCAGCCGCTTCGCCTTCAAGGTCAATGGCCGTGAAATCTTCTGCCGCGGCGCCAACTGGATCCCGGCCGATGCGCTCTTTTCGCTATCCTCTGAGGAGAAGACAGAGGACCTGCTGGTCTCGGCCAAGGCCGCCAACATGAACATGATCCGTGTCTGGGGCGGCGGCTTCTACGAGCACGACTGGTTCTATGACATCTGCGACCGGCTCGGCCTGATGGTCTGGCAGGACTTCATGTTTGCCTGCAACCTCTATCCCTCGACCGAGGATTTCCTCGAGAATGTCGCGGTCGAAGTGGATTACCAGGTCCGCCGGCTCTCCTCGCATGCTTCGATCGCACTCTGGTGCGGCGACAACGAGCTCGTCGGCGCGCTCACCTGGTTCGAGGAGTCCCGTAGGGATCGTGACCGCTATCTCGTCTCCTACGACCGCCTGAACCGCACGATCGAACAGGCGGTGAAGAAGGCGATGCCGGGTGCTCTCTGGTGGCCGTCGAGCCCGGCTTCCGGCTATCTCGATTTCGGCGATGCCTGGCATGCCGATGGTTCCGGCGACATGCATTACTGGTCGGTCTGGCACGAGAACAAGTCGTTCGATAATTACCGCTCGGTGCGGCCGCGCTTCTGCTCGGAATTCGGCTTCCAGTCCTATACGTCGCTGCCTGTCATCAAGACCTATGCTGATGCCAAGGACATGAACGTGGCGTCGCCCGTCATGGAGCTGCATCAGAAGAATGCCGGCGGCAACGAGCGCATTGCCGGCACGATGTTCCGCTACTTCCGCTTTCCGAAAGATTTCCCGAATTTCGTCTATCTCAGCCAAATCCAGCAGGGTCTGGCGATCAAGACGGCAGTGGAATACTGGCGCTCGCTGAAGCCGCATTGCATGGGCACGATCTACTGGCAGCTCAACGACACCTGGCCGGTCGCGTCCTGGTCGAGCCTCGATTACGGCGGCCGCTGGAAGGCGATGCACTATCTCGTCAAGCGCTTCTTCCAGCCGGTGGCAGTGGCGGCAATCCCCTCTGACGACGGCAAGTCGATCCGCTTCTCGCTGGTCAACGACACGCTTGCCAATGTCAGCGTCGATCTGTCGATCTCGATCCTGACTATGAAGGGCGAGCGCAAGAACCTTAGGAATGTGCAGGCCATGTGCGCGCCCGATGCGGCCTGCACCGCCGCGACGCTCGACATGTCCGAGATCCCCGAGGGTACGCTGCTCGCCTGGCGCTTCACCGCGTCCAACGGCATGGGCGGCGAGGGGCATCATGTCAACGGCACCTACAAGGCGCTGGAACTGGAGCCGGCGGGTCTTTCCGTCATCCGCGAATTCGTCGAAGAGGACGGCTCGATCGACCTTGACGTCACCGCCAATGGCCTGGCGCTCTTCGTGATGATCGAGACTGACACCGATGGCAAATATTCCGACAATGCCTTCGACCTTGCGGCCGGCGAAAGCCGCCGCATTACCTTCACCCCGGCCAAGCCGCTCGAAAAGGGCGAACTGCCGGAATTCCGCTTCTATGACCTGCATTCCTGCCAGTCGGCAGATTGATCTTACGTGAGAACGGGCACGAGGCCCGAGGAGGATGACATGACCAAGCTCAGCTATCAGCTTTATAGCGCCCGCAATTTCCCGCCGCTTTCGGCGATCTTTGAAAAGCTCGGCAAGGCCGGCTATGGCGAAGTCGAAGGCTTCGGCGGCATCTATGCCGAACTCGACGAGGCGGGCCTCAAGAGCCTGCGCGCCGATCTCGACAAGAACGGTCTCGTGATGGCGACCGGCCATTTCAGCCCCGACTTCCTCGAAGGCAGCGTCGAGAAGTCGCTGCAGATCGCCAAGATCCTTGGCATGGATTCCATCTATGCGCCGCACCTGATGCCCGACCAGCGCCCGACGGATGCAGCCGGATGGCTCGCATTCGGCAAGCGCCTGCAGGCCATGAGCAAGCCCTACAAGGATGCGGGCTATGAATTCGGCTGGCACAACCACGACTTCGAATTCGTAAAGCTCTCCGACGGCTCGTTGCCGATCGAGCGCATTTTCGAAGGCGCGCCCGACATTTCCTGGGAAGCTGACATTGCCTGGGTCGTCCGCGGCGGTGCAGACCCCTACGCCTGGGTCGAAAAACTCGGCTCGCGCATCAGTGCCGTCCACGTCAAGGACATCGCGCCGGCTGGCGAGGCGACGGACGAAGGCGGCTGGGCCGATGTCGGCCACGGCACGATCGGCTGGGCAAAGCTGCTTCCGGCCGTCAAGTCCGGCACCAAGGCCAAGCATTTCGTCGTTGAGCACGACAATCCCAATGATATCGACCGCAACATCACGCGCTCGATCGCTTCCTTCAAGACCTACTGAGGCAGACCATGACCAAGGAACTTGGCGTCGGCATCATCGGATGCGGCAATATCTCCACCACCTACTTCTCGCTGTCACCGCTCTTCAAGGGGCTGAAGGTGCTGGCCTGCGCCGATATCAACGTGCAGGCGGCAAAGCAGCGCGCCGAAGAATACAATGTGACAGCACAGACGATCGACGAGCTTCTCGCCAATGACGAGATCGACGTCGTCGTCAACCTGACGATCCCGGATGCGCATTATCCGGTATCGAAGGCGGCCCTTGAAGCCGGCAAGCACGTCTATTCGGAAAAGCCGCTGGTGCTCTCGCTGGAGCAGGGCGAAGAGCTTCGCCGTATCGCCAAGGAGAAGGGGCTTTCCGTCGGTTGCGCTCCCGATACCTTCCTCGGCGGCGCGCATCAGCTTGCCCGAAAATTCATCGATGACGGCGGCGTTGGCCGTATCACGTCTGGCGCGTGCTACGTCATGGGCCCGGGCATGGAAATGTGGCACCCGAACCCGGACTTCTTCTTCCTGCCGGGCGGCGGGCCGATCCTCGACATGGGGCCGTATTACATCGCCAACCTGATCAACCTGATCGGGCCGGTGAAGCGCGTTGCCGGCATGACCTCGATGGCATCGGAAACCCGCACCATCACCAGCCAGCCGCGCAATGGCGAGTCCATCCCGGTCAAGACG
Organism: Rhizobium sp. 01L419; assembly: GCF_056400025.1. Lineage (NCBI taxonomy): Bacteria > Pseudomonadati > Pseudomonadota > Alphaproteobacteria > Hyphomicrobiales > Rhizobiaceae > Rhizobium > Rhizobium sp. 01L419. Next base: position 751,856 of record NZ_JBFTSM010000001.1, read on the forward strand.
CCGACGACGATCCAGGCGCTGCTCGAATTCGTCTCCGGCGCCACCGTGACGCTGACGGCAAGCTGGGATGTCTGGTCGCACCGCCACGCCAATATGGAGCTCTATGGCACTGATGGTTCGCTCTACGTGCCGGACCCGAACTTCTTCGGCGGTGTCGTCGAGGCAAGCGGCCGCGACAAGGAGATCAAGGCGCTGGATGCCTGGGATCATCCCTTCGGCAAGTTCAACCAGGAAAGCCCGAACGGCCCGCGCGCCAACTACCGCACGGCCGGCCTTGCCGACATGGCCATGTCGCTGATCGACGGCCGCGATGCGCGTTGCTCGCTCGACCGCACGCTGCACGGTGTCGACATCATGACCTCGATCCTGAAGTCGGGTGCGGAAGGCCGTTTCGTCGATCTGACGACGACCTGCACGCAGCCGGCGGCGCTGGGCATCGAGGAAGCACTGGCGCTGTTGAAGTAAGCCGAGAGAGCTTTCCGGGGTCGGTACGGTCGGCTCCGGATTGCCGTGAGGCACCACGCTAACGTCGTCATCCTCGGGACAAGCCCGAGGATGACGGTGTTTGAGGGCAGGGCCTATCAAACAACGTCAGTATGTGAAGTTGTCGAGAACATGCGCCACGCGCTTGCCGTAACGGGGCGCTTGCTCCAATAGTGCCGCGCGGCCGACATGAGGGCTGCGACGTTATTAGCTTTCGACCGCCGCTCGGTGCGGATACGAAAGAGAAGCACTTTTTACAGGTTGAGGAGACCTCAGATGAGCTGGCAACCGGCTGAAGACCGCTATTCGAAGATGAAGTATAACCGCACGGGCCGTTCCGGCCTGAAGCTGCCGGCCGTTTCCCTCGGCCTGTGGCACAATTTCGGCGGCGACACCCCGCATGACCGCAAGGTCGACATGTGCCGCACGGCCTTCGATCTCGGCATCACCCATTTCGACCTTGCCAACAATTACGGCCCGCCTCCCGGCAGCGCCGAGACCGCTTTCGGCGAAATCCTGCGCACCGATTTTGCCGGCCTGCGCGACGAGCTGATCATCTCCTCCAAGGCCGGATACGACATGTGGCCGGGTCCCTACGGCGAGTGGGGCAGCCGCAAGTATCTGATCGCTTCCTGCGACCAAAGCCTTGAGCGCATGGGCCTCGACTATGTCGATATCTTCTATTCGCACCGTTTCGATCCGGACACCCCGCTGGAAGAAACCTGCGGCGCGCTTGACTACATCGTGCGTTCCGGCCGCGCGCTCTATGTCGGCATCTCCTCCTATAATTCGCAGCGCACCCGCGAAGCGGCCGCCATTCTCAAGGATCTGGGCACGCCCTGCCTCATCCACCAGCCGAGCTATTCCATGCTCAACCGCTGGGTCGAGGACGACAAGCTGCTCGATGCGCTCGATGAGGTCGGCATGGGCTCGATCGTCTTCTCGCCACTTGCCCAGGGCATGCTGACGACGAAATATCTCGGCGGCATTCCCGCTGACAGCCGTGCGGCGCAGAACCACTTCCTCAAGAAGGACTTCATCCGCCCGCAGATCATCGACAATATCAGGAAACTCAACGAGATCGCCGAAAAGCGCGGCCAGACGCTGGCGCAGATGGCGATCGCCTGGGTGCTGCGGGGCGACCGCGTGACGTCGGCGCTGATCGGCGCCAGCCGTTCGTCGCAGATCGTCGATTGCGTTGCCGCCCTCGACAATCTCGAGTTCACGGCCGAAGAGCTGAAGCAGATCGATGTCTATGCCAAGGAGGCCGACATCAATCTCTGGGCGAAGTCCGCAGAGCTGGAATAAGTTTCACCGCCCGGGGCAAAACCCCGGGCTTTTTTCTGATATAATCTGATGTACGTGCAGCAGAAATTGTTGCTCAAAGGAGGAGCCGCCATGATCCGCAATCCAATCCTGCCCGGATTCAATCCCGACCCGTCCATCTGCCGCGTCGGCGACGATTATTACATCGCGACGTCCACCTTCGAATGGTATCCGGGCGTGCAGATCCACCATTCGCGCGATCTGGTGAACTGGACGCTGGTGCGCCGGCCTCTCGAGCGCGCCTCGCAGCTCGACATGCGCGGCAATCCCGACAGTTGCGGCGTCTGGGCGCCATGTCTTTCCTATGCCGATGGCCAGTTCTGGCTCGTCTACACCGATGTGAAGCGCTTCGACGGCAACTTCAAGGATGCGCATAACTACATCGTGACCGCGCCCACCATCGAGGGCGAGTGGTCCGAGCCTGTTTACGTCAATTCCTCGGGCTTCGACCCGTCGCTCTTCCATGACGAGGACGGCCGCAAGTGGTTCGTCAACATGCAGTGGAACCACCGGACGGAAAGCTACGGCGGCTCGCCGAAATCGCCGGCCTTCGATGGCATCCTGCTGCAGGAATGGGATGCACAGACGAGATCGCTCAAGGGGCCGATCAAGAATATCTTCGCTGGCAGCCCGCTCGGCCTCGTCGAGGGACCGCATCTCTTCCGGAAGAACGGCTGGTATTATCTGACGACGGCGGAAGGCGGCACCGGCTACGACCATGCGGTGACGATGGCGCGTTCGCGCACTATCGATGGCCCCTATGAACTGCATCCCAACCGGCACCTGATCACTTCCAAGGACCATCCGGAAGCGGTGTTGCAGCGGGCAGGGCACGGGCAATATGTCGAAACGCCGGATGGCCAAGTCTATCACACCCATCTCTGCGGCCGGCCGCTGCCGCCGAAGCGCCGCTGCACGCTGGGGCGCGAAACGGCGCTGCAGAAATGCGTCTGGCGCGAGGATGGCTGGCTCTACCTCGAAAACGGCACCACGGTCCCCGATGTAGAGGTGCCCGGCCTTGATGGTGCTACGCGGGCGGAAAAGCCTGTTCGTAGCGGGTATAATTTCGATGGCGGTAAACTGCCCGCCGATTTTCAGTGGCTGCGCACGCCACAGCCGGAACGCATCTTCAACCTGACTGACCGCCCCGGCCATCTCAGGCTGATCGGCCGTGAAAGCGTCGGTTCCTGGTTCGAGCAGGCGCTCGTCGCCCGCCGGCAGGAGCATCACAGTTTCCGTGCCGAGACGGTGGTGGAGTTTACGCCGGACACCTATCAGCAGGTGGCCGGTCTGACCCACTACTATAACCGCCACAAGTTCCATGCCGTCGTCGTGACACTGCATGAAAAGCTTGGCCGTTGCGTCACGATCTTTTCCTGCAACGGCGATTATCCGAACGGCCGCATGAGTTTCCCCGCCGAGGCCGGCGTGGCGATCCCGGCCGATGGCCGTGTGCAGTTAGCCATGGAGATCCGCGATAACGACCTGCAATTCTTCTGGCAGACGGAAGGCAAGGGCGCGTGGCAGCCGATCGGCCCGGTTCTCGATGCCGGTGTCGTCTCCGATGAGGGCGGGCGCGGCGAGCATGGCTCGTTTACCGGCGCTTTTGCCGGCGTCTTCGCCTTCGATACGTCGGGGCGGGCAAAGACGGCCGATTTCGACTGGTTCAACTACGACGAGCTGTGAGACGGGGCGATGGCTGATATCCGCATCGAGCCAATGGCCCCAGACCATATAGAAGCCTTCCACCTGGTGCTCGATACGGTGGCGCGCGAACGCAAATATCTGAGCCTTCTCGAAGCTCGGCCGCTTGAGGAGACGCGCCAGTTCGCGCTCTCTTCGATCGCATCAGGCAATGTAAATCTCGTCGCCCTTAATGGCGGCGAGGTGATTGGCTGGTGCGATATCCGCCGGCATTTCTTTCCTTCGCATGCCCATCGCGGCTCGCTCGGCATGGGCCTGCTTCCCGGCTTTCGCGGACAGGGGCTTGGCCGTCGGCTGATCGAGGCGGCGATATCGGCGGCGCGCGAGGCCGGCATGATCCGCATCGAATTCGGCGTACATGCCGATAACGCGCGAGCGATCCGGCTCTATGAGACGGTCGGTTTCGTGAAAGAGGGGGTTAGCCGTGATGCTTTCCATGTCGATGGCGATTACAAGGACGTGATCAATATGGCGCTAATCTTGCGGTAGGCGACTGCCGTCTTCATCACGACCGATTACGCAGACGTGATTGCCGCTGCCATGATCTTGCAACGTTGCGTTAGGTCCGGGTTAAGACATTAGGAATCTGGCATAAGTGCCCGATTCCATTACAAATCTTTAATTTTATTTTCAGATTTCGTTCATTTTCGCGGACGTAGTTTCGGGGCGTGTTCAACACGAGGAACCCCCATGAAAAAGATTTTCGCAGCTCTTCTTTCCGCTTCTTTCCTGCTTTCGCCGATCGTTGCATCGCAAGCCAGCGCCGCCGATCATCGTCGTCCGCCGGTTGTCGTTAAGGAGAAGGTCGTCATCCACAAAAAGGTCGACCGTCAGCATCGCTGGTCCAGGGGCTATCGCATGTCGGCTGCCGAGCGCGGCCGCTACCGCGAAGTCCGCGACTACCGCCGCTATCGCCTCGCACCGCCGCCGCGTGGCTATCACTGGGTGAAGGCCGATAACGACTACCTTCTCGTCGGCGTCGCTTCCGGCCTGATTTCCAGCATCATTGCCGGTAATCGCTGAGTTCAGGTGCACCAGAAACAGGGCGGCTTCGGCCGCTCTTTTTGTTTGGGGAGTGTGGACATGATATCCTTGTCGTCAGGCGAAGGGGCCGGCTGAGCGCTTGATCACCCCATCCTCGGTGACGACGGCATCCATCGGGATATCATGCGGCTGCGGCTTGATCGTACGGATCTGCTGTTGCGAAAATCCGATGCCGACGGCGAGCGGCCTGGGGGAGAGCGCCGCCAGCGTCCGGTCGAAATAACCGCCGCCGACGCCGAGGCGATAACAGCCGCTGCTATAGCCGACGACAGGGGCAATCACGATATCGGGTTGTCGCTCTTCGCCCTCGGTGGGGATGAGAATGCCGAGCACGCCGCGTTCCAGCTTCACGCCCGGAGTCCAGACCCGGAATGTCAGGGGCTTTGCTTTCTCTGCCACGACCGGCAGCAGGCATGTCGCACGCCCGGCGATTGCGGCCATCCAGCCACGAAGATCTGGCTCTCCCTGAAATGGCCAGTAGATGCTGACAGGTTTTCCCGTGATGACGGGACCCAGGAGCCGGTCGAGATGCGATGAGATCAGCGCCGTCTTCCGCTCCCGCTCGGCCGATTCTATTCGTTTGCGGGCGTCGATCAGCCGCATGCGCTCGCCGCGGCGCCATTCCCGCACCAGCTCCCATGGCTCCTCCAAGCCCATATAGGCGGGATCGACTTCGTGCATCAGGCATGCCGGCGAGGCATAATCGTCTGGTTCGTCTTTCTGCATCTGGCGGTCCGATCGGAAGAAGTTTTCAGTTCATGCGACGATTTTGAACGCTTCGGCGATTGCGATCATTCTCTGATTTAGAATAATAGACAAGTTCGTTCATCAAGCGAGATCGATGTGGATCTGTCTTCTCTGGAAATTTTTCTCGTCGTTGCCGAAGAGGGCAGCGTCACCCGCGCGGCCAAGAGGCTTTCGCGCGCGCCGTCCAATGTCACGACCCGCATTCAGGCTTTGGAAGGGCAGATGGATGCTGCTCTGTTCAGCCGGGACGGCAAGCGCATGACGCTGACATCAGAGGGACAGCTCTTCGTCTCCTATGCGCGACGACTGACGGCGCTTGCCGGGGAGGCGCAGCTTGCCCTGAAGGGCGCCCGCCCGCAGCCGAGCTTACGTCTCGGCACGATGGAGAGCACGGCGGCGAGCCGTCTTCCGCCGGTGCTGGCGCGCTTCAACGGCCAGAACCCCGATATTGCCCTGAAGCTGACGCTCGGCGCCACGCGTGAGTTGACCAGGGCCGTTTTATCCGGCGAGCTCGATTGCGCGCTGATCGCCACACCGCAGGGCGAGCCCGGCTGGTTGTCGTCTGCGGGTTTCGACGCCGATGATCTCCATTCCGCGCGTGTCTACGAGGAAGACCTGCTGCTCGTGCTGCCGCCTCATCATGCCTCGGTCACAGCACCTCAGGATATCCGCCTTCCGGCGCTTGCTGCGCTGGAGCCCGGCTGTACCTACCGCCAGATTGCCGAGCGCTGGATCCGCGGCGGCGCCAGTCTGCCGACAGTGGAGATGACGTCCTATCACGCTATCCTTGCGCAGGTCATCGCCGGCAATGCCGTCGGCGTCATGCCGCGCTCGGTGCTCGACATGCTGCCCTGGAGAGCCGAGGTCAATGTCCACCGGCTCGGAGCCGTCGATACGCTGCTGATTTCCAGGCGGCAGCAGCGCTCCGATCCGCTGCAGGCCTTCGAGCAGATCATGCTCATGTCGGCCCATCCGCTCTCCATGTTGCAATAGCAGCGCCTTCCAACATCGCTCACAGCCTTCTTCAAAGAGTATTCCATGCGCATGCCAAATCCCGACGAGACGCCCCGCCGGTCCTCCATTTCGCGGCTGTTCCATCCCATTCTTGCCGGTGCGACGCTGCGCGACCGGATGCTTGCCTGTCTCGGCGCACTCGTCTCCATTGCGCTCACCGGCCTTCTCTGCGGTGCCCTCCTCGGTGAGGGTTCGCATCTGCCGCTGATCGTGGCGCCCATGGGGGCGTCGGCCGTGCTGCTTTTCGCGGTGCCGGCGAGCCCGCTTGCGCAGCCCTGGTCGATCATTGGCGGCAACACGATCTCGGCGATCATGGGTGTTGTGGCTGCAAGCCTGATCCGTGATCCGATCATCGCGACGGGTGTCGGCGTGTCGTTGGCGATCGCCGCCATGTCCTTTACCCGCTGCCTGCATCCGCCGGGTGGAGCGGCGGCACTGACGGCGGTGCTCGGCGGTCCTGTCGTTGCCAGCTGGGGCATGCTCTTTCCCTTCGTGCCCGTCGCCCTGAACTCCTGCCTGCTGGTGGTGCTCGGCCTCGTCTTTCACAAGCTGTCGCGGCACAATTACCCGCATGTGGTGGCCGCACCCGTCAATACACACCTGACGGCAGACCGCCCCCCGGCGGAGCGCGCCGGTTTCCAGGAAGAGGATATCGATGCGGCACTCGCCAAGCTCAACGAGACTTTCGATATCGACCGCGCCGATCTGGCCCGGCTCCTGCGTCAGGTAGAGTTCGAGGCGGTAGCCCGCTCCAACGCGGAGATCCGCTGCGCCGATATCATGTCGCGCGATGTGATTGCGATCGATGCGGATGCTACGGTTGAGCAGGCGCGGTGGCTGCTGCTAAACCACAATATCCGGACATTGCCGGTGCGCGATGAGGCCGGAAAGCTGATCGGGACGGTGGGCCTTCGGGAGCTTGCGGTCGCCTCGGGTTCGGTGGAGCGGCTGGTCTCGCCGGCAACGACGGCGCGTGCTGGCGATGTGGCGATGGCTTTGCTGCCGGATCTGACGGATGGGCGCGCCCATGCCGTCATTATCGTCGATGAGGCGAGGCGTATTGTCGGGCTGATTTCGCAGACGGATCTGCTGAGCGCTGTTGCGCGGGCATTACCCAAGGGTGGCAAGCGGACCGATGACGCGGCCTGAAGACAATCAGCGCATGCCGAGATAGGCAAGCAGGCAGGCCGCCGCAGCGGTGATGGCGAGCTTCGGCCATCTGTCATCGAAGAAGAAGGCCATCAGCGCTCCGCCTGAAAGCGTGATGGTCGCGCTCCAGAATGTCTTGTCCGAGCAGGTGAGGGCGAGTGCGGCAAGAAACACGGCGCTCGCCACCATCGTCACCGGCGCTGAAGCCCGCAGGACGTCATCTTCCACAACATAAGGAAGAATGAAGCGCCGCAGGCTGAGGGCGAGGGTGACTGCGAGCAGAAGGTCAGTCAGGATAGGTGGCATGGTGGACCCGGTGGTTTCTGCTAAAGCCGGTGCAAGCCATGTGCCAGTTGGGGAATTGTCGCGGAGCTCTGTGGCTGCCGGGGATTGGGCGGCGAAGGGCCGAGCTTCGTGCCTCCGTGCCCATTTATTGCATTCAGGGTGATGAAAAAACAATCAGAAGATAGATCTGCATCATAATTCATCTTTAGCGCTGTGGCCCTCCGGCATGCCGAAGGGCCTATGTGTGACACACCTAGTCTCGCCGTCGCGACGGCATCACGCGTTCGGTGATGAAAGCAAGAATTCCTCTCGGTTTTCGCGTCTCACCGTCGGCCTGATCTCCATAGGTCAGCGGATGCAAGCCCTGGATTGGGGGCAGGGGCTCGCATTCGATGCACAGGCATCGATAGGGTCTGATTGCCGCCGCCTTCATGCCGCCTGCCGGTTCCAGCTGATGAAGGGATCAGGCAGGTTGCGCCAGCGCTCAGGCGTGAATGTTTTGCTTTCCACCAGACATGCGTCGAGCTCCCGCGTGATCCAGGCCTCGTCCATCGGGTTGGCGCCGATGAAGACGATTTCCTGGCGGCGGTCGCCCCAGATGGGGTCGAGATAGGGGCCGATGCCGCGCATGAAGGCCGGCTCCTCCGGCCATTGTTCGCGCGGCACGGCGGACCACCAGAGGCCCATCTTGCCGGTGCGGACGAGGGCGCCGGCCTGGCTGATTTCGCCGACATGGTGCGGGCGGGTCGCCAGCCAGAAGAAGCCTTTGGCGCGCACCACACCCGGCCAGGTGCGGTCGAGGAAGGCCTGCAATTTCCCAGGATGGAAGGGGCGCCTTTCGCGGTAGACGAAGGAGCGGATGCCGTATTCCTCGGTTTCCGGCACATGGTCCTTGAAGCCATGCAGTTCCTTGTACCAGAGCGGATGGGTCTCGGCCTTGTCGATATCGAAGCTGTTGGTGCCGAGCACATCCTTCAGCGCCACCTTGCCGAAGTCGGTTTCGATGATGCGGGCATCCGGGTTGAGGCCGGTGATGATCTTTCTGGCCGCATCGCGCTGGTCTTCGCTCGCCGTGCCGATCTTGTTCAACACGACGATATCGGCGAATTCGATCTGTTCGACCAGGAGGTCGACGATGGTTCTGTTGTCACCATCGCCTGATGTTTCGCCGCGATCGGCGAGGAAATCGACGGAGGCGTAATCGGCAAGCAGGTTGGCGGCGTCGACCACGGTCACCATCGTGTCGAGGCGGGCGACATCCGAGAGGCTTCTTCCATTTTCGTCGCGGAATTCGAAGGTGGTGGCAACGGGCAGGGGCTCGGCAATGCCTGTGGATTCGATCAGCAGGTAATCGAAGCGGCCCTGGTCGGCAAGCTGGCGCACCTCCTTGAGCAGGTCGTCACGCAGCGTGCAGCAGATGCAGCCGTTGGTCATTTCCACCAGTTGCTCGTCTGTGCGAGAGAGATTGGCGCCGCCATCGCGCACAAGTGCCGCGTCGATATTCACCTCGCTCATGTCGTTGACGATGACGGCGACGCGCATGCCCTCGCGATTCCCGAGCACATGATTGAGCAGCGTGGTCTTGCCGGCGCCGAGGAAGCCCGAGAGCACGGTGACGGGAAGTCTCTTGTCCATAATATCATCCTATTATGTTATAACGTAACAGATGCACTCACAAAAAAAGGCGGAACGGGGGTGTCGCCGCCTTCTTTCGCCGCAGACCTCGCGGGAGGGCTGCAAGTCCGACGGGATGCGCTGGTAACGCCCCGTGATTGTTCAAGCAGTGCCGACGCCTTGCCGATCCTCCGCTTATGCGCTGGCGAGGCAGTTCTTCATGCTGTCGGCGATGCCACGCATGAGGGTGAAGTAGAGATCGGGGCCGGCGGGCAGGGTGGCGGCTTCCGGGTCCAGCACGCCTGATTTCGCCCTGGTGCCTTCGATGACGACATCGACGAGGCGCGGTTCGAACTGCGGCTCTGCGAAGACGCAGGTTGCGCCGAGATCGCCGACCTTCTTGTGGATCTCCGAGACGCGCTCCGCACCCGGTATGGTCTCGGGACTGACGGTGATCGAGCCGGCGACGCGGATATGGTAGCGATGCTCGAAATATTGGTAGGCATCGTGGAAGACGATGAAGGGCTTGTCCTTCACCGGCGACACGGTTGCGGCGATTTCCTTGTCGAGCGCGTCGAGCTTGTCATCCAGCTCCTTGGCATTGGCCTCGTAGGTCAGCGCATTGGCGGGGTCGGCGGCAACCAGCGTGGTGGTGATCTCGGTGGCCATCGCCTTGGCGTTGACCGGATCGAGCCAGAGATGGGTGTCGAAGGCGCCGTGGTCGTGGTCATGGTCTGCTTCGGCATGATCGTGACCAGCTTCAGCATGTTCATCGGCGGAAGCACTATCCTCGTCGCCGTCATCATGCGCTTCAAAAGCGCCGCCTTCGCGGAAAGGCAGCTTCACCAGACCCGGCGCATTGTCGAGCCGGGCGACGATGGCGTCGGAACCCAGCGATTCCAGCGGCTTTTCGAGGAAGGCTTCGAGGCCGGGGCCGACCCAGAAGATCACCTTGGCTGCCTGCAAAGCGCGGGCGTTGGAAGGCTTCAGATTATAGGTGTGCGGAGAGGCGGCGCCATCGACGATCAGTTCCGGTTTGCCGACGCCCTGCATGATGGCCGAAACCAGCGAATGGATCGGCTTGATCGAGGTGACGACGACGGGCGCCTCAGCAGCCTGGAGGGACCCGGCAAAAAGGAAAGCCGGGATTGCGAGGGTAAGGCCCATCGCCAGTTTCATCAGCATGCTCCGCTTGAATTGCAGTTGTAATGTTATTACATCAATTGCGTTATGCTATAACGTGTGCAATAGCAGGACGCAACAGCACTTTCGGAAAAATTGATGCTCTCTCCCGCAGATAACCCCGTTGGTAACGCCGCAAGTATCCGGGCCGAACCGCTGGTTTCGCTCGACAATGTCGGCATTCGCCGCGGCGGTCGCTGGCTGGTGCGCGGTGTGGATTTCTCCGTGTCGCGCGGCGAAATCGTTACGCTGATCGGCCCGAACGGCTCCGGCAAATCGACCAGCGCCAAGGCTGCGATCGGCGTTTTGAAGCCGGATGAGGGCAGGGTGACGAAAAAGGCCGGCCTCAAGGTCGGTTATGTGCCGCAGAAGCTTGCTGTGGACTGGACGCTGCCGCTTTCGGTGCGCCGGCTGATGACGCTGACCGGGCCTCTGCCCGAGGCCGATATCATGGTGGCACTCGAAGCATCAGGCATGGCGCATATGCTGGATGCACAGGTACAGCATCTGTCGGGCGGCGAATTCCAGCGTGCGCTGATGGCACGCGCCATTGCCCGCAAGCCCGATCTGCTCGTTCTCGACGAGCCCGTGCAGGGTGTGGATTTCGCCGGCGAGATCGCGCTCTACGAACTTATCAAGTCGATCCGCAATACCACCGGCTGCGGTATCCTGCTGATCTCGCACGACCTGCATGTCGTCATGGCGGAGACGGATACCGTCATCTGCCTCAACGGCCATGTCTGCTGCCGCGGCACGCCGCAGGCGGTGAGCCAGAGCCCGGAATATGTGCGCCTCTTCGGCAGCCGCGCGGCGCCGACGCTTGCAGTCTACAGCCATCACCACGATCATACGCATCTGCCCGACGGGCGCGTTCTGCATGAGGACGGTTCGGTAACGGACCATTGCCACCCGGACGATGGCCATCATCATGAGCACGGGCATGACCATGCTCACGACCATCACGACGGGCATGCGCATGCCGAGGCCCATGCTCACGCCCATTCCCACTCCCAGAGCGGGGAGGGCCGCCATGCTTGACGATTTCTTCGTGCGCGCGATCCTGGCCGGCGTCGGCCTGGCGCTGACAACAGGGCCGCTGGGCTGCTTCATCATCTGGCGGCGCATGGCCTATTTTGGCGATACGATTGCCCATTCGGCGCTGCTTGGCGTCGCACTGTCGCTGCTCTTCGATTTCAACCTGACACTGGCCGTCTTCGTCGTCGCCGCTGCCGTCTCGATCCTGCTGCTCCTCCTGCAGAAGCGGCAGGCGCTGTCGGCCGATGCGCTGCTCGGCATTCTCTCACATGCGACGCTGGCGATCGGCCTCGTCATGGTCGCCTTCATGACATGGGTGCGCATCGATCTCATCGCCTTCCTGTTCGGCGATATCCTGGCAGTCTCAACCACGGATATCGCGATGATCTGGGGCGGCGGCATTCTGGTGCTAGTGGCGATCGCCTGGCTGTGGCGGCCGTTGCTTGCAGCCACCGTCAATCCGGAACTGGCGGAGGCCGAGGGCCTGCAGCCGGAGCGGGCGCGGCTGTTCTTCATGCTGCTGATGGCCGTCGTCATCGCCATTGCCATGAAGATCGTCGGCATCATGCTGATCACCTCGCTGCTGATTATTCCGGCGGCAGCGGCGCGGCGCTTCTCCTCGACACCGGAACGGATGGCGGTTCTCGCCTCGCTGATCGGCGCAGTCGCAGTCGTCGGCGGGCTCTTTGGCTCGCTGACTTATGACACGCCATCCGGGCCGTCGATTGTCGTCGCCGCTCTCATTCTCTTCATTCTGAGCCTGCTTCCCGCCTGGCGCGGGCGCAGGGACCTGCAAGGACAAGGCTCATGAACGCACCTCAACTCACCCGCAACCAGTCACTCGTTTTCGATGTGCTCGAAAAGGCCGAGGGACCGCTCAGCGCCTATACGATCCTCGACAAGCTGCGCGACCAGGGTTTCCGCGCGCCTCTGCAGGTTTACCGGGCGCTGGAAAAGCTGCTCGAATTCGGCGTGGTGCATCGGCTCGAGAGCATCAACTCCTTCGTCGCCTGCGCCCATCCCGGCGAGGACTGCCACAGCCATGGCATCGTCGCTTTCGCGATCTGCGAAAGCTGCGGCCAGGTGATCGAGTTCCACGACCATGAGGTGGATCACCGCCTGATGGGCTGGGTGCGCAGCCAAAAATTCAAGCCGGCGAAGACGACGATCGAAATCCGCGGCACCTGCGAGGCCTGTGCTGCGTGAACCAACAGCGGCAGCAGGGCTTTTTGGCCTTGCTTAGTGGACTGTGCCTTCGTCGGGGCGGCTAAATCGGGCCTGTCCGACCATCTTGATCGCTTCGGCGATGCGGTTTGCGACTTCGTCCGGATCGCCGGAAATGGTCTCGTAATTCTGCAGCAGATCAGCAAGGTTTTCCATCGCCTGCGAGAGGCTGCCACCTTGCCGGCTGGCGAACGGTGAGGAAAGATGGAGCGTGTCGCTGAGCTTATGCAGCAGCTGCTCGATCTCGTCCCTCGTCATTTCATCGATTCCCTTTGTCTTGGACACGACCGCACCAACGATTCTAGAGGCCGACTGAAATGCAATTGCTAATCACTTGCATTAGCAAAGCATAATTGAGAATTATTCGCAACTGAATACGAATATTTCGAAACTGAAATCAGCAGTCCTGTCAGACGGGCGTCTGAAACGGGCAGGGGCTTTGCAACGCGCCTTCCCGCCTTATCTCCCATGCCGTCTACAACGGCATGAGGAGGCCGGACGCGGAATGGATGTCGCCAATGCAGCAATCTACCGTTTTCTCGAAGCGCCGGATGAATGGGGCCGGCCGGAGGAGCCGGTAGCACCGCAGGAGGTCGAGGGCTTCGAACATTCAGAGGGTGTGGCGTTGCCGGATGCGCTCAAACAATACTGGCAGCGCTACGGCGGGCGGCAGTTCAACAGCAAAACGGTCTTCAGCTTCCAGACGAAAGCCACGTTCCCGAACGGCAAGCGAAAGAGGGTGGATGTCGGCGTGGTTGCCGATCCACGCACCATGATCGAAGCGCGGCAGCGCTACATGGACCCGCTCTATGGAAATTCCGGTCCGCGGCTGCCCGCGGCACTCTACCCGCTCACCTTCGACGCCGGCTACGGGCATTGCCTGCTGGACCTCAATGCGCAGAGCTATGGCCGCATTCTCTACATCGTCATAAAGGCGAAGACCTTCGGCGATCGGGGCTATGGGTGGGAACAGATCGGCCATGTCGCGGATGATTTCGAGACATTCCTCACCGGCCTGACGCCAAGTCGTCTGTGAGGGGCATCCAGCCTATGCTTCCGCGGGAGCGAGTGCTGCAAGATGCAGCAGATCCTCGTTTTCTTCGGGCACATCCTCCGCAAGCCGGGCGGCGGCGATGACCGGCAGCCAGGTGAAGATTTCGTCCGGTGTCAGTTCGGCCGCCTTCGCATAGGTGACGACATAGGCTTCGGCGATCGCCGGAAGTACACGACGCATCAGGAGATAGGTGCGGCAGACATCGGCGGCCGGATTGCCGCTGCAGGCGTCCAGCCAGTCGACGATCATGGCGTCGTCACCGGAGCCCAGGATATTCCAGGGATGGAAGTCGCCGTGGCAGACCCTGTCGTCATCTGGCAGGGCGGCAAGCGCCAGAAGCAACCGGTCGCGCAGGTCCGGTGTCAGAGGTTCGGCGCGCTCGATATTTGCCGACAGTCTTGATTTCAATGAGGGAAGGCCGGTGCCGGGCTCGCGGTGCAGGCACTGGTGGAGTGCTGCCATCTCCTTGATGGCTGACAGCGGCGGCTCCGGCAACATCTCGTCGGCAAGGCTTGTGCCGATTGCGCGATCCATCAGCAGGCCCCAGCGCCCGTGATAGTCGCCGACGACGTGGACCCTGGGCGCGGGCAGGGAGAGCCGTTCGACGATCGCCAGATTGGCGGCCTCGCGGAAGGCCGGGGCCTTTGGGCGACCGGGCCTGTAGAGCTTCAGGGCCAGCCTGCCATGTTCATAGACTTCCGCTTCCTTACCGGCGCCAAGCAGACGGCCAATTTCGCTCATGTCGGGCTCCCATTTCCTAGGGTGTGTTTCAAACGATGTGGTGCTCATTTCCGTGGCGGAAAGAGGGATGATGATGCGTCGATTGTTGCGGCTGCGGAGACACTGTGTCTGCGCTGGCAGGCTTTATCCGGCGCGCTAGCCGTGGATGATGGCGGCGAAACAGGGCCATTGCTGATATGCATGGCCGAGAATGGGGGCGTCATGACCATCAACAATAGAAGCTCAGATGCGATCGCCTGCTGTGGCGAGGAAATCCTGTCGCGCGAGCTGCTGCTGAGCGGCACATTCGCAAACCTGATTGCCGGAGAGGCGCCGTCGCTCAAACTTCTCAGCGACGAGGAGCGACAGGCATCTCTCGCATCGATACTTGCGGAGCGGCCGGCGGGCGATGTCTGGATTTTCGCCTATGGTTCGCTGATCTGGAATCCGATCATTCTCAGCGTCGAAAGCCGGAAAGCCCGTATCGAAGGCTGGCGCCGCTCCTTTTGCCTTGCCACAACGTCCGGTCGGGGTTCGCCCGACAATCCAGGTCTCGTGCTCGGCCTTGATGCGGGCGGAGCCTGCGATGGCGTCGCGCTGCGGCTGCAGGAAGAGGATCTTCTGCACGAACTCGAGCTGCTGTGGCGGCGGGAGATGGTGGCCGAGGCCTATATTCCTCGGTGGGTCGACCTTCTCGATGAAGGGGGTATCCGCTTTGGAAGCGGCATCACTTTCACCATGAACCCGCTCGCAAATACCTATGCCGGCGGGCTTTCCCGCGAGGCGACTATTCAACGGCTTGCAACGGCTTCGGGCAGCATCGGCAGTTCGGCCGACTATCTTTTTCGCACGCGTGAGGGCTTGAGGGCGCTCGATATGTGGGACGAGTTTCTGGACGAGCTCGCCATCGAGGTGGAGGAAGCGCAGCGCAGGCTGCAGCAATTGCCTGCCGAAGAGCGTTGATCCGCCGTCGTGCCGAAGGCTCCGCTGGCATAGCGGAGCCTTCGGAGGCTGCTTTGTCGATCAAGCGGCGGCGCGTTCGGCGGGCGGACGGCGGCGCAAGCTCGCGGTCTGGATCGCCGGGGTCTTGTAGTTGGCTTCCAGTGGACCGGTTTCGGTGCCGGATGGTACGATTGCGTCGATGGCATCGAGCAGTTCGTCGCTCAGACGGACTTGCGCGCCGGCCAGGAGATCATCGAGCTGTTCCATGGTGCGCGGCCCAAGGATCGCCGAAGTGACACCCGGATGGGCGATGACGAAGGCAAGCGCCATATGGGTGAGCGAGATGCCTGCACCTTCAGCGAGCGGGATGAGCTGCTCGACGGCATCGAGGCTGTTTTCATTCGACATCTGCTTGGGGAAATAGGCAACGCGGGTGCTGTCCGGCTGGGCAGCGCCACGGCGGTAACGGCCGGTGAGCATGCCCATGGCAAGCGGGCTCCAGACCAGCGCGCCCATGCCGTAACGTTCGAGCGTCGGCAGGACCTCGCGTTCGATGCCGCGATGGAGGATGGAGTAGGGCGGCTGCTCGGTGCGGAAGCGGGCGAGGCCGCGCTTTTCGGCCACCCATTGTGCCTCGACGATATCGGAGGCGGGGAAGGTGGAGGAGCCGATGGCGCGGATCTTGCCTTCGCGCATCAGGTCGGTCAGGGCCGACAGCGTTTCCTCGATATCGGTATCGGGGGCGGGGCGGTGCATCTGGAAGAGGTCGATATAATCGGTCTGCAGGCGGCGCAGCGAATCTTCGACGGCGCGGTAGATCCAGCGGCGCGAGCTGCCCTGCTGGTTCGGATCCTGACCCATCGGGATGAAGCATTTGGTGGCGAGCACGATGTTGTCGCGCCGGCCTTTCAGCGCCTTGCCGACGATCTCCTCGGATTCGCCATGGCTATACATGTCGGCGGTATCGATGAAGTTGATGCCGGTATCGAGTGCCTTGTGAATGATGCGGATGGAATCGTCGTGATCGGCATTGCCGATGGCGCCGAACATCATGGCGCCAAGGCAATAGGGGCTGACCTTGATGCCGGTGCGGCCAAGGGGACGGTATTGCATCTTCGTTTCCTCTTTTAATCTGAGCTGCCCGCGAGGGCAGGCTTGAACCTGCGCTGCCCATAAGGGCAGGTTTTGAATCTGGCAAAAGCCCTGACGGACAGGCTTTGCTGTTGGCAAAGTCCTGGAAAACAGGGTATAAGGGCGCATCCGGAACGCGGTTCCGTTTATACGGAACAATGTTCCGTTTTGCAAGAGGTGTTGATGTGACTGACGGGACCGACAGCCCGGGCGAGGCGCGCGAGGCTAATAGCGGCCATGAAAGGCCGGTGCGCGCGGATGCGCGGCGCAACCTCGATCTGCTGCTGAAAGCTGCCCTGGCGGTGTTTGCGACCTCGGGCGTGGATGCGCCGGTGCGTGAAATTGCGGAAAAAGCAGGTGTCGGCGTCGGCACTGTCTATCGCCATTTTCCGCAGCGCTCGGATCTCATCAAGGCGGTCATGCGCAACGAGGTGGATGCCTGCGCCGATGCGGCAGTGACGCTTGCCGCCGAGCATGAGCCGGGCGAGGCGCTCTCGCTGTGGATGCAGCGTTTTGCTGATTTCATCATGGCCAAGCGCGGCCTTGCTGCAGCGCTGCATTCCGGCGACCCGGCCTATCAGGCGCTGCCGGTCTATTTCGATCAGCGCATGATCCCGGCATTGCAGGGCCTGCTGGATAGAGCCGTTGCAGCGGGAGCAGCGCGCGGCGATGTCGAGGCGAGTGAACTCATCCGCGCCGGCGCACAGCTTTCCAATCTCGGGCAAGGGGATGATCCGGCCAAGACCCGGCGGATGATCGCGCTGCTGGTGGATGGGCTGCGTTATGGGGCTGACGTGAAGAGCTGAGGTTTCTTTGCCCGCCGCGTTAGGCGGCTGCGGTCTTCGCCTTCGGTTTCAGCAGGATGATCAGCAACAGCCCGGCGATGATGAGGGCCGCACCTTCGAGGTGATAGGTCTGCAGCTTCTCGCCGAGTATCAGGTAAGCGAGTACGGCGATGAAGATCGTCTGGACGTAGAGGAGCACGCCGGCGCGGGCGGCTCCAAGAGCCTCGATGCTGCGATTGAAGAGATAATACATGAGCGCGCCGCCGGGGATCGCGACATAGGCGAGCGCTATGAGGCCGCTCGTATTCAGCGTCGTGCGTTCGTCGGAGGCGAGTTCGTAGAGATAGAAGGGCAGTGCGGTCAGTGCGGCGGCGCCGAGCAGCAGGACAAGCAGGGCAAGGCGGTTCAGATCGAATTTCGCCCGGCGCAGCAGCACGGTGTAGAGGCTGAAGCAGAAGGCGCCGGCGACGATCCAGAGTTCGCCGGGATTGAGGTCGAGGCGCAGAAGTGCTGCCGGACTGCCCTTAACGATGATGACGACGATGCCGAGGAAGGCGAGGATCGAGCCGGCGACCTGCCAGCTTCCCATCGGCTCTGCCAGCATCAGGCGGGCGAGGATCATGGTGATAATCGGGATCAGCGCGATGATGATGCCGGCGGTGGTGGCATCGGCATGTTCGAGGCCGACGAAGATCAGGCCCTGACAGACGGCCAGTCCCATGCCGCCGATGAAAAGCAGTTCCAGGCCGCGCGCCCGGACCAGTGCGAGCATCTCGGAAAAATGGTGGCGCACGATCGGCAGCAGGATCGCGAAGGCGATGAGCACGCGCCAGAAGCAGAGCGCCCAGGGCGGCATTTCCGTGGAGACCCATTTGGCAGCGATATAGATGCCGGCCGACAGGAGCCAGCAGAGCACGCCCACGGAATAGGCCCCTGCAAGCGAACCGCCTGCCGCCTGTTCCGTCCCGACAGTATCACGATGGACTGCCAAGACATGTATCGCCATCGGCTAGTTATGCCACAGTTTCCGGGCGCCGCACAGGTGAGGGTGCCGTCGGCAATAAGCGGTAAGATCAAGGCCTATCCATCGACGCCGAAGATTATTGCGAGCGCGCGGTTCTCATCGATGTCGTGCAGGCGGGCGAGGTCTGCGACGGATTGATGTGCCTCGGCCTCTATGCCCTTTTCCCGGAGCTTTGCGATGAGCTCTGCATATGACTGCCCGGTGACATCAGCAAGGGCCGAGAGCGGGGCATAGATCAGCGCCTGTTCGATCGGCCGCTCCAGCTGCGGCCCGGTGATCTGCCCCCAGCTGAAGACGGAGGCGATAAGCACGATCATGAAAACGGCAATGCTGTAGCGGCCCCATCGTGCCTTCAGATGCGACTTGAAGGGCTTGATGTTCGCGACGATGTGACCGATGGCGCCTGCCACGAAGAACCAGGAAAACCATTGGTGAACGACGGTCATCAGGCCTCGTTCCCACTCGAAGAACATCATGACGCCCGTACCTGCCATTAGCAGGAAGGAGCCGATCGTCAGCGGTGTCGCCCAGCTGCGTGTCGTGAGCCTAGCGGCCATCGGAGCCACTCCGGATGATCGTGTCCATCGGCCTGATCGCCAGGCGCGGTTCTGCCGCGCCGGCACCGCACATCCGTGCGCCGGTTGAGATTTCCTGTGCCATATCCGCTCCATTATGTGTATAATGCACATATATCAGGAGCGGAAAACGCCGTCAACAAATATGTGTAAAGCGCACATATCTGGTGGCGGCGGAGGACCGATAGACAGGGCGATGGAGGATGCGGGGGCTGCATAGCCCCGGCCGATTTACGATCGAGCGCGGCTTGCGGTCGTCGCCGAAATTGCCGTCAGCGTTTCCGCATCGCGGCCATAGATGTCGTCGAAATAGTGGATGACGCCATCGTCGGTCGGCCATGCGGTGAAATAGGAGACATAGACCGGAACCTGTTCCGGAACCGGCATATCCTTCTTGGCGCCGTCGGCGATCTGCTGATCGACGAACTCGACCGACGTTTTCAGGACTGCGGCTGCCATCGCCTTCGGGTTTTCCAGGCGCACGCATCCATGGCTGAACATGCGGTCCTGCGAGGCGAATTTGCCGCGGGCAGGGGTGTCGTGCATGTAGATATCGTGCGAATTCGGGAAGAGGATTTTCAGCTGGCCGAGCGCATTGTCCGCTCCGGGCGGCTGGACGACGCCGATATTTTCGAGCGGCTGCGACCAGTCGACCTTGGCGGACGGCATCGTCTTGCCCTTGACCGAGACCACATAACCTTCCTTGTCCAGATAAGCGGGGTCGCGCTTCAGGTGCGGCAGCATCTCGTTGCGGATGATCGATTGCGGCACGCCCCAGTCGGGGTTGAATTGGACCGTCTTGATCGAGGCGTCGAAGAAATTCGTCTGGTGGTCCTGCTGGCCGATCACGGCCTTCATCGACAGCGTCAGCGTGCTGTTTTCATAATAGTAGGCCATGTAGGCCGGCTGGTTGATGAAGACGTAGCGCTCCGGGAATTCCTGCGGCAGCCAGCGCATTTCCTCCATCGCCACGATCACCTTGTTGATGTTGGCGGCGCTATCGCCGCCCTGGCCAGAGGTGCGCAGATAGTGCAGCTCGGCGGCGAGCTGGGCGAATTTCGGGTTGCTCGGCAGCAGGCGGTCGAAGACCACCATCAGATCAGGCGTGGCCGAGAGCTGGGCGATCGTGCCCTTCAGATCGACCGGCTTGCGCTTGAAATCATAATAGTTCGACAGCTTGTTGGGATCGATGCGGCCCCGGAAATTGTCCTGAAGGAACATCAGCATCTTGGCCGAGAGGGAGACTTCGAACTCGGCCAGCGCCTTCGCGTCCGATCTCTGAGGAGGGGCAACGGCATAGTCGCCGGCATTCAATCCCCAGTCGTCGGCCTGTTTCAGAAGGCTGAGCGCCTGTGCTGCCTTGGGGGTGGGCCCCCTGCCATCGATCCAGATGAGCTTTGCCTTCGGCTGGGCGTAATAGGCTTCGATCGCATCGGCGATGTCATTGTTCATCGAGACCGACAGTCCGCCCATTTCGTTCAACACCTTGGCCTGATTGCCGCTGGCGGAATCAAAGAGTGCTGACAGCGAGGAGCTCGTATCCTGCCTGGAAATATGGGCCGGCCGGCGGGCGGGGACCGTGTAGCCGATTCTTGGGCTGGCCTGTGTGACCGGCGGTGCCGGCTGCGGCTCGGCGCGCACGGCAATTGCACTTCCCGAGAGCACCAGCAGGCCGGCAAGCGGTGCGATCCAGCGGGAAGATGTTCTCAGTGGCATTCTGATGTCCTCGAAACCTGATAAAAAATACTGTCGTGGCGCGTATTCAGTCCGCATGGGCAGCCCGTCTAGGGTGAAGCCTGACTAGAACGCCAACATTCGGGCAGAAGATGGGCGTAAAGCGTTTCTGGCAAGCCCATAGAGGACAGAAGCCGTTGGAAGGAAATCACTTTTTCGGCAGCACCGAGCGGCCTGGATACCGGGCAGGCAGCGGCATCATTATGACGGCGGCGGAATCGGCATAAGCTTGGGTCCCGCCGCCGGAGGCCGCGGCGACCATGACAGCACGGCTATTGCCAGTTCCGGCGGCGTTCGAGCTCGGCCTCGGACGGTTGATCAGACACGAATGAGCCTGCCTGGACTTCGCCGTTCCGCTCATAGGTCGCGACGATGACGCCCGTGCTCGATACAAGCGATCGGATGAGCTTGAGGGCGCCCGGCGTTGCTGCGCCGTCGGCAAACAGCCGCTTGCCCTTGCCGAGCAGCAGCGGGAAGGTCAGCACCGTCATTTCGTCGATCAGGTCGTTGGCAAGCAGGGTCTGGATGAGATTGCCCGATCCCTGGATGAGCAGGTCCGGCCCGTTCTCCTGTTTGATTTTTTGTAGTGCCGCGATGACGTCAGGTCCGAGCGCCTGCGAATTCTGCCAGGTGAGGGTTTCAGGCCGGTGCGTCGCGACATATTTGGTTGCTGGATTGAAGGCGTCGGCGATCGGATCCTTCTGATAGGGCCAGTAGGCGGCGAAGATGTCGTAGGTCCTGCGGCCGAGCAGCAGCGCAAAGGGCTTTGCGAAGAGCTCGCCGATCACGCCGCCCAGCGTGTCGTCCCAGTAGTGGAATACCCAGCCGCCGAACCTGAAACCATTGACGGGATCCTCTTCAGGGCCGCCGGGTGCCTGCATGACACCGTCGAGGCTGACGAATGTCGAGGCGATGATCTTTCTCATGTTTGTCTCTCCTCTTGGCGATCCGGCCAGTAGGGCCGGATCTCGGCCTAAGGACGAAGAAGGGTACATCGCACCGACAAATTCCGCAGAAATTTATAGGAGACTTGCCTGTCCGCACATGCGAGTTTCATTGCACGTTATTGCTGGAACTCGAGGGTGAAAATGCCTGATGTGACACGACATCTCATCGACAGAGGCGACGGGGCAAGTGTGGAGCTTTTTCAAGCTCAGCCTGAGAGCAAAACGCCTGCAGGAGCCATCCTGTTCGTCCACGGCAATCAGGGCGGCCGTCTCATTGGCGCGAAAGAGGCCGTCGATACAGGCGCCTTGCTTCGGTTCTGTTCCGGTTTGAATGTCACCGCGGCGGCGGTCTCGCAGCCGGGCTTCGGGGCTTCGGATGGACCGGCGGATTTCTGCGGCCCCAACACCCAGCAGGCGATCCTGGCCGCGCTCTCCTTCCTGCGGGAACAGCCTTGCGTCGATCCTGGCCGCATCCTCCTCTACGGCAACAGCCGGGGAGCGGTCGCCTCGGCCATGGTCGCAGCCCAGGTTCCCGATCTCAGAGCCGTCATTCTGCGCAGCGGGGTCTACGATCTCAAAGCTGCCTATGAGGCCAGTTGGGAAGGTTTGCGGCGGGCGATCGAGCAGGAAGCGGGCCTGTCGAGCGAAGCCTTCCTGGCCCGCTCGGCCCTGCATCACGCACCGAAAATCCGGGCGGAAACCTTGCTGCTGCACGGAAGGCTCGATGAGCGTGCTCCCGTTGTCCAGGCCGAACGGTTCTCGGATGCGCTGTCGGATGCCGGAGTGCCGGTCATGCTCCACGTCTTCGAATGCGGGCACCACATTCCCCGGGAATATGCGCAGGCGGCGCAGCGCTCCTTTCTGCAAAGGATGTTCGAGCCCGTTGTGACATATCATTAAGCCGGTGAGCGGCTCACTCAGCCCAGGCTGCGGAGGTAGGCGCAGAACATGTCGGCCATGGCGTCTGCGAAGGCCGAGATCTCGCTCTCGTTGTGCGCTGTTTCCGAAAATTCCTTTCCGACCGTGCTCATCGTCGTCGTGACCAGGTCTCCGGCCATGGTGCGGATTGCGTCCGATGCATCGGGCAGTGCTTCCCGCATGAACTGTTCGATAATGGGGTCGTCGGCCTGCCGTGCCTCCTGGGCTTCGGGGGCGTCGCGATAGAGAGGTGCCGCGTCGTTCAACGCCACACGGACGGCTGCCTCCTCGCATTCGGAGCGGATGAAGGTGTGGACGAGCGATCGCAGCCGGTCGAGGGGCGGGCGGGCGGTGTCGTTCAAGACTTCGCCCAGCAAATGAGAGGTCTGCCGCCATTCGTCGCTCTGCAGCCGGAATAGGATGGCGGCCTTGTTGGGGAAATATTGATAGAGCGAGCCGACGCTGACGCCCGCTCTTTCAGCCACCCGGGCGGTCGTGAAACGCTGTGCGCCTTCCTGCGCCAAAACCTGAACAGCAGCTTGTAGAATGGCGTTTACGAGCTCGTTGGAGCGCGCCTGTCTGGGCGATTTTCTCGAAGAAATTCCATGACTTGGGCGATCGGCCATCGAGGTGTTCCGCAAATGCGATTAGCGAATGCGACGGATTATTCGTATTTTCATTTCGAAAGCAAGCCATCTCGAAATGAAGGACTTCTCTGATGAACACCCTCGCAAGCGCACCGCTCGCGCCGCTTCTCGATCAACTGTTTGCCGAGGCCGACAAGGCCACCAGCCCGGCCATGGCCGCGCTCTCCCGCGACGAGCGGGAACGGCTCATGCACAGCAAGACCGAATATCTCGATTTCTACGGACGCATGAAGGACCTGTGGCTGCCGGTTTCCCGCCAGACGGGAGAGCTGCTCTACATACTGGCGCGTAGCACCGATGCCAGGACCATCGTGGAGTTCGGTACGTCCTTCGGCCTTTCGACGCTTTATCTTGCAGCGGCCCTCCGCGACAATGGCGGCGGGCGGCTGATCAGCAGCGAATTCGAGGTTTCGAAGGTTGCGCGGGCTCGCCAGAACCTCGTCGAAGGCGGCCTTGCCGATCTCGTCGAAATCCGGGAAGGCGATGCGCTCAAGACATTGAGCACCGATCTTCCTGACAATATCGACCTGCTTCTGCTCGATGGCGCGAAGTCGCTTTATCCCGAAGTGCTGGCATTGGTCGAAGGCCGGCTTCGGCCCGGTGCGCTCGTCATTGCCGACGATGCCGATTACTGCCCCCAATATCTGGATCATGTCCGTTCGCCCGCAGGTGGATACATGTCCACGCCGTTTGCCGACGACATCGAGCTGTCGATGCGCGTGGCCTGACTTCGACTACTTCCCGCACAACACCCTAACGTCAACACGGGCTGCCCGATTGGGCGCCCGCAATGGAGATCGCAGCAATGCACATATTCGTAACGGGTGCGACCGGCTGGGTCGGCACCGCCATCGTCGAGGAACTGGTCCGCGCCGGTCACAAGGTCAGCGGGCTTGTCCGTTCGATCGAAAAAGCCAAGGCCATTGCGGTCATCGGCGCAAGGCTCGTGCCGGGTTCGCTCGATGATCTCGACCTTCTCGGCGAGACGGCCGCCAAGGCTGATGCAGTGATCCACACCGCCTTCAACCATGACTTCTCGAAGTTTCTGGACAATGCCGCACAGGATGAGCGCGCAATCCTTGCGCTTGGAACTGCGCTTGCCGGATCGGATCGTCCGCTCATCGTCACATCAGGTCTGCTGGGCTTTCCGCTCGGTGCAACGGAAGCGGATCTGCCGAACCCGGCATCTCCTCGCAAATCGGAAGTTGCCGCCCGCACACTTGCCGGGCAGGGGATACGCGCGGCCACGATGCGCCTTGCCCCCAGCGTACACGGTATCGGTGATTACGGTTTCGTCCCGATCCTCGTGCGCATCGCCCGGGAGACCGGTGTATCCGCCTATCCGGATGACGGAAGGAATTGCTGGTCGGGCGTGCACCGGCTGGATGTCGCACGCCTCTATCGGCTGGCGCTCGAAAGCGGGGTGACCGAAGCCGCCTATCATGCCGTCGCCGACGAGGCAGTGCCGTTCCGAGAGATCGCCGAGGTGATCGGACGCCAGCTCGGCCTGCCGGTGGAGTCTCGCCCCCGCGAACATTTCGGCTGGTTTGCCAATATGGCGGCGACGAACATGGCGGCCTCCAGCGCCCATACACGCTGGTTGCTCGGCTGGCAGCCGACGTGCCGAGGCCTGATTGATGATCTCGATCAGCCCGGCTATTACGCGCGCTAGAGGATTTCCGTTTTCTCCGAACTAAGGAAACCCTCTATCTGTTTGTTTTCACATAATTTCCGGCACAAATCCGCCGGACAGTTTTGCCGGAATTGCTCCAGCTTCGGTGAATGACTTCAGTGCCCGCCCATCGGCTGTCCCTCGGGCCGGCCGGGCGGGCGGCGGACGTAAAAGGATGCCACCACGGCCGCCAGCGAAATCAGCGCGCCGACGAAGAAGGCGGATTGCATGCCGCCAACGGTTGCCGTAGCGGCATCTGCCTCACCTTGAGTCAGGATGCCGGCGCGCCAGGTCATGATGGCGACGTAGAGCGTGGTGCCGGCGGCACCGGCGACCTGCTGGGTGGTGCCGATGATGGCGCTGCCGTGGGAATAGAGTTTCGGCGGCAGGGAGCCGAGGCTGACGGTGAAGAGCGGCGTGAACATCAGGGCAAGGCCGATGCTGAGGACGATGTGGATGGCGAGCACCACCCAGACCGGGGTCGTCGTGGAGATGAAGGTCAGGCTCCACATCACGCCGCTAAACAGTATGGCGCCGGGGATGACGAGGCGGGCAGGCCCATAGCGGTCGAAGAGGCGGCCGACGAAGGGGGCACAGAGGCCCATGATCAGCCCGCCGGGCAGAAGCAGCAGACCGGTCGTGAGCGTCGTCTGGCCGAGCACCGAGAGCAGATAGATCGGCAGCAGGATAAAGACGCCGAACATCGACATCATCAGGATCGCCATCATGCCCGCGGCAATGGTGAAGGTCGTCGTCTGCAGGGTGCGCAGGTCGAGCAGCGCCTTTTCGTATTTCTGCAGATGGATCTGCCGCCAGACGAAAATGGCGATGACGGCGGCGCCAGCGACGAGCATCACGCGGGGATCGAGAGGTGTCACGCCGGCTTCGGGGGCGCCGAGTTCGCTGACGCCGAAGACGAAACTGCCGAAGCCGATCGCCGAGAGCACGACAGAAAGGATATCGAGCGGCGCCTTTGACGGGACGGTAACGTTCTCGATTTTCGAGGCGCCGAGGGCAAGGGCGGCCAGCGCGATCGGCAGCACCAGCAGGAAGAGCCAGCGCCAGTCGAGCGAGGAGAGGATGAGGCCTGATATCGTCGGGCCGATTGCCGGCGCCACGGAAATGACGATCGAGATATTGCCCATCGTCTTGCCGCGCGAATGCGGCGGCACGAGGTTCATGATCGTGGTCATCAGAAGCGGCATCATGATCGCCGTGCCGGATGCCTGGACGATGCGGCCGACGAGCAGTACCTGGAAACCGGGCGCGAGAGCGGAAACCAGCGTGCCGGCGGAAAAGAGCGACATGGCGAGAATGAAGACCGGCCGCGTGTTCAGCCGCTGCAGCAGATAGCCGGTAACGGGGATGACGACGGCCATGGTCAGCATGAAGGCCGAGGTCAGCCACTGGGCGGAGCTCGCCGGAATCTTCAGATCCGTCATCAGATGCGGGATCGCCACACCCATGATGGTTTCGTTGAGGATGACCACGAAGGCGGAGACGAGCAGCAGGCCGATCACCAGCCTGTTGCGGGCGCTATGGTCCTCGACCGGCAATTCGGCCTGTTCTTCAATCTCTGAAAGCAAAGGTTCACTGGTCATGGCGTTCCTATATCCATATCTGAAAGAAGGAGTTCTGCCTTAAGACGAAAGTGCCGGGCTAATTGCGACACCGGGTATGCGTATTTCCTATGTCTTTATGCTGTCGCTGGGATGCAAGGCGATTTGTAGCGGGCGCATGGAAATTGGGTGTGTGTGTGTGGGAAGAGGCTGCTTTGTTGGTTTTTTACAACGCAGCAATAGGGGATATCCCGCGGCACGACGTAAAAGAGGACATCCCGCATCGGCATCACTGCACCGCGGGCAATCCCCATTCTTCCAGCGAAAATGCTTCGGCTGGCAAGCGCATCTCCGAGAGAGCGACAGGGCGGCGGCGGAATGATGTGGCCGTGTAAGGGAAAGCCAGATTCATCCCGCTGATATCAAGCTTGAGCGGCAGCCCGTCGCCTGTGAGGCACTCGCTG
Source organism: Rhizobium sp. 01L419 (assembly GCF_056400025.1). NCBI lineage: Bacteria > Pseudomonadati > Pseudomonadota > Alphaproteobacteria > Hyphomicrobiales > Rhizobiaceae > Rhizobium > Rhizobium sp. 01L419. Next base: position 778,835 of record NZ_JBFTSM010000001.1, read on the forward strand.
TTTTCGGCATCGTCAACTCCCGGCATCAGATCAAACCATTCGCAGGTCTCGCCGAGGATGGTTTCGCTCTTGCCGAGCGAGACCTTTCCGGTTGTCTCATCGAATTTGAGAGAGGTAGAGCCATCGGCTGCCAGACGTCCGGCCGTGAGCCTGCGATAGCTGCCAGACTGCTGATAGGAGATGCCCTGAGCCTCGTCGAGTATGTTCCAGATCTTGATGCGAACAGAGCCTCCACGGTCCCGCTTTTCCCAAAAGTGCCAGGGATAATGCCGCAGCAAGCGGATCGTCGAGCCGCCGACGCTTTCCAGCGCGATGTCGAAATCGGGCTGGGAAGGATCGGTACTGTGGCTGCGGATCGGTCTCAGCCAGAATTCCGGGGTCAGGATCTCCGATGGCGGGTAGATCTCTTCGGGAGCGACGGTGCGGCGGTCCAGTCTGGCGAGGCGGGTGTGATAGATGGGCGCGTCGTTCGGCGTCAGCAGCTTTGTTTCGATAACAATGCCGTCGTCGGTGATGCAGTTCTGCTCGCGCGCAATGAACGTTCCTGATGAGGGCGGGTTGCTCGCCGTTTCGCGCCACATGCAGTTTTCGCCGGCAACGGTTGAAACCTCGGCGAGCGCCTGAGGCGTTTCGGCTTTCGCGGTATCCGGTTTGCGGTAGAGAAGAAGAAGCTCCAGGAAGGTCACCTCGCCATCCGCCTGCCTGCTCCAGCGCAGGACGGGGCTGTCCCTGTCCGGTCCGAAGCCGATGCTGGCCCGGTCGTCGCGCAGCGTCTCGCTCAGAAACATGCCGTCGTGATGGATAATGGTGACAGTCGGATCAACCGGCTTGCCGTCCTTGTCGAGCGCCTGCATGGCGGCGACGTAATCCGGCTGGATCGGGGCGGCATTGAGATCCGACTGGGCGACTGCGACCTCCGCGAGGGCCATGCAGGCGATTGCGCCGATGATTGCTGCTGTCTTCATTGCTTCTCGGATGTTTCAGCCTGCGCGCATCATCGCGCCGCCGGCAGCAGATGACGGTTTTTCCGAGAAAATCAATGCGGTCTGTGCCTTTTGCCTCAATGGACGCCCATCAATGGACGCCCATCAATGAACGATGGTCAACGCGGCGATACCAGCCTCGTCTGCGGCGCGCAAAAACGCCTCCCGGAATTGTTCCGGGGCAACGTCTCCACAGATGGCGTCGATGCAGGCTTTGACGGCGATCATATATTCCTCGCCATCATCGAAAGGCCAGTCCCGGATCAGCAGGTATGCGGCATCGCCGAGCGTACGCACGACAGTGTGCGTCTCCCGACCGCGCAAAACCAGGCCGACCGGCGCGAATGCCGATGACGTGTTCCAGCTCATTGTCCTCGACCCCTCAAGGCACGGAGATTGAGACCCTCGAACACACTATACGCGTGAATTATGAAATTCGGAATTGCGGAATGCGTGAATGTTGATCACGTGACTTATTTGCCGCGGCAAAAGAAAGGGCGCTCCACGACTCATGTCGGAGCGCCCTGTGGCTGCGTCGGCTTCAGGTGCGGCGGAGGCCGACGGCAGGCCTGATCAGAAGACTGCATTTGGAACGAAATGGCAACGCCCGGCACCGGACCTGCGCCCGCATGCGGCCTCTGATCCACAGTGTTTCCACAGCTTATCCACAGGCGCGGTCCGATCTCCCCCAACGCTTTCAACGACATATGTCTGAAAGCGATCGGGCTGCTCCAGATGGGTGATGTTACCGCCCGATGACACCGGGAATATCTTCCGGGCAACTGCCCCTAAAGGCCACAATGCCCGGCTATTGTGGCCCTCCCTCCTTGAGCGCTGGGCGGCGGACGCTCGGAGGTGGGAGGCGGCAGGCGTGCATGAGGGCCTGCCGCCTTCATCGACCTATTCCAGCAAATCGGGGGTCCAGGGGGAATGCGAAGGTAAGCCGGGGCTCACGTCGTCGCAAATAAAAAGGACCCGCTCACTTGGAGCGGGCCTCAGGGGTGCCCGGAGTCGGACGGGCATCGGCAAAAAACGGTCGATCAGATAAAGGCCGCGGCATCGACGGTCCAGGCGTCCGACATCCTCGACGTCGCAAAGGTGCCGTCGTTTGAGGGACGGGCGTGCTGACGGACGGCAGCGTCGAGCAGGGCGGCAAAGGCTGCCAGGCTGATCTTGTCGGCGCGAAGCATCTGGCGGATCAGCGGATCTTTCAGCATTTCCGATGGGGTCATCTCGTGCATGGTTATCCTCCAGGGACTGGTTTTCCGACGCTTGCAGCATCTTAAATCCGTATTGCTATGAATGCATGTCGCGGCGATGGCGAAAAGACGGCAATCGAGGTTCATTCGGGCTAGCTCCAATGTGGCATTGGCCTGCCATTTTATCGGATGCTACCGTAGCGGCTGGAAATGAGCCGCAGCGGAGGATGGGCATATGGAAGCAAGAATGTTCGATGAGATCATGGTGGGACTGGCCGCTCTTGAGGCCGAGATTGCCGCGATCAATGCCCGTCCCCTGCCGCTCCTGGATTTGAAATATGCGCAGGCCCAACTGAAGGTCAGGCCCCCGAAGGTTCGCAAGCGTCTCGGCAAGACGAGAACCACGAAACCGAACGCGTGACGACGGCTTTGGCAACGCAATTTTGACCATGAACGGACTTTCTGACGTTCACTCACATTTTGCTGATTGCATGTGTACGGGAAAGCCGCTTTTCTTGACCTCCGCACCTCTAATTCAGAGATATCCTGACCGCTATGAACCGCTACGATATCGAGCGTCGGACCGACGACGACTGGACTGTGATCGACCGACTGACGGGTGCACCCGTGCCGCATCTGCCGCAAAAAGTGGGAAGCAGGCTTGAAGCCCAGGCGCTTGCCGATTTCCGCAACCGGCTGGCCATCCCGCAACAGGAGCGCATTCGCTCCCGCCTCGATACGCTGCGGCTCGCCTGGCAGGCGCTGACGGGAAAGCGGACGCGTTAAAGCGTGTCGCAATCGCTACCGGCGGCCGAGGCACAAAAAGGCCCGCCGAAGCGGGCCAAATTATTGGGAAATAACAGGCCGGATCGCACGACGCGCCTTGTGGTGCATGGTTCTAATCAGATGAAGCGCGCAGTACGGTCCGCATGCCAGACTGAGGTCGACGCCAAAAGTTCCCGGCGCTGATGACTATTTCTGCGGCTGTCTCGCCGGCTCGGCTGATGTCGAAGTCGCGCCGTCACCAGCGAAGGATCTTTCGGCCCAGCAGGAAGCCGGCTGCCGTCGCGACCAGGATGCCGATCGAATACCATGTCGCCAGAAACAGCGGGCTGTCGTCGGGGCAGTGCCAGGCATAGATGGCGGCTGCAATGCCGCCGGCGGCAAGGCCTGCCACCGCGCCGGCCGTGCCCGGGTTTTCCGGAGCACCCTGGCGGACCGAATAGAGGATGGCGGCAAGCGGGGCGATCGAAAGGGTCGGCACGAAGAACAGGCAGAAGGCGGAGAAATGGCCCTCCATACGGCTTCCCCAGTCCGCCTGCGGCACGACGAAGAATTCGGTGACGATGCCGATGACGAGGACCGCCAGCGGCAGCACAAGCGCCATCGCCGCGGAGCGTAGCGAGACGCCCGGTTTGCCGATCCGGAAGGCGAGGCGTGTGGCGGTGACGGCGAGCAGAAGGGTGATGCCGAGTTTGAAGAGAACGCGCGGGGTCTCGATCATGTCGGCCATGTTTCTGCGGATGCCGATGGTCGAGATGAGCAGGACGGCGGAGATCACAACGCCGATCACGAGCGCGATCAGGAAGACGCGGCCGAAGCGGAGGCGGACGCGCGCATCCTTTGCCAGCATGTTGATCAGGTCATCCGTTTTCACGCGTGTTGCTCCGATAGAGGGCCGCCAATCCTTTGAGCGCCCTGTGCAGCGCCACTCGCACGGCGCCTTCCGTCATCTGTAGTCTCTCGGCCGTTTCCCTAATACCGGCGCCGCCGAGCGAGATCGACCGGACGATTTCGCGCTGCGGGTCGCGCAGACCGTCCAGCATGCGGTCGACATCGATGCGATCGGCGCCGTCCTCCTGATGGTCGGCCTCCAGCGTTTCCATCACATCCTCGATCGGCACGCTGACATGGCGGCCACGCCGGCGCAGGCTGTCGATCAGCTTGTTGCGCACGATGGTCGACAGCCACGGGCCGATCGGCCTCGATGTATCCCAGGTCGCGCGCTTCAGGTGAACTGCCAGCAGCACTTCCTGCACCACGTCCTCCACCTCACTCGGCGGGGCACCGAACTGGTCGCAGCGCCTGCGCGCAATCGAACGCAGATAGGGTGTCACGGCCTTCAGGAACCGGTCATAGGACAGCGCGTCGCCGGCGATTGCCGCGCGCATCCAGGCCGCCCATTCCTCTTCACGGGCCGAATATTTCATCCGCCACTATCCTCTACGCACGGGGCCACGCATTTGTTACCGTCATCCTGAGAATTTTGATGACGCGGCACGTGAGGGAAAGCCGGCGTCGGCGCCTATTGAGCGCATCGGCAGGCAAACGGCAAGAGGAGTGCGCCGACAAAGCGCAAAAGCCGCCCGGCTCGAAGAGCTGGGCGGGCTTTCGTGTCGGCGCAGATTGCGGAGTGCTCCAGTTCTATATTTTTTCTATATCGAGAGGGGAAACTATCTTGAAGAAGTAGCGTTGCGCCTCTTCGATCGATGTGGGGGAAGTGGTAACACCTTCAAGTGCTGCAACTCGCCCCTTGGGGCGTGCGCTCTTTTTCACGGGGCGTGGTGATTCGCATACCTGAGTGTGGGTTTTGCCGGAGGACGACGTGACAAAACGCCTGAACACGATCTGTCTAGTCGCGTTCTTTGTCTGCTTGGCAGGAGCGTATGTTGTGCAGCTACTAAGCGGCGGGGTAGCAAACCTGCATGGAGTTCTCAGGTATCTGTGTAACATACTGTCGATCTTTATTATTGCCTTATTTCCCCTCGGCCCAATTAGCTACATGCAAACCCAGTCATGGCGAGAAATACGCAAGGATAAAGTAAAGAGAGACTTTATACGCAAGAATCCGCTCCTGACTTTTCTCATTTGGCGTGAAGTCTGGGACGAGGAGATGGACGACGAGCAGCGGAACCCCTAGCTACGACAGAAAACACTGCTGTCGTCGATTTGTTCGAGGGCGAGGCCTACTGATCCAAACATCAGCGGTCGCGAAGTTTACGTAGGATAAAACGCCGATAACGGGGTTAGTCTCGGATATTGTACCCAAGGCACAGATGCTCTCGGGGTTACCGGATATTATCCGCTCTCGATAAATCACGCTAACTGGACACTGGAGTGCCCCCCATTTCGCCGGACAGATCAGCTATTGAGACAATGCTTTGATGAACTCCCTTGGGGAGGCCATTTTCAGCGCTGAGTGTGGGTGGATTTCATTATAGTCTTCGATCCATCCGTCGATCTTCCGGAGGGCTGTTGCGG